>CAVZEP010000035.1:0-12784 GCA_963774275.1 uncultured Chloroflexia bacterium | reverse complement strand
CTTTACGAACGGACCAGTTGGAATACGGATAACACAAGTCTGAGTGATAATCCAGGGGTAATACTCTCGCTGTTGTCAAATCCTATTATTAAGGAACTAAATACTTTATTATTGGAATCCGCTGGATAAGATTGACCATGATGATACTAGTGGGCATTACGGCCAGAAATGTGACCAGGATGCCCACACCAGGAGCAATACTGGCACTACTTAGAACAAAGCCCAATAAGCCACTTTTTAGAATAGACAACAGCAGGTAATGCAACATATAAACACCGAAGCTAGTCGTGCTGACCAGGGAGATAATCCGCTTTAGCCACGGTAAGCGATTATATATTCTCTCGTACGGCAGCCAATGTAATATTATATAAGCTGCCAGTGACATGATGATCACATTAGGAGAGAGATATTCATAGAAATATGAGTCAAATTTCCCTTTTTGGCGAAAAAGCAGGTAAGTGCCAGCAATTGTTGTGACTAATGCAACAAGATAAAGAATAATGGACCACCATTGCGAGCGTGGCGAATGATTGGTTTGATTTAAGAAATATCCACCAATAAAATAACCTCCAAAGCCTGTGACGACCACCCAGCTAATAGCTAAGGATATCCCCAAAAAATGTGCCAGAAAAGGCGAAAGACCCACTGCGACAATCCAGATAATCAAGTAGTAATAATATTCGGTCTCGGAAGCTGTGCGAGTAAAAACGCGGAAGACTGGTGTAGCGAGATAAAGCCCGATGATCATATATAGAAACCAAAAGTGGCTGGAGACTTTATTCTCAAGGATTGAACGTATCGCCTGTGGCAGAGTGTAACTTTCACCATCGTACACGATGCGCCATAGCAGATAAATTACCGACCAACCAATAAGGGGGATAAGAATTTTAACAAAGCGCTTTCGAAAAAATATTCCAAGGCTTTCAATGCGTTTGGGGTCAAGCAACAGGGTGCCACTCACAAGGACAAATAGAGGTACACCTATCCGGGCGAAAGAGTCAACCAGATTGGCTGGCCACCAGTAGAAATCACTTGATGAGTAGCTTATATTAACCAGAGGTGAAGATACATGAAGGATAACGATCAGACAGATAGCGAATGCGCGGATTGCGTCTATATATAGCAAACGTTGCGAAGAAGTCTTATCCATAAGAGATATTATAATAGACGCGAGGAAATAAATCGGTAAATAATTAACATGGGAGAAATGATTTGGAGTCAGTGCCTGAAAAACCCAATACTGAAAATTTGACCCCCGCGCAAAGGTGGGCTGGACTGTACACCACTATCTTGATGCTACTGCTATTGGTATTCTTTGGCTATCACCAATGGGCAAAGACCGGATTCTTCACCGGAAGATTTAACAGGGTTGAAATGCTCGCCCTGTACGGCCCAATCGTGATTTCCCTATTTCCACCCATCCAGCGCCTCATACAAGGACGGCGCAACCCTGCCCGTCCGTTAGAGGCAATTACCGATCTATCCCTGGCGGTAGGCTCGCTGTGGCTGAGGAGGATCTTTCCATTCAGCTTCACCCACCTGGCGGATCCCTTCCCACCTGCCATGCACTTCGCCTTCGTATGGATCACAGATGATGCCGGCAGGTTTATTTTGCTATTTCAGATTATCATTGGTTTTATATCGGCTTTCGCAACGATGGCGAGTTACTTCTCCGCCAAGCGTAAAGAAATGGTGGTGCGTGAGGGGTGAGACAATTTCCTTTATGAATGAATAATGTAGGGGCGGGTCGCGACCCGCCCCTACACCTGATGAAAAATCAAGATCGTCTTATCGACACCAGCTCGGCCATCTCTTTTCCCCTGGCATTTACTTACCAATTCCCTTCTGCTCCGCCCCTACACCTTTAGCAAAATCACGATCGCCTTATCCACACCAGCTCGTCCACCTCTTTCCCCCTGGCATGCGAATACCACTTCCCTTGCTCTTTAAGCTCGAATCCGTTTTTCTCTAAC
This sequence comes from uncultured Chloroflexia bacterium, assembly GCA_963774275.1. Taxonomy (GTDB): domain Bacteria; phylum Chloroflexota; class Anaerolineae; order Anaerolineales; family UBA4823; genus FEB-25. The sequence continues at coordinate 10,811 of CAVZEP010000035.1, read as the reverse complement.
ACCCTGATAGAAGCTAGATTATCCTTCGCCACCCGCGCATACAGCGGTCGAACGCTCACCACATCCAAAAATAGCGAAAGCGCTTGCGTGGCGATACCCTTCCCCCAGAATTCCTTGCCCATCCAGTAGCTGAGCTCAGGATCACCGTCCCAAGAATGGCACAGCACCGAGCCGGCCACCTTGCCTTCATACAGGATGGTACGGATGGTGATGCCTTCATCTGCTAGCACCTTCGCCCAATGCGTATCAAATGCAACCCGATCGGTAGGGTCTTTGGAAGTGAAAGCTGCCATAAAGTTGGCGTCCGGGTCAAGCTGCTGTTCGAAGAAAATGGGCAGGTCAGAAGGGATTACCTGGCGTAATTGAAGTTTCAAATGGTTTTCAGCCATGTTCATTGGATTGCCTCGAAATCAATCACCGTTGATATCACTCGGGTGGGTCCACCGCGTTTGAAGCGGAAATCACACACCTCGCCACCCTCTGCCAGGGTGGTGGTGCGGCTGAGACCCCAGCCCAACATCTCACTATATAAATAATCGCAGGCACACAGGTATGGAGCCAGTCCCGCTGCCCCCTGCTCCTGTAGGAAAGTCAGGGTCGCGCAGTGGTGATAGTCCACACCGAAATCGAAGTTCACCCCATCGCCCTCCACGTAGAAGGCAATATAGCCGCGCGGATAGGGATTTTTTTGAGATGCTTCAGCCCGCTGGCGCAGGTTGCTCTTATAGCGCGGAGAAAACGACATATAACCCAGCAGGCGACGGGAAAAACCTGGCACACGCTCCAGGTAAGTACGTGAGAGCAGGTAAGCCAGCTCGCCCGTTTCTTTCACGTCCGCACCCTGGGCAAGCATCACCCGGTGGAACGCCAGGAACCAACCGCTCGAGATGACGAATTGGGTGAAGGGTTGTTTGCCCCTCACGTAGGGCAACACTGGCAGCAGATGACGGTATTCCTCCCGTGCAGCCGCAACCATCTTTGCTGCACGCTCGCTACCATAGCGGGTAAGGATCGGACTTTTGACCTGTCGCACCATGCGGTCAAAATCTCTCAGCAGACGAGATTCCTGCCGGGTATAAAAGTCCTGTTCTAAATTGTCCATGTCAGCAGCCTGCCTCTCTATTACCCAATCAAACCTTTTTCCTTGAAGCGCTCGTAGCCGTGCTGGGTTAGTTCATCCAGCTCTTTGAATAAGCGTTCATCAGCATGGGTAAAATTAAAACATGATTTACCCTGCATGCGTTTCTTAAGCTCCGGAGAGATACCCCCCAGTAACTCCGGGCAAGCATAAACCGGCATAAGATGGTAAGACACGTATCTTTTACCCATCCGTACTGCGCCAAACCACACCTCCCTACCCAGGCTGGACGGGGTAGGCGGTCCGATTAATTCCAGCTGGTGGGGTTTTTCCGTCCGCAATTGCAGGGTCTCCCCAGCATAGCTGGATATGATGTCTCTGAGTTTATAATACACAACCTCAAAATCAGGGTTGATCTGGGAAGTCATTCTCGTTCTCCTTCCTATGTTTCAGATACCTGGAAGTGTGGAACTTTAACCTGGATTATCAGCTCATTTGCCAAACATGTCCAACGGAGGCCAGTGCATCCAGAGCTGGGTGACGATAACTGCCAGATTCACCGCCTGAGCCGCCAGGGTATTGAACATTGGCCAGGTACCCCAAAACAGGGTAATGCCGATGAACGAAATAAACGCAAAAACAAGTGCCAGTGGTCGCCATAGGTCACCTGGAACCAGGATACCCCAGAACGATAGGGCAGCTGCCACGAAGCCAAGCAGCGATAGTGCCCAAAAGATGATGGCGATAACCCTGGCGGCCTGGGGAGACAATCCCGTAAAGAGCCAGCTGCGGGCCGCCTGCCACTTGCCGCCTGGCGTACCCCGAGCGATGTAGACCAGCGCGCCGATCGCCCCGCCGTGTCCCAGCCCGTGCACCATTAGCACACCGGCAATGAGGATTTTAATAAGTTGTGGTGACACTTCATTCTCCTTGTCCTTTTAATTTATGGTTGTGAGGGTGGAATATTCACCCCTTCCCTGCGCAATCCACTATTGAGTCGATGAGATGGTTTCACTAGATAACTCACTCGCGTTACAACTTCGTAATTAAAGCTCCTCTTCTTATTTGTAGCGCGCCGAACAGTGAGTAGGAGGGTTCACACCTGATCGGAAAGTTTGACTATTTTACCCCACTAACAAAGAATACAGTCTTGGAGAATTTAATCCCATCCGGTTGCCAAAGCACTTATTAGCCAGGTAACCAGGTGCAGGTGGCCGCTAATATTACCTTTTGAGCTCCAAGATTTAGAATTAGATGCTGTTAAGTATCTACCTTCTCGAGCCAACGCAGCATTGCCATGTAAGAGCCAAAAAGCGTGGTCAACAATTGCAGGAATGGGGAAATCACGATCATCAATACAAGCCAGCCGATGAAGCTCGCCCTGGGTTCATACAAGATCATCGGAACACCCGTGTTTACCAAATCTCGTTCAGGATCGAACAGGAACGAGATGCTCGGTCCCCAAATAATGAGCATCCCAAGCAGGGTCACGGTTGCGGTAACCACTGCATAGAGCAGGACTTGCCGTAAGACCATGCGGACATTGTCCGTGATTGTGGTGATATTCCAGACGATATACCAGCCGACCAGAAAGCCAAACAGGATGCAGAAGAAAGGCACTCCCATCCCCATCCCAATCCAGACGATATCGAGAATGATGAAGATTCCAAGCACCCATTTTGGTTTTAGTTCAAGCCATTTTTTCATCGATGATTGCCTCTGTGAACTTTCCTCAATTATCGTCCAGATCCTGATCAACCAGTGGATTCATTTGTGATAAAGTCGCAATCTGCAGAATGAACCAGTTAACAACTACCCTATTTCTATCCCAGCACGATCTCCGGATGATCCAAATTGTCCTGCACCTCCGAATAAAACCTCCCCATATGGATCCCATCCATGAGGGCATGATGGGCTTGCACATCCAGTGGCATTTTCCAGTGCTTACTTTCTTTGAAGAACTTACCCCAGGCAAAGCGCGGCACGGAATCGGCCGGGTTTAAGTGCATGGGGTGCATAAAGCTTGTGAACGACACCCAGGGGAGCGCAGTCATGAATAACAGGTTGTCATGCCCGGGAGGGTCTTTGAGGGTGGGATGCTGTTTCACAAATGCGATTGCCTCAGCAGCCCTAAGTGCAAATGCTGAGTAATCCTCACAATAGTCAACCATGCAAAAACCAAAGCGATCCTCGGTGGACAGGACCGTAAATGATGGGTGAACAACGTCATGCTCGACCACTTCTTCCCCTCGGATGCGATAGCGGAACTCGGGAATCGCATTCGCCGCCCGTGCCAGCACATACACAATGGCTACGCTGATCGAGTGACCGCCTCGTTTGACGACCGGGTAAAACTTGGTCAGATCCACATTGGCGCACATGCCAAAGTGCGGATGGTCGAAGGCGAGAAATTTCTTGAAGTGATCGCATCTTGACCAGGTCAGCAGGTCAACAGTTCGCATGGTTCACCTCGTGATTATATAGGTCATATTGAACTTGAATCGTAAACTAACTCTCCAATATTAATTATTACTTTTACCTGCGCAACCGACTTATACACCTACAGATGCGAATCGGATCCTTTCTTTTGCATCATTTACGGCAATGCAATACCAACTCTCAGCGTTGCTGACGCAGTCAAACAACCCTTAGGTTTGGGTGACCAAATAATTTATGACGATGTTCTTGACCGGGGCAATCCATCCGCAGCTTATGTCTAATTGGAACAAGTTGCCCTATGTTTACATGCGAGAGGTTACGGGTGATTGTAGACAACTGGAAGATATGCCCGGTTGCCGAACAATTGACCGTAGAGGTTTGTGCTGGTGGAAGCCATAAACTGGTCTTGCCAGACTACCAGATAGTCGGTTTTGGGTCCAGCAGCCACAGCTGGGTAATCCGCTGCCACTCCCGAAAACTCGACCGCCTCCCCCACACCGATACCAGTATAGGAGATTTCCCTACCCACGATGGCATTGTCCATTATCCCACGGTGTTCGCACCAGGTCACAAAGAGCTTGAGGCTTCTATCTGAAGTGGCCAAAGCTGGAGAGGATTCGTCATAGGGGGTATATGATATAAATATGTCCGAGCCGATCGTTCCATCCTCTTTTATCAGCAAACCATAGATATCCCGGTTGTTTGGAGTGTCATGAAATTCCCAAACCACCAGGAACTTTTCGTCAGTGGGTGAGGTGGGGATAGCAGCTACAGCTGGAGCTGTACTGGATTTGGTCCAGTAAGCGATGGTGATATCTCCCTGGTAAAGACCACCACCACCATGCACCTGCTGACCATGGATGTCATACAGGGCACCGGCATCCAGTTGCCACACCACAAGGTAGCGATTGGCGTTGTGATTATAGGCTACGTCCGGTTCAGCGAGCTCATTCGTGCCGCTGGAAATGGTAAACCGGCTTCCTTCCAGGGCACCCCCAATGCCAACCACCTGGCCGAGGATCTCGTATGTGATGGGCATCGGATGCCACGTTTCGGCCCACACGACCAGGTACTTGGTTGGCGTGGAGGCAAAGCTTACCGCTGGCTTGACCGGTGTAAAGAGGTTGTAACCTGCATCGCGGACGATAATATCCGACCCATCAATGAGCGTTCCATCACCAGAGATACGCCGGACCCTTATACTTGACCCTTCACTAGGATCATAATGCTCCCAACCCACTAGATACTGATCATTGTAGCTATTATAGGCAACGTCAGGGTAACGCCGCTCACCAGGGCACCCTCCTGAGATATAAAATGGGTGACTGATCAATGCACCATTCTTACCCACGCGCTGTGCCCGGATGTCATCGCATCCAGGCCGGTCGTTATACCACACCACCAGGTACTCCTGGCGTTGGCTGTTATAGGCGACAGACGGGGATTTCTCGTATTCGGAAGCCTCGGAAATGACCAACGAACCACCGAAAGGAGCGCCAGCTTTCGAGGAGCTCGGGATTACCAGCAGAACCGCCAACAAACCAAGAACAAGGATCTTTAGTAACCAATGTGCTTTTTTCATTTCGTTTCCTCCTTCTATTTTGGCTCCCGCCCAGCCGATGGTTTGATGAAGTCTACACCATACTGCCCAACAGTTTGGATCTGCAGCAACGGGAATGAATAGACTCCTTGCTATAATTAAGCTGTTCCTGACATTACGATACTTTTCCTACCACACCCCGGGGAACAGCCGGTACCTCACCTCACGCGTGTACTCCGCATAGCCCTCCAGCTCATTCTGCAGCATGCGGTCTTCCAGGGCGGTGCGGATGATCATCAGGGCACCGAAAGGAATGGCGAATAGCAGCGTCCACAACGACCCCAACAGGATGGGCACGCTGAGCGCCTGGATGAAGAACCCGACGTATCCCGGGTGCCGGACGTAGTGGTAAGGTCCGCTTTTGCATACCTGCTGCCCCCGGTCGGACTGGATGCGCACTGCAGTGGAGAAGAATGCATTGCTGATCATCGCCCAACCCGTCAGCCCGAGGCCCGCGGCATAGACCACTGCCCCGAGCACATGCCAGGCAGTGGCAAGCTCTCCCGTCCAGCCGAAGCGCACATCCAGCGCAGCCACGAGGGGTACCAGGAAATACTGCCCCATCAGCAAAAGCCCACCCACCAGCTTATCCCAGTCCTTCACTTCCGTGGGTTTGCCGCGCTCAGCCACCGTTTCGGGGCTGCTCCGTAGCATGAAGACGGCATTGATGGAGACACTCAGCAAGCCAATGCCCAGGAAAACCCACGCCCAGCCCCAATTGATCCTGCCAGCTCCCAAGAAGAGCTCCAGCCCCATGACGATGAACATGAACAGGATTTGCCTGGCGCGTCTTGCGATACCGGCAGCAACATCTATTTGCTTTTCGGAGGGTTGGGTTTCAGTCATAAAAGCTCCTGGGTGAAAGGTTTCGATGAAAGGTGAGCCTGAGCAAGGTAGGGTAATCGCTATACGGTCAGGTTATAAGCTTTATCCTTTTTTACCGGTTCGACGGTGCCCATTATTACTTCATTCGAGAAGTCGGGTCACGTTGATTTCAGGAGGTAAGCCCGCAAAGCCTGTTTACCTCCTGTTAAATATTAACTGCCTCACCTAAAGATCACGGGCAGGCTGATGGTATGCATGGGTTGCCCCAATAAGGCATAGATGCCCAGCTCGGTGATCTGCCCCGATACAAAATGATTCACCCGATCGACGCTCGTGCTGATCAAGATCCAATTCTGGTGGATTGCGTCCCATCGGTAGAGTCCAAGTGCATAGTTTTGATACTCCGTGGAAAAATAGATATTCATCGTCGCTGGCAGCTGGAGTGTATTCTCACCGTTCGAGATTGTCACTTCGTAAGCGCTGCCAACGAGGGTCACCTTTTCTTGCTGCTCATTCACCTGGGAGGTTGTTTGGATGTTTGCTGCCAGGTTGCCTAGCAGGCTGCCGGCTGACAGGAAGACTTCCATCTGGCCATCACTGGATTTAAGCCAGGTTAAGCTCTCCTGATTGACGATATCAACACTGAATGGGACGGCCAGGTCGACGGATTGACCCCCTGCATCGGTTGCCGAGACATCGATATATCCCCGTAAGTCCAGCTCCGGACTGATTGCGGCTTCTCCAATATACAACCCGGAGCCATCGTCAAAAGTAACGACAACATTGACGGGTTCGGCTGCCAGCTCCTGCCACAGCTGAACTTGTGGTGCCGAAGGAAGGTCCACCGAAGGCCGTACCTGTATTTGCACGTTGGTCGCGCTCGATGGCACTGTACTCACCGCCAGGGTGAACGGGTAGGGCTCGATAATAACCGTCTCCTGCTCGACCTGGGATGGTTGGCCTTGTGCAGCTGGTGTGCAGCTCATGGTTATAAACCCATACATGGTATTCGTCGTTACCACCAATACGTCACCATTGTGTGCGCCGCGGATCTTGATCGTGCCGGATTGGTTTGTCTTACCTTGATCAATATTCGGACCCGTCGGTGACTTCACCGCCACATTGGCATTGGCTACCGGCGTACCGCTCAAATACGTGATCGTAACGTTATAGGGATCGCAGACATTGGTGTCGTTATCGTGAACATACACATACATCCAATCGGTAATGGGTAAGGCAGTCGGTCCGGGTACGACTGCAACGTCGCGCGTATCGGGTGATTGTAACGTCCAGCGCTCGGGGTTTGAATCATCTTCGTACACCCGCATCACCGTTCCCCAAGTAGTCTCACCATTATTTTCTTTGTCCTGTGCAGTTTCAGAATCGTGGGCATGATTGGGGTCGGCATCGGAGCACAGTTCGCTGGATATGTGCTCGTTATCCATAATGCTGGCACGGGTTGGCTCGCCAGCCGTATCGGTACCGTGATTGACAGTGCAGCTGCCACCACCGGAGCCATCGCGCTTCAGATACTCATCATACAGCCACAACCCATAATGCCCGAATTCGTGGATCATTGAGGCGTATGCAAATCGGTCTGACCAAGCCGTTGACCAGTCAGGTCCCATCATCATCCGCCCAGTAGACTGTGTAATCGCAGACACAAACGCATTGGGGCGATATCCGTTGATAGCATACATAACCATGTCATTTGCCGCACCATTCTCTTCATTGTCATAAATTTCAATGGTTTCCCAGAACATCTGCCCATTAGAAACGTCGTACAGGAAGGCGGAGGCGCTTTCCGCTGCACTACGCAGATCCGCGAGATAAGCGCTGCTGGCATCCCACACTGTAATAATAATGACATGGAATCCAATCAGCGTTTGGTCCTTACGGACTGTCAGCACCTGTATGGCGTTCGTATCTGTCACGACAAATAGCTGCGGTGTGCCGCTATTAGGAATTTGGATGCTGGTCAGGTACACACGCCATGCCCAGCTGGTGCTGCCACCCATGCTATGGCTGGGCTTCGCTGCTGCCTCGGTGTGAATCAGGTATTGTGCAGCCAGCTCGTCATCAATCAATGCATCGTAAATTGTGATGTAACCCGATGCGTCAGTTTTTCCCGAGTAGGTATCTTCATTGTAAACCATGGCACCCGCCAGACTCGACCCAGATTCATTTATCACTCGCACACTGATGTTCACACCGAAGCTCACCGACACAGATGAGGACCAATCTCCTACATTACCAGCCTCATCCCAGGCACGCACGCGGAAAGACACATCCTGGCCATTGTCGCCTGTGTACACCGCGGTAGAGGACTGAGTTGCACTCAGCCAGTTAGTCCATCCTGCGCTATCTATGTCGGTCTGAACATCGTACCTGAATACGCCCGAAGCAGTATCCCCGCCCGCCCAGCCGACGTTGATTGTCCGGGTATTAACCGTACCTCCTGAGGTTGTGATCCACGCAGTTGGAGGGTCGGTGTCGATCAGGATGGGACCATAATGGATCGCACCGCTGGCCGCATTTCCAGCCTGGTCCATGACGCGCACGTGGAAGTACCAGGTACCGTCACTCATTGGACCACTGTCCGCTTGTTCCCCGGTAAATTCTATAAACGGACTTGGGATGCTGTCGGGAGTAGCATTCCAGTCTACATTGTATCCGGCGACTCCACTACTCGCATCGGTCGCTCCCGACCAGTTGCAGTTGATCTGGCTGATGGAGGACCATACATTCACCGGGTGTGTTGGGCAATCGGCTCCGGTCGGATTGTTGGGGGCGACCGTGTCGATTTGGACCTCGTGAAGCGGGCCTTCTCCCAGGTTGCCGACCATATCCGCCACCCGGAACCGGACCAGGTTCTGAGCTTCAGTCACTGTGTCTCTCCCGAATGGGACGCTTGCCGACATCACCTGTGGGTTTGTGTCTCCAGGAACACCGGTGATCGCAGCTGGCAGCCATCCACTCCAGGAAGCCCCACTATCGAATGAATAATTAAATTCTGCTGTGGAGACGTCCAACCCGGAGTATGTATCTTCCACCTGTTCAGAGACATCAATCGTCTGGACGTTCACCCACCCAGACGGTAGGAAATTCGCCCAGTTGCCTGGTGGCGTGTCATCCTCAGGTCCCTGGATTTTATCCCAGAAGTTGTTACCGGATAGTTCTTTACCCACCAGGGGGTAAGTAAAGTAAATCCAATTACTGCTGAGCTTGATTCCGCTAACAGTTTCTGAGCCAATGGAGTAATATCCGGTTGGATCTGTTTCCCGGATATTATAGAATTCGCAAAGGATAACCCCTGGCAGATAGTACTCCCCCAGAACATTCGTCATCGCCTGGCCAATTAAATTGCCGAATACACCCTCAGTATTCGAGCATCCCAGTTGTACAAGCACCCCCCCTATTGGGTCGGTGATGATGCCAACATCGCCGGCATATACATGCCCGGAGAAGACTGGAATGATTAAAATTTCCTCCGAACCGTAAATATCCACACCGGTGATATTGTAATCACGCCAATCCTCCCAGGCAACCAGCCTGCGATTCCCCCCATTGGATGCTACTGCCGGGTGCATTTCTTCCGCACCTGTGGTTGAGATTGGTATCTCTTCATCAGGGTGCGAGCCATCATAAGCAATTCGGATTGAGTAAATATCGTGATCCGTGCTTGAGAAAGCAAACTGCCACGCCACCAAATAGCTATGGGCTTCGGGGAGATAAACAACATCCGGGTCAGTGCGATCCTTATCTCCGCTTGCGGATATGCTCACCTGGGATCCAACCAAATTTCCAAACTGGTCCACCCGGTAGCCATAAATTCCTGAAGGGGCATAATGATGGTCTTCCCACACGACAAAATAATGACCGTCATTGCTGTTATATGTCACCCGGGGCACGAGCTGGTCCCACTCCCAGGTAGAAATACCAAAAGCGCTCCCGATGAGCTGCCCGGTGCTTTCAATTCGCTGGCCATAAATGTTGGTTTCCTCGATATAGTCCCCCTGCCATACAACCAGATAATTATTACCGTCACAGGCTACTGCCGGTGCTTGCTCATCCAGGAGGCCATTGGCGATCGTAATTAAGCCGCCCCTCAACGTCCCATCTTCGAACACTCGCTGCGCATATAGGTCCTGGTGCCTGAATTCATCTGCGCCGGCACGGCGTTCATACACCACCAGGTATTCATGGGTGCCGGGATCATATGTTACCACCGGCTTCTCATCATAAGCTCCAGCAGCAGCGATGGTTATCAAATCCCCAACCGGATAGCCGTCTGCAGTTATCCGCCATGCATAGATACGGTGGTCGGTATCGGAATTTTTAGTCCCCCAGACGATAAAGTATTCTTGCATGGCAGGATTATATGCCACCCCCGGGTGCGTCTCCATGGACCCGCTGTTCGCAATAATAATCTCGCTACTGTAGGGGGAGCCATCATTATTTACCAGGTTTGCATAAATATCGTAATCAGTTTCAGTGAAGGCATATTCCCATACAGCCAGGTACCGATCTACGGGGGGATCAGCATATGCTATCACGGGAGCGAACTGATCATTTGCAAGGTTGGATATCGGCCCGACAGCCTCTGGCTGTCCGATCGCGTCATTGTTCAGAGTGTATGCAGCCACAGGGATTACAAACAGGCCAAGGAATATAAATACAACGAACAGGATCTTCCAGTTTTTGTATTGATGGAGCCCGATCCTACGAATCATCTTTAAGGAAGCTTGGATCTTCATAAGGTACTCCTATTTTCGTGATCCCTCATTGGAATGCAATCAACATTCCAGAGAGTTGCCCGATATTAATTTGTCGCTTACGCAGTGATAAAACTAACTGTAAATCGTACCC
>CAVZEP010000034.1:0-16117 GCA_963774275.1 uncultured Chloroflexia bacterium | reverse complement strand
TGGGGGTGTTCACCTGACCTTCTACGACAGTAACGCTATCCACTATGCTCACTGCGCCTTGAACTGCGGCGACCCGGCCAACTGGCTCGAGTCACCACTGTACGCCTCGCGGACTCGTTGGCCGAGCCGACGCTGGGCGTTGACGCCAGCGGGGCCCGCCCCGCGCCTGATGTGGTACGCCGAGTACAGCGGAGACACGAACTACTACTATGCCGAGTGCAATGCTAATTGCACGGACAGCGCAGCCAATTGGATGTCGGTGGCCGTGGTTTGCCGGCGGCGACCGGTTACCCGCACAATGTGCGCTACTTGGCGCTCGACACCCAGGGGAGGCCGCGCATGGTTTACGAGATGTCGAACTATCCGGATTACGGTTTCAACTACCTCACCTGCGACGCCGACTGCACCACTGCGTCCAATTGGCAAACCACCGCCGTGACCACGCCCGACCTTAAAAAGCCAGATATGCATTGCAGTTGGTCTTCGACCAGAACGACCGGCCACGGGTGTTGGGCTACGACGACAAATCACCTCCCTGCTCTATGCTGAATGCAACAGTAGTTGTTCGAACGCTGCCAACTGGGGCAGTGTAGGATTGTTTGCACGTAGTTACTACCTGGGCTACTATAGCTATGTCTTGCGGGTGGATACGCAGGGCCGCCCGCGCATCGCCTATTATGATGGAACTGACAACAATTGGCTGTATTATGCTTGGAGCAACGTCTCACCGCTCACGCCTGGGAATTGGTCCAGCTATACGCTAAACTACCCTACCAACGACCTTTATTGGTCGCTGGACTTAGCGCTAGATAGCCAGGATCGCCCATCGGTGGTATTTGCTACCTATGAGCTCGACCTGAGCTATTTGACGTGCACCGCCAATTGTGAGACGACCAACCCCACCTGGCAACAGCAATACATAGACAAAGCAGACGATCTGAACATCAGCTATCCTATGCCAACCAACCCGGACTGCATGTCATCCTCCTGGATGATCATTGGTTATCCTTCACTCTCCCTGGATACGGCGGATAATCCAAACGTCTCATACTGGGTGAGGCATGCACAGTTTTTGTGCGATGATGGCTTTGGAAACCTCAAGACACTGTTTGATGCCAAGAGCATCCGCTTTGCCACACCTGATATCACGGTCACACCCACAGCGCCTGCCTCGGTGACAATCAACGGGCCAACTACAGGTATTATCAATGTCAGCTATTCCTTCACAGCCACGGTTAAGCCCAACACGACAACCACCCCTATCACCTATGTGTGGGAAGCCACTGGGCAAACCACGCAGACACATACAGGAGGCGGTATCAGTGACACGGTCAGCTTCACATGGCCAGCTGGTGGCACTGGTAATAAAACTATCACGGTGACTGCAAGTAATAGCGCAGGCTCAGCTGTAGGGAACAGTCACATTCTCATCACCACCAAGCCCATCATTTTCAACCACTGGGTATACCTGCCGCAGGTCATTCGGTGAAAGGAAAGCCAAGCAACAAAGCAATACTCAATGGATTTGCCATCTTGCTGGCGTAGTTATCTAGCTGCGTATGTGGATGCGTAGTCATGATGATCCCTTATGGACCGATGTAATCCAGGGGGTGTTAACCAGCTAGATAACCTGTACTATCGGCCTGTAAGCCTTGTTCGACAGGCCAAAGCAGAAAACAGGTCAGGTTCTGAAATCATCGGCGGTAGTAGAATTTACTTGAGTCGAATTCATTCTGCTGGCTGATAGACCGGTAATCTCACTTCAAATGTGGACCCCTTGCCAACCACGCTTTCCACCCGAATTTCGCCGTGGTGCGCTTGGGCAATCCATTGTGAGATGGCCAGCCCCAGGCCAGTTCCAGATGATTCCCGTCCACCCGAATCACCGTCGATACTGCCAACCCGGTTGCGTGATGCCTCCACCTGGTAAAAGCGGTCAAAGATATGCGCCTGGTGTTCTACGGGGATGCCGATTCCATTATCACTCACGCACACCCAACCTAACAGCTGGCCTGCTTCTTCCCGCCTGCCCGCAGAAATACTCACCTGTGGGGCAGCCACGGTGGTTGAATATTTAATCGCATTTTCCACCAGGTTAGTGATCATCTGAATCAAAGTAGGGTGATCGCCCAGGATTAGAATTTCCGGCAGCTCTCCGATGGACAATACCACCCCCTGGGCTTTGGCCAATGGCTCCATACGTTCGATCACTTCCAGGGTCAGGTCACTCAGGTCCAGTGTATCGGTTTTTAGATTCACCTGCCCTGCATCCATGCGCGCCAAGGACAGTAAATTATTCACCAGGCGGATCATAAACTTGTTTTCCGATTGTATAGTGCCCAGGACACACTCATATTCTTCCACCGAACGCCGGGAGGATAACACCCGGTTGCTTTCGAGGTCGATGATCGTTAATGGAGTGCGCAATTCGTGGCTGGCGTCGGCTGTAAACTGCCGCTGGCGTTCAAAGGCAGCCTGCAGGCGGTTTAGCATATCATCGAAAGTATTGGCCAGCTCTGCCAGCTCATCCTTGCCAGGTAAATGCAGACGCTTGTGGAGATCAGTTTCGGAAATTTGCTGTGCTGTTTGAGTGATGGTTCGAACAGGGCGCATTGCCCGGTCAGCCAACCAAAAGCCTCCCGACAGGGCTATTACCAGGGTCAGGAGATTGCCAATAATCAGAGAGACCAGCAGTCGCCCCAGCTGGTTGTTCGCATCCAACGGCACACCCACCAACAGGTAACCGGCAATCTGTTCATGTTGCATGATTATCGGGTCGATAAACAGGTATTGATTGTTTTCGACCAGTGGAATCTTAGGAACCGTAACCTGTTGGACGCCTTTCCACCCAACGAGAGGGAGGTTTAATTGTTGGATTTGTCCAGACGTCAGCGCGCCAGTGCTTTGCAAGATTACGCCATCCGCTGCTTGAAGTGCTACTATGTCGCCTTCCTGCAAATTTGTGTTCAGGTCCAGTGGGTTACCGGCTATCACCGAAAAGACTGCCTGCGGTTGCTCAAGTACATGTTCCCCTTCGTTTGGTGAGCCAGCCAGTCGTTCTAGTTTCATGTTCAATCGTCCCAGTGCAATGGATCGAATATCTTGTACCTGGCGCCAATAGACAAAGCCGCTGAATAGCCCCAATACCACTCCCAAGATAATTACAAACCACAGCACCAGCCGGAAACGTATGCTGTGGAAAAATATGACTAGGGATTGTTTGATGATATTTCCCCGGCGTTTCATAAGTTTTGAGAAATCTCCTCCCCGCAGGTTAAGCACCAGGCTGGGGGTGATGGTTAAGAAGTTATCCTTCCGGCTTGTTTAAGCGATACCCATAACCTCTCACCGTTTCTATCAGCTTTACCTCAAAGGAATCATCCAGTTTGCGGCGTAGACGGCGGATATAGACATCTACCAGGTTCGAAGCACTGGCTCCGCCGTAATCCCACACATGCCGTTCAGCCATTTCGCGTGTGATAAGCCAGTTGGGGTTGCGCAACATGTACTCAAGCAGGGCGAATTCCTTTCCAGTGAGTTCAATCGGCACCCCGGCTCGCTGGGTGTTGTGCGTGGCTGGGTCAAGCTCCAGGTCAGCCGCGATCAGCAGGCTGGTTTTATCGGGAGCATCCCGCCGTAACAAGGCCCTCAGCCGGGCGCGCAGCTCATCCATGGAGAAAGGCTTGATCAGGTAATCATCTGCACCACTGTCCAGGCCTTTCACCCGGTCTTCAACCGTATCACGCGCCGTGAGCAGGATGATGGGGGTGCGTAAATGCTGGCGCCGCAGGTTGCTGCAAACCTCCAACCCGTCGCGTTTGGGCAGCATAATATCGAGAATGATGGCATCATATGGGGTTAACTCGGCAAGTTCCTGCCCTTCCAACCCGTCAGCTGCTGTGTCCAACACATAACCCGATTCTTCCAGGCTCAGCTCGATTGAATTCCTCAGGCGTTGGTTGTCTTCGATGAGCAACAGGCGCATATCGAGATTATACAACTTTCCTGATCACTGTCGCACAACCTTGGAGCGATTGGGTACCAAATAGCGCTCATCTTTATTCCTTTTGATTTGCCTGGCTTGGATCAACCAGTAGGAAGTCAGGAATACGACCACCAGGAACGTGACTAAGTAGATGAGCTGCACTGCCCCGAGAGAAGAGTCACTTCCAGTGAAGAAAGCGTGCAGAACTACCCCAAGGTAGGACACCAGGCTCAGGGTGTGAATAGCCTTGAATTTCTTTTGACCAATCTTTTTCCGCAGGTAAAACGTGATTGTAACCAATAAAGTCAGGTAAAAACCCAGCACGCCAAGCCCCACCCACAAGGGTCGGTAGCTCGAGAAGAACGGCACCAAAATTTGAACCAGTGTGAAAGGCAGGTATTGGTCGATTAACAAGACACTGACATGCAGTATTATGAAGCCGATCGAGAGCAGTGAGATATACTCATGGAAATCTACGGCGAACGTTGGGGAAAGAAAGCGCTCAAAGAACTTGGTGGGTATCGCAAGACCCCAGACCATCGAAAACCAAAGCAAGAAATAAGCCATCCAACCCGCAGCCCGCGTGATATACCAGGTGGTATGCACGCTGTTGGTAGCAAACAGCCTTGACAACAGATTGGCGATGGCTTGACCCGCTGGTAAGTACTTGAATAGTAAGAATCCCAAGGCTCCCAGGAGCACTGCGCCTAACAAGAAACCCCCACCAAGTATCCAGAAGCCAAGGCGTTTATGGCCGGATTCGCTTGAAATTGTTTTAAGACTAGACATGGAACACCTCATGATAATTTTTTGATCCGTGAACCCAACCATGTTTATCCACAGCCAGGTAAGCTTTCGATGTTTGGTTTTTAAATATGCCTTCAGCTGCCTGTGGTCCAGCGATCAATAGGACTTTGGCATACACCTCGGCTTCAACGGCCTCCTCTGCCCAGACAGTGGTGCTCAGCCATTCAGTCAGCGCAGGTTTACCACTGCGTGGGTCAATCAGGTGGTGCTGAATTTGGCCGTTGTGCTGCCACTGGCGCTTGGCAATAGATGATGTAGCCACCCCTCCTGGCAAGACGTGCAAAATTGCCAGGTCCTGGTCAGGCTGGAGTGGGCTTTCAAGGCTGACCTCCCAGGTCGATTCACCCTCTGGCAGGTTGATCAAGAACATATCACCGCCAGCGCTGACTGCACACGAGCTGGTGACTTTTGCCAGCTGCAGTGCAGCTTGCTCAGCAATCCACCCTTTAGCGATCCCACCCAGGTCAACTTGCATCCCGAGCGGTAGGAAGATGGATTTCGAATCCAAATCGAGCTGTATCAGCCGAAAATCCAGTGTTTCCACCACCTGAGGTGACATCATTCGAGGTGGGCTATTCCTTATTTCATCCATACTGCGGTCGTAACCGGCGTGTTTCAAAGCCGGGAGAATCGCCGGGTTGAATAACCCATCCGTTTCGATGGCCAGCCTGTGTGCCTGTTCTATCACCTGGAACATCTCAGTTGATGCCTGGAACCAGTCCCCCGCTGAGTGGTTGAGCTGGGCAAGCTCGCTCGCTTCAGAAAAACGGGTGAAGCGCTGTTCGCTTCGGATTAATGAGCTGGCGGGCTGACATGAATCCTTTTTTGATCCGGGACAGGTCGCTTCCGCTGGCTGCCAGAACGATGTTCGAGTTCATTGCCCGAAATTCATCATAGTGCATGTTATGAACCGCCAGTGCGTAAACGTGGACGCAAGGAAGGGTTTTGGCTTTGCACTATAAATGGGAACCCTCCTCCCGTCTGTGCATTGCGGTTGAATGACTGGAACTGTGGGTTGGAAGCAGGGGCGGATTGCACAGGCTGATAGATTTGTAACGGAGCGGGTTTATTGGCGTGGGCAAACAACACCCAGCCTGTAAGAAAGCTGAATAGGGATGCAACGGTAATCCACAGCCGCATACCTTTTTTAATGATTTTCATGTTCGATACCTTTCAGTTAAATCCATTGGATGGTTGGGTAAATAAACTATCCGGATAATTAATAAATATTGTCTCATCCTAGTGAAAATTTGTTGAGCCAGTTTGGGGAAGGTAGATATTTCCATTCCGGTCAATCGTAATCACCCCCCGTTGTTGCAATGCCAATAAAAGCGATTGATACTGTTGGATTGCCTGAATAGCCTGATCCAGCTGAGATGTCAGGTCACTCACTTGCTGTTGTAATTGCTGTGTATTTGACGAAGCAGATGCGGATTGTGCCGCAGGATCATTGCTAACATTGGTGAGATTATTGCCATTAGAGCTGGCATTGGGTGAATTTTGGAGTGCTACGGTATTCGTATTGGTTAGGGCACTCACACCGATTACCATAATTCCTAAGCCGATTAAGGTAGTGATGACAATAGCGGTCAATATTGCGGAGAAATGTTTCATAGAATTTTCCCTTCAAAAATAGATGATATTGTGTATCCAATTGGATATAATATACCAAGCCAAGATGACAACCAGATGAACGATAGCAAACTCAAAAAACAACAGATCGACAAATGTCGACCTGCTTTTGGTTAAAGTAGATGAGTAGTTTTGCGCCTCACACACTTTTGGGCTTAGTCACTTCAAGTGAACCCGGTGTGTGGGTAGAAAGTCAGTCTAACTTAAGTGTACATCCAATAACTACTCCTTAATCACCAGCGTTTACCTGGCTGTATCTCACTGGCACAGGGTAATGATCAATTTATCATCACCTGCAATCAGACTTAACCCTAACGCATCGTGATCTGTGTAAAGGATTGGCTGGTATTGCCGTCCAGGTCCGCCACCATGAACCCCACCAGATAATCCCCGGCAGGAGCATATACAGCAGACCAGGTAAAGACACTGTTACTACTAAAGGTTAGCGTATCTCTGGGCACATCCACCACCTGGGTTACATTGCCGCTTTCATCGAGGTCCATCCATTTTTGCAGGATTGTGAAAGTATCCCCCTCCGCTGGGGTGATTTCTGCTGGAGCACCCGTGTCATCTGATCCCTGGTAACCGTACACCTTGATTAATTTCCCATCCATGAAGAGCAGCTGGGCATATCTTTGCTCACCTGAATCAGCAAAGGTGTAGGTGCCGCTCAAGTTATAGACAGCCTCATCTGCCGTAGCGCCATAAGCACCCGGAGCGAGCAATGCCACCACCGACGTCGTGCCATCCGAAACGGAAAATAGCGATCCGTCCCAATTGAAATTGAGTGTAAACGACTCGCTCTGCGGCCAAACTGGATAATACACACCGGAGAGTTCTTGCGTATCGGAGCTTTCCAGGTAATCGGTGTCAGCCACAAAGATTGAATTGGAAGCTGTATCGTACATACCGAGGAACAGGTAGACATAGCCGATATTCTGACCGGTTATATCTATGCTCAGCCGCACCAATTCTCCCATAGCCAATAAATCACTCGAAGCAGAAATCCCGGATAAAGTAATTGTCCCTGCACCCGGAGCGCGTGAGGCCATCCCTGCAGTTGGAGCTACCGCCTCAGCGGCATCCGAGCGGAAAGAACGGTCGTTGTAGTGAAAAGCCAGGAAATCATCCCACAGGGAGGATTGTACGAACCGCTCAGCGATGAGATTGTAGGACTGAGGTCCGGTGTACGGCGAATTGTACATGGTGGAGTTGGGGAAGTAAATCGCGATACCAGTGGAGCCGGGTTTTCCTGATCCATGTTTCTCCGCCACAACCGCGTTGTTCATGGCAGCAATGACTGCGTTGGCTGCCTGGGTTACGTCATTACTATTTGCTTCTTTGGCAACCAGCTGCACAAAGTGACCCAAATCAATGTAAGAAGGTACAGACTGTTTTCCAAACACACTGGTATAGGATTGGGCATAGTCCCGCCCAGTGGCGACCACCGACTGATCTTCATTCTGCAAGATGTAAGCAAAATTGTTGAATTGTGTCATTAAGTCTGGCAGCACATCCAGGTCAACCGCGGTAAGGGTTCCATCGCGCCCAATCTGCCTGGCCAGCTGGTCGGCGCTGACACTGCTCACACCAAAGAAACCACCCATGGGACTGCCCTGGCGCAAGAAGTCCTGCCTGGCCTGGTCATCCGTGATGCGCAAGTCCTGGCTCACATAGGTGCTCACAATGTCTGACGCCAGCTGTTGGCTGTCCATATCCGGGTTGTCCACCAGCTCCTGCAGGAAACCTGCGTATGCCCACCCCAATGATGGCTCAACTTCCTCCGAAGCCAGAGCGAGATGGGCATGCGGCTGCAAGGCTGCATAAATTTCGAGCTGGCTCATCAAACAGGCATCCAGCCCGATGATATCCAATTTATCCACCCCGGTCTGCTTCGTGATATCCCCCAAAGCCTGGTCAATCTCAGAGAGATATAAGAAATCTCCCTCTAATGCCGAGATGAGCGGAGCACGGCCGCTGTCACTGCTGGCTGGGGCTGGGTCGCTCCAGCCACCCGGCCATCCCATACCGTGGTCCGATAAAACCAGAACGTAGCGGTCTGCTGGATAGGACTGCATCGCCCAGGTGACGAAGTCCACCAGGCTGCCGCCATCCGCCATGTTCACCTCGCCCAGGTCGTCCACCAATTCTGAGCTGATCCGATTCAGATCATTGTCCTGGGTCACGAAATAGCGACGCGCCGAGGTCCAATCGCCATCACCCTGGAACGCACCCTTATAGCGGTCCAGCTGTGCCACGATGGACACCCGGTCGGACGAACCTACCCGCTCAGCCTCGTTCAGGTCTACGAAAATATCCTGCTCCAATACCTGGTCATCGGCATCCTGGTAGAGCATCACCAGCCACTTTTGCCCGGCTTGGCCCGCCTGGGGTACGCGGGTTGGGCGGGGGGTATTGGTAGGCAAGGATTCTGTGATCGGGTTGCTTTCGGTGGGTTGTTCCAGGAGCGGGGTGGATGTGTCCAGGTTACCCCCTCCACCTCCACTTATTAAATAATAAGCGATGATCAAAATGATGACGATGGCTCCTCCACATCCACCTAGTTTTCCGCCGGTTGGGATAGGCAACCCGCCCAGGCCTCCACCACTTGGCCGGCTTGGTCCTGCCCCTCCCCCATCGGTTTGGCGCCTGATGGGTGCTTCGGCTCGTTCGGTGGGTTTGTCCGCCTTACGCCGGCGCTCGACATCAATGGATGGTTTGTCACTCATTTCTGACCTCCTCTTGTTCTATGGTTATAATGGATTGTAATACAAAATGACAATCCATTGGGCGGCTTACTATTTCATAATTTCACCTGCCTTATTTTCGAAATCCACTTCTGTCTTAGGTTGGTTAATATGCTCCATTCATCACAAACCCCATCTCTTGTCTTTTGATAGTAAGCTGTTTATATGATTGTTTCAGGCAGGATTATCTATTCATATTCACTAATCAATATTTCGGGTTGCGTGTTGCATCTGTGAAAATCAGCGCGATAATAATATAAATATTCGTATGTCCCACTTTTCTGATTGGGGTAGCTCATAAGCAGAGCAGAAGCAGCCACAGTGGCATCAAATCAACATAAGCCATCATTCAACAAGGAGGGTTTTATGAGAAATAAAGCTTGTTTCGTAGCACTTATTTTCATTCTCAGCTCAGGGTTGACGTTTGCCTGGGTGTTGGGTGCACATACGTCTTCCGGTGTGGCAGCTTCTCCCAATTCTGAGCTGCACGTCTGCCCGTCAGGCTGCATCCGTACGACAACGTGCAGGATGCCGTCGACGCGGCCAACGAGGGCGACATAGTCAAGGTGGCTGAGGGCACCTACACTGGAGTGAGCTCCCGTGAAGGGGTCACCCAGACGGTCTACCTCAGCAAGACGCTCACCATCCAGGGTGGCTACACCACCAGCAATTGGAGCACGCCCTATCCCGAGATCAACATCACCACGCTGGACGCCCAAGGGCAGGGGCGCGTGTTTTACATCCCCAACTGCGACATTATCGTGATCGCGGGCTTGCATATCACCGGCGGCAACGCCTTCGGGCAGGGTAGCAATCAGAATGGCGGCGGGGTGTTCTATTTGAAGGGTAAAGAGATCGCGCTTTCAAACAACCACATCTTCAATAACACTGCTCAGGAAGGCGGTGGAGTCTATATGGATAGTGGCTGGAATGACACCCTCAGTGGAAATATCATCAGCTCGAATACTGCCGAGGCGAATGGCGGAGGAATCGCAATTTTCAAAGGAAGAATATTCCTTACCGAAAATGTCATAACTGCCAACACTGCTGACCAGGGAGGTGGAGTGGTAACGCGATATAGCGAAGTTCTCCTCAATGGGAACACATTTAGCTACAACATTGCTCTCACCGGTGGCGGTGGTATGTTTTTATGGAATAGCACAGCGGAACTCAATGCGAATGTCATCAATTCCAATACCGCTCAACGTGGGGGTGGGTTGGCTAGTTTCGGTTACTCAGCGTCGCAAGATAGCATCCTGGTCAACACGCTCGTCGCCGACAACCAGGCCAGCTTGGAGGGGTCTGGGATATATGTCTCAGGATCTCCAATCAATCTTTCGCACATCACCCTGGCCCGCAACAGCGGCGGAGATGGCAGCGGGATTACTATCGGTGGTTGGGATCCCTGGTCAGGGTCAGACCCCTCGACAGTGGTTTTGACCAATACCATTCTGGTGAGCCAAAGCGTGGGGTTGAACATCATGGACGGCAGCGTGGTTGATGTCGATAGCATACTCTGGTACAGCACTCCCATCACCATATCTCAGGTGCCTGATGCGCTGGTGACGGTGAAGAACCAGATATCAGGCGACCCGGACTTCGTGGATCCTGGAGGTGGAGACTACCACATCAGCGCAACTTCTGCCGCACACGACGCCGGGATAGATGCTGGCATCATGACCGATATTGACAGCCAGGTGCGACCTATGGGTTTCGGCTACGACCTGGGTGCCGATGAATTTGGCGAGGCTGCTCTGAGCCTGGTTTTAGGTCCCTCCTTGATGGGGGCCAACGTGGGTGGGGAAGTGACATATCAGATCGTGCTGACCAGCAGCGGGACTACGAACACCAGCGGGGTTGTACTCACCGACACGCTAGACGCCATGCAGCGTGTTACCGGGGTCGTGGCACCTGATGGAAACTGCACGATCGAAGACCAGGGTTGGGGAGGCAGGCTGGTGTGTAACCCTGGCATACTGAATCCTGGCAAGTTCGTCATCATTTTCTTCACCGCTCCAGGTATCTGACTCAGTCCCCTTGGGACAGGCAATGATCAATCACGTGGTGGTGAGGCGCCAATGAGACTATCAACCACACCCAGCAGGTGACCGTGTATGCCCAGGACTGCCACGTGCGCATTGGGGATGCAGCTACAGAATACACTTACTGTCCGGCCACAGTGGATGCAGCCTACCCCACTGCGCTAATCAAGGTGGCAGGCACCTGCATGGGAGTATACGGTGATGAAGGCTTTCGCCAGCAAGTTTTGCTGGATCGGAGCGTGACCATCCAGGGCGGCTATACCACCAACAATTGGACCACACCTGACACTGAGGCCAATATCACCACCCTGGATGCACGTGGGCGAGGGCGTGTGATCTTTGTCACCCAAAGTGAGGATATCGTGATCGATGGTCTGTACATCACCGGTGGGGACGCAACCGAGCAGCGAGAGGGAGACAACATGGGCGGTGCTGGTGGAGGGGTGCAATGCTGGTACGCCAGTGGGATCACGCTGAGTAACAACCACATTCTCGGAAACACTGCTGGATTTGGCTGGTGGAGCGTATATGGGTTGGTGTGGGAACATCGACATCATTGGAAACATCTTCACCGCTAATAACGGCGGTGGGTTAGCCTTGCATGCCTGCGGCGGCAACGGTGCGCGCTGCCAGGTCATTGAAAATATATTCAATTCGAATAATGGCGACCTTGGAGGCGGTATGTGGGTGGATTACGTCGACGTCCTGCTCTACAGGAACACCTTTGTTGCTAACACAGCTCGTGCGGGTGGCGGGCTATTCGTGTACCTGGATGGGACGGTTTAATGAGATGATGGGTCACCTGCGTTTTACTATCTGCTCAACGAGAACATTTTCCTTTCGAATACAGCCGAACGCGGCGGTGGATTGATGATTTCCGGACGGAATTGGAAACGCTACCTTGACCAACACGCTCATCGCCGACAACCAGGCCGGCCTGGAAGGCGCAGGGGTGTATGCCCTCCACCATCAATGTTCATCTTCTGCATACCGCCCTGGCACGCAACCGTGGTGGGGATGGCAGCGGTGTCTATGTTGGTGAATTATACTTATGGCCATGGCAACAGCCGGGACCTTCAACCATGGTCATGACCAACACCGTCCTGGCTTACCAGGAGGTAGGCATAAAGGTGAGCGATGCCAGCACCGTAACCGTCAACGGTGTGCTGTGGCATGCGGATCCCATCGCCCTCACGCAAGCCTACAGCGCTACGGTATGGGTGCAGAACCAACACAGCGGTAATCCGGTCTTCCTGGCACCTGACACTGGTGATTATCACATCGGTGAAACATCCACCACACGTGATATGGGGGTGTCGAGTGGTATATGGATCGACATAGACGGGGAGCCTCGCCCGTATGGTGCGGGTTGGGATCTGGGTGCAGACGAGTTTTTCATAGCACCATACCCGATTTATCTGCCACTGGCTGTACGTCATTAAAAACCGGTTATCTAAAATTGGTTTTAAGGTTAGCTCTTACAAACGCCTTGCATCACCAAGGCGTTTGTTTCTAACAGCCATAGGGCTGCTTTTTAAGCCGCGTCTCTTTGCCCTCTCCAGTTCTTATTTTTTCATAGGTACCCATGGAGATTTAGGTTACCGTCAGGACAACTTATTCGAATTCAGTGTGTCAATATTTCAGATTGTCTCACATCTTTGTGAACATCGGCACGATAAATATGATGATCATTCGTATGCTTCGCTATTCTGACTGGGTAAACCCCCATTAGCAGAGCAGAAGCAGCCACAGTGGCATCAAATCAACATAAGCCATCATTCAACAAGGAGGGTTTCCATGAGAAATAAAGCTTGTTTCGTGGCACTTATCGTCATTCTCAGCTTTGGGCTGACGTTTGCCTGGGTGTTAGGTGCACAGACTTCCTCCGGTGTGGCAGCTTCACCCAATTCTGAGCTGCACGTCTGCCCATCAGGCTGTCCGTACGACAACGTGCAGAATGCTGTCGATGCGGCCAACGAAGGCGACATATCAAGGTGGCTGAAGGTACCTATACCGGTGTGAGCGCCCGCGATGGGGTCACTCAGACGGTCTACCTCAGCAAGACCCTCACCATCCAGGGCGGCTACACCACCAGCAACTGGATTACGCCCTATCCCGAGGTCAATATCACCAAGCTGGATGCGCAAGGGCAGGGACAGCGTGCTCTACATCAACGGGCATCTCTCCCCACTTATCGCTGGCCTGCACATCACCGGCGGAAATGCAATAGGTAGAGATCCTAGCCAGCAAGGTGGTGGGGTCTACATGAATGCAGATTGGAATTGGGACGAAGAACCCACCGTGTTTAAAAATAATCATATCTACGGAAACACAGCCCTGGAGGGTGGTGGAGTTTTTAATGCCGGTCGGGGGCGCAAATTACGATGAAAACACTTTTAGCTCGAATATAGCTCAGATGGCTGGTGGTGGGCTGGCAGGCAGATGGGGTCTGCATATAATGCGCAACTCCTTCGAAGGTAACAGCGCTTCATTGGGTGGTGGGCTGGCAATTTTGTGGGGAGATGCCGTTCTGCAAGGCAATACTTTCACCAGCAACAACGCTGGGGATTCAGGCGGCGGTCTGTTTGTCTACGACAGCAACCTTAGAGTCTGAAGCAGATAGCTTCATATCAAACAGCGCCCAACATGGCGGTGGTCTGGCGATTATTAGGGATCCTTACCAACAGAGCTGGATATATGTAGAATTGGTTAACACTCTCATTGCCAATAACCAGGCAAGCGTTGAGGGGTCGGGCATCTACATCTCTGGCATTTTACTGCACTTGTGGCACGCCACCCTGGTGAGCAACACCGGTGGAGATGGAAGCGGGTTCGTTATTGGTAACTATAATCCCTAGTCAGAAGCGCATACATCCACTGTGGACTTGCGCGACACGATCGTGGTAAGCCAGACCATCGGCGTCCGGGTTGAAGATAACAGCAAGCTGGATATCGACAGCATCCTATGGTATGCGGATGCCTTTACCGTCACCGAAGTGGCTGACTCCGGATATCTCGCTTGTCAACCAGCTCACCGGCGACCCCGCCTTTACTGACCCGTCAATGGCAACTTTCACATCGGTCCAGCCTCAGCCGCACGTGACACCGGCATGGTGAGCGGCACGTATCCTGCCGATTTGGACGGATCAGTGCGACCGATGGGTTTCGGCTATGACCTGGGTGCTTATGAACACGCAGACTCTGCCCTCAGCCTGAACAAAACACCAAATCTGAGCGGCGCTAATGTGAGTGCAGAGCTCACTTATCAGGTTGTGCTGACCAGCACTGGAGCACAGGACAATAACAATGTTGTGCTTACCGATACGCTAGACGCCAGGCAACGCGCCACCTCAGTTGATTCAGCTCTGGGGAACTGTTTCATCGAAGACTCAAACTGGGGCGGCATGGTCGTCTGCGAGCCAGGAAATCTTAACATTGGAGATGTGATCGAAATCGCGCTGACTGCCGAAGTCTCCGCTACAACTCCAATCGGTCAGGCAATGACGAACACCTTGACCACGCGAGCAGACAAGGCTGCAAACCGCATCCAGGCGGTCGTCTATGCCCAGGACTGCCATGTGCGCATCGGGAATGCGGCGACAGAATACACTTCTGTCCAGGCGGCGGTGGACGCTGCCTATCCCACCGCACTGGTCAAGGTGGCAGGTACTTGTATGGGCGTGTACGGACCAGAAGGCACACGCCAACAAGTCTACCTGGACAAGAGTGTAACTATCCAGGGAGGTTACAGCACCAGCAACTGGATGACGCAGGATCCGGAAATTAACCTCACCACCGTCGACGCTCGCGGACTGGGTCGTGTGTTCTATATCCTAGGCGATTACGGTCTCAACACAGTCACGATCGATGGCTTTGATATCACCGGCGGGAATGCTTACGGACAGATCGGTGATCACGAACCGACTGGCCGAAATGGAAGCGGCGGTGGTGGGATTTACATGTATGGTGGGAACGAGTTGATCACACTTTCTAATAACCACTTCTTCAACAATATTGCCGGGGGCGGTGGGGGGCTGATGACTAGCTTCTGCAGCGGAGTCAATATTAGTGGCGACACTTTCACCACCAATCAAGCTGGATCTGGTGGTGGCGGGTACTACTTGCACGCCGGTGGCGTTAATCTGAGCGACGTGATCTTCGACTCGAACATAACCGATGGAAACGGCGGTGGGATCGATGTGGTTGCTGGTAATGCCCATATCGTGCGTGGCAAATTCATCAACAATCATGCTGGCGGCATTGGCGGTGCGATGCGAGCCGAAATGGGCTGGGATATCAGCGAGTCTTTGCTATTATCCAATACAGCGAAGTTTGGCGGCGGGGTTGGTATCGCTGATTTTTCCAATTG
The DNA here is from genome assembly GCA_963774275.1 of uncultured Chloroflexia bacterium. GTDB lineage: Bacteria > Chloroflexota > Anaerolineae > Anaerolineales > UBA4823 > FEB-25. The sequence continues at coordinate 535 of CAVZEP010000034.1, read as the reverse complement.
GGCTTCTTACACCACCATCATCAATACGGTCATCGCTGATAACCATGCTGACCGCGGAGGGCGCTGGTATATTCATTTTCCTCGAATCAGACTTTATATCTGTTACAAACCACCCTGGCGCGCAACACTGGTGGAGATGGCAGTGGTATCACGCTAGGTTGGTATGACTGGATGTCTCCAGGAACCTCGACTGTGGCAATGACTGACACCATCCTGGCTTACCAGAGCGTAGGCATTCGCATCACGGACGCCAGCACGGTCACGGTGGACGGCGTGCTGTGGTTTGCCGATCAGGTTAAAGTTTCAGCATCCAATGAAGCCACTGTGGTGTTGATGAACGAACACAATGGCGACCCAGCTTCCTCAATCCCAACTCTGGTCATTATCACATCGGCGAGACTTCCGCTGCCCGGGATGCTGGAGTGCCGAGTGGTGTATGGATCGACATAGACGGGGAGCCTCGCCCGTATGGTGCAGGTTGGGATCTAGGTGCAGACGAGTTTTTTAGTAGCCTCATACCCAATTTATCTGCCAC
>CAVZEP010000033.1:0-141232 GCA_963774275.1 uncultured Chloroflexia bacterium | reverse complement strand
AGCAAACCAGGGTAAAATTTGACTCACCCACGACGAGGGCGAAGGCTCTGTGTTGGCTGGGTCCGATATTCTCATCAAACAAAAATTCCTGGGGGAGACGTACCAGGAATTCAATCAATACCACCAAACAAAATGAGGCAAACATGAAAATAACAGCAATCGATACCATCCCAATTAAACTCCAAATGAAAGAGCCCTTTGTCATTGCCAGCGTTACGAATTTTGACATGTATTATGTGGTCGTACGGGTTAAGACTGACACCGGAATCACCGGTTACGGAGAGGCTACCCCAGCCTGGGAAGTGACCGGCGAAACCTGGCAGAGTGTTGCCGCCTGCGTGGATCTCTTTGCAGATGGTCGCCTGCTGGGTTATTCTTTGATCGGACGTGAGATCGGCAGCCTGGAAGCAGTCCGAGAGATTATGGAGACCGTTGAGCCTCACCATGACATCCGCCTGGTTTACGGCAATCCATCGGCCATTGCTGCCCTGGAGCAGGCCTTGCTGGACGCATGTGGAAAAGCGGCTGGTAAGCCACTGTATGAGATGTTTAGCGCCAGCAACACACCCATCCCATTCACCCGCAATATCAGCATTTTCGATGTCGAAACTACGCTAAGCAGGGTTGAGGCCGGTATCCAGCAAGGGTTCGGCATTATCCGGCTCAAGGTGGGCATACGCGGAGCGGGCGGGCTACCCGGATACGAACGCGATTACCAGGTGGTCAAGCAGTCACGCCAGATGATCCGGGACTGCAAGAAGCCAATCCTGCTGATCTCGGACGCCAATCAGGGCTTTCGGGATGTGGAAACCACCATTTCCTTCTGCCAGCGGGTGACTGGAATGCTCGACTGGCTGGAACAGCCAACTCTGGCATCCGACCTTCTGGCTTTCTCTAAGGTCAAGCAGGCTGCCTCGGTGCCACTGATGGCCGACGAAGCTGTCCATGGCTATGAACAGGCCAGGCTTCTCCTGGAGCTGGGGGGTGTTGACTATATTAATATCAAGCTGATGAAAACCGGCGGTTTGTTGCGTGCCCTGGATATCATCGACCTGGCCTCGGAATACGGGGTCAGATGCCAGATCGGGTCGATGATCGAGTCGTCATTAGGGGCCAGTATGGGATGCCACGCCGCTCTTATTCGACCACAGATCGTTAGCACAGATCTGAATTCTTTCGACCTGCTCAGCGAAAACTATGCCTCCGGCGTACAGATCGAAGGCGTGCAATTGAAAATAAGCCAGGATCCGGGCTGTGGTATGAAACTTAACTATCAGGAGCTGGATCGTTACGCGCTGCTTGGCTGAAATTCAGGTCCACCGTGGGTTTCCGTGGAATCCATCCATAAACCAGCGGAACTCGTCCGGCTGGAAGTTTAAACAAAGATGCCAGGGATACAAAACCTGGCATCTTTGGTGTTATAACCTGGCTAAGGTTTGGGGAATGCAGCCTGCAAGTCTGCACTGAAGCCGGCAGCTGGCAGCCAGGGTGACAGGTAAGCCCGGTATACCTTACCCTCGTGTTGGAGGAAGGCATCTCCGGAGTTGCGACCGACGGTAGCGATATAATCGCTCAACGCCTGCCCCTTGAGCTCGATTGCCCACAGGTTGAGATCGGTTTGCGGGAACTCCAGCAGGGCTGGGTCGAGCGGCCATTCAAGCACCGTCTCGGGAGCTTCGCCCATATTCTCCGACAGGAAAAGAGCGGCTTGCTGTGGAACGTAGGGCTGTGCTTCCGGGTGGCTGATAGCCAACCAGTAAGTCACGGATGCTCTCAAAAGCCTGCCGGTCATTGGCGAAGTCAGCGTAGATCTTCACTTCGTTGAGCCCATCGTCAGCACGGCGCATGCGCAAGATGGTGTAGGCCGCGTCGGCGATGCAGGTCTGCTCGCTGCCGGAGGAAGGGAAGCAGAAGTCGGTGAAGCTCTCCAGGCGGTCGAAGCCCAAATCCAGCACCTGCTGCATCAGCGCGGCGGTCTCCTGGGGGGTGAGCTGGGCGATCATCACCTGCTCTTGCTCATAGGTCTCACCTTCCTGGGTATAGATCACCCGTCCATCTGCCAGCAGGGCAAAGACCGGTGGTCGGCCAAATTCGTAAGATGCCTCCGGGCGGAAGAAGGTCGGCTCATAGGCAAGCTCGAGCAGAACGGCGTCGGGTGTCAGTCGGCCCAGCTCGTCCAGTGAGAAGGTTGGCTTTCCGCCAGGATCGGACGGCTTGGGTTCCTCCGTTACCTCCGTTGTGGGAGGCGTGGTTGGGGAGGGCTGAAAGCCCGCTGCTGCTGGCTGGCAGGCAGACACGATAAGTGCCAATCCCAGCAGTATCACCGGCAGGGAAGCGAGCTTGAGTTTAATATGTTTTGGGTTCATGGTTACAAATCCTTTCAAGAGATATTTTATCTTTATTGCCTTATTGTCTAACAGGACGCCACAGCCCGGGCTTTGGTTCCCGAAGGTGGGTCGGGTTGCCGGTAATGACATCGAATCCCCCGGGCGAAGGCTGGTACGCCTTTTCAGGAGTGACGCCCAGCTCATCCTGCACATCATTCAACTAGGGGTGCTCCAACCAACAAGGGGCTCACACGACCCACTCAACAAGGGGTTTAAGCCCCTTGTTGGGAGGGTCGTCCTATCATTTTTGTATTCGTGTCTTAACAAGGAGCGAACCCTGGCAAGCGAAGCGCCTGCACCGAACAAAGTGAGGTGGAGCAAGCGGCCCCGGCAAGCGCCGCGCAGCAAGCGGCCCCGGCAAGCGCCGCGCAGCAAGCGGCCCCGGCAAGCGCCGCGCAGCAAGCGGCCCCGGCAAGCGCCGCAGCAAGCGGCTCTACGACGCAGCATCCAGGAGCGTTCTTTGCGACGCAGTGTCGCGAGAGTTTTTTGCGAGCGATACAAGAGCGATTTGTGCAAGCGAGGTCGTGAACAGTTTCCCTTAACCCTCTTGTAGGTAATTACTCACCGCAAATCGGAATTGGAAGTGAGGGCGGACCAAAGAGAGCGTGGATCGCATCAAAAGCTCGCACACCGGACAGTTCAGCTGTATCAATGACTGATGCCAAGGCGGCATAGGTATTTGTACCCCAGATGGAGCGAAATCCATTCGTGACCTTACGATGCACAACCGAGTGACGCAAGGCACGTTCAGCGACGTTATTGGTCGGCTCGACATCATTTCGATGCAAGAACACAAACAGACAGGCACGATATTTCAAATAACGACGCTGTAATTTCTGTGCTTCAGGTGGGGCTAAGTCTTGGTGCAGCAAGCGGTCACAGTTACGCTCAATATGAGCCACTTGTTTATCAAACTGTGCAGGAGTCATCTGACCGCGTTGGCGATGAACTTGGATGGCATGTTGAAATAGCTTTCGCAGGGCGTGGGCCCAGGTCAAATGAGGCTGAGCATCCAAAATATGCTGCAAGGCGCGCAATTGATGGGCCATACACAACTGTCTTTGCCTGGCAGGGGCTTTCAACTGTCCCCCATAACAGTCGCTCACCCATACTTCCGCCTGTAAGTCTTGCATGACATCCCGGATCACTTCCGCACTTCGGTTACGACGGATCACATGTAAAACACTCGTCAGAGTGCAAAAAACCCATTCCCACGCATTGGCTCCGTTTATCCGGTTGCTGGTTTCATCACAATGAACCACCTGGCTTTGACGAATGGTGTCCTGGATCTGGGCGATCTTACCTGTAGCCCACTTTCCAGCTCGTTTCATGATCTCATCGATCCCACCCTGGCTGATCTCAACCTGATGCAGGTCAAGCAATGCCTTTTGAGTGCGGGCATAGCTCATGTGCTGCTCTTGGCGGTAATACACCACCGTTGCTTCCAACCTGCTTCCGAATGCACGGTTCATCTCCAACCCAGCAGGTGGTTCTTCAACTTGAGACGTACCGCACTCAGGACAGGTCACGCTATACTGCCGTACTTCAATCACATGGGCAGGTGCTTGAGGCAGCTCTGTGATCTGGTTCACATCAACCAAACGACCCGCTGCGCTGCCTAGCTCGGTGTGACATTGACAACATGACTTTGCATGGAGCTCAATGGTGTGATCTGCTTGGGCCACAAACTTACGCTCATGTTTTTCATGTCCAAAGGGTGGTCCATGTCGATGCTTACGTCGACCTGCTGGTAAGCTGCCTTTTTGATCACGCGAGGGTGGCTGAGAGGAGTTTTTTGATGAGGTGGGTGGCTTTTGATTCTTCTCAAACTTCAATTTCAAAGCTTCCAATTCGGCTTGGAGTGTCAAGTTCAATTGAATCAGTTCTTCCTTTGTCAATCTTTCAAGATCATCTTTTCCCATACGCGCATCTTACCAGATATCGCGAATTTTGAGGAGGGGTGAGTAATTACATCAAGGGGTAAACCATATAATCCTGTCATCCATGCTACCGTCTACTGTGTCAAAATCCGTGTAATCCGTGGTAACAATCCGTTGTCAGCCTCTCTGCAGGTGTGTTATGTTGGCTCAGTATAGGTTCTATGATAGCTAACCAGTGATTTGTGGTTATATCGGTGAGTAATTTCATCAAGGGTGGATTCTTTGTTTATATTTTCTATAAATAAATCCACCCTTGTACCGATCAGTGGTCTTCTGTATCGATGCAGTGCTCTTCTACATCGATGCAGTGGCCTTCTGTATCGATGCAGTGGCCTTCTGTATCGCTGCAGCGTTTTTCTGATAGAGCCAGGTACCCTTCTGATTTGTAAGGACGCGTTCCTACATTGTTGATTTTCTCCAACAAATGCCTCTGTATACCGCTTGATTTTTACCCTTTTGCATGCCATTCCTGGCAGGCAGTAATTCATCATTAATCTCACCATCTCAAACAAAAGGAAAAATGTACCCGGAGAACGAAATCCCCCTGTTATTAAGCTTTTACTTTGGCCCTTCCGCCGTTTCAGCCCAACGGGGCGTTTCCAGGCGGCTGAAAAAGTGGAGCCGCGCATTCGAGCATTGGGTTACCGAGCGCAAGCGGGTTTACCCGAAGATTACCGTCCAAAAGTCAGTGCTGGCGTTCCAGCGCCTGGTGCGCCAGTGCGGTAAGCTCCCCTGGGAAGTAACCCGGGAGGATATCAAGCAGCATGCTGCCTGGATGGAACAGCAAGGCTTCGCCGCCGTGACGATCAACACCATGCGTGGGTACATTGCCAGCTTTTACTCCTGGTGCGATGCACATCATGTAGACCCGGCTTGCCCTCCGGGCTTCAACCCGGCAAAAAATAATGCCAGGCGCAAGGTCAGCCCCTATGAAAACGCCTGCTTGTGGAGCCGGAACGAGCTGGAAGCTTTCCTGGATCTGCTCAAAAGGGACGAGTCGGAGCTGGGGAAGCGCGATTACGCCTTCTTCCTGGCGCGCCTTAACCTGGGGGTGAGTATCACCCGCTTGCGCATGCTCAGGTGGGAACAGCTCGAGTCGGATCAGGATGGAGCCTGGGTAAGCTGGAGCCAGCCTGGCGAGCGCGCGAGGCTCCCTGGTCAGGTCTGGCAGGCGATCAGCGAGTACCTGCGCCTCAGCGGCAGGCTGCAGGGGATGAAAGCAGGCAAGTATATTTTTGCACCCCTGCATATCACGGGCAGGGAAGAGCGGGGCAGTAAAGCTGAAGACTGGCAGGAAGAAAAGCCGCTATCCTCCCCAGACATCCTCCACAATCTCAAGCTGTATGGCAGGCAGGTGGGCATCGCTGATGAGAAGTTGAACCAGAGGGCGCTCCGTCGTACCGCCATCAGGCTCAAGATGGACCAGGGTGAAAGCCTGCCGGGGATGAGAATCTTCATGCAAACTCGCTTTCCTATTGCTGATCTTAAATATAGTCTGAGCAGGCTGCCTCAAATGGCGGGCGAGAGCTCGGTCGACGTGCACAGGCAGGTGGAAGTACCGCTGAGGAAACCAAAGCCATACAAGCCGGGGGACCTCAAGATACATGGGCTTTACTCTCGCAATATCGACCGGCAAGAGCTGCGGGAAGTGCTGGCGGAAGATATTCTTGGGATGGAGCAGGAGACTGCCTGTCTCCGGGAGCTGATGCGCCTCCTGCTCGAGCGGGAGGGGGACGAGGCACGCCTGGTGGAAGTTTATTCGCGGGCTGCCCACCGGCTCGGCAGCCTCGTCTCAGCCGCTAAGCCGGAGAAGAATAGCAAGGAAGACCCATGGGCAGAGCAGCTCTTGAGTAAATTGGATGAGATCGAAGCGCTTGATGGAAATCCACCGGTCAGCCAGGAGATACGGGAACATGCATTGGGGACTTCGTCTGAGGAACTGGAAGCCACGGGCACTGTGACGGAACAGATTGCCACGCTACGGCTGCTGCTCAGGAACGTTTACCGCAGGGCGATGCAGGGAGTCGACAATAGCGAATACCTGCGCCTGGTAGACCATTATGGCACTGGGTGTACGCGCCTGGCCAGGCTGATCAAGATTGGCGGAGAGGATTCAAGTGGCAGGCTGGAGAGGTATTTGCAGGGCATGATCGATGAAGCCATCCGCCAGCTGACCCACGAATGGGGTTTGGATCAGTAGGATCCTGGGGGGAGTACAAAAAACTCCTCCCCCATTTGATTTTTAAATGGGGGAGGTGGGAGGGGGGCGGAAACCTCCCAATTGGATGGAAGGGGGAGATTGCTACGTCGTAAAGAACGCTCATCGCAATGAAAAATGGAGCTGAGTCGGGAAGTTCGAAAACAATGCTCCAGATTGAGAACGGATCGCACCATGTTTGCCCCGTACAGAGGCTGACACAGTCCGGTTCGATCTTTCACCATAAAGGATTCCCACCTAATGAAATACTATTTCAATATTTAATAACTTCTGTGACGGAGGGCGCATTCCTTGCGCACCTTGGTGTCCCCTGGGGCGAAGCGCTTTTTGCTTCGCACTTTGTAACCTTTGTGTTAAATTTTTTTCTTCCAGCGAATTCGAGTATCTGGCATGTTGATTGTGCAGGTTCCCTCGGATTGTATTTTACAGCGCGGGTTTCTCCGATTGGTCGCGTTGGTTGCCATGGTCGGGAGCGCCACCCCCACATCCAGCGTCAGCACCCAGCCGACGATAGCTCCGCCGTTATCGGTCAGGTACTCCACCAGCACGCACTCGCGATTGAATTCGTCGAAGCGCCGTCCGGCTGGCAGAAAGTGCACGCTTTCACCCGACGAGATCTTTCCGATGGCAGTAAATTTTTCATAACATCCGTTGCGAGCGTACACATCCCTTTGCGTGAAGGCAACGATTGGGGTCGGGGTCAGGGTAGGGGTCAATGTGGGCAGCAAGGTGGGGGTCAACGTGGGTGTCAGGGTGGGTAAGGGGGTCAGTGTAGCCGTGGAGGTAGCCGTCGATGTCAGGGTGGGGGTTTGGGCCAGCATGTAAGCCTGGTATCTTTTGTTACCCCATGCGCCGATTGCAGCCAGGATCAGAATCCCTATCAAGACGAGGCCAGCCCGGATTCCTAATACCTTGAAGCGAAAGTTGCGCAGTTTTCGGTTCAGCTCTTTCACCCCCGGATCGATTGGAAAACGCTTTACCGCTTCGGCACTCAGGCGGGAAGCTTCAGCTGGCCAGGCTGGATTTTTATCATAGGCAACGTTTGCAGCCTGTAAGTCGTTATCGAATTTCTGATAAGCGCGCTGCTGGCGCTCGATCTCACTCCCCAGGCGATCCAGGCTTTCGTCTACGCCCTCCAGGTTGCGGATTTGCGCCAGGCTCTGGCGAGCCTGCTTGTTAAGGTACAGCCCTTCTTCGAGTGTGGCCGCGTGTTCTGCCTGGTTCATCAGCGTGCGTGTCTGTTCTTTTAATGGTTCTACCACCCGCGGCGTGATGGCTTTAAAGCGCTCGATCAGGCGTTCGAAAGCCGGGTTTTCGCCGTATTCGACCACCAGTGCGTCCAGGCTGGCCTTCGCCTGCGAGGCAGCTTGCGGCTCAAGCTCAGCCTGGTTTAGGCTGTCGTAGATCGAACGCAAGCTATCTTTAACTTTTCGGAGACTCTGGGCTCGCTCTGAGTATTTCGGCATGCCGGTAGCACCCACCGCAGCTTGAATTCTTTCGATAGCATCGTCTATATTCCCTTGCCTGAAAAGATTAAGCCCTTCTTCAAAGGCCTTTTCGGCATCAATGTTTTCTTGGAGCTTCTGGGCAAAGTCCTGGCCTTCCTGCCAGCGTTGAATACCCAGCTCATGCAAAGCGCTCTGGGCGCTCTCCAACAACGCAAGTGCATCGGCGAAGCGTCCCACCCGGGCAGCCGATTGTGCTTTACCGTAAGCGGAAGCCGCCTCCGCCGGTAAGGCTATCACGGGGATGTAACCGGTACGCAAGTAATTTTCAGCCTCGGTGCGATGCTGGCGCGCCCGTTCCCAGTTTGGCTCTAACTGTAAGATGCGGTCAAATATCTGCACGGCTTCGGCAAAGCGACCGCTGTAGAAAAGCTTCTCGGCCATTTCCATCTGCGATTCGGCTGCTGGATTGTGTTCTCGCTCAGGCTCGGATGGAGCAGTCGTTGGCTCGGAAATTGCTTCGGGTTGGGATGCGGCTTCCTGACCTTGACCATTTGTTGTATCAGCTGGTGCTGCGCCTCCATTTTCCTGCTCCTGGATGCGACGCATTAATTCTTTACGCCTCGCCTGTAGGGTGCTGCGCTGGTCGAGCGCCAGGGTCTGGTAATCGGCTGAGCTGACCAGCTCTTCGATATCCAACAGGAGATGTCGCAGGTCAACCAGGCTGGTGTCGGAACGGTCTTGGATCTCTTGATACTGCTTTTCTATTTCGTAAAATGAATTCATATATTTTTTTTGATGTTCGAGTACCTGAATGCGTTCCTAATTCTTATCGGTTCCAGAAAGCTGTTGGTAAATGTCCAGCAAGTCCTGCCGGATATCACGCACCTGAGTATAACCCTGGTTCAGAGTTTGTTCAAGAATGGTGCGAAGCTGGTTTGGTAAGCGTTCGTCATCATACGTCCAATTGACCGGGTAATGCGTGGAAGCTTTCTCGATATCCTCCGGACGGTTGGGTCCCAGCGGCAAGCTGCCCTGTGCAGGTCGCCCGGTGAAGATATGGTGCAGGCCACGCGCACCAAACTGGACCAGGTCGAACTGTTTTTCTGCATCTGACAGCCCTTGGGGCTGGCGTTTGGCGATATTCCAATCGATCACCGTCACACCGTGAGCGTCGACGTCCCAATAATAATGCAAAATTTTATGATCGCGGTAGACAATATTACGGTCGTGAGCAAACTGTAAGATGTCACAAATCTGCAAAGAAAGCACCAGGCTGTCTCGCAATGGCAGGAACCAGCCGTGGGTGGTGCTCGCGTCGCAATAGCGTAATAGATTGTACTCCTGGCTGCGTCTCACCAATGCCAGGTATGGCAGCCATCCGACAGATAACTGTCTATCCATAGAAGCCAGGAAATTTTGAGCCTGCTCTACGCCATAATGGATCACCTGCCCAGACAGCTTCTCTGCCGAGGCATGGCTCTCGTCGCTTGGGAGAGATTGCCCATCTTCGATCTTGATAAATCCACACTCCACCAGGGGCGTAATGCCAGGTACATCGTGCAGCATGGTCAGGATCTGGATTTCTTCGATGAATAATGGGAGCGCATAATCCAATTGATCCGGTCGCATGATTTTGTAAGCCAACGACAGTGGCTTTTTTGCCAGGTTACGCAGAGTCCCGGCGAAGACACGGGCAGAGGAGCCGCGCGCTTCCGGCATCCAGGTGTCCAAAGGTTCTGCCAGAGCTAGCCCCTGGTTGGGGCCAAACTTGCCCTCCGACTCTCCTTCAATGATATGGGATGGGTAAGCTTTGGCGTTGTCCCTTTCCAGTGTGATGGGACGAGTGTGCGGCAGAGACATAATCTCACGCGATTGGTATTCATTTAGCCAGGGCAGCTCATGCATGATCTCGGGATACTCAAGCATCAGATCGACCGAGCGCGTACCCCTGCGCAAGCGTTTGAAAGCCTCCAGGGTCCCATCCAGCCATTTCGAAGGTCCAACCTGGTTGCGTAAGGTACGTCCTGCCAGCTCGACCGAGGTCAAATAATCATAGAAAGGCTCATCCTTGCCAGCGCCTCTGCGGACACGTGCCAGCCACTGCGGTGCTGCTCCGATCGCCTTCTCTGCGGTGAACAGGCGGGCGCGGTCAGGGTCCCACAATAAAATTGTCCGCAGCCCGCGGCGGGCCAGCTCGAAATCCTTGCGCTCCCAGGCGTTCAATACCAGGTCGACCTGGGCTTTCGGCTGTGTCAACGATTTTTCAAGTTTCTCACGCGAGCCAGGTAATAGGTCCTCGATCGGATCGATCAGGCTATCCACCTCCGTATAACCAATGCCGGAGTTCGGCGGGCTGGGTTCGATTTCTTTCCACTTTTTTATGATTTCTTCGCGGACACATGCAATTAGCTCTTCACTGGCCTGCCAATGAAAACCCCCCACTTCTTGACCGTCGTTGCCCATCCCTTCGGCAGTCGTACGCAAGCGTTGGTTGCCTTTCCTGCTCACCTCAGCCTGCAGGGTGTAATATAGGCGAGCGAACATGGTGTACGGAGATATGGCCTCGGGTTCAAGACCTAAGGCTATCTTACGCACCTCCTGGCTGATTTTTTCCCACCAGCCTGGTCGCGGTCCGTCAGCCAGGCGTGCAAACAAATCCCATAGCGCTGCAGTCCAATCCCCAGCCACACCGGCAGCCAGGGCATTCGAGAATACAGCCTGGGTCAGCTCATCCGTATCCGGCGTTTGTCTGGCCACTGCCGCAATTTCGTTTAACAGGTTCCATTTATCGGAAGAAGAGGAAGGCAGCCTGGCAGCATTCTCACAAACTTCTTGAAATTCACCCAGTCTGTACTCGGTAGCCATTTGAAAAGCAGCCTTAAACATAAAGTTGTTGGCCCTAAAATTATCCGGCATATCCCCATAAGCTACCAACTGCCGCTGCAACTCTTCATATTGAACGATCTGTTCAAGCTCCGGCCTGGATAGATCATACAGATCCACCTCCTGCCGGCGCAGAACTTCAAGGTGTTCGGAATCAATCTCGTGCAGGGCAGCCAGTTTTTCCTTCAGTGGCTGGATGGCATGCTCATAGATGTCATTGTTGGCTGAGCTCTCAGGCCACTCCAAACGAGTATACAAATCCGGATTGGCTTCCGCAACGAAACTACCCATTTCGTGTATAAACTGTCGAAAGTCATCCTGGGCAGTGTATTGGCGGTCTCTGGTAACACCATCGTGCTTTAATATTTTACTGTTGCCCCAATCGATGACTGTTAGTCGAGCGCTTATAGGATCCCAATAAAGATGTTCCGGTTTGACATCGTTCCAAATCACACCGGACTGCGTACCTTGTTCATCACGAATTTCAATGGTATGTATCGTCTCAAGAAGATTAAGCACGCCCAATAAAATGCGGACCAAAAACTGCGCTGGAAATTCCGAAAACTGGGACCATTGCTGGATCAACAATATCGATTCTGGGTTTGTAGGGAGATTCTGAAAGCTAGCTGATCCGAATCGAATGATCTGGCTGAGCTGCTTCAAGTCTAGCCCACCAGCCTGTTCAATGATGATAAAGGTCTGCTCGCCTAACTCGTATTCCGACCTGTTTTGATCGATCAGGGTAGGGATGTTCAGGTGGAGACCCTGGTTCGGGAACGCAACTCTTTGCAGCCCACGCAAGATGCTGCCTTCTGTTCTTATCTGGCTTGCCTGGCGCAGGATGTCGCTGAAGAAAGAGCCTTTGCGGGGACGCTTTACAATCGCGGGCTGGTTATCCAATAAAGACTCAACCAGGTAGACTTCACCGGCATCCCCTTCCCCTAATTTCTTTATCAGGTTCCAACTTTGCCGCTGTCCCTGGATGGCTTCGTTTGTTTCAGTTAGCATTTTCCTTCATCTCAACCGGGCGTCAGCATGCAGCCGCATCCCGGGGTTCTTACTTATCTATGATATGTTCCGAAGTATAAAGGAAATAAGTACCGGAATTATTAGCGATAAATTAGGGTATTGTCAAGTCCTAAAATACGTTTGTCTTGACACTTGAATGATTAGCTTAGATGTTTGGGAGATATAATTTAACCGAAGAATGCTCGAGGAATTTGTCCCTTTTTGCCTTTTTCTTCGATATATACTATAGAAACTACTTAACCTCATACTTTTTTCGCCACTGTGAGTAGAAGATGGACAAAGACCTTCCATCAGAAGATACGAAAGGAATATTCCTAATAGAAGAGGGTTCCCTGATCAAGATTGCTTGCAGCGATCCAAGTGCTTTTACTCGGCTTTATTTATCATATATCCACCCAATCTATCGATATATCTTCAACAGAGTAGGCGATTCAAGGGAGTGCTGAAGATCTAACTGCCCAAGTTTTTTTAGCAGCACTTGAAGGTCTGCCACACTATCATAATAACGGGCATTTTGCAGCCTGGCTGTTCAGTATTGCTCGACACAAGGTCGCTGACCATTTTCGTTCCTCGCTCTCGGAATTACCAATCGAAGTCGCTGATGGAGAAAGCATTTGTCGAGACGACCCTCTGTCGACCATAATCCAAACTGAAGAAGCAAAGCGTATGTCGGTATTAATTCATCGGCTAGATGAGCATGAGCAGGAGTTATTACGTCTACGCTTTGTGGCGGAACTCACCTTTGGAGAAATCGCCCAACTTATCCATAGCAACATGGAAAAAACCAAGAAGCGGGTTTACAAGTTGCTCGCTCGCTTACAACATACAATTGGAGCTCGATCATGATTGATCCCGAACAATTCGAACCCAACCAAGAAATCGAAGGGATAGTTCGTTCTGCGTTTCAAATCCAGGATCCGGACCATTCTTTTATAGATCGTCTTCAAAAACAGTTAATAGACCAATTTATTGATCGTTATAGATCAGGTCAAGCTCAAGAATACGCTTCCCAGGCCTTCACAATGGCTCAGCCAGATAAAACCCCTATTCTCACCCCTCGCTTGGGGTGCATTTGCCTTTATTCTGATCCTTTCCTTGATATGGGGGATCAATACCCTCATTCCAAGAACTGAGCCAGGAAGAAGTATCCCATCCTCTCCAACTCAGCAAGTATCACCTATCAGCGCAGTATCTGACTTTATCAACTCCATCCATCGAAAATGCTATTTTCTACACTGTTGAAGTAGGTGACACTTTATCCATAATCAGCCAAAAGACAGGCGTACCGATGGAGACTCTCCAAAACTTAAATGAGTTTGTACTCCAATTAAACGAGTTGGTCTCCCGGGCTTCAATTGGTCACCAGCTTTGAAGACCAGGCACCAGTGCTCTATACGGTTCAGCATGGGGGATACAGTACAGGGAATAGCCGATAAGGCAAGGATATCTATAGAAGATTTCGTTACTTGAACAGAATCGGGGTGTATGGCTCCAAACATGCAAACCCCTCTGTCTGTTCCCCAATACGTTTTAAAACCGGGAATGCGCGTCATCATTGGACTTGAGAACAAAGCAACAAATGGTAATGAAGGGATAGATGGTAAATTAATTGTTCTTTCCGAAGCTGATCTTAATTGCGATAACCAGAAGGAACGCATCTTGGGGATTGAAGCACCTGAAATCGAATATTTCAATATTAAACCTCAGCTGTCCGCTATAATACTGGAGAAAGTCAATGGAACAGGTTTTGAACGAGTATGGGAGCAAACCGCTCAAGAAACGGGTGTCGCTTACCTGGCGTACCAGCTGTTTCAGGCGGACAATTGCAAACAATTCCTTGTAGTTATCGGTCATAAAGGAAAAGAAGCGGTTAATGTTTTTCGCTGGGATGGGAAAAACCTTACCAGCGTGCTTAAGCTTGCGGGTCGGTTTCTCTTTGAGGGAAACTGGATGGGAGATATTTTCGGAGATCATAAAACTCCATCGAATACATTGTTTCTCGGTGAGTTGCGACAAACAACAATCTCTTCCAAAAATATCTGGATCCTTCAAGGATATCAATGGGATGATGGGGTATTTAAACTAATCGTAGAAAAAAGAGTAGAGCAAAGCGGGGGTGGTTAACTTAATCTCTCAAAAGCAAATAAAGGTTCGAGGATGCCCGGTTCCAGAGATAATCGAATATCCATCCGCAGGGGGTGATTTTCCAACAAGGGGATAAAAATCTGTTCCTACCCTCCCATTACGTAGGCTTGCTGGCGATGGATTATGAAGCAAGACGGTGGTTTTGGAAAAGACAATTTTTCATCTACTCCAGCCCAACCATTTCTGGAGTGAAATTCGTCACCAAAACATAAACAATGAATGCAAAGATAATCCGAAAGCAATATCAGGTTATTGGCGGCGGTATTCCCAACCAACAAGTTACTACCGACATCAGGTGATTATCCTTATATATCCAACTATCAATAAAAATCAGCACAGGGTCGACAACGACAGCTCACATATCCATACATAAGCGCGGTCTCAACCTTGACTTGCTTCCTTCTATCACTTATAATTAGATAATAATTATCTATATTGGGTGATTACATGTAAGAAAACTTATAAATTGAAATTTGTGATTGAGTCAGGGAATTCTTTCATATCAGCATGCACAGTAGTGATTACCATGGCACTCCACCAAATTTCTGATAGAGTGTCTGCAACGATTAATTTTTACAAATCAACAGGAGAAGTGTAAGTGACTTTGTTACTCACTTAAGAATATAAATGGACAGATACTTAATTGAAACACCACATACAGCTCAAGATTGCCAGATGTTAGTGGACCAGATTTATGCCATGGGTTATCTCCATCATTTTGATTGGGGATGCCAGGATGGAGTTCACTCCGGATGGGCGATCATAGAAGCGGAAAACGAAGCTCAGGCCAGGTTGGCAGTACCTCCTTTGTTACGTAAAAAAGCACGCGTGATCAAGCTGGTTAAATTTGAGGGCAGCGTCAAAACTTTTCATTAGGCAAAAAGAAAATATTTCTAAGGTGGCCAAATCGATGGTATCTTAGAGGCGCGAAAAGGCTCAGGCACATCGCGCCAGAATGATTAGAATTAAACAGGGGCACCTATCTATGACGCCCTTGTTTCGGTTAAAGGCTATGTGGTATTCCGGATTAGCCGGATCATAATATGGGCAATCAGGATTGGTGAATTACCTTTGACTGCCACTGCGCATGCCGAACCCGCGCCCAGACAATCCCCTGATTCCGAATATCCCAATTCTTTTGTAACGCATCTTTTAGCTTGTTTTTTTTTAGTCGAAGCTATATTTGAAGGCTGGGTAAGAGAGGTTATGCCATGATTGCCTGCTTATTTAATCGGAATTCATAGATGTATGCATGCTATTTGGGATCGTGCAGCAGAAGTGGCACGTCTTCAACTCAACTTGATTGGTTTACCGCGGGGAACGAAGATACCAGGATCAACGTTAAGTAAAAAACGAATGGAGAATATCATATGAAACGTTTGTACCTTTTACTTATTTCGCTTGTATTGATAGTCTCAGCTTGCACATCCACGGAGATCAGGCGGGGAAGCGCTGACAATCCCATCCAAGTGGAACCTGGTGTCCTTCGGAAAGACGGGAGCTGAAACGCCAGTCATCCAAGACTCAGCCATTACATTGGAGTTTGCAGAAAACAATCAAGTTGGTGGTAGCGGGGGTTGCAACTCCTATGGTGCCAAGGTTGAAGTTCAGGGTAAAACACTCACCATCTCGGAAATCGTCAGCACACTTATGGCTTGCGTGGACGATCAGGTCATGGAGCAGGAGACCCAATACTTTACCGCCCTGCAAGGTGCATCGAATTTTGAAATTTCCGGTGATAACCTGACAATATTTTATGAAGACGGGCAAAGCCAGCTCAACTTCGTTAAACAATAATGCATATAATCAGACAATTTCATCATTAAATTGAGCAGAATCAAAAAGGAGCACCGTAGAATGGTGCTCCTTTTTAGATAAAAAGCTATCTTAGATTACGGATTGGTAGTGTCGTAATAAGGGCAATCTGGGTTAGCGAACTGTCCTTGCCCACTGCCGCGCATCCCAAGCCCATTACCCATTTGACGTCCAGCCATTTGGCCAGCACCACGCTGATTTATCCAATCAGCTTGTGCCTGGGTCAGCACACCATCATTGACTGCCTGGTTAATCGCCTGTGTGCGAACATCGATCATCAGGGTGCGGAACTGCTCAAAGGTCAGGCCGGTGGATAATGCAATCTGGGACATCGTTTCGCCGTTATCGAGACGGACTTCCAAATCAGCAACAGGGATGACGAGTGCTTCTGCATATGCAGCGATCAGTTGATCGTGCAGGATACCTGATCCAGTACCATTGACACCACTGCCCATACCAGTCTGTGATCCACGTCCGCTCATCCAACCAGCTTGTGCCTGGGTGGGTGATTGAGCATAAGCGACACCAACAGATCCAACCGCCAATGCTACAACCGCTACAATTACCATTAAGAATACTTTCATTTTCATTTTGTTACTCCTTTTTGTTTTAGAATTTGTAAGGTGTTCCTTACTGTTATTTGCAATGATATCCAATGCATTTGAAGAAGTTGTGAATAGGATGCGAATATCGTGTGAAGGTTTACCAATTTAGTTATTTGGTTTTATCAACTTCAGCCTGATTCCAGGGATACAAATTTTGACTTCCAATACGCTTACGCGCGGACAAGCACCTACACATTCCAGGCAGCGATGCAATCGACGCTGGTTATGGTGGTCGCGGCAGGATATTGGGCACTAATAAAGCCGGCTTGCCCGGTTCCCGGTTGTATTTACAAGCATATTAATATATAATTAATGTATCGAAGATAAGCAGGGGATATTCTATTGGAAAAGTCGGGTTTACTTGACAATGAAAAAGAATATTCCAAGAATACCCAACATGTCCTGACATGAGTGGTATATAGAATGGCAGATACAACACATTTAACAGGCTTTAGTGGATGGTGGGTAGAAGGGGGTTTGTTCTTGCCAGAGAATTATATATTCGTGCTCACGAATCTAAACCAGGAGGTGATAAGTTACTTAATTATAATGGAAAGGTGACCCAACAATACATAAGCAACCTCATCCATCTTATTCGTCGTGTTCAATTAGAAAATTAGGAGGATACATTAATGAACACCAATTCAATACGCAAAAGCATACAAATAATTATCCCTTTAGGAATAGCAGTATTGGTTATCCTTTTGACACTTACTGCTGTGAAAGGTCAGGCAACTGAAGCTTTGCCTACTAGTTCACCGCTCACAGAAACCAACAATCCAGTCTCATGGGATGGAACCCTTCCGAATTTTGATGAGGTGAACCCCGGTGAGCGCCCTCTACCTGATCAGGAGAGGGAATCAGGAAGTTCTGAAGCAGCGGCAGAACTAAAAGCAATCTTTGGCGAGGATATTCCACCAGGCTGGCAAAAGATGCTGGCGTCCGGTGCAGAACTCCCTAGCATGATGAAAGAAAACCTCGATTCCGTATCTCCGGAAGACTGGGGTGGTCCGGATGCTTTTGGTTATACCTTTCTTGACTCTGATGAGCCGGATGGTCCCGACCCCACATTTGAGGACATCAGTGGGATTGGCACCCTGGTTGACTTTGCTGGCTCATCTTACTATACTGCCACGATGCCCTTCAACTTCCCCTATTACGGCATCCCCTACAGCCAAACCGTACTCTATGGCGACTGCCTATACTGTTATTACAATTATACCCATCTCGCTTTTGGTCAACAGTACCCGTCTGGCGCTATCTATTGGATGGACTATATAGATCGTGACAGCGGCAGTATCTACGTCTACTCAGATACCATCAGCAGCCCGGAGCGCTTTATCATTCAATACCAGGATGTCTTGAATTATAGCTATGGCACCACAACGACATCGCAGGTCATTCTCTATGAGAACGGTGATATCCTGGTGCGCTATGCGAGTGATTTCAGCTGGTGGGATTATTATTATGGTGGATATACTTATATGCCGTACCTTTCTTCATGGTATAGCTATCTCCAATATACCGATAACCCGCGCAATGACTTTGCAGTCCAATTCTATTATCCTGATGGCGCCTGGCTCTGGCCACCCGAACAACAAGTTATCAAACCAGCGGGTGAGCAGGCTGTCTACACCTTCGACCTGCACAACAACACAGGTTCTGAAGACAGCTTCAGCCTGTCCCTGATAAACAACGATTGGCCAACCAGCATCGACCCTGCTAATACTGGGCTACTTGCCGATGGGCAGGTGGTGCCTGTTGTGGTAACAGTGGACATCCCACCTGGTGCTGCAAATGGTGACTCAGATGATGCTATCATTGAGGCTACTTCAGACATATCCCCAACAGTTTATTCTGACACAGCTACTATCAACACAACAGCTGTCTGCAGCCCTGCGCTCACCTTCAGCGGGCGGTCGGATGAGACTTATGGCGACCTGGACGACATCTACGACTATGGAGGTCAAAAGTTTGCTTATACGAGAATTTATGCGTACAGCCAAGACAACGATACGCTTGACGCCAGCGTTCTAGGCTACAACCCCATAGCCCCCGGATGGGAAATGATTGCCCAACAATCGTATGGCAGTAGCGGTTTGCTCGTTGACCAGGTCTTCATCCCGCCGACTTACACCCAGGTGCATGTGCAGTTGAATGATCAGGACAATAACGATTTAATCTACTATGATTATCAGTTTATCGTCTGCCGTGAACCAGGATTCGCCATCGACCCCTCATACCAGGAGAGATTAATCCCTTCCGGAGCAACCACCGTCTATACCCAGACAGTGACCAATTATATGATGGCTGAAGACTCTTTCGACCTGTCGGTTGAAGGCAATTTATGGAATACTACATTCTGGGACGGTGATACCCAGATCGATAGCACCGGTCTACTGTTAGATCTAGAGACATTCATCTTCACCGTCAAGGTGGAGCCACCAGCCGACGTAGAGGTTGGCGATTCCGACGCAGCGACTATCTATGCCCGTTCAGTCACCTCACCCACAATCTTTGACACAGCCTCACTAAGCACAGCCATACTGACGTCACCCTGGGTACAGTCTTACATGGATTATGAGATTTCAAACTATTTCTATGATCCTGAAGAATACCTGGACATTGTTCGTCCGGGGGGGATCATCCCAGTCAATGTGACGGATGATGACGCCTATCAGAATGGTCCTCCAGCGGTGGCTGCCTACCCGCGTGAAAACATCATCTCTGCCTGGACTGGTGCCGGGAACTACAATGACTATGGTTATTATTACTACAATATCGAATACGCTGCCCATGATGCTGACGGCAATCAAGTTATCCCGGTCATCCAGGTCTCTGATAATATCAGCGCCACTCATGTACACCTATGACTATAATCCCTCCCCCTCTGTAGCCCAGACGAATGGAAATGTGCTCCTTGCCTGGTATCGTTATGAGGCTGATAATACGGGCAACTGGTTCTACAATATCTATTATGCTGTGCGTGGACCAGCGGGTGAGGAGGTACTTGCACCTACCCCACTAACAGCTAATACCAATTGGACGATCCGAGATTATCAGCCCTCGACAGCAGCCTTTGGCGATGGGCGCTTTTTCATCACCTGGTACCAATACGTCGAAATAAACAATATAGAAGATGTTTATTATGCCATCCTGGACAGCAGCGGCAGCCTGCTCAGCGGGCCGACCAACCTGACAAATAATGATCCTGGGGGTTACGACTATGCTCCTCGTGCCAACCGCCTGGAGAATGGCAACATACTAATCACCTGGGAGGGCAGTGGTGACACAGGTAACCAAATCTTCTATGCCGTCCTGGACAGCGCCGGGGACATTATTTATCCGATCACCCAATTGAGCCAGTCCAGCTATGATGTTGATTATTCCGACGCGGTCGGGCTGCGCAATGGAAATACGGTCATCGCCTGGGGAGAGTATGGTTATTATCCCGATTGGGGCAGGCAGGTCAAATATGCTGTACTGGACAGCTCATATGATATTCTCTTCTCGCTGAACAACCAGGGTGAGGTGGGATGGGAAGCACGGTACTACAACAACGAAACCCTGACCGAACCAGCCGCCTGGACTCGCACTGACAGCACAATTGATTTTGAATGGTTTAGCGGCTCTCCCGACCCAGCTGTTAACTACGACCATTTCTCAGCACGCTGGACAAGCACCATCACCCTGACAGAAAATACCTATCAATTCATCATGTCGAGTGATGATGGCAGCCGCTTGTTTATTGACGGTGTGCTCATCATGGATCATTGGGGTGAGTGCTGCAATAGCTGGATAGCTTCTGTACCACTCACGGCTGGCCCTCACCAGGTCATCATGGAAATGCACGAGTTTGAGGGGTGGTCTTCGGCCAGGCTGGTATGGCAAACTGGTTTCACAAACCCACGATCTAATGAGAACTATTACATCTCGTTGACCCGAGACGCTGACGATAACGCGGTGTTCACCTGGCAGGGTTATGACGGGATCTATTATGCTGTGGTAGAAAATAGTGGCTCAGTACTCGCGTTGCCAATACTCTTCCGGGAAAATGAAGTAAATCTTTCAACAAGTTCGTGGGGTGCGTCGAGCGGCAGCGTGCCTGAACCGGATTTGAGTATTACCAAGACAGCAAACCTGGAGGTGGTGGAAGCCGGGAGTCTGCTAACCTACACAATAACCGTGGAAAACATGGGATATGCCGACGCCACCGAAGTCTTCATCGCTGATACCCTTCCTGAGAACACTGCCTTTGTTTCAGCCGACTCAGGTGGTGTTCTGGTAGGAGATCAGGTGCAATGGGATAGCCTGACAATAGCCCCCAACAGCAGTCAGACCGTCACGTGGGTAGTATTGGTAAGTCAAACGTTGACAGATGGAGATGAAATTATCAACGAAGTCTACAGTGTGGAGTGCGCTGAACTGCCTTCAGCTGTGATGGGAGAAGCGGTCACAACCGCAGTGGTGCATAAGCCTGTGCCGAATCTAAATATCACCAAGACTGCAAATGTGGCGGTGGTAGAAGCCGGCGGGTTGTTAACCTACACGATAACCGTGGAAAACACAGGTGATGCCGATGCCACCGCAGTCTCCATTACTGATACCCTACCCGAGAACACTACTTTTTTCTCAGCCGATTCGGGTGGCACTCTGGTAGGGGACCTGGTGCAATGGGATAACCTGACTGTAGCTACCACCAGCAGTCTGACTGTAAAACTGGTTGTATCGGTTAGCCAAACGTTGACAGATGGGGATGAAATAGTCAACGAAGTATATGGTGTGAAGTGCGCTGAATTGCCTTCAGTGGTTATGGGAGAAGCAGTCATAACCGCAGTGATCCATGGTGATTGGTATATTTTCCTCCCATTGGTGTTGAAAAATAATACCGGCACGGAATGATAGGCATGAGTGCGTAACTAAACACACTTAATCATCCTGGAGGGGGCGGAGGCAAACCGCCCCCTCCCTTGCTGCCATTGATACGCCCTCAATTGCTTTTTGGCTTGGCAAATTTAACTTGTTTGATCTTCCTAATAATCTTTCAGGCTGCTTTTTCCACCATGCTGCGTACCGTTTGCCCCATGCTCAGTGGTTACGAGTGCCTTTGGTTGTAAAAAGTCTAGAATGTCCATGTGGCTTTTTGTAGCTCCAAAGTTAGTTTCGTGATAAACACATTTCTACAAAAGCACTTTCTCCTCAGACTTACAGACGGGGAAAGATCGGACTGATATAATCGGAAAGTCAAACCGCGCTGGGAAGATGGGAATAAGCGAACACATTTCAAGGAATGGAGCAAACTGTATCTTAGTATCACCTGGATGCGACTGCGTTGAATCCCATCCTTACACCTGACAATCCAAAGTGAGAGGGCTGTTACTTTCGAATGAGGTATTTTCCAGATGCGCAGCAGCAAGGTTCGCATTGACGAAAATTAGGTCATCACCGAGTATGAAACCAAACACTTTTAAATTTCCCCGTAAGATTGGTAACACTTGAATAAGCCTGAGGCGCAATTACCCTTCGGCATTCCGCGTGACCTGGCTGTGATTGCGATTGCCATGTTCATCTGGGGCTTGGGTGAAGGATTATTTATCTACTTTTACCCGCTGGCGCTCCAGCGCTGGAACATGGATACAGTGCAAATCGGTGTCGTGCTCAGCATGATTGGAGTCATCATGGCCGTGGTGCAGGTGCCAGCCGGTTATCTTTCCGACAGATTTGGAACGCGCCTGTTGATTCGAGCCGGCTTGATCCTGGGGGTCGCATCCGCTTTGATTATGGCGATTGCCCAGACCCAGCAGGTTTTTGTCGTCGGTATGCTGGTTTCTGGCTTCACCTCATTCATCGTCGCACCTTTGAACAGCTACATTACCAGTATACGGGGAAGCTGGAGTGTACAACGAGCAGTTACCTTTAGCGCTGCCGCATTGCAGGTGGGCGCGATTGCCGGACCCATGCTGGGCGGTTGGATTGCGGAAACAGCCGGTCTATCCGTCGTCTTTCGGTATTCGACCGGGCTTTTCCTGGCTTCGACACTGGTGATCTTTCTCGCCAAGCGCTCAGCGGTGCAGGATCGGAAGGAAACCGCTATACACTTCAGCAGCCCACTTGCAAATCCGCGGTTCTTTGGGCTGTTGGTCATCGTTTTCTTCACCATATTTGCCCTAAATTTACCGACACAACTTACCTCGATTTATCTCCAAGAAGTGCATCACCTTTCTCTCCAGCAAATCGGAACGACCGGAACGATTGCCGGCATAGGCACTGCCGTTATTATGTTCTCGCTAGGTGGTCTACGCCCACCAACCGGCATGATGGTTGGGCAACTGTTGATAGCTGGTTTTTCTCTTTTGATGTGGCGGGGGCAAAGCACGATGGCATTCTTTACGGGATATCTTTTCATCGGTGGGACTCGCCTGTACCGTTCGATGACGCTTGCCTTTGCGCGCCCGCTTGTCAAAGTCGGTGATATTGGGTTGGCCTACGGCCTGGTAGAGACTGGGAACGCACTGGCGATCATCCTGGCTCCACTTGCGTCAGGATTCCTGTACAATTACCGACCTGTGGTAGTTTATACCATCAGCCTGGCTGCCCTAGCGCTTACGATCCTATTAAATGCTTTGCTGTTGCCTAAAAAGCGCGAAACGAGCATGACTTCCTGACAGGTCGCATCTATTTGGGATTGGATTGGTTGTAAAATTGTTAGAAATATCCATTGTGGGCTTTTTAGGTTCGTGAGTTGTGGTTCCGGGCGGGTGGAGGTAAGCGTGCATCGCTCAGCCAACCGGCATAACCAATGGGTGGCGCGTAGCATGGTTAGCCTTGGAGCATAACCTTACTATTGCATAATCTGATGGCGGTTTTAGATCAGGGAGATACATTCATTATGGAACCTAGAATAACAATTGTGACGCTTGGCGTAAATAATATTCAACAATCCTATGACTTTTATTCAAAAATCGTAGGATTTCCTTCAGATAAAGGTATCGAAGGTGATATCGTGTTTTTCAACCTTCAGCATATGCTACTGGCACTTTTTCCCATAGATAAACTTGCTGAAGATGCAAGAGTTACCAATGACGGGACTGGTTTTTCAGGGATAACACTTGCACATAACGTGAAGACCAGGGAAGAAGTCGATGAAATCATTGAGAAATTGAGGAAAGCAGGTGTATCCATCACCAAAGAACCCCAGGATACCGAGTGGGGTGGATATGATGCCTATTTTCAAGACCTGGATGGTTATTTATGGGAAATAGCCTGGAATCCGTATTCCTGGATTGAGTAGAACGAACCAAAAACTGTCCGCCTGCCTTCGATTTGAAGTAATCCTCAAGCTCAATGTTAACTGCCAGAATGGGTTATCCACAACTGGGCATTGAATGCGCATTCCACCCCCATCGAGGTAAAATTATCCTGCCACGTTTTAAGTGGAAGAATTACTGAAAGGATAGCATATGAAAGTATTATTTATCGGAGGCACCGGAGTCATCAGCTCAGCCTGTTCGGAGCTCGCAATCCAAATGGGTATCGAGCTTTACTTGCTGAACCGTGGTCAGAGCAAGCGCCCGGAAACCAGGGGTGCAATTCACCTGCAGGGAGATATCCACCAGCCGGATAATGCGAGTGCGGCAATAGGTGATTTGACATTTGATAGCGTGGTGGAGTGGCTGGCATTCACCCCAGACCAGATTCAATCCGACATCGAGCTGTTTCGCAACCGCACGCGGCAATATGTATTTATCAGCTCGGCTTCGGTATACCAAAAACCACCAAGTTGTTTGCCTATCACAGAGAGCACGCCTTTGCATAATCCAATCTGGAAATATTCGCGTGACAAGGCGGCGTGCGAAGCAATCCTGGAACAAAACGAACGGGAAAAAGGTTTTCCCTACACTGTCGTCCGCCCGTCACATACGTACGATCGCACCCTGTTTCCCTTCCATGGGGGTTACACAACAGTTGCTCGGATGCGGGCAGGTAAACAAGTGATCGTGCATGGTGATGGGACTTCGCTGTGGACGCTGACCCACCACCGCGATTTTGCGGTCGGTCTGGTTGGATTGCTCGGAAACCCACATGCCATCGGGCAGAGCTTTCACATCACTTCAGATGAATCATTGAGCTGGAACCAGATATATACCATTGTAGCTCACGCTGCCGGTGTTGAACCACGGCTGGTGCACGTTCCATCAGAGCTCATCGCCCACTATGACCCTCGTTGGGGTGATTCACTTTTGGGCGATAAGGCCCACAGCATGATATTCGACAACCGCAAGATTCGCCAGCTCGTTCCACAATTCCACCCAGTGATCCCCTTCTGGCAAGGGGCTCAGGAGATTATCGCCTGGTACGACGAGGATAAGTCACGCCAGGTGGTGGACCAGCAATACGATGAGGTTCAAGACCAGCTAATCGCTGCCATGCAGAGAGCCTTACCTGAATAGCGATTCACTGCAAGGAGTAAAGAGTCACACTCACCGCGTACCTGCTCAACAATTGTGTGGATGGCGTTAATCACCAGATCAGGTTGAGTATATGGATCAGTCTTGGGCGCGGGACAAAATTTGATGTGCGAGTCGACGTACGTTGTAGGGGGCTAATGCCCTCTCGTCATGGTTCATCATATATGGAAAGCAAAGCGAAAACCAGTCATAATTCCAGGGATACAATAGGTTTTCAACAAGTGCACACGTAATAATTCAAGAACATCTTCCGATATTTGGACAATTATGGTTATAATTACGTTGAGACAGCTTTAGCTGAAATTAATCTTCAATAATTCGTAAGCGATTTTTTATTGGAGGGACAAAATGACAACGATACACCCTCTCGTCCTGCAATTGAAATTCACCCGCACAGAATTCAAGCGGGCACTCAAAGGATTATCACAGGAAGATGCTGGCAAGCGCCTCTTGCCGATGAACTGCATCAGCTGGAATGTGGGTCATCTGGCCTGGCAGGAACAGAGGTATTTTCTATATTATGGGCAGGGACTAATGCCATATCCGGAGGTGCAGGATGCTTACGCTTATGGCGCTCCTGCAAGCACACCCCCACTGCGTGATATGCTTGCGTATTGGAATAAGATCACAAAAGCAGCTGACCCTTGGCTGGAAAGCTTAACCAGTGAGAAGCTGCAGGGACATCCCGTATTGAAAGACGGCCAGCCATCGACTCGGATATTTGGAGATTTGCTTCAGCGGACGATTTATCATTACTGGTACCATATTGGCGAAAACCTAGCGATCCGGCAAATGCTGGGGCATACTAATTTACCGCAGTTTGTTGGCAACATCGATCGCCAGGCTCCTTACACTCCAGAATAATTGAACGAAAAGGATTCTATATGGACAAATTAGCGCTACTACACTGTAGTTCGATTACGGCTAACACTCCACGGTTTGATGAGCATGATATCAGTCAATACACAACCAAACTTCCTGACTGGCAAGTATTTGAGAGAGATGGCGAACTACGCCTGGAAAAAACATTCAAATTCAAGGATTTTAATCAGGCTTTAGACTTCACCAACCGGGTGGCAAATGCGGCCAATGAAGAGGACCACCACCCTGCCATCCAAACAGAATGGGGTAAAGTGACAGTCACCTGGTGGACGCACAAGATCAAAGGATTGCACCAAAACGACTTTATTATGGCAGCGAAAACTGACCAACTTTATGGAAGAGCGTCAGAATGAACTGGCTCCTTCACAATATATGCGTGCGCATATCTGATTTTACACACCATAGTTGATTTTCTTTACAGCTTCCTCTCAAATCGCTTTGTATCCCCGATAAAGTTATCTATATTCCTCGCTTATGATTGTTCTCTGACTGCACTATCTGAATGTATTGGCTGATATGCAGGGATAGGTATTACCCTTCGTTTACTTCAATGAATCGCAGAGTAATATGATATAATCCATCATAATTATCGCAATATTATGATTTGGGTGGGCAAAATGAGCAGAATATTTCATTCCCGTGGATTTTTAGGAAAACGCAGATTAGACAACCCTCCCGACCGGGTACCACCTGGGCAATATGTCACCAATGATTTCCCCGTCCTTTCAGCCGGACCTACTCCACGCACACATCTAGACCGGTGGAACTTTGAGATCAATGGTCTGGTGAGGCAACCTGTACGCTGGTCTTGGTCCGAATTTCAACGCCTACCTTCCCGCAATTTCACGGTAGACATCCACTGTGTTACAAAATGGTCGAAACTGGATACCCAATGGGAGGGAGTCAGCGTCGATATCTTGTTGGAATTGGTGGAGGTCGATCCAAATGCACATTTCGTGACCGCATTCTGTGACGGGGGATACACTACTAACATGCCATTGAACGAAATCATGGGTGGGAAGGCATTTATAGGATATCTATACAACAATGCTCCACTGGCACCAGAGCATGGAGGCCCGGCGCGCCTGGTTGTACCGGCCCTCTACTTTTGGAAAAGCGCAAAATGGGTACGTGGATTGACCCTAATTGAAACTGACAAGCCAGGCTTTTGGGAATCATTGGGTTACAACAATCACGGTGATCCATGGAAAGAGGAACGCTATTATGGAGACAGAACTGATTAAAGATGGTGTGCTGCCACGAGTGTTGGAATGGCGGATATCCACTGTGGTCAAGGTCAGGCAGGAGACGCGAAGCGTCAAGACCTTTACCCTGGCATTGCCAGATTGGAGACCTCATCGGGCAGGCCAGCACTATGATGTTCGGTTGACTGCCCCGGATGGATATCAGGCTCAGCGCAGTTATTCAATCGCATCCACCCCCGAGCAGATTGGCGAGATAGAGCTCACCATTGAACGCCTGGAAGATGGGGAAGTTTCCACGTATTTGCATGATCTCCTCATTGTGGGTGACCAGGTGGAACTACGCGGTCCGATTGGCGGGTATTTCGTGTGGGAAGCGAGCATGGGAGGACCACTGCTCCTGGTCGCCGGAGGTTCAGGCATCGTCCCGTTGATGGCGATGATCCGCCACCGGTGTGCTTCAGGCTCTAAAGTGCCGGTGCGATTGCTTTACAGCTCCCGTACATATGAAGATATTATTTATCGAGACGAAATTGATTATTTAAGGGCAAATGGCTCAGGCCTGGAGGTATTCCATGTCCTGACGCGTGAACAACCACAGGGATGGGACGGCTATAGGCGACGGATCGATATGCAAATGCTGGAGGAGGTTGCAAGACCGCTCGGGAATGAAGTCAAAGCTTATATCTGCGGTCCAACTACGCTCGTGGAAGGAGTTGCCAATGGGCTGGTGACGCTTGACATCCCTGCGAGCCAGATCCGTACAGAACGCTTTGGACCAACTGGAAGTTCATGATGGCAGGAGATAGAATGGAAACCAACCTATTTGAGGAAAGCGTATCCTTGATGCTGGATGGCAATGCGATGGCGGGTATTCTGCACGAAGTGTTCGATGTAGAGATGACAGTGGGGTCAATCGAATGCGCCTCATGCGGGCAGACTGGAGAGATGGGCAGCCTGTGGGCATTCATGGAAAGCCCAGGCTATGAACGTTTCTATCTAAAACTCGCTCGGCGGTCTTCGAAAATTGCCATACCGCTCCCTGATCGGTGTCCAGCCTGAGGCACGGGGTGCTATCACGCTGTAGACAATCGAAAATCGGGCGACACCTATCCGCCCAGATTACCTCCGACCAACCGGCCGATACCATAGGTGACCATGGCTGCAATCAGGCCAAATAATACCTGCCTCACACCAGAATAAAGCAAATTTCGCCCGGTGAACAGGGTAATACCCGCACCGATGATAAATAGCCCGACCCCGCTCAATACCATGCTGACAATCACCGCAGTAAAACCGGTGAGGAAAGTAAAGGCAATCACAGGGATGATCGCCCCAATGGTGAAAAGAAAGAAGGATGTTAGGGCTGCCTCCCAGGCTGAACCACCCAACTCGGATGGATTCACATTAAGCTCTTCGCGTGCCAACGTTTCGAGGGCTGAAGCCGGGTCACTGATAATGTGCTGTGCCATGCGTTGGGCCTCATCCTTGGGTACGCCACGTGCCTCATAGATCAATGCCAACTCTTCCGCTTCTTCTTCTGGGGCGGCTGCCAGCTCAGCTTTTTCAATGCCAATCTGATGCTTGTACAATTCCCTTGAGCTTTGTACCGAGAGCCATTCCCCCAGGGCCATCGAGATTGCACCAGCCAGTAACCCAGCAAAACCGGTGATCAGGATGGCTGAATTATTAAGCGCAGCCCCAGCAACGCCCATAACCAGGCTCAAATTTGATACCAGGCCATCATTTGCACCAAGTACCGCGGCGCGCAATGCATTGCCACCACCCGCCCGATGCCTTCCCTCCAGTTGAGCCAGCGCCCCACCCTCCATCCCACCCTTCATGGTGGAAGCCACGCGACTCAGCAAGCGGTTATGGGATGATTCATCCGCTGCCATCTCTGCACCACCGGGTGTGTGAGCATATTTACGGCTATCTTTCCGTTCATTCCCAATGACCGTGGGTAAAACTGCTGCCACACCCAGGCGTTTGGCTGCCCAGGCAAGGGTTCGGCTACGCCAATTAGGCACAAACTCAGGGATTGCCACCCCGGCAGCTTTTAACCTTTCCGTCCATACGGCAGCATGCTTGCGCTCCACGACTGCCATCCGCCGATAAACTTCTGCCAGGCGGGTATCTTTCTCCGCTTGGGCTAGGGCATCGTACAGGTAGCCTCCATTGAGCTCATCTTTCAAGCTGGCCAATGCAGTGGCTTGCATTTTTGCATCCATAAATCCCTCCAGTAGTAATGTGTTTTTTTAGTTGAGTGAGATAATCTTACCACCACATATGCCTCATACGATCATTTCCTTTATTATGATAATTATGATGAGTATTAATTCCTGCCACAGCTAATCGATTAACCCTGCTGATTAATCCTCTATTTTCCAGGAAGTAACCCCGATCATTATGTCTATCTTATCTGAGGCGTTCACACTCATTTTACGTAATAATTAACGGAGTATACTTGTAATCCGGATTCGGAAAGTTGATAAATATGTTCAAAACTGTTATATCGCTCAAAGCACTCTACGCAATCGGGGGAGCCAGGTTTACCTGCCAGGATTACCAGAGCAGGCAGCAAGCAGACGTATTACACATTCCGTCTCTTAGCGGATCGAGAGCGTGTGGACGATGCTTTTCGGGCTTATGCCTATTTTCGATGGTTGGACGATCTTCTTGACTGCAATTCAGGTACAAAACAAGAAAAGATCACCCTGATACAACATCAGCAAGCGTTTCTGGAGGCTTGTTATCAGGGGAATTTTCCGGGAGATGTGAGCCCTGAGGAGCAGATGCTGGTGGATTTGGTCCGAAACGATCAGGAAGAACACAGTGGGCTGCAGTTTTATCTAAGCAATATGATGAAGGTGATGGCATTTGACGTGGAACGCTGTGGTCGAGTTATTTCCCACGCCGAATTAACCGAATATACACATTTACTCTCCACGGCTGTGACGGAGGTGCTGTTTTACTTGATCGGTCACAAAGATCCCCCTCCCATTTCTGAAACCCGTTACGATGCAGTGTGCGGTGCGCATATGGTGCATATGCTGCGCGATACAGTGGAAGATATATCCGCAGGATATTTCAATATTCCCGGCGAATATATCCAATCAGAGAAGATTTCGTTAGCAGAATTGCACACGCCTGTCGTTCCGGAAGTGGGTATTCGGGAGAGTGGAGTTAGCCCGCCACTATTTCAGCGGTGGCAGGAAGTACATGGCCCAGGTTAAAAACCTGCGCAGTCGACTGGCAGCTTACGCTTATCTTGCCCGTTTTGAGTGGATGCTCAGAAGGATTGAGCAGGATCAATACTACCTTCGACCGGAATATCCCGAACGAAAAAGCGTCAAGGCTGGTTTATGGATAGCCTGGAGGGTCTTTACTTCGATAGCTAACTTTCCCTGGATGAAACTAGAGCCAGGTGAACAGGTGGCTTTATCAGACCGAATCGAGGAAAGATGAAATCTAAATCAGTGGTTATCATCGGCGCGGGGATAGGTGGGATCTGCGCAGCGACCCACCTGGCATCTCATGGCTTGCATGTCACTGTGGTGGAAAAGAACCCCAACCCGGGTGGGCGCTGTGATTGGATTGAGCGTGAGGGTCACCATTTTGATACCGGTCCAACCCTGCTGGTGATGCCACGAGTCTATGAAGCAGAATTCGCAGCATTAGGTACCTCGATGAGTAATTTACTCAATCTGCAGCAGTTGGACCCGACGTATCGCCTGGTTTTCGACGATGGCAGCCAGCTGGCACTCACCTCGGACATGCAATCCATGAGGGATCAGCTGGAATCAATTGAAGCAGGCGCATATCAGGGTTTCATGCGCTATCATGAGGAGGGCGAACGGCACTATCGTTTGGGGATGGAAAAGTTAGTCAACCGTGATTTTCGCCGATTTTCCGAATTCTTTTCCCTGGGTAATATCCCACTGCTTTTTCAGCTAAAACCATTGGTAAAACACTATGCCAACATGTCGGCATATTTCGACAATCCACGGTTAAAGGCGGCATTCACTTTCCAGGACGTGTACATGGGGTTAAGCCCTTTTGAAGGTCCTGCAACCTTTTCCTTGATGCAGTATACAGAGCTAGCGCATGGGGTGTGGTATCCGAAAGGAGGAATGTACAGCATCGTGGATGCGCTCATGGCCCTGGCTCGTGAGGCTGGAGTGGAATTTGCTTTTGATACTACCGCGGAGGGGATCAATGTCGATAGTGGTCACGTCAAGGATGTGACACTTGAACATAACCTAAAAATGGGGGCGGACGTGTTCCTGGCAAATGCCGACCTGCCGTATGTATACCAGAGCCTGCTGCCGATGGATGGCCTGGCAGAAAAATTATCCCGCAAGAACTATTCATGCTCAGTAATCAGTTTCTTTTGGGGCGTGGATAAACCCTACGAGACCCTGGGTCCACACACCCTTTTCCTGGCGGATGATTATCGAGCTAATTTTGATTCCATCATTCGTGACCTTGATCTACCTGCCAATCCCAGCCTGTATGTCCACGCTCCGACGCGGCTTGACCCCTCCATGGCACCCCCAGGTGAAGATACCCTGATCGCCATCGTACCCGTGGGGCACCTGTCTGAGAATGGGGAACAGGATTGGGATAACCTGACAGACCTGGCACGCGCACACGTGTTCCGCCGGCTGCGGACTCTTGGCATAACAGATCTTGAAGCCCATATCAAATTTGAGACGTCTTTCACACCCCTTTCCTGGCGTAAACGATATAACCTGGTGAACGGTTCCACACACGGCTTATCGCATAACTTGACCCAATTGGGATATTTTCGCCCTTCCAACCGACACCCGCGCTTGCACAATTTATACTTCGTAGGCGCAAGCACTCATCCCGGCACAGGTATCCCGACCTCCATGATCTCTGCCCGCCTGGTGGCAAAACGAATCATGGATGAGCTGACTGAGCTGGATTGAAATAAAGCGCCTCACCC
Source organism: uncultured Chloroflexia bacterium (assembly GCA_963774275.1). Classification (GTDB taxonomy): domain Bacteria; phylum Chloroflexota; class Anaerolineae; order Anaerolineales; family UBA4823; genus FEB-25. Next base: position 109,238 of record CAVZEP010000033.1, on the reverse strand, counting down.
CCAGGATTTCTTTTTACACAACGGTACTATATTATCCGGCGGTAACCAGTTCTAAATCAGGAGATCCATGTATTAACGCTCCCGGTTATCGTGATTAATTTTCTACTTTTTTAAGCAACTATTAATCCCAATTTCCTTGCCAATATATATACAATATGTTATTATTAACTATACAATATATGTACAATTTACCATAAATACCCACTAAATGCTCATTCACCAAACGAGGGACATTTTTGGGGAAAAAATCATAAGTAGAATGGAGAATAAAAATGGACAACGACAAGAAATTCAAGGGATTACGCCGTTTCAACCTGGTGATGGGCTTTTTACACCTGGTACAGGGCATCCTGATGATTGTACTAAGCAATGATACCGCCTATCCGATTTATACCAGCTTCCTGAAATTCGATTTGACCAAAATGGCCCTGGTCCCCGACCTTAAATTGGCTGCTGAACTTCGCTTTGGACCTGCGGTGGCGGTCTTTCTGCTAATCTCGGCTGTAGCGCACTTTTTCCTGGCTACAATCGGGAACAAGCTTTACGTATCGAACTTGAAGAAGGGCATGAACCCAGTACGGTTTTATGAATATGCGCTTTCCTCTTCTGTGATGATCGTTCTGATTGGCATGCTGGTGGGCATTTATGACCTGGGTGCCATCATACTCATCTTTGGTATCAATGCCATGATGAACCTGTTCGGAATCATGATGGAGCTCCATAACCAGAACACGCAAAAGACGAATTGGACCGCATTCATCTATGGGTCCATCGCTGGCATCATCCCCTGGATTGTGATCGTGACCTATTTCATCGGCTCATTGGCTGGTGAAGGTGGAAAACCACCCGCTTTTGTGTACGCCATCATCCCCACCTTGTTTGTCTTCTTCAACATCTTCGCAGTGAATATGGTGCTGCAATATAAGAAGGTCGGTCCCTGGAAGGATTATCTATTTGGCGAGCGTGTGTATATCATCCTGAGCCTGGCTGCCAAGACCGTCCTGGCATGGATCATCTTTGCAGGCACCCTGGCACCGGTATAAACTCACGGGAATGTAATCCATCGGAATTGGGCTGTGGAAAGACTTTTTTTATCAAAATAGGCATCCATATGGCAGACAATACTCCCATCTATAACCTGAAAGCGGTAATTAACGAAGTAGGTTTAAGCCCGGCAACTTTACGGGCATGGGAGCGTCGTTATGGGCTCCTCAAGCCACAGCGGACTCCCGGTGGTCATCGCCTTTACTCCAGGCAGGATATCGAAATGCTCAAATGGCTGATCGAGAGGCAAAAAGAGGGCTTGAGCATCAGCAGTGCAGTAGAGATGTGGAAGGGCCAGCCAAAAAGCCAAATTAAATCTGCACAATCAACCTATGCTCCCCTTCTGGTCTCAGGCTCAGGTGGAACCATGCTCGATGAGCATCGTGATGCATGGCTGGCTGCCTGCCTGGTTTTTGACGACCAGGCTGCCAACCAAACACTGGATCAGGCTTTCTCGATTGCATCCCCGGAGACGGTCTGTACGGAAGTGCTGCGGAAAGGCCTGGTACAGATTGGAGAGGGCTGGTACACCGGGTCTATCAGCGTTCAACAGGAGCATTTTGCCTCCGCAATCGCCATGCGCAGGATCAACACCCTGCTGTCTGCCATCTCTTCCACACCTCCTGCGCGACCTGGGCGAATCCTTGCTGCATGCCCACCCGGTGAGGCGCACGACTTCATCCTTCTGTTGATTACTTACCTGCTTAGAAGGCGTGGTTGGGATATGATCTATCTGGGAGCCAGTGTGCCTCTCGATGCTCTGGATGTCACCATCCAAGCTACCTCGCCAATATTAATCCTCTCTTCTGCTCAAACACTCAATAGTGCAGCCTCCCTGCGCTCAATGTCTGAAAACATCGCCTCTCAAGGTGTTCCAATGGCTTTCGGAGGTGGAATATTCACAAAAATTCCTGCCGCCACCAAGTGTATTTCTGGTTATTACCTGGGATCTGACTTGATGCTGGTTCCTCAGATCATCGAGCGCTTGGTTGTAACGTCTCCTTCCCTACCGGAAACTCAGCCAATCTCGCCCGAATATTCTCGAACATTGGCGCAGTTCAATAAGAATCAGGCACTCATAATTGCACATATCTTTTCTGCTATGCAAGATGAGGGTATCGAGCCTAATTATTTGGAAGTCGCCAACATGAATCTCAGCCAATACATTGCTTCTGCATTGAGACTGGGTGATATTTCTTTTTTAGATCCAGCGGTCACCTGGCTGATTGGCTTACTTAAGAATCATGGGCTCCCAACCGGATGGGTGAAACAGTATTTTTCATCTTACCGCCAGTCTGTAGAACGTTATCTTGGACAGGAGGGTGCGGTGATCCAGGATTGGCTTACAAAACATTTGCTTTCTGAATGACTGGTTTGGGTTGATGCATGACGGATTATAGATAAACCCATGAAAAATTCTTGTAGCTGAATTTTTTTGTCAATTGAGTAGGGTTAAGCTTGGTCTAGCCATTAATGTCCGACAATGCTGTATCATTGGTCGTATCATCCTGAAAACTGGCATCGAACGGCTAATCGAAGAGGAAAAATGCAACTTATTCACACCATATTTACCCACCAAAAATACTTTCATCTCGAAACCCTTTGGTAGAGATGAAGAGGTTGTTATCTTTGGCTGGAAGTTTGAATGATCGAAAATCCACTGTTTTAGAAAGTATAGGGAGTAAATAACATGAAAGATATCCTGCGACAAATCTCTGTAATCCTTACCATAGCGGCTACCATTGTGGTAAACACACTGGCCAATGCCTTACCCATTAACGGCCAGAATACCGGGGAAATCTCTGACCGTTTCCGGGTATATTTTGTACCGGCGGGGTATGTTTTTTCCATCTGGGGTTTAATCTACCTTGGGCTGATTGCCTTCGCTATTTTCCAGGTTTTACCTTCCCAGCGAGAGAATCCCCGCTTGCGTGCTACGGGTTGGTGGATCACCCTGGGCGGACTGGCGAACATCGCCTGGATCTTCCTGTGGCATTATGAGCAATTCCCGTTGACCGTGGTAGCCATGCTGATCCTGCTCGGCTCACTGATCGCAACCTACCTGGGGCTTGGAATTGGACGGAGTTCGGTATCAACAATTGAGAAATGGGCAGCGCGCGTGCCCTTCAGCATCTACCTGGGTTGGATTACAGTCGCGACGGTGGCAAATATCACTTCGGTGCTCGATTACTTGAAATGGGACGGCATCGGGATAACCCCGGAAATTTGGATGGCTATTATTTTGATCGCCGTGTTGGTGATCGCAGCCTTGATGAATTTTACCCGGCGAGATATAGCTTATGCGCTGGTTCTGCTGTGGGCGTTGGCCGGAATTGCCATCAAGCACGCTGACGTACGGGCAGTTACGACACCCACCTGGATCACATTCGGCTTGATCACAGTGATGTTATTGTGGACAGTCTTCCTGCCTAAGACCATACCCGGTAAATCCCTTTCATGAATCGGAGGGTGGAGTGTAAGGAAGCTTTTTTGAACTTCATATCCTCATCAGTAATAGACATTCATTAATCAAGGGGCTGCCCAAAACGTAAGGGCAGCCCCTCCTGCAATCATCAAGGATTTACTGACCGCCTGGACGTAAGCCCGGTAGACCAGATCAGTTCCATCCACATTGGTAATCAGTCCGGAGAAGCTCCAGGCAGGCAACAGCATGCGGAAAGCCGGGTCGAGTGCCATATGCGGGGGACACGTTGCTCAGACCGGGGGCGAGGTAAACCAGCTCGACCTTATCAATTACCGCTTGAGCCTGGCTCAGGTCGGGTGGCATCTGCCCTTCATCAGACGTGTGAACCTGCAAGATGAACCATTCCAGGCTATCACCTACCAGTCCCCCTTCAGCGTAGAGTGGGATGCCGTCTGGAACATCGGCAGGCAGGTTGGGCAGGCTCAATCGCCTTCCATCACCCAGCTCAAGAAAGTCACCTTCAGCGGTACGCCCTACGGTGCCATCAAAGTAGCCACTGAATTCATCAAAAGGCTCCCAGCCTGCCAGCTGCAGCTGGCGAGTGCCATCCACGTCCTGCACCTCCCCCCAGGCGTGGATATAGCCCGGGTTCGCCTGGAGGTATTCCATAAGACCAGACACATCTCCTGCCAGCACCAGGTTATTCAGCTGCACATGGGGCATTGCCCCAGTATCCGCTGACAGCCAGTAGGTAGGAGAGCCAAACAAGTGAACAGATTGACCTACCGGGTATACCCGACCCCAATACTGGGGGTTGCCGTCTTGAGTCGGGTAGTATGAGATGGACAGCTGATCACTGGGTTGCCCAGCGACGAGTAAGTCCCAGGCTTTTTCGGCGCTCAAAACCGGGTAGGTTCCAACGGATTGGTACTGCTCCCGACTGACCCAGGCTGAGCCTACCTGCCCTTGCGGATTGATCTTAACCGAAGCGGCGTGAAAACTGATGGTCAGGTCGTCCAACTGACGGTAGAAATTAACCAATCCATAATCGTAACCACTCAGGTCAACTATATAGGGGTAATCCAGGATGCCGCGCTCGGTCAGGTATTGAGTGGCAGTCACAGCTGCCTGGTCTGAAGGGGGCAGACCCATTTGCGGGTATTGGTGACCAGCATAGATGGGAAAAATCGATAGGTCCGTGTAAGACAGCTCACCGTTCCATATGGAGAGAGCCTGCATCCCATCCACGGCGATGTAGCTACGCTCCATCTCGTCAGGTGAAATAGACTGCATCCAGCCAGGCATATACAACTTTGGCTCCAGGCCCCACTTAGCAGCAATCTGGCTGGCTTCTTCGAGGGTCAGTGGGGTATTCTCCAGGCGGTAATAAGCGGTGACCTCTGATGGACCAGCAGGCAGCTGGGTGGCCAGGCTGAGAGGCAACCCTTCTGGCAGGTTACCTCCACCCGACCCTCCATAACCTGCTCCAAGGGCACTCACCAGGTCTGGTAAAGCAGGTGGTTGTACGGGGATGGGTTGAGGGGTAAAGTTGATCGCTACCGGTGAAGGCAAGGTGGGCGGAACCACGGTAGGGGTGAGAGGCGACAGGGGTGTGGGTGCGGGGGTATGAGTGGGTGGGGTAACCAGTGCCACCTGTGTTTGGGTGGAGGATGGGAAGAGAGATGGGATCGACACCCACAATACGACGAACAAGATAATACCGACGACTGCAAATGTAAGTAAGCGTTTCATGGCAATTTTCCTTTCGGGTAGGGAGAATGATTGCCACAGCGCAGACAGCCAACTCGTGCGGGAGGCGTGCACACCTGTCCTGGCTGCCTGGCGAAGCTCTCGCTCCAGCCGAGCAACAAAATCAGGATCAGGCTCGGTGCTTTCAGCCAACTTGAGCAGTGCCCCCGCAAGACCGCCTGGAAAACCAGGAGCGTCGGTTGCGGGCTGCACCCCACGCTCGCGGGCGGCTAAGTAGGCGGACAGCTCAGCAAGCTCTTTGGCCGAAGGAAGCTTTTGGTTTTCGTTCATCACGCCACCTCCAGATGTGCAGCTAACCGTTCCTGCAGGTCACTTAAGCCTCGATGAACCAACATCTTCACTGCTGCCTCGCTCTTACCCACCGATTTGGCTGCCTCAGCCAGGCTCAATCCACCAAATAGACAGAGTACCAATGCTTCCGCCCGATCAGGACTGATCAGGCGCAGCACCTGCGCCACGCGTGCCAATTCCAGGTGCTGCAGGGTGGCTTCCTCTGGCAGTGGGATGGGGCTGTGCAGAGTTTCCGCCTCTTCCAAGGGTAGCTCAATGCGGCTACGGCGGTAGTGGTCTACCAGCTTGTGGCTGGCAATACCAAACAGCCAGGAAGAAAAGCTGCCTTGCCCACGGAAACTCCGGATAGATTCCAGAGCAGTGAGGAAGGTTTGGGCAGTCAGATCTTCAGCTTCCTGAACGTGACCCGTGCGCGCCAGGTGGTAGCGATAGATACCGGGGAGATAGCGATGATATAACTCGGTGAAGGCATCTGGACTACCAGCGGCTTGGCGTGCCAGCTCAACATCGTTCGTGACTGAGCTGTCAGCAGCTTTGCCATTTAGATGAGCGCTAAAAAAGGTCAAGAACAGAGATAGTGTGGTGAGTTTGAGCATACGTATCCTACACATGAACTGTTGCGCTGTGATACCAATCATATGTCGTTGCACCTCCCGAAAAGGTAACAGGGAATACGCTACCATGGTATTTTAGAAGAGAATGAAGGAGAAGCAAAGAGGCAAAATTGCCTCAGATTAGCGAAAGGGTTTGTATGAATGGATTGGATATTTCCGGAGGCACAATGGTGGTTGGTAGAAGAAGGCAGGATTGGGGATTTGTACGGATGAAGGCGGGAAGAGCCAACATGGTTACAGAGAGAGATGAACAAGGGCGAGTGTCGCCAGGTTTTCCAGTAGGTTCGTTTGTGGAAAAAAACAAATCACAACAAATACCTTTTGGGTTGGAGGTGGAAATGAAGAAAGACGACCCACCGAAGTACACGTGATAGGCAAAAACGTAATCGCATCCGGAAGGCGTGCTTCGATAACTTTTCCAAGGTTAATAAACTCTTCCAAAGTCAGATCACCGCGTTTTGCAATTTCAGAATCGGACAAATAACCGCTCAGCTGGATAAGGGCATTCCCTTTAAAGAATAAGTAGGTCAATTGCCCATTATCAATATAGGCGAGTGAATTTTCCCCTATCAATGGGTCTTCCATCCCCGTACTCGCAACGATATATTGACCAGGCAGCTGATCATAAGGCTGGGCAGCGACAGTAATACTGTTATTCATCCTGCCAACATCGGGGTTAAAAAACGTAAAGCCGTATAAGATGCTGCCATCTGTTTGTAGAAACGCATGCATGAAGGACATATATAAATCTACCGGCAGCTCATCCTCGGTTAGCAAGTAATCATAGGGTTGCAGAGCAGGTGAGGGAGTGGGGGTTGAAGCAAGAAGAATTGGGGTTGTGGTTGGCAGATTTTGGGTGATGGTCGCGGGAATAGGCGTTTGAGAAGGGACAAGGGCAGAGGACAATTTCGAGCCACAGGCTGTGGCGAAGATCATGATCAATAAAATCGCACTCAGCAATCTGCCAATTTCTATGGTCGATTTGTTCATTTTCTGTCCTTTTTTTGAAGTCATGGGTTGTGGTTAGTAGCTAAACTACGCAGGCTGGCGTTATATTATAGTTGGTTTATTGCCATAGTGGATTATTCCCATAGGTAAATATTGGCAACGAGCGTGTCTATTCTTATTAACAGGAACTTTAATCGAGGCGGTTGAAACCGAACCGGTGAAGAGCACAAGGTCGGCCTACGCCTTCCGTGACATGAAAGGAACAGAGGACGGTTCGGTGGGCGGGTCACGCGCAACCAAGGAAGGTTGCATTATGCCCTCCCCTTGCATCCTACAAGCTTGATATTTGTCTTCCGTCAGGCTGAATAACTCGCAGACCAGGGATGATAATCTAACAATTCATGGCAACCCTTCGCCGCATTCAGGGGAGGAAATAAACCAGGTTAATCAGCCATCCTTTGGCATGGACTTGACGAAACTCAACAGCTCCTGGCTTTCCTGCAACCAGACCATGGGATTGGTAACACTTTTTATGTAGCGGATCACCCCGGAGCGATCAATAACAATGGAGGCGGTGCGCTGAATGAAAAGCATGGCTTTCTCCAGTCCATATTGGTGATAGACATCCCGCGCAGGGTCCGCCAGGACTGGAAATGGTAAATGCAGAATCTCAGCATAATGCCTGGCTTTTTCGACGGGTTCTCCCAGGATGAGAAGGATCTCACAGTTCTCAGCCTGAAAATCTTTATACAGCCGCCCCAACTGGGCAGCATGGCTTCGACACTGCATTCAGATGTATTCACGCACGAAGAACAAATATACATTATTCTTAGAACGGAAATCTGCCAGCAATATTTCTGTCCCATTACTGGCAGGGAGACTGAAAGCGGGTGCCAGCGATCCGACGGTAAGCTCAGGAATGTCGGTCATAATCTCTCCTTTTTTTTCGGTCGATATATATAGTATTTATTTAGACTACGTATCCATTCTCTCCCTGGATTTATCTTTCAAAACTGGTCTCCTCAAGGACTATTGACCGGCGGATCTCACATGATTCGCAAACCAGTGAGGTTCGTCTTTATCTGTCAGCCAGGAATCGCCGCAGACTTTCATGGACGTGGACAGCAGCTTCGTGCTCGAGGAGGATCTTGCCTGCGCGTGGCTCCACACCGGCCTTGGCTTGTTCGTTGAGCCTGTCCGCCAGCTCCACCAACGACTGTTGGTACAAAGTCAGTGGTGCCTGCGACTTCTGTCTATAGTCTACCAACCCGCGGAGCCACTGTTCCAGGGCATTGGCATGCAGCAGTTTGCGGTGGTGTTGACTCTCATCTGGATCGCCTGGTACTGGTAGCGTTAGGGGTGCATCAGCGCGGGGTGTGCTCCGGATCAGGTTTTTTTCGAACGTGTTCGCCACCCGGTCGCGGGCGGTCAGGGGTTCGGGAAGACCAAAAATTGTCCGTACGGTAGCCGGCAGCGAGGCATGCTCATAAAGCGTCGAATCGATCTGACCTCTTTCCACCCAGGGGGAAACCAGAACGGCTGGGACGCGCACTCCCAGTCGTGTGAAATCGAAAGGCGGATCGACTGCGACTTTCCCATCTGGATTGGGCACATTATCGGGTGGGGGCACACGGTCGAAGAATCCACCATGCTCGTCGTACAGCACCACCAACAAGCTCTTTTCCCAGTACTGGCTGAGGCGCAGTGAATCGTATACCTCGGCAATCAGGTATTCGCCCAGCTTTACATCGTGAGGCGGGTGCTGATCGGTGGCTTTCCACTGGTGAAAGTCGATGAAGCGCGGCTCGATGAAGGTGTAAGCAGCCAGCTCCCCATTCGCCAAATCATCATAGAACTTGTGGAAACTCTTGAAATGACCCAACCTGTCGCCCGAATGTTGCAAGAGGATGCATTGAGGAATATCCCCATAGTACACATTCCACGTAACACCGTTTTCGTAGAGAGTGTCGAAGATGGTTTTCATCTTGTACAGATGCTTCGGGTCGTCACGGCTCACACCGTCGGACGTACCAGCGTGGGCGAAAAAACGGTTCAACCATGTAGGACCGGGAACCGAGGAGTGCCAATGGTCGCATAATACAAACTCTCGGGCAAGCGTGGTCAGGGCAGGGATTTTGTCCGGGTCGAAGCACTGCATGATCTTCTTGCCCAATTCCACATCTCCTTTGGCTGTTTCGATCTGCACCTTGACAAAACCGCTCATTGGAGCCGGGGTAACAATTTTTCCAACCTCCCCATACGCCTGCTTTTCGACGCTGACCACGTCATGGGCTGGGTTGGGAAGGGTAACATAACCAGAAGCATTGCTCACATAGACTTTCCCGGATTCCGGGTTGGCTGGGTCGACCAGGTTGTATTCTTCCCCCGTCAGGCCGTGACCGTTGGGTAGATAGCCAAGCATGTGATCATAGGAACGGTTTTCCATCATGAGTACTACCAGGTGCTCGATGGGTGTCTTGTTCGTATTCATAAGAATTGTCTCCACCTTGCGTGTATTGCTTAAAACTCCTCTCGGTTGAAGCGCCATAAACCAATCAAAATGAACAGAATGCTTTCCAGTATGATAATTAACAGAATTGTCAAATGTTCAGATTGCACTGGGGTTCTCATCATCAGAGAAAGCACAAGAGGGTTGGTGGTATCAATCGGGACAACCAGGTTCCAGGGTAGAACGAAGCGTAAAGAGGGCAATAAAGCGATGATATTCTGTTGAAGGAATAAAATTGCCAGAGGAATACCAATGACAGGTCCCCGGTTATAGAAAAGTGTACCCAGCATCAAGGTCATGGTAAGGAAGAAAAAGTGGCTGATAAATATCACGCCCATGGCTCCCAAGATACCCAGTGGGATGAGGGTTGATTTATGAATGATTGATATGATGGCAAAAGCGATGCCACAGGGCACAATGATCATGGTCACCAGAATACCGACAGAATTAGCGATCACCTTGGAAAGAACAAATGCCGGGCGCGTGAGGGGCTTGGACAGCACCCAGGAGGCTGTGCCTTCCCTTTTCTCTCCGACGATAGCATCCTGCATGATGATGACCACACCCACCGCCGGAAATAGACCAAGGAATATGAAGGAAATCATTAACAGGTCTGCTACGGGTGGTTGATAACGGTTGAAGGCTAAGGCAATGAAGATAATTGCAGCGATACCTCCCCATATCAGGCATTGGATCCACCATTTTTTAGTTTTAAACCATCTGGCTAGCCCGCTCCGAACCATATTCCCCAAACCTCGGCTCCAGCCGGTTCCGCTTTCCAGCTCAAAAACCTCATTTCCGGACATCCTGGCCTCCCTCAATAACTTGCATAAACACGTCTTCCAGTTCATATTGTTTGCGGCGGAATTCGGTCACATTGACCGGGCCATTCACCAGCAGCTTGAGCAGCTGACCTTCAGCAGCTTGTGGGTCAGTTACACTCACCTGCCAAATGCTCTCTTCATTATGCAGGCTGGTTTTGACTGCGCTAATCCAGGGCAGAGATTGGATATCCTTCAACACCAGATCGGTTTGGCCCTTCAGATGGATGATATAAATCACCCCTTCGCTACCCGCCAGAAGCTCTTCGATGGGTCCCTCAGCCACTACTTCGCCCTTATTCAGGATGACCACCGAATCACTGACACGTTGAACATCATCCAGAATGTGGGTGGAATAAAAGATGGTGGCATATTTGCGCAGTTTTGACATCACTTCCAACACATCTCGCCGACCAAGAGGATCGAGACTGGCTGCAGGCTCATCGAGAATGAGCAAGTCTGGATAATTCACCTGTGCCTGTGCAATTCCCAATCTCTGCCTTTCACCACCTGAAAAAGTCTTGATCGGACGGTCCGCTTTACCAGCCAGGTCGACCAGCTCGAGCATTTCATCCACTCGGTCATCAATTGCCTTCTTGGGTCCCTTAAAGAAAAACTCGGCTGTAAAGCGCAAAGTCTGGCGGGCAGTCATATACTCATAAAAATGAGGTTCCTGTGGCAGGTAGCCAATGCGTGAGCGGATAGCTACGCTCTGGGTGACGCTATCCATGCCAAAAATGTTAGCAGTGCCAGCAGTAGGGCGGGTCAAACCGAGCATGAGCTTGATGGTTGTAGTTTTTCCAGCCCCATTCGGACCCAAGAATCCGAAGATTGAGTTCTTGTGCACTTTTATATCCAACGCGTTCAGCGCTTGGATGTTCTTATAGGTCTTGCTCAATTTGTCCGTCTCGATGACGTAGGGATGGGTTGGGTCCATGTGATTCCTCCTTTTATAACCTTGTCCCTTTTAATTATACTGTTATCGACTTATTATTATTTCACTTGAATTCATTGCTGTTGAGGAAAATCAGGAATGGATCGATACATTAATTATATATTATGAATGATAAGTACGGATGATATGTAATTACTCACGCCGATACAATAGCTAGAAAGGAAGAAAGAAGAGCCACCGAGGTACCGACCCACATGGAAATGCTCAATGAATTGATTTGGAATAACTTCAAATGCATTCAATTCGTTTGTGACCGAGTGATCGTCGATGAAGAACCCCCTCCCGCCTCCCCCAAAAACCAACCCCTGGATTTGGGGGAGGTGTAACGAATTGAATTGGAATATATTCAAATACATTCAATTCATTCGTGACCGGGGTATAGTCGATGAATAAATCCCTCCCGCAGCCCCCAAAAGCCAAACCCGGTTTTTTGGGGATAAGTTAGGCAGGTAATGTCCTGAGGATAGACAATGATTAACCATTGCATTGTTATTGTATACAGGTAGAAGCATCAAGATGATGCAAATTTCATATGATGGATCGTCACGAAAGGGGGTAAGTAAATACGATACCATTATACATAACCGGATGGAAATAAACAGTCAATCCTGGGTAAGAGCGATCAGCATGTAATGTGGAATCGTCCACTTAAACCGGAATCCGCTTGACTCCATATTATGTATATAGTAGATATTATAAGTCTGCATTATAATAACCTATGTTTATAGGTTTTGTCCGTTATGTCCGATCCGGCATACAAACTTTAAAGGTGAACATAGCTCTTATATGGGTATACCTACCCCTCTGAAACTGAACATGTCGTGGTATTAAGATTGATCGAGCTCGGTGAAGCAACAATCACAAACTCACCAAAACCCATCCAAATGTCAGGTATTTTTGTTAGGTAATGAACTGGCTAATGCGTTCCGGCGTTGACAAACCAATCAAACCTGAAAGGAGTTTTTTTATGAAGCGTGTTCAGTCTATCTCCACCTTACGTTTTGTCTTTGAAATTCTGCTCGTGATTGTATTGTTGATGGTGGCTTTTCCAGATACCATCACAACCTATGCAACTATCCAACAGGCCGCGGAGGCACCAACGGCTTTATATTGGTACCAGTGCAATGCGCCCAACCATATCGGCCTATTTTTCGATCGATTGCATATTTTTTGTCAAACCACGGCACCTATCGCGGGAGCACCTGCCCTGGATCCTGCAATCTTCTGGTTTGCCTATCCAACTTCACCAGATTCAGCCGGCGCATCACGCTTCATGAGCTTACTGCAGACCTCGGTGATCACCTCGAAACCGATATGGTTACAGGTGGATCCGAACGATAGCTCTGGAAGTAGCTTTGGTTGTGGTGGAGCCAACTGCAGACGATTCTACGGGATGGAAATGCGATGACAGCCAAGCATTTTAATCCCAGCCGGTTAAGGACGATTCTGGATTGCTTGTTGGTGCTCGCGGTCATCCTGGTTGCCATTGGGAATATTCGCTCTGTTCAAGCAAACGCTGAGTATAAAGTTATTGAACAACGAACCTCATTGGAGAACTCTCTAGCCGGGCTACAACAAAACAGCGTTAACTTACAAATTGCCGGCGAAAACTCATCTCCCTCAGCTCCGCTTGACAACAACACGCTGGCAGCCATGATCGCGGCCGAGAACGCTACCCTGACCCTACCGCAGTACCTGACCGATTTGCCGATCATCACCCGCTGAGCGGTGAAGCTGGGCACCACCGGCATTTTTGTGATCTGATTAATTTAGGAGATTTTAAAACCTTCTTGCAACTGTAGGTATCTGTTTGCCGCGTCGTCTGGTTTTGGATTTTTGAAGCCGTTTATCTCCGAACAAAAAGCGTTGGGATATACTAAAAATAACCATGCAGGAGAAAGAAGTTTTGGAGAAACCCCATGGTTACCATTTTTGAGTATCACCTGGCTAAATCTACTAAACCACGAAAAAACTCGGCAGCGCTGACACGCTGAACCTGGCGCAGATTAACCCGCAGGTACAGATGGGGTTTTTCGGGACGCAAAGCCAATCGGATCACGCTGGAAGGATAACGGTTCAAGAACGATTGCACTTTACCTATTAATACCGATCCCGGCTTACCCTCAGCAGCAACCTGCAGACCATGGGAGCTTTCCAGCATGGATAAAGCTGGTTTTTCCTTATCATGCATGCGTTTCTCGAACTGCCGGTCACCCCTGCGGGCGACCTCCACGCATTGCTCGGGCTTGGATTGGTAATTAACCCACACGATCAGCTCATCCCCCTTGCCCTGGATCAGGTGGAAGAGTAAAAAAAGCAGGTTCTCTCGGGGTGCCATCAGATACACCGCCTCCACGCGCTTGAGGGGGGCTGAAGCCTGATTCACTTCCAGACGCCCACCGGTGGCCATGCCGGGTAATTTTTGCCCTAAACTCACCTCACCCAGAGTGGAGAGCCCTTCCTTCAACCATTTGAATACTTTCTCGGCACGCTGGCGGTTGGTGTAATATCCCAGGATGTAGCCCAGAATTAAAACGGCTGCAATCACGAACACCACCCATTGACCTGTGTTCAACTGCATCGGAACCTCCTAACAAGTTTGATCATCGCTCTAAAAAATTCGTTGTGGCATCAGACTGCCACAACGAATTCGCAGGTATAAATTCTTCAGGCAAAATCTAATCATAAAGCAGAGCAACCATGCGGTTGAGCATGTCCACGCCACATACTTCGGTTTCGAGCAAGGGCAAGGAGGCACGCACTCGATTGCCAAATTCCTGATCGATCTTCAGCATATAGGCATCCTGCATTGCTACACGGTTCTTTACAAAATCAGGCGAGTCGTCCTTAACACTCTGTCTGTCAATAACCATGTTCACGATCACCCCGCCCACCGGGATATTGAACTCGTGGAACCATTCGATGAAGCGGGTAATCACTGCAATGGGCAGTGCTTCAGGCAAAGTGATAAAGAAGAACGATGTCAGAGCTTTGTCGGTGAGCAGCTCTTTGGCGTGCGCCATACGCGAGCGCATATGAAGCAGGTAGTCCATCAGGGGGTCTTTTTCCTTTTTCTTCTTGCTGTATGAAAGCAAGTCCTTCAGGCTGGTGGCTTCCTCGCGACTTTGCACCATCTTGTTGACCCACATGGAGTATACGCTGGACATACCCAACAAACGGCGGGCATTGGCCGTGGGGGCGGTATCGAAAACATAGGCATCATATTCGTTATCGAACATCAGGTCGATCATGTTCTCGAACATGGCAGACTCTTCGAAGGAGGGGTTCATGGTGGCCAACTCAACGAATTCATCCGCTTTTGCCTTAATATCGGCGAACTTCAGGAACCATTCGATCTTCTCACGGATCTCATTCTTTGACTTTTCGATGGTGTCTTTGGTATCAATTTCATACGCCCACAGGTTGGGTACGCCTGTGACAGGCGTCTGTTTGCCAAACACGTCCTGACCGAGCAGGCTGCTGAGTGAGTGGACCGGGTTAGTGGAGGCCAACAAAGTGCGTTTGCCCTGCCCGGTAGCTGCAAATATTGCTGCAGTGCCGGCCAGAACAGTCTTGCCCACCCCACCTTTGCCACCAAAGAAGAGGTACTTCAGGCTGGTATTTTCAGCCATGTAATTTTTCATGGGAATTTCAATGGGTGCCATAACTCACTTTTCCGACTCAAACAAAGCAGTAGCGACACGCTCGATCATGGGCAACCCGGTGATATCACGCTCGAATTCCGGGACGCTGGTCAATACATCATTGCCAAAAGTTTGGTGGATTTTCAGCATGTATTTTTTCTGCATTTCCATGCGGTTGCGCAAGTAGTCAGGAATATTACCGGCTGCCAGCTCTTCGGGAATGATCCGGTTGACAATATAACCGCAGAGAGGCACATCGTATTTGGCAAACAATCCAGCAGCTTTCTGGGTATCGAGAATAATCATCTCTTCCGGGATGAGGACGAAGTAGAAAGCTGTTTTTTCCTTGTCGGTGAGAATGCTAGAGGAGGCATTGATGCGGTGCTTGATGAACTGAAGCTCCTTGAGAATCTTATCCTCCTCAGTCTCCTTATTGCGTTTCATCACAGATGCCACCTGATCGTATTCAGCCATCTCTTCGCGTAACCCGGTGATTTTGTCGATCCACTGGTCATAGACCGATGCCATGCTCAGATAATACAGGGCATGACCAAGGGGCACCAGGTCGTAGATGTAATAGTCATATTCCCCGCTGACCACGATATCCACCACCTCATCAAAGATGGCACTTTCCTCCATGGCCGGCTCAGCGGCTGCGGCCTGGATGTAATTTTCGATCTCTTCGGGAACTTCATCCAGCCCATACATGTCCAGGATTTTTTGGCGGATCTCACCCTGATATTCACGGATGCGCTGGTCGGCATCGATTTCCTGCGCATACAGGTTGGGCATGATCTCTACCGGCCCTTTGCCGAAAATGTCACGCTCAAAGATATCGGACAGGCTGGCTTGTGGATCGACCGAGAAGACCAGCACTTTAAATCCTTTCTTCGCCAGCCAGTAGCCGGCAGCTGCGCTGAAGGTGGTTTTCCCCAACCCACCCTTCCCACCGAACATAATATAGCGCCGGTTGGGATTCTGTTCAAATATTTCTGCCAGTGACATGTTATGCTCCTATGCCAGTGCGTCCGTCAGGTCGCGCTCACGCAGCATCCGCCGTTTCCAGGTGCTGATTTGAGGAACCACATACGGCAGGAGACGCAGGCTGTAATACGGAGGCAGGATGGGTATTCCCAACAGGTCACCCATCGTTATCAGGATGAATAGATGTTCCATGCTGCCACGGGTTTTAAGGGCATAACGGGCCATATCATGCCCAGCCATGCCGTACAACACACTTTTTACATTATCCATAAAACTAGGTTTCTTTTCTTGTTCTGTCATATTATGCTCCTTAATAAATTTATAAACACAAGGCAATAGACCTTGATGATGCTCAAAGAAATCAGAACCTCAGGTGATCTCCTGATCACACAGGTCAGTCAGGTCACGTTCGCGCAACATGCTACGCTTCCAGCCAACGATATTAGGAGCCATGTAGGGCAGGAGGCGCAAGGTGTAATATGGCGGGAGGACAGGAATACCCAAAAATTCACCAAAAACAATCAAGGTGAACAAATGCTCAAGATGAGACCTCTGTTTGTTCAGATCACGCACCATCTCAAAGATGGTGGCACCATAGATCATCTCACCCAGTGTTTTTACCGCTGTTTTGAAGATATTAACCGAGCGATCACGCACGTATTGGATATTCAACATTTACCTTTTTGGGTGACGTTATTATAGTGCAGATTTGTTGATTTCCAATGCAGATTGGATCTGCTGCTCCAATTTACAGATATCCCACCCGGTGTATTTATTTTGCTTGTTGACAATAAAGGTTGGGTATCGTCTCGCTCCATGACGGATGGACCTTAGCATACCCTGGAATGAGCGCGGATCCCATATTTGAATGCGCACCTGGTTTTGGTAGCGATCAGCCAGCAAGAATATTGTGGAGGATAGACGCTGGAATTCTTCCTGCCATTCGGGAGGGTATTCATCCAGGCCGCGTTGATGAGGTGCCTGACCCAGGTTAGCCTGGGCCATCATCATCTCGCATGTAGTACACATCCCCCATCCTTCCGGAACGGGGTAGAAGACATCGATTTCAACAGGCATCATGGATGGTTAATTGGATGGGTGCGACGTGCCATAAAGGCACGTCGCACACGTAAGCCTCAATTACCCGGCTTTCACCTTTACTGCTTCAGCGCGTTGGCGCTGGAATGCTTTAAATGCATCCCAACCCAGGATCAAAGCAGCAATAACTAGATATATTGCAATCAAGCCTGCCAGCCAGTTGCCGATTACCTTATCGATCGGCAAATTGGCAGTCGTCAGGACTTGCTTAAATAAATTATACGCGGTGAGTATTAAGGCAACGATGGTAGTAACAAACATAAACAAGAATGGGATCAGCGTCCACAGGTAATTCTTACCCTTGGACATCAGCCAAAGGGAGACCAACAGCAGAGCCAACGAAGCCATCAGCTGGTTGGCGCCTCCGAAGAGCACCCAGATGCGTGCCCAAAAGCCAGTGTAGATGAGGAGGGCTGAAAGCAGCAGGGCGACGATGGTACCGAAAGTAGTATTCTTGAACAGGGGTACTTTTTCGCCCATGAATTCTGCTGACGCCACCCGCATGAAGCGCACCACCAGGTACATAATGGTAAGTCCCATCAATACCAGGAAAACTGAGCCAAAGGGTAGTCCAAACGAGGTGGGTATACCGATTTTTGCCATCATTTCACTCAGACCGACGGCAAACACACCTGCGTTCTTGGCGGCTGCGATCATGGCAACATAACCAGCAAAGCCCTTGGTCACTCCAACACCAACGACTGCGGTGAGCAGGGACAAAATAGCCAGGAACATTTCCAGGAACATGGCGCCACCACCCACATACAGTGCGTCAGTTTCCTTCTCCAGCTGGCGGGCAGTTCCCGAAGAAGAGACCAGGCTATGCCAGCCAGACACAGCACCACAGGCAATGGTGACAAACAGGATTGGCCATAGCGGTCCAAGTGACACCATATTTGGCAACAACTTTGGGTCAAGCTTTGAGCAATCCGCGGCGGCACACAGGTTACCTTGCCAGTTGGTGAAGGCCGGGAAATCGGCAGGGAAGGCAGGGTGCCAGACCAGCAGGCCGATGGTTCCAGCCAGTATGCCGATGAAGACGATCCAGAAGGCGACATAGTTGATCGGCTGTGCCCAGCGCCAGATGGGGAGCACGGCACCAAAGTAACACAGAACCAGAACAATCAGGCTCCAGATGAACTGCGGGCGTGTGACAGCACCAAAAACGGTTGCATAGGTCGTAGTCGCCGTCCCATCAGCAGCTGTCGTGACAACGGCACCGTTGACGACGTTATTAAAGAAATCTTTCACCGGCGCTAATGTACTTAACCAGATGCCAATAAAAGCCAAAACGACTGTTAGGACACTGGTCAGGATAATATCCATCTTCCATTTATATGTCATCTGACCGGCCAGCAGACCAATACCGATGATCAGCAGCACACCTAACGGAACAGCCGGGTTGGTCATCAGGTCGAATCCCACGATCTTCCCAAACGCGGCCATAATGAGCAGCAGGTAGAAGTAAATAAAGGTCAGAAGGATACTGCGTGCCCGAGGCGAGACGAAGCGATAGCTCAGGGCGCCGAAAGACTGACCCTCTTCGCGCACACCCAGGACAATGCTGGTGTAATCCTGCACCCAGCCAATGAAGAAGGTGCCGAAGATGATCCACAGCAATGCAGGAAGCCAACCCCACTGGACAGCCACAATTGGTCCAGTGATGGGTCCTAAGGCTGCAATGGATTTAAATTGATAGCCAAACAAAACATTACGATTGGCGGGAGAGAAATCGACTCCATCCATGTACATCTTGGCGGGTGTGGCTTTCTTTGCGTCGGGCTGGATAATATTCTTATTAATTGTCTTGGCATAAACTCCGTACCCAACTGCAATTGCTACAGCTCCAATAATAAGTGCTAGAACAGCATTCATTCTTTTGTTTACTCCTTTTGGTATGATAGAAATGATTGGTTAGAAATATTTGAATGACAAGCTATTTTTTATTGGCGACTGACACAAATAAATCTTTTATGGCGATAGGGCACCTCCTTAGTAACTATTGCGTTATCATTGACAGGCTCTTAAAGCTAAGATACTATCCAACCTAAATTGATAAAGCTTACAAGAGGATGACATGAGCCTGTATTTAATGATTAGCCTGATCGGATTGTTATACATTGTTGTATTTGGCGGATTGGGAATTTTCAGGCGCGAGGGTCTTTCCATACGCTTCGCCGTAGAATCGGTTTGCGTGACTGCCATTGCAGTCATCCTGGTTGTGCTGTTGCGGATCCAAATCCATCCGGTATTATTCCTCATTGTGCTATACCTGATCACTTTACGCGTCCGGATCCTGGTTGACCTGGCGAATTTCTTTGCCAGACGGGGAAACTATATTCGAGCCGAAAGTATCTATAATCTCGCTTATCATTTATGGCCTGATCAAACCAATGACCTGATCATTAAAGTTAACCATGCGACTTTGTTATTACAGAAAAACCAGCTGAATGAAGCGATATCCATGTTTACAGAGGTACTCTCTCAGGCAGACCATGGATACTTGGGAGTAAAGTACGAAGCCGCAGCCCATTTTAATCTCGGGGTGGCATACCTGCGGAATAGTAACAACTCAATGGCAACCATAGAGTTCAATTCAACCATCGATACTTGGCCAGTCTCCCTGTATGCCCAACGTGCCCAACAAGCTCTGGAACGCCAGCGGCATAAAGAAAGCACAGCTGCAGGCGATAGACCTGCTAACTAGTAATACGATCATATCTGCATCGCTAACAAAAATGCCAATGAGCAGCAGAACGGCTCAAAGGCATTCTTTATGATACCCGATTGATAATCCATCCAAACGTGGATCGAGTTTTTACCAGTGTGTGAAGAACGATAATTGGGATCGTATTTCATCGCAACGTGAGCAATGCCACTTGTACAGAAATACAACACCTCGAACTTGCTGGAGTTACTGCTAGATTAACAATGAATTAGAAAGAGTGGTGGGAATTATATCACGCAATAAACTATCTTATTGATCTTCAGTGGAAGGTTATTAATCCGGGTAAGGTACTTTGCGACAGGACAGATTTCTAACTCAGCCTAGATGAGGGGTGAAATGGAGCTTTGACCGTCCTCATCCTGGAATGTCAACTGCTCAGCCCAGAAGAATCAGGTGACCTGGCTTGAAGTATAAAGATTATCCATCACACGACTTTCACGGATATATACATGGAAACCATTTCCAGAAAACGCAATTGAACGAAAGATCAGAAGGTATGCCAGGAGAACCTTGGGGATGGATAAGTGGTAATGAAATTGTATAATATAAGTGATGTGATATTGGAGTGATGAAAGGTATGAAACGAAGAATTCTAATCACCGGGGGTATAGCGTTTGGAGGATTGGTCCTCCTATTCATTATCCTTGGACTTGCAGCTCCACTCTGGGAACGATTGGGTGTGAAACCCGTTTGCATCCAGGGAGATTGGCCTCAGATCAAGATCGTTTCCTGCGAAGGGTCGACCGCGGTTTCCCCAACAGTCACACCCCTACCATTAACCAATCTATATGGACAAGTGCCGATTCCGCTTATCGTGGATGATGATGGAAGCCCGGATGGTATGGTTGCCTTGCTTTACTTCCTGAAGAATCCACTTTTTGATGTTCGGGCAGTGACGATTTCGAGCGGAGAAGCCCACCCAGACCTGTTTGCAGGTCATGTGCTGAAACTCCTGTCAGGGATGGGCAGAGAGGATATCCCCGTTGGCATTGGTAGGGCAACTCCATTGCAAGGAGATAATGCTTTTCCCGACTCCTGGCGGCAAGCCAGTGATAATTTTTGGGATATCCCACTTCCGCCAGCTTCGGTCACATTGGAACCGGTCTTGGCTTCTGAGCTTATCGTGGAAACCATCAACAACTCTCCCCAACCCGTGCGATTATTCATCAGTGGCACCCACACCAATCTGGCTGAGGCACTACGTCTTAATCCTGGAATTGTTGATAACATCCGGGATGTGTATATTATGGGTGGGAGCGTTTATGAGCCAGGTAACATTAAAAGCGATTGGCCGTCTATCGATAACAGTGTTGCTGAATGGAACATCTGGGTGGACCCGGTAGCAGCAAGGGAAGTCTTTTTATCTGAGCTTTCACTCCACCTTGTACCCCTTGATGCCACCGGTCAGGTCCTTTGGACTGAATCTGATTTACCTGGTTGGGTTTCATTAAAATCGCCTGAAGGAGAATTGGCTGGAGACCTGCTTCAATATATGCTAGATTCGTGGTCTGCACAGGGTGTTTTCATATGGGATTTGGTAGCTGCTGTCCAATCGACAAATCCATCCGTATGTCCCGAGGCACCGCTTGCATTGGATATTGTCACCACACTCGGGCCTGAGCAGGGACGTACGGTAGTTATTCAAGATGCTCCGAATGTGGCTGTTTGTCTTGAACCTGATGCAGGACAAATTAAGTCCATCGCCACTTACATACTGGGAACTGGTGATTAGGAATTAATGAGATTGAACAAGCGTATTTATCAAACTGAAGAAGATTACCGGCGCATCCGAAATTTTCTACGTAAAGTCTTTTTACTAAATGACCGCCGCATGTTCTGCTGGCCAGTCGCCCGCCTGGATTACTGGCGCTGGCATGGCATTTTGAATATGGGAGATGGCACACTCGAAACAGGTGTATACCTGTGGGAGACCAGAGAAGGACAGATTGCAGCCGTGTTAAACCGGGAAGGGGCGGGTCAGGTATTCCTGCAAATCCATCCTGATTTTAAAACTGTGGAATTGGAAGAAGAGATGATTACCCTGGCGGAAGAGCATTTACGGGCACCCAGCCGGAGAGGCGGTGAGGTGCTGTGGATTTGGTCTGATTCCAAAGATACAGGACGGTATGCTATCCTAGAAAGTCGAGGCTATACTCCCATCACCGACGCCTGCGAGCACCAATGGCGGCGTAACCTTAGGCTGCGCATACCGGACAACCCGGTGAGAGAGGGCTACCTGGTGCGAGCCCTGGGGGATGCATCTGAATTGCCATCCCGGAGCTGGGCTTCCTGGAGAGCGTTTCACCCTGATGAGCCAGATGAAAAGTATGGTAATGACTGGTCATGGTACCTTAATATCCAGTCAGCCCCACTATATTGCCGCGATCTGGATTTGGTAGCCATTGCCCCCTCTGGTGAAGTGGCAGCTTTTACCACCATCTGGTACGATGATGTGACTCGCTGTGGCTATTTCGAACCGGTTGGGACCATGCCGGAACACCAGCGCCTGGGATTGGCACGCGCATTGTTATTTGAGGGAATGCGAAGGCTGAAAAGGATGGGTGCTGATTTGGCCGTGGTGGGTGGTGAGAGCTCTCATGCAAATGCCTTTTACAAAACCGTCGTGGGTCCAGTGTATGAATTCTCTCAACCCTGGGAGAAAAGGTGGGTGTGATAATGAGAGGTACAGATGAAATTCGAACTTTTACTTCCCAACCGCGGTAGGCCTTACGGAGATGTGAACCTGCTTTTGGAGCTGGCGCTACTAGCTGAAGATTCAGAATGGGATGGGTGGTTCATCTGAGAGTGCATCGGCAGTTGGTCGATCAGACCGGCCTTCCACAAACTGCAAAACCGTCACCAGAGTTAATCTTCCAAGCGATTCAGCCAGTTGTCCAAGCTCTGGAAACAATTTAGTACAAGTCTCATCGGTGTAGATGATTTTCATCTCATCTCGCAGCCTCAAATAAGCATTTTCTTTCGGGAAAGCCGCTTTCGCCACTTTTATAGTAACTTCTGGTATTTGCTCAAGGTTCTTAGGTTGCAATAGTTTCTTCGATTCCTACAAGCTGGTATCAGAACTATTCAAACCTAAGAACACGCACAATTCGCCAATCGTATCAGATATGGATCCTCGTACTTTTGTCCCTCTACATAGTTGAAACAGTGGTGAGAAGGATTTTAATAGTTGGCGGTATGCTATAATTTGCATTAGCCAAATAAAAGCCGGGTGGTGATCGAACCACCATCCGGCAATTTACGGGGAGGAGGCGCATAGGCGGTTCCAAGATAGCACCCTTGGGCTGCCCGCGCAAATACCGCAAGCGGCTTGTTTGTTGTAAATCGCTAGCAGGTAGTATTTCGCTAGGATTTTTTCCTTGGGCATGGTGGAGTTTAAGAGCATCAGGAATTTTCTATTTTCACAAGCAAGGCAGTACGATAGCCGAAATTAAGGTAACCTCGGGAGGATAGCAGGGTAGGATCAATGATCGCGCAAAGCTGTTCAACTAGGGAGGGTTTCCATGTCTACTAAAAAAATAATTTCTCGTATATTCTTTGTTTTGTTCATCTTTATATTCATGTTGGCGCTGACCTTTAGCACCCTGGATATCGCGCCTGTGCGCGCGGCAGGGATCCGCTATGCCAAACCAGGTGGAACAGGCGATTGCTCCAGTTGGGCGAATGCTTGCACCCTGCAAACCGCGTGACTGGCGCAACTTCTGGCGACGAGATCTGGGTAAAAGCCGGGACGTACAAGCCCACGACCAATCCAGCCAATCGGGATGCCACTTTCCAACTTATCGACGGCGTAGCCCTCTACGGGGGATTCGCCGGGACGGAGACGGCGCGCGAGCAGCGCAACCCCGAAATCAATCTCACCATATTAAGTGGCGATATCGACAATAACGACAGCCAGATTCCGGTCATTACCGACCTGACTACCGTAACCGGCAATACCACCAATAGTTATCACGTGGTCACCGGTGCTATTAATGCAATCTTGGATGGATTTACCATTACTGCGGGTTATGGTGATGGGGTTTATCCTGACAATTGTGGTGGCGGAATTTCTAACCGAGGTATCCTGACAGTGATAAATACCACCCTGTCGGGGAACTACGGTCTTTTTGCTGCGGGCATCGACAACGTAGGCACGTTGACGGTTTCAAATAGCGTTATAACGAATAACTCTGCTACAAATCACGGCGGTGGAATCTACAACGAGGGCACTTTGACAGTAAATGATAACAGTACCCTGTCTGGAAACTCTGTTACAGGATGGGGTGGTGGTATCTACAGCTACTCTGGCAGCCTGTCAGTGACAGACAGTACCCTTACGGGGAACTCCGCCAACTATGGCGGTGGTATCGAGATCTACTCTGGCAGCCTGTCCATGACAGACAGTACTCTTACGGGGAACTCCGCCAACTATGGCGGAGGTGTATACAACTATTTTGCCAATACAATCCTATCGGAGGTCACATTTAGCAGTAACACCGCACAAGAAGCCGGCGGTATGTTTATTTATTCTGGCATTACAACAATGACTGGTGTTACCTTCAGTGATAATTCTGCCGTTACGCTTGACGGCGGGGGCATCCACAATAACGGTGAATTGACAGTTACAGACAGTACCCTATCGGGGAATTCTGCCGGATACCGAGGCGGCGGCATAATCAACGACCATCAAGGTAAAACGAAAGTGATTAACAGCACGTTATCCGGTAACTCTTCTTCACAATACGGTGGTGGCATCTTTGAATGGGGAGATACGGGAAACACCTTGACAGTGACGAACACTACCCTGTCGGGAAACTCTGCCACACTAGAAGGCGGTGGGATTTACGCCGGTGGGCATACAACAACATTGACGGATGTTATATTCAGTGGCAATTCTGCAGGCAATTTTGGTGGTGGAATGATCAGTTATCGTAATTCTATACTTGCAAATGTCGATTTCAGTAATAACAAAGCAGACCAGGGTGGTGGATTTTACAATGCAAGTGGATCAACTTTGACAAATGTCACTTTCAGTAATAATGCAGCAGATTACGGTGGTGGTTTATATGAAAACAAAGCAAATTGGGAATCAACTCTGACAAATGTCACTTTCAGTAATAATACGGCAGATTACGGTGGTGGTTTATATGAATACAAAGGTGATCTGACAGCAATGGATGTTTCCTTCAGCAACAATACTGCGGTTTTTGACGGTGGCGGGTTGTATATCTCAAGTGAGATAGCTGTCACTCATTCAATTCTGACTAACGTCACATTCAGCGGTAATACAGCCTCCCGTGATGGTGGCGGCATTTTCAATTACTACAATATATCAAACCAGGGTAGCAACCTGATAGTGACGAACAGCACCCTGTCAGGGAACTCTGCCACAGGAGACGGAGGCGGCATCTTAAATAACGGTATTCTGACAATGACGAACAGCACCCTGTCGGGAAACACTGCCAGTGAGGGCGGTGGGATGTACAACCGATTCGTAAACTTGCACTACGAATTCGAAACATCGATCCAAAACACGATCTTATGGGGCAATACTGCTCCTGAAGGCGGTGCGCAGATATTCGATGTTCCTGGTGCTGATCCGAACGTAAGCAACAGTGTTGTTCAGGATGGGTATGTGGCAGGCACGAACATCATCACCACCGACCCCCTGCTTGGTGCCCTCGGCAGCTACGGTGGCTCCACCCAGACCATCCCGCTCCTGCCTGGTTCCTCGGCGTTCGACGTGGGAGAAAGCGCCGAATGCCCAGCCACCGATCAACGCGGCGAAACCCGCTCTACACCGAACTGCGACATCGGCGCATATGAATCGCAGGGCTTTAACCTGGCCATCAGCGGCGGGAACAACCAGAGTGCGGGGCTCAATTCGGGTTTTGGCGATCCATTGTCAATCACCGTCGTAGCGCTCAATGTGGGCGAACCCGTTGATGGCGGACGGGTCAGTTTCACAGCACCATTGAGCGGTGCCAGCGCGACCATCAGCGGTAGCCCAGCCACGATCTCCAGTGGCACGGCCAGCGTGACAGCAAGAGCTAACGACACTTTAGGCGCTTACACCGTCTCTGCCAGCACAACCGGAGCCAGCCCGGTAAGTTTTGACCTGGAAAATATCAACAAAGTGTATATGTATACCTTATTCCTGCCGTTAACCCTACGCTGATACCCGGACCAGAAACTTACATGGAGACTGCCTCATCTGGCAGTCTCCATGTCAAAAAACATTCATGGCGAACCTTACCACCGCAGAACTAGGTGAATCATCAAAATGAACTGTTTCGCCTGTACAGAAGTATAGAAATATGGAACTTTAATTGGATAATTCTAAGGAGGCGATATGGATAGAGAGGGGTTTCGCCAGCTACTGAAGACACGCAAGCAGAGCGATGAGCAAATCGAGGCTTCCATTGCGATCGCCGAACGGTTTGAGGAATACCTGGTAAATTCGAATGCAAAACCCGACGCACCGGCGACCTGGAAGTTTTGCAAAAACCTCATCCAAGAGGGGCAAAACACCTATGATAACCTGCTTGCCTTAGCGCGGTATGGTCGTTTTACGAAAAATAACGAAATCTACGTTGCCATCCTGGAATTATTGGATGGTGCAGAGGTCCAGCCAAATTTATATCAGAAAGTTGGAATGCTGTTTGGCAATAAAGTGCGAAATGAAGTCTTTGCAGGTATCGGTGTTTCCCCGTTGGGGTTACCTCCCCCTGAAAAGCCCTTCGATATGTTCCCGGTTATCGATCGACTTATTGGAAAGGTAGGTTATGACGAAACTGAACAGTTGCTATCTGCTTGCCTGAGAGACCTCCCCGACGAATACTTCCTGGATGAGCGTGAAAAGTATATTAAGTCGCCTGATATAGACGACTACCTAATGAACAAACATCGATCCTTCGTTAGACAGCTCCAGAAGTGCCAACAAGAGGGTGAGCTGTTTTTTGCCCAGGAGATTACGGACGATGTGGTGAGGTTTGTAAGTGAAAATCAAGAGATCGAGTGTGGCGTGCGGGATGGGAACCTCTTATTCATATCGAAAATCCCTTATAATGCCAAACAATATCTCGTAGAAACCGATCCGACCCTGAAGCGATACTATGCCTGTCACTGTCCATGGGCGCGTGAAGCTATCAAGGATGGCAATATCCGTATGAATGCGATTTTTTGCAACTGCAGTGGTGGATTCAGTAAGAAACCATGGGAGGTCATTTTTGGACAGACACTCAAAGTTGACGTGCTCGAATCAGCGCTCCGAGGAGATTTTCGCTGCCGGTTTGCTGTCCACCTGCCGGAGAACCTGGAGATAGCTTAAGGTTCGAGGCAGGATTATGACCAGTATCACTCGCTGCCTGAGACGCAGTGAGCCCAGCTAGATTTGTTCGTCGCTATACAATATTGCAACGATAGTGCTGTGGGTTTCAGTATTCCTTCGGCACGATCCAATGCGGGTAGCGGAATATGAATCCTGGCGTGACTATAACAGTAACAAGCTATTAGGGCACTTCAACCGATGATAGATCAATATCCTTACATACATACTTCTCACCTGGCTTTGCGCCAACTTCAGTCTAAAGATGCTGAAGTGCTACACCGAATTTACCAATCGGAAGATGTTCTACGTTACTTTCCCAATCCCGTTCCGCCTCCCTTGGAGAAGATTCGGCGATTTATTGTTGGTCAGCAGGAGCATTGGGAGAAGCACAGCTATGGTAATTGGGGTATTCTTGTCGATGGCAAGCAAGAGATTATCGGCTGGGCGGGCTTGCAGTACCTGCCTGAGCTTGATGAAACTGAGGTTGGTTTCTTGCTAGACAGGCTTTTCTGGGGTAAAGGCTATGCTACTGAGGCTGCCTTGGGTTCATTGAATTTCGGTTTTGAGCACTTTCACCTGGATCACATCATCGCCCTGGTTCACCCGGACAACCTGGCATCGCAGCGGGTGATTGAAAAGTGTGGATTGGTATACAAGGATACTCTATCGTTGTGGGGTATTGAACTGATGCGTTATCGTATTGAAAAACGTGTCTAATTGAAGCGTGGAACATTCGCTTCGAGGTGACGAAGAGGAGAATGCCACACACGCAGACAATTTTATAAGAATGAGTTTTTCCACGTTAGTGGTGTTACGAATAAAACTTTAAACCTCCATTCCCACAACCCGAATCCCCGCCCGACAACCCTGATTCTCCCTGCCATAGCGTAAAACCCACCTTTTGCTTCTCTGATCCAGCCGAAAGAGTACCTTGCTCTTCCCTGGTAAAGTACATTTTCCCACTGCGTTTAGAAACCAGACCGATGCTCAAAGTGACCTGGGAGATACCATTCATGTCTTTATATTGATATCTGGACAAATAAGATAATGTATGTATAATTATAACCATGCCTGAGTCACATTGGGTTCTACCTTTATCTCGCGATAATTATTATTTCCGGGATTTTATCAGTAGACCGAACCGCTTTCGCGAGAAACTTCAATTCAATAAATCAATCAAAAACAGCGAGACGGCTTTGCCTTCTCCAATTCCATTAGGAGGAATATCGTGTCTGATTTACAAACTGACGTAAAAAAGGCTACCGGTCTGAGAACAGAAGCGATAGCCGCACTGCGCATGAAAATACGCGGTGATCTTATCCAACCTGGCGACCCACTCTACGACACGGCGCGCAAGGTATACAATGGAATGATTGACAAGCACCCTGCCCTCATCGTGCGTTGCGTTGATACAGCGGATGTCAGCAGTGCCATCGAGTTTGGGTGCGAGCAGGGTTTGGATGTGGCAGTACGGGGCGGGTCTCACAATGGACCGGGGTTTGCCACGGTCGAAGGTGGTCTGGTCATCGATCTTTCACGCATGCGTAGCATTCGGGTTGATCCAGATGCCAAGACCGTGCGGGTCGAGGGAGGTGCAGTCTGGGGAGACGTCGATCACGCCACCTACCCATTCGGTCTGGCAGTACCAACTGGTTTCCTCTCTACCACCGGTGTTGGCGGGTTGACTTTAGGGGGCGGGATTGGGTACTTGGCACGACAGTATGGCCTGACCATTGATAACCTGATCAGTGTAGATATTGTCCTTTCGGATGGCTGCCTGGTAACCGCAAGCAAAAGCCAAAATGAAGATCTATTCTGGGCTATCCGGGGCGGTGGGGGAAACTTCGGTGTAGTAACATCATTCTTATTCCAGGGCAGACCGGTCAGCACAGTATATGGGGGACCCATCTTCTGGCCATTGGAAGATGCTGCCGACATCCTTGCCTACTGGCAGGATTTGATCCTGAAAGCCCCCGAAGAACTTAATGGCTGGTTTGGGCTTGCAACTGTCCCACCGGTGGCGCCATTCCCAGAAATGTATCAGCTTAAAAAAATGTGCCTGATAACGTGGTGCTATACAGGTCCACTGGAGAAAGCCGAGGAAATATTCAAACCCATCCGGTCTTTCCGCCAGCCCGCTATTGATTTCGCCGGACCGATTCCACTCCCAGCATTACAGAGCATGTTCGATGGATCATACCCGGCTGGATTACAGTGGTATTGGAAGGCAAACTTCTTCAAGCATTTTGAAGATGATGCCATAAACCTGCATGTCAAATATGGTAAGCTTCTGCCAACTCCACATTCAACCATGCACATCTACCCAATCAATGGTGCGGTCAAACGTATTGGAAAACAAGATACCGCCTGGGGTTACAGGGATGCTAATTTTGCTCAGGTGATTGTCGGGGTTGATCCAGACCCGATGAATAACGAACGCATGATCCGGTGGGCAAATGATTACGCAAAAGATTTGCGACCTTACTCAATGGGTGGCAGCTATGTAAACATGATCATGGACGAAGGTCAGGAAGGTGTCAAAGGAGCGTATGGGGATAACTATAGGCGTTTATCACAAATTAAAGCCAAATACGACCCGAATAACTTCTTCCATATCAATCAAAACATCCTCCCCAAAGCATGAAACGGATATTTTGAGCTAACACCATCGTCACAACAACAGCCAGTCCCGAGATAGAGCTGGCTGTTTTGATTTTGATTCAATGGGTGGTAATTATCGCTACGTCAGGCCCTCAGGAAACGTGGGTATTTGGTGAGCATTTCATAACCGTCGGGCTTGACCCAATTTGTATCCTCGACTCGCACGCCCCATGGGCCGGTATACAAACCACAGTTGCCCACTGCAAGGATCACATTGGCAGGCAGTGGCGGTGGAGCTTTCTCGCCATGAAAAAAAGCGTGCCCTGGAGGGAGCGGTGCTTCCTCGAACTCGATACCCACTCCATGGATTGGCGGACCAAAGATGTGGTCAGCATGCCCTGCATGCTTAAAAATACCGTGAAGATGGGCTTCCAAATCTACCATTTCCACACCAGCCCTGAGCATTCCAATCGTGCTTTGTTGGGCGCTCAGATACAGGTCATAGGCTGCCTGCTGCTCCGGGGTAGGTTTGCCCACACATAAGGTACGGCAGATATCGGCGCTGTAACCCTCCACAATGGGGTGGATATCGATCATAACCAGGTCGCCTGTTCCCAAAGTCCGGTTGGTTGGCAGCCCATGGGCAATATTGGTGCGCGGTCCGGAGGACACATAGGTGCGCCAGAACCCTTCAGCCCCTGCCTGGCGCATGGCATATTCAGCCTCCGCTGCCACCATGCTCTCGTTAGCGCCCTCGTGCACAGCCTGAATAGCCGCCATCATTCCCGTGTCTGCCACCAATGCTGCCCCGCGGATGCGCTCAATTTCCTTGGGTTCTTTCACCATCCGCATTTCTGACAGGAGATGGGTGCAATCTTTTGGCATGACCTTCTCCGGTTTAGCGTGTGGGTGGGTCATCATCGCCAGCATGGATTGGGTCAGGAAGGTGTACTCCAATCCAACCGTACCCTCTGAAATGCCAAAATGCTGGAAGTTATGGGCGATCGAGTGGATCATTTCCACTTCATCATCGAAGCTGACAATCAGATCATGGTACGCCAGGGCTTTGACATCCTCGATATCCGTGACCGGTACACCCAATGCAACCTGACCTTCCTGGGTGATCATGGTATAGGCACACAAACGACCATCCCCCGTAAGATAGAACATGTTGGATGGCTTGGTCAGCAGCAGCACATCCAAACCAGCTTCCATCATATGAGCACTGAGCACTTTGATGCGTCCTTCAAATGGCTGAAAATTCATAGGTGGTTATCTCATCAATGTATGGTGGTGTGAAGTTTGCCATCATCCAAAAGGATGATAATTTCTAGAACCGATAGCTCTTTAACTGACAAATCCGGCCCTTTGTTTTCTAAACCGATAACTATTACCAATTTGTCAGTTCCAAATATTTTTATTTGTGATGCGAATAATAAACCAATAAAACTTTACTGGATACCACTCATATCGTCATCGCTCCAGATCTATCATCAACAATAAACCCCGGAATGGTATTTGAAGCATACCCGAAGAATTATGAAATGTGATTAAATCCACTTAAGAAGAAGATTAATTATCCCCAAATTAATTCAAGGTTATCATAGGCTAATGCTTACTTTTTGACCCATTACCAAGCGCTTTACCCAAGACCACAAGGTGAATACTGATACCAGTGCCCCCAGTATCATCGACCATCAGCCTTCTTCCATCAACTATTCAATACCGAGGTCGCATTTTTCCTGGCTAACGATATTTAAACCATTCGACCTCAATTAACTCAGTTGGCCAACATAGGACCAGCTTATGGAATTGTGGAATTATCCTACCATTTAGTAATATTTAGCCCTTTAATGCAGCAAGTGTTCCTTGGCTTCGTGAGCTGCTGCTTCCATATTCTCAAACATGACTTTGGCCTCTTCCGCAGTAAGCTTAGAGTCCAGCAAAGGTAGGTAGATTTCCTCTTCTTTGGCAAAATGTACTTTAACCAGTGCATAAAGGCCGTATAAGACACGCCGAAGTGCCATGGCTTGATTAAATGTGACAGAGAGCTGTGTTTTGTGAACACGCAATGATCCCAACTCCTGGGTCAGCCGATCTACTTCGACGTGGTCACGGCTCATCGTTGCAGTTGCTTGAGCGGCGCCCATGGCTTTTTGGACCATAGGGTAGAGTGCTTTATCTTCCGCCTGGGCGTGGGGGAGCAGTTGTTTGGTTAGGAAATTATAGGCATCTTCAATTCTGTCGTGGGCTAAGCTGGTGAGGCTCTCGTTCACAGCATCTGCAGCCAGGCGCAGGGATTCAACCTGAGGGTACAGCGTTTTATGCTCATCTCTGAGGGGTTGGGTTATGCTCGACATTTTCTTTTCTCCTTTGGGTCACCAAATTTTCCGTGATCTGATAACTTATTAGCTTACCTGGTATTCGTTTTCATGGCTTTTGTGCAAAGCTATCGGTCTTCAATAAGAATTGATGCAGCTTATACGGCAACAACCTGATTTAGAAAAAAAGCTCAAGATCTTTCACAGGTTTTTGATAGTAATTAAATATCTATCTATATCTTACCTCAATCTTGGTCAGCCATCAGGCCTGGCTTTCGCATCCAGGAAGAACTTAATCGTCACAGTCACTTTCTTATATTCATCATCACGCGTTCTGGTTGCCAAAACAAGCGCCACTACACCCCCCATTCAACCAGCTAGGCTCCCAGGACCATCACACGGTATGCGTTCGTTAATTGATCTCCTGACGACAACCTCACTGATGATGCACAAGATCCATGATATCGAAGTGATAAGCCTGATTAACAGGATATCGTATAAAATATAGCATAGAATGACTGGGATATATAATTTCCACCTTTTTTGTGAAGATCAAAATGGGTGTCTATAAATCTTCCGGTACAGTTGACAAGTTTCATCGGGCGCGAGCGTGAGATAGACGATATTAAGCACTTGCTGCTCAGCGCGCGACTTGTCACACTCACCGGCCCTGGTGGCAGTGGAAAGACTCGGCTGGCAATCCAGATTGGCAATTTGATGGGCGAATCCTTTGCGGACGGTGTGTGGTTGGTCGACCTGGCGCCTTTGCGCGAACCAGCACTTGTACCACAGCTTACTGCCCAGGCACTCGGCTTGCGCCCGATCACTGACCAACCGGTGCTGGAGACGTTGCTAAATTTTGTATCTTCCAAACAGCTGCTTCTGGTCCTGGATAATTGCGAGCACCTCAGCGATGCCTGCGCCCAGCTTGCCCAAGAATTACTGTCCCAAGCGCCAGCGTTACGAATTCTGGCAACCAGTAGCGTGGCACTGGCAATCCCCGGAGAATCAATTTACCCGGTACCTGGCCTCGACTGGCCTATTTTTAGTGGAGAGCCTGTGCGAGACGAAAAAAACCGCCTCAACCTCCAAGAATTAATGGGTTACGCCGCCGTTCGCTTGTTTGTCGAGCGGGCGCATGCCAGCTCACCCAATTTCACCCTCACGGATGAGAATGCATGGTCAACCATCGAGGCTTGCCGGCGACTGGATGGCTTGCCTCTGGCATTGGAACTGGCCAGTGCACGCGTTAATGTGCTGACAGTTCAAGAAATTGCCACTCGGCTGAATGACCGATTTACCCTGCTCACCTCATCCCAGCGCAGAGGAATTGATCCGCGCCACCAAACCCTACGAGCCGCAATTGATTGGAGTTACATGCTGCTTCCAATGGATGAGCAGATTTTACTACAGCGCCTGGCAGTCTTTGAAGCCGGCTGTACACTCGACACCGCCGAAGCCATTTGTACCGAAGTAAAGAGTGAAGAAAGGCTCACATTGGATCGAATCTCGTCTCTGGTGAGTAAATCGCTGGTTGTGGCGGATACCATTGGCCGCGCCCAGGCGCGCTATCGCTTGCTCGAAACCATTCGCGAATACGCGCTGGCGAAACTGGATGAGGCAGGCGAAACGAAGCACTTGCGTGACCGTCACCTGGACCTGTTCCTAACCCGGGCTGAGGAAGCCGCGCCGAAACTTGGCGAGGCGTACCAGCAGCTCTGGCTGAATTGGCTGGAGAGCGAGCACGACAATCTTCGTACCGCCCTGGCCTGGTCGCTAGAAAGCGGTCGAATTGAGCAGGGATTGCGCATTGCCAGCGCGCTTGTTCGATTTTGGGAGATTCGAGGCTTCAGACAAGAGGGTCTGCGATGGTTTGAGCGTTTGTTCGCCCAGACAGATGAAAGAATACCCCCGGTTGTGCGTGTGAATGCCCTCGTCTTTGCATCCTTTCTGGCAATGTTCCTTGGTAATTCCCAGGCTGCCATGGCATATGGACGGGAGGCCGTCGAAGTAGCTGAGGGGTTGGACAAGCAAGACAATCAGGTTCTGGCGTTTGCCCTGGCTGGTCTTGCCTCTGGAGCGAGAGCAGCAGGTGACTACCAAACTGCTTTCACCATCGGGGAGCGGATGATCCAAACCATACGTAACTCTGGACCCTCATTCAACTTAGGAATGGCCCTGCTTGCTCAGGGAGATATTGCGAGTCAACTTGGTTTTTATGATACGGCAAGAGAACGTTTGAATGAGAGCCTGGTGCTGGCTCAGCAGGATGGCGATGCCTTCCGCATCGCACATTCATTCAATGCCCTGGGGGATTTAAATCGACTGGAGCAGAATTACGGTGAAGCAGCCAGCGCTTATGAGAATGGGGTAGCGCTGTTGCGGGAGCTTGGTGCACAAAACGACCTGGGCTCACTCTTATGCAACCTGGGATACACCCGTTTGTACCTGGGGGAGGTTGAGCGCGCCCAATCCTTATTTAGTGAAAGCATGTCCATTCACCAAGCACAGCAAAACGAACCCGATATGGCAGAATGCCTGATTGGCTACGCAGCCACCGCAATTATGGGTGGGCTTCCTGCTGCCGGGGTGCGTTTGCTAGCGGCAGCTGCAGCAGTCAGTGGGCAGCCGTCTGGCTCGGCCTGGAAGGCGACACGCATGGAGTTTGAACGATATCTTGATTTAGCCCGCTTGAAGCTCCCACTGGCTGAATTCCAGGCGGAGCAGGAACTTGGGAGGGCCATGTCGCTTGAACAGGCGGTTAACGATGCCCAGAATTTATCCTTAAAACCAAGAACTCCACAGATGGCCAGGGAAACAACAGATGGACTGACCGGGCGCGAGCGCGAAGTAGCTGTATTAATCGGGCAGGGCAAATCGAACCATGAGATTGCCACTGAGCTGGTACTGAGCAAGCGCACGGTCGAGACGCACGTCAGCCATATTCTATCCAAATTAGGGTTATCCACCCGTGCCCAGGTCATGCGATGGGCGATGGATCATAGATTAACCTAACCCCCCGCATAACCGCAAGCCATATTTCTTAATAAATTGCGGTCGCATATCGTTGCGTGACCGCATCCTGTTTGTATCCAACAGCCCGGGACAATGACGCTGCTAGAATCTATTCCAATGAGCCTGCACGAACTTCAAAGATACGTGTGTATCTACGTGAGTGTACTGACGACATATTAGACCCTATATGTCATAATAGCCACATTGTAAGCAATTTACCCAAACAATCGTTCTCACAAGGAGATTAAAATGGTTACAAATGAAAAGATTATTACAATCAACCGCCCCGTCGAGGAAGTGTTTGCCTATGTCAGCGACCTACCGCATAGTACCGAATGGCAACCCGGACTGTTGGAAGTACGACCCATTACTAAAGGTCCGGCGGGCGTCGGCACACAATATTCCGGTGTACGCAAATTCATGGGCCGCAGGATGGAGTCAGTCATCGAGTACACCACCTACGAGCCGAATAAGAAGCTCGTCTTTAAGAGCATCTCAGGAAATTCACCCATGGTTCAATCTTTCCTCTTTGAGCCCACGGCGGAGGGCACTAAACTCACTGCGCGGCTCGAACTGCAAACATCAGGTCTGATGGGTCTGGCGGAGCCTCTGATCACTTCTAGTTTAAAGCACGATGTGGATGCCAATTATAACAATCTGAAACATATTCTCGAAACCAAGGTCGCACCTGTCGCGGCATGATTTGTGAGTTTCTCACTCCTGCCGGCTGCACAGTTCAGCGCCCGAGATGAGACCCATAATGTCATAAGCGCAATATTGTAAGTAAAAAAATCCAATCAATCGATATCTTAAGGAGATTAAAATGGTTACAAATGAAAAAATTATCACAATCGATCGGCCCATCAATGAAGTCTTTGCTTACGTAAGCAACATGGAAAATGGACCCAAATGGCAGCCTGAGCTGTCTGAAGTACGGCGTGTCACGAAGGGTCCAGTGAAGATCGGCTCACAATTTTCCTCTGCACGAATAATAATGGGTCAGAAGATGGTGACCATCATCGAGTTCGTGGCTTATGAGCCAAATAGTAA
Source organism: uncultured Chloroflexia bacterium (assembly GCA_963774275.1). Taxonomy (GTDB): domain Bacteria; phylum Chloroflexota; class Anaerolineae; order Anaerolineales; family UBA4823; genus FEB-25. Next base: position 73,090 of record CAVZEP010000033.1, on the reverse strand, counting down.
GTACACCATTAAAAGCACTTCAGGCCCTTTGCCTTTTGAACAAACGACCCTCTTTACGTCTACTGCAGAGGGCACCAAACTCACCACGAAGATCGAATTGTACCCGAGTGGCGATATGGCCCAGGCGGAACCAATGCTTGCAAAAACTTTAAAACAGGAAATGGAGACTGATTTCGATGGCTTGAAGAAGCTGCTCGAAAGCAAAGCCATACCTGTTTTGTCATAATTAGTAAGCCTCTCGCACCTGATTACTACGCAGCCCGGCACCCGAGATCGGATGTTGGGCTGCAGTACCTGAATCGTTCACATAATCAAATAGGAGTTGGCATGATGATTACCAGAGAAATAAGTATTAATATTGATCGCCCAGTCGAGCAGGTCTTTGCAACACTGGTCGATAGCAAGAACCAACCCAAGTGGGATAGTCGGGCTGTTGGAAGCCCGTCTCACACCTGAAGGTCCCGTGAGTATTGGCACAAGGATAACCGAAGTACGCAAGTTTATGGGTCGCACCTCAGAGAATATCGGAGAAGTGATCGAGTTCGAACCCAACGCCAGAATCACCCGCAAGTCTGTCGATGGTCCTATGACGGTATTGGGGGCGATCACCTTTACTGCCATACCGAAAGGTACAAAGGTCAGCTGGAGATGGGATCTGCAGACCAAGGGCTTCTTCGCCCTTGGTCGGACCGATGATTGCCAACTCAATGAAAAAAAGCACCCAGAACAGCCTGCGCGGTTTAAAAGTATTGCTCGAGCGCCCGGTTGCATCAGCCTTATCATGATCCAGGTGTAACGCATGCCATATGCTCAGTTCCGCTCCCCCATAGCGCGCATTTTAGATGAGGCCTTCAACCAGGGAAACCTGGATGTTGTGGATGGATTGTTGTCTCCTGACCATTTCGCCCACAACGGCTTTGGCGGGGGTCCGAACGGTCCGCAGGGTCTCAAGTGCCTGATTGCGATGTTCCGCACAGCCTTCCCCGATCTGCACTGTACTTTGGAGGATGAAATCAGGCAAGGCGATAAGCTTGCCGCCCATTGGACGATGCGTGGTACACATACGGGTTTATTCATGGGTAACCCACCCACAGGTAGGACGGTCGAGGCGCAAGGGATCATCTTTACCCGCACCGAAAACGGCCGGATCGTCGAAGACTGGACTCTGGTGGATGAGATGGGCATCCTACAGCAACTCGGGCTCATTCCGCCATCGAAAGGATATTGAAATATGTTTTACAACAATGGATCTACTGACATTTGACAGATATCGAACATTTGTATACCGTTATTCCCCAATCTTATCAAAAGATTGTAAATATAGGATAAATATGGTATAATTTATCTAAATTAGGTGGGTATAGTAGTTATTCCACTCCGCTTGATATTCTAATAATTAGAGGATAAAGCATGTTTAACAAACTGTTCCGTCTCACTTTGCTCGTTACTGCAATAGCCATTGTACTGGCTGCTTGCGGTGCAACAACTCCAACCACGGTCCCGACTGTTGAAACACCCGCTGCCACTGAGCCGCCCACTGCAATCAACAGCCTGTCATTTACGCACACGGTTTGCGCAACGGGTGTAGACCTGACCGGTCAGACTGTGTCTTTTTACCACATCCTCAACCCCAACGATCAGGTGGCTACGGTTTATGACCCATTACGCGCAGGTTATGCAGATGCAGCCGAATACTTCAACGCAACTGGTGGAATCTGCGGCGCAACCCTTAAGCAGGTCTTCGATGACTCACATTGGGGTTCTGTACAAACCATTTATGACCTATTCTCAGCAATCGATCCGAAGCCGGTCGAGATTACGCTCTATGGCTCTGGGGATGCAGAACAGCTCGCTGGTCAGCTTGCCGCAGACCAAATTCCGGCGCTAAACATTAGGGGTGGCTCGACTGCCAGTGCTTATGGCAACGACGGCCAAACACTGGGGTGGGTTTTTGCAACCAACCCCTTATACGTCGATCAGGTGGGTGCAATGTGCGATTACATCGCCGCCAATCCGGATCGTTTCCCTCATCCGGTCATCGGCTTTATCAACTTTGACGACGATTGGGCGCACACCGCCACTGATGACTCGCACGCGTATTGTGAATCCCTCGGCATTGGCTACGCGGGTGTTTCCTACTTCTCCGGTAATGACACCTATATCCATCCCCACATACAAAAGCTGATTGACGCGGGTGCGAACATCCTCTATACCAATTCACATGAGAATGGCCCAGCACTGATTGCCAAGACGCTGGTCGAGATGGGTCTGCAAGACAAGGTCACGCTGGCAACCGTTAATCGGGCAATGGATCCGTATGTTGCCTTTTCAGGTGAGGCGAACCTTGGCGCGGATGGGTTGCCGATGATCAACGGCATGTTGGGCTCGCTACCAGTACGTTCTTGGGCGGAGACTGGCAACCCTGGCATCCAATTGATCACCGCCCAGGCAGACTTGCACCAACGCCCGCTCACGATGCGTACCGATGGTTACATTATGGGATGGGACACGACCGACCTGCTGATTGAGGTCTACATCCAGACCGGTAATCGTGTTGGCTTCGACCACATCACAGGTGCCGACATCAAGAAAACCCTGGAAAACATCGTCTATACGCCACTGGGCGGGGTCGAGCAGATTGATTATCAAGGTGGAACACGCCGTGCACTGGTCGCTGACCGCATCGGTGAGATGAATTACCTGGGTCAGGATGGCAAGACGGCCGCTGGGGCTGGCAACCCGCCGATGCTGGTCACTGTAGGCGATCAGCAATTTATGGTTCCCATGATTGTTCCACTGACCGACTACAAACCAGCACCTGACTTACGTCACGGGGGCACTGATGTACCGCCCATTACGGCGTTGACCCCAACCCAAATACCCTAAGGACCGCTAAAAACGGTCAAATGAAAAAAGGAAAAAATGTCTACTAAAATTTTACGAATCACTTTAATCATTAGCGCAGCAGCCATGATTTTGGCCGCCTGCGCTACACCAACCCTTGCTCCAGCATCAACCAAGGCTCCGGCAGTAATTGCGATTCAACCAACAAACCAGCCAGTTACTGCGATCCTACCAACGAACCCACCTGAACCAACCACCGTACAGGTCGCATTGGGCGTGGTTGCAGGGCACATCGCCTTTCAAACCAACCGCGATGGTAATAACGAAATATACGTCATGAACGGCGATGGCAGTGGACTGACCGACCTGACCAATAACCCGGCAGATGATTGGAATCCTGTCTGGTCGCCGGATGGAAATAAGATCGTGTATTCGTCCAACCGCGATGGTAACAACGAGGTCTATGTAATGAACGCTGATGGCAGCAACCAAACCAACCTGACCAACAGCCCGGCGAATGACGAAAACCCGGACTGGTCACCGGATGGGAAAAAGATTGCATTCGACACTGACGTTGATGGAAACAAGGAAATCTATGTTGTGAATGCTGATGGAAGCGCTAAAACCAACCTGACCAACGCTCCTTCGCATGACATTTTCCCGAAATGGTCGTCGGATGGAACACACATCGGCTTCACCACCGACCGCGACGGTAATGACGAAATTTACGTGATGAACACCGATGGCAGCAACCCAACCCGCCTGACCACCAATCCCCAGGGAGATGATGCTTTCCCCCGCTGGTCTCCTGACGGCAAGCTGATCGTTTTCGAATCCGGCCAGGGTGATGGCACTTACGAAACCTACCTGATGAACTCTGATGGTAGCAATCGGACCCGTATAACTGACACCCCGGGGTCTACTGACAATAGTACGGGTGCCCGTTGGTCGCCGGACGGGACGCAGATTATCTATTGGTCTGGTCCTGACGGTAACCGAGACCTTTACGTGATGAACGCCGATGGCACTAACCAAACCCGTTTGACAAATAACCCAGGGGATGATTCTGACCCCACGTGGAAGCCGTAAGCTGCGGCCATTGAGCTGCGAGAATTAATTGAAAATAGCGAGGTCAGGACAAGCCAACAGGTGGCTTGCCTGCCTCGCTGGAAAAGGCTCATACTGCAAATTTTTTACTGGCTGGTAAGTGCACATATCGACAGAATGTAAAAATAGGGGGTATTCAAATTCGAAAGCACCTCATCGAAGGTAAGTTTTTGTTCGGTCCTGCCTGGTCACCGGATGGCACTCGAATAGCTTTCTCCATGGCGATAATCAAACAAGCCTCCCCGGAGATTTACACGAGCTAGCAGGATGGGACAGATCGCCGACAAGTGACAACGACGACCGACCACGAGATCAGCGTCGATTGGGGATTGACGCGGGTTGAAATATTGGAGAAACCATATGAAAATTAATAAAAACTTGTTTGGACAGGCACGCGCACCGAGCATTTTGAAGCCATGCTTAACTTCTGAAAGAATATGATACGGCTGACACCTCCATTTGTTGAACCGGGTTTTGCTGCGCTGATTACGCCCAATGGTGACCGCTTCAAAATCTTTGGGGCTGATTCAACGTACAACACCTTCCACACTCATCCGGTGGTTGGCTTCCGGATGGATGACATCGCAGCCGCAAGTGCTGAGATGGAAGCCTACGGGATCGAATTTATCGACCCCATTCACACAGAAGAAGATGGCAATGCCTGGACTCATTTTCGGGCACAAGACGGTTTTGTGTACTCACTGACCTTCGTACCTGGCTATCCTGCAGACTGACAGAGATTGGATCTAGAAAGGTAAGCAATCCATGGGCAAACTAGAAAGACCCATTAAAGCGCTCGGTGAAATCGTCCTTCGGGTAAAAAACCTGCAGACAATGCAGGATTTCTATGAAAATATTATCGGTCTAGAAATCATGCAACGGTTTGATGATGCGGTATTTTTTAAGATTGCCCCAAGCTATGCAGGTCATATCCAGGTTTTGGGATTATTTGATGAGTCATTGCCACCAGATCACCCATCACGTGTGTTTACCGGGTTGGATGCACAGAAAACCTCGCTTCATCATCTCGCATTCGTAATTGCGCAAGCAGATTTCGCCAATGAGAAAGAACGTTTGCAACAGCTAGGATTGATTGTAGAGACAATGGAGCACGAATGGACGCATTGGCGCTCTATGTACGTACCTGATCCAGAAGGCAATCTGGTTGAGCTAGTTTGTTATGATGCAAGCGTGCAGTAACGACAAAACTATCAATTGTGCGGTTGTATTTTGCCCAGCAGCCAAACCAGCTTTAGTTTTTTTTTCATAAACTATCTCAGCATGAATATGTAATAAAGCAAGGGTCAAAATCTCAACCAAATCCAAACACCATGGATTTGTTGAATCAAGAGTCAAGTTTCATCCAATCATGCTTCACCATGTTCATTTCCATCAGGTTTTTGAAATAGCGTAATTTGTATACCGTCGGGGTCTTGGAACCGCACGTTAGTATCGCCCCACGGAGTAAGTATGGGTGGATGAACCAATATCGCCCCATGGGCGAGCAGCCGTTCCATGGCTGCATTAAGGTCAGGCACTTGAAGTGCAAACCGAATCTGCCCGCTATTACGCTGACCGGTTTCGATTTGGTCTACCGTCTGTGCCTGGGCTTTGTCGAATATTTCCAGAGTGGCATTGCCCATATTGATGATCACAGCTCGACCTTGACCGTTATCCCATAATTGTGCCGGTTCGAGTCCGAGTCCATCACAATAAAATTTTAGCGAGCGTTCAACATCGTTGGTTGTAAGTGCAACGCGTAATTCATAGATGGGAGAGTTTAGGTTTGGAGTAGACATGGTATAAAATTCACCTCTCGTGATTAATAAAAACGAGACTTGTGCCGTAATAATTTATCCTGGCATGGCTGGTGATTATACTAATCCCTGATATTCACAACAGATCTTTGAAAAGGTTCATTTTCTCTGGTTAGATTTTGACGATGGTACCATTTACTTTGGTATCAAATGATCAGTAAAAGTGCGCTCACCATTTGGAGAGCGCTTAACCATTCAATAATAAAACAAGCATAACTCTACCATCCTGAAGGAGAGGTTGACTGGGCAGAACGCATTATTGGCTAGCCAGCGTCTTAGTCAAGAAGGAAGGGCTTCATCGGTGCCCACTTCTCTTTCCACTCTCCCGGGATGAGCTGCTCGATTAACATTTTTGGCATCATCGCAGCCATCTCAGCCCGGTCTGTGGAAGCCAGGTTGAACAGCACAAAGGGTAATGCAATGAAGGGTGGACCAACGTGCTCCTGCGAATGTTTGGCGAAATCCATGGAAACCTGGGCTTGCTCAGCAAATGTCATCGCCTCAGCAATGGCGGTTGGGCTGAAAGCCATCTGCTCGATCTCAATATGTGGTGTCCACACCGCCCGGATTCTTTTGAGCCCGTCGACTGCCTTGACCAATGCGGCCTCGGGGTTCGCCCTGGCAAGTTCGGGCAGGATGCTTTTCACCAAATCCAAGGCTTTCTCGATCGCAATGTGGTCGGCGCTTAACCGCTCGTATGGCACGGAGGGCAGCTTCTGTCTGAGCGCTGGGAAGGCGATCTCGTCTTCACCCAAGTGATGCGCCGAGACAACGGCTGTCAGGGCCTGGAGATAGAGCCCAAAACCCTGCTGCAGGCCGGGGTCGGGGAACCCATCCCTGATGAAATCCGATCCCCGGGTAACCCCCACGGTGAGGCCGCGTGTAATCGACTTGTGGATTCGAAGAAAATCACCGGCAAGGCTGGGCAAGTTATCTTTTGGGATCATTTTTGGGCTCCTTGTGTGCTCATCACAGCATCCTGGAGGATGCCGATAAGCCAAGAACTTATTCTGTTGAGACTGGTTCTAATTCATCGAGTGTTATGAACGTGCAGATACCAACATCATTATACTCATAATCATTACCGAAATAAAAAAACACCTTACCTCTGGAGAGCACTTCACCATATTGCATTGCAATCAGCCTGTCAGATGATGTGGTAGGCAGCGCAGGACCTGGTTTGTGCAGTAGGTTTTATCAGTCTGGATAACTCTGCAAAACTTTAATAAAATTGAATTTAGATAAGCGAATAGGCTCTTGTATACCTTTTAATAATAAGAATAAACGTCCACGTTTAAAGATCTTCCTCGCTTTGCACCTTAAGTTTGTGGCTGGCTGCCTTATCTACCAGCCAAATTGGCTGCACCCCATTTGGACGGATGAGTTGTGCAGGCAGGTCATGGGGCTTGTAGGAGCCTTCAAGAACATTTTTTAATACCGAGGATTTATCCAATCCGCTAACCAGGAACACCACCTGGCTGGCCTGGTTTATGAAGGGAGCAGTAAATGTAATTCGATGCATTTGCAGCTCAGGAATGTATACCTCCGACACCCATCTTTCCTGTTCGTTGAGCACGGAGGTGTGCGGAAAGAGTGAAGCGGTGTGAGCATTCTCACCCAAACCCAGGAGCACGAGATGAAAATTGGGGTTTTGAACGCTGAAGAAATCCTTCAGCTCTTTTTGGTACAGATCTGCAGCTTGCTGTGGGGATTGGTCACATCGGATGGGATGGATATTACCTGGTGGAATAGGTACCTGGTCGAGCAGGGTTTGGCGTGCCATCCTGGCATTGTTGCGTGGATCATCCTCAGGCACACAGCGCTCGTCACTCCAAAATACGTGCACCTCATTCCAATGGATACGCTCTCGGAAGGGTGAAGTTGCCAAAATTTCATATAACCGGCGTGGGGTTCCACCACCCGAGAGCGCCACACTGAACCGCCCGCAAATAAAACTGGCCTGCCGGGACTGGAGGGTGAATATTTCAGCGGCTGCCTGGCTGAGTGCTTCCAGATCGTTATAAACACGGATCATATTATCCTCCAGATTTTGGTAGATCAATGATTTTAGGTTGAAGCCAGCGGCGTCCATCCTGAGCAATGAGTGCTTCAGCGCTGGGAGGACCCCAGGTACCGCTGGGGTAGTTGGGAAAATCCGATGGTGCGACAGTAGACCAAACGTCCAACACCGGTGCAATCACTCCCCAGGCATTTTCCACCTGGTCGGCGCGCATGAACAGGGTCGCATCGCCACGCATGGCGTCCAGTAACAAGGTCTCGTAAGCCTCAGGCGGGGTGGTTTGGAAAGCTTCGGAGTAGCGGAAACGCATTTCCTGTGAGCTGAGGCGTAATTCAACCCCGGGTTGCTTGGCCTGGAAGTGCAAAGCGATCCCTTCATCCGGCTGGATATCGATTTCCAGCAAATTGGGCAGCCAGTCCTGGTTGGCAGAGGCTGGAAATGCCTGGTGTGGGACTGGGCGGAACTGGATGATGGCATGCGATGTTTTTTGCGGGAGCCGTTTACCGGTGCGCAGGTAGAACGGAATATCCTGCCAGCGCCAGTTATCGATAAACAGCTTCAGAGCAGCAAATGTTTCGGTGTTGGATGCTGGGTCGACATCCGGTTCGTTACGGTAACCCACCACTTGCTCACCCTCCAGCCACCCAGGACCGTATTGACCCCGGGCAGCGAACTGGTGCAAGTGGTCGATGGGGATGGGGCGTATTGCGCGCAACACGTCCACCTTGCGAGCGCGGATTTCATCCGCGTTGAAGGCAACGGGTGGCTCCATGGCGATCAGCGACAGGATTTGCAGCAAGTGGTTTTGGATCATATCACGGAGTGCCCCCGAGTGATCGTAATAGCCACCCCGGTGTTCCACTCCCACTTGTTCAGCCACTGTGATCTGCACATGGTCGATATATCTGCGATCCCAAATTGGCTCGAAGAGGGCATTGGCAAAGCGGAAAGCCAGGATGTTCTGTACCGTCTCCTTGCCCAGGTAATGATCGATGCGGTAGATTTGAGCTTCTTCCAGCGTCTTGAGAAGTGACAGGTTGAGCAATTGGGCTGATTCCAGATCGTGCCCGAAAGGTTTTTCAACCACGATCCGGGCGCGTTTGTGGTCACTAACCAGATGAGACAAACCCAGATTGTGGACAATGGTTTCAACAATCGTTGGTGGGGTGGCCAGGTAGAAAACACGTTCAGCATGCTCATCCCAGGATTTATCCTGGGCATTCATTGCCTTAGCCAGGGCTTCAAAGGTGGCTACATCATTGAAATCACCTGCCTGGCAGCTTACGATGTGGCTGGCGAAAGCCTTCCAAAGCTCAGCTTTGGCTTTACCCTGGCGTGAAAACTGGTTGACACCTTCCAGCAGGTGCTTGCGTAAGGCTTCCACCTCAATTGGTTTTACATCTACACCAAAAATGGCAAATTTCTCAGGCATGAGTCCGTCAAGATAGAGATTGTAGAGAGCAGGTACCAGCTTACGCCAGGTCAGATCTCCGGCTACCCCGAAGATGACTAATTCAACAGGTGGAAGCTTTGATTTCGTCAGCCATATCATTCCCCTTCCTGTGACCATTGGGTGTGGAATACCCCACGTTTATCCACCCGCTCGTAGGTGTGAGCACCGAAGTAGTCGCGCTGTGCCTGGATCAGGTTTGCCGGCAGGTGGGTTGAGCACAGGCTAGCATAATATGCCAGCGAAGCCATGAATGACGGGGCGGGGAGGTTCAATTTAGTAGTGATCTGCACCACATGCTGCATGTCAGCCAGGCGTTCAGAGACCGCATCACCCAAAGTCTGGTCCAGGAGCAGATGGGATAAGCCAGGCTGACTGCTGTATGAGTTGTGAATAGGATTCCAGCAACGCCGATCGAATGATGCACCCACCCCGCCAGATGCGGGCAACTGCGGATAGATCCAGATTATATTGGTAGGTCTGGGAGGCTGCCCGTAGTTGGGAAAATCCTTGGGCGTAGGTCAGGATGATGGCAGCATATAGGGCTCGCCGCACATGTTCTATCATTTCATTTCGCTCGCCCTGAACCCTAAATGATTTTGTTCCATATTTCCTGCTGATAGCAGTCCGCTCATCCTCCAAACCTGAGAGGTTGCGCATTGCCACTGCAATATCGATGGTTGGTGTTGGGACATGCAGGGAAAGTGCATCCTGAGAGGTCCACATGCCCGTACCCAGCTGCCGGGCAGCATCCAGGACCACATCCAGCAGGCGTTTACCGGTGATGTCATCCACTTTTCGGAAGATATCCGCCGTGATCTCGATCAGGTACCCATTCAGCTCGGCCTGGTTCCATTGATCAAATACATTCCCCAGCTCGTCATCTGTCAGTCCGATGCCACGCGCAAGCAGGTCATACGTCTCCGCAATCAGCTGCATCATGCCATACTCGATGCCGTTATGCACCATCTTCACGTAATGACCCGCTGAGTGCGGTCCGAGATAGGTCACACATGGTTCTCCATCCACCTGGGCTGCACTGGCTTCCAAAATCGACTGGACGCGGCTGTAGACATCTTTTGGCCCTCCTGGCATCATACTGGGTCCATGCCTGGCACCGGATTCTCCACCGGATACACCCATTCCAAAGAAATGCACGCCCATGGCCTCCAGGGTGCGCTCACGCAAATCAGTATCCGTAAAGTGGGAATTACCGGCATCGATGATCAAATCGCCCTGATCCAGGTGAGGCAACAAATCGCGGATGACATTATCCACGATCGGTCCGGCAGGGACGAGCATCATCACTGCCCTTGGGACCTGCAGCAAAGCCACAAAGTTGCGCACATCTTCTGCGCCTTGTACAGGGAAGCCAACTCCTTCTGAACGGAGTAAGGCTACTTTCTGTGGGTCCTTGTCGTAACCAGCCACCCTGAACCCACGTTCGGCCATATTGAGCAGCAAATTACGTCCCATCACTCCCAATCCAACCATGCCGATTTGATGCTTTTCTTCTGTCATGATCAATCCTTTTGACCCTATTCAGTCACCTCAATGGAATCAAGCCCGAGCTCGCTCAACTTCAGGCGGGTGGTTCGAACATCTACATGCAAAATGCCCTGAATGCCAAGGCTACTGGCTACTTCAACAAATAACGGTCGGTCATCTATATATGCCACCGTTTCAGGCACGGATTGAGATACATCCAGGGCGATCCGGTATATATCCAGGTCTGGCTTACGAAAATGGACGAAACAGGATGAGACAAATGTATCGATCAATTGATCCAGCTTAAAATGTTGGATGCGATAGGTATTGATCTCGCGACCCTCGTTGCTGACCGCAATGGTCCTCAGGTGATGGCGTGCCTTTATGGAGCGGATGAGAGCAATCATATCGTCATAGGGTTGTGAACGGGAAAGCATGAAGGACCTGAATTCTTCGATCGAAAATGCGCGTTCCTGGTAGAAAATCACCCGGAGAAGGTACTCGTCCAGGCTTAATTTCCCTTCCTCATAGGTATCATAAGTCAGATGGTGGCGTTCCTCCATTTCTGCAACATCCAAATGAAATGTATCAGCTGCTTGCTTGCGGGCTGCACGGTCCCAGCCATTGGTGAGAAGCACGCCCCCAATATCGAGGAATAGCGTGGTGATGGAAGTATGTTTTATCATCAGCAACCCTTCCCAAGAGGAGCGTTTTCAGGCAATGGAAAGATCAAACGAACGACACGGTCGAAGAAGAGGTAATCCCAAGCCCAGTTGATTAATACCAGCAGGCGGTTGCGAAACCCGATCAGCCGGTATAGGTGCACGCTCAACCAGATGACCCAGGCAGGAAAGCCAGTGAATGCATATCTGCCTAACCGGACCGCGGCGGCATTCCGGCCGGTGACTGCCATCATACCAGGGTCGCGATATCGAAACGCCTGAGGCTCCACTCCGGCTACCTGCCGCAGGATGTTTGCGGTAGCCCATTCCCCCTCCTGAGTGGCTACGGTTGCAATCATCAGCAAGGGATGCCCATTCTGGACCACGTGTGCCAGGTCGCCAATGACATATATCTCGGGGTGCTCTGGTACCTGCAGTGTAGGCAACACATCCACCTGCCCGTTCGGTTGGGTTGGGAAATCCCAGTTATGAGCGAGCTTCTCACCTCCCACGCCAGCTGTCCATACCACGGTCTCGGTTGGGATCAGCCTGCCATCCTTCAAGATCACCGCTTCGTGAGGTAATCTGGCTGACGGTCGAGTTTAGCTGCACATCAATGCCCATACGTTGAAAGCGCTTGAATGTATACGTGTGTAAGCGTTCAGGCAAACCAGTCAGCAGGCGATTGGTCGCCTCAAGCAGCAGGATATGAACCTGCCTGAAATCCAGATCCGGATAATCCCTGGCCAAGGGGTTCCGCACCAGCTCAGCCAGCGCACCCGCCAGCTCCACACCAGTTGGACCCCCTCCCACGATGGTGAAGGTGAGCATCTGTTGGCGTATTTTGGGGTCGGGTTCAAGCATGGCTCCCTCGAACCGGCACAGGACATGATTGCGCAAGCGCACACCATCTTCAAGGGTCTTGAGAGGAAGCGCGTGTTGTGCTGCACCAGTCACACCAAAGAAGTTAGCTTTACTTCCCACGGATAAGATGAGGTAATCGTACGGTATATTTTGATCACGTGTCCGCACCATTCTTTGGGAAGGGTCGATCCCGGTTACCTCACCCATCACAAAGCGAATGTTAGGACTCTTGCGCAGGATGCTTCGCACCGGGTATATGATGTCTTCAGGTTCCAATTCAGCCGCTGCAACCTGGTAGAGCAGTGGCAGGAAGGTGTGGTAATTATTCTTATCCAATACAACTACATCCACAGGTGCACCAGCAAAGGCACGTGCAGCCCACAACCCGCCAAATCCTGCCCCCACAATCACTACCCTTGGTCGTATCTCACTTGCCATGCTTGCCTCCAGTTTTCAGCTGTTGTTCGAGGTAGGCGCGCAAAGTGACCGCATTGTTGCGTTCCAATTCCTTAGTGCTGAAGAGCAGGGTAATGATCCCATTACGGGCAGCTTCCAGCAGTGGCTGCCAGGCGTCAGGATTAAGGTCTAATTCGTCGAAGTAACGTTGGTTGAACTCGCACCACTTGTCCGGATCGTGCCCATACCAGTGACGCAGCTCATTGCTTGGTGCTACCTCCTTGATCCAAGCCACAATGTTTAGCGCTTCTTTTTTCATACCGCGTGGCCATAAACGGTCTACCAAATACCTCTGCCCGTCTTCTGTTGATGCAGGGCTATATACCCTTTTTATACGGATCATACGCTACTCCTGGGTTTCCAGTAATTCACGTTTCAGAACTTGTACCAGCCATACCTGGTACTCATCAGCAGTCCAACCCGAATGCCTGACCAATTCGTCGAATACCTCCGGCATGCAGAGTGCCTGCAGGATGTCAGCTGCGTGGGCTGCATCCAGACCGTGACGCAGGTGAGGCTGGAGGTTTTTGGCGAAGTTTTGCAACCCTTCCCGCCGGCCTGCCAGTGCCTGGGTCAGTTCGGCAGCTGCCCTCGGGTCAGCTGCAGCCGCGCCGGTATAGATTGCGGTCACCTCCGCGCCTAACTCCCACTGCCTGCGGGTGGCTTGGGTCAGCTGCTCCAGGCGTTCCACCGGATCGCTTGAAGGTTGGTTTTGGTAGACCACTTCGCGGATGTGTGAGCGTTCGTGCCAGGTATCGCGGATGGCGCGCAGGATACCCCGCTTTGAGCCAAAGATGGCATATACTGTGCTCACAGCTACGCCCGCCCGCTCAGCGATGACTTCAATGGTGGTACAGATATAGCCCTGCTCCAGGAATAATGCCTGGGCGGCGGCAACAATCATGTTGCGCGTTACCTGGGCCTGCCTTTTCCGGTGCGTGGTTTTTGCTTCGCTATTGACATCAGTCATAAATTGTAGTATACCTATACTCATTAGAGTTATACTATATTATATTAGAGGTATGTAAAAATGTCAAGCGATGAAACATTTAATACCATTGTCATTGGTGGCGGTCAGGCAGGTCTGGCCGCTGGTTATTATCTCTCCCAGCAAGGCGAAAACTACATCATCCTGGATGAACACGAGCGCACCGGTACCCCCTGGCGCAGCCGCTGGGACAGCCTGCGCCTGTTCACCCCCAGTCAGAATAATGATCTACCCGGGAAGAAATTCCCCAAACCCGATTTCTACTTCCCTACCAAGGATGAAACCGCTGACTTTCTGGAGGCATATGCCAGTGATTATTCCCTGCCTGTGCGGCATGGCACGAAGGTGGATAAGCTCAGCCGCAACGAGAAAGGATACAGGCTGACTTCAGGCGATGCCAGCTTTCATGCACAGAATGTCATCGTCGCCACCGGAGCCTTCCGGACAGCGCACATTCCTTCCATTGCAAAGGAACTTGACCGGAATATTTTTCAGCTGCATTCGGTGGATTACCGCAACCCGAGGCAGGTACCCGTGCAGAATGTCCTGGTTGTGGGGGCGGGTAACTCGGGGGCTGAGATTGCACTCGAGCTTGCCAGAGCCGGTAAGAAAGTTTGGCTGGCTGGGCGGGATGTGGGTCGCATCCCGGCTGATAAGCTAGGCAAGTTTTTCGGTGGTAAGCCTTACTGGTGGTTCCTGCGCCGCGTGATGACGATCAATACTCCCCTGGGAAGGCGGATGAAGGCGAATGTGCTCATACATGGCAACCCGCTTATCCGCACCAGCCGTGAAGAGGTCGCCGGTGCCGGGGTTGAATTCACACCGCGCCTTGCAGGTGCCAAAGATGGCATGCCGCGGACTGCAGATAACCGAACACTCCCGGTGGAAGCTATCATCTGGGCTACCGGTTTTCGCCCCGACTATCCATGGATCAACCTGCCGGTGTTTGACGAATCTGGCCGCCCCAGGCACGCCCGCGGTGTGGTACGTGAAGCGCCGGGATTGTACTTTCTCGGTCTCCACTTTCAGACGGGACTGACATCGTCTCTGCTGGGAGGCGTGGGCGAGGATGCAAAATATATCACCAGACAAATTTATAACAAGTAATTGGAAAAGGAGAAGCGGGCAGCATGCAAGGAAAAAAAGAGCAACCCACCACGGTCGATGAATACATTGCGCAGTTTCCGGAAGATGTGCAGCAGATTCTATCCAAGGTCAGGGCGGTGATCAAAGAATCGGCACCCGGTGCCAAGGAAAAGATTAGCTACCAGATGCCATGTTTTTATCTTAAGGGCAGCCTGGTGTGGTTCGGTGGTCATACCCATCATATCGGGTTCTATCCAACTTCATCGGGAATTGAAGCTTTCAAAGACGAGCTATCCGCATATAAATGGTCAAAAGGGGCGGTGCAATTTCCGTTGGACCAGCCCATGCCGTATGATTTGATCCGCAGAATTGTAAGGTACAGGGTGGCGGAAGACCTCAGAAAGTAACCTGTGACCTGACTGCAACCATCAGTTAGGTCTTTTAAATCGTCCTACAATCAATCCAACTATTCCGTGGATTGAAACGATCAAAGGCTCCAGATTTATCCTGATACCATCTGATTCAAAGCCGCCACCAGGGCGAACGCGGCGTTATCGGCGGCGATGCTGGTATTTCTCATCATCCGCCTGGATTGGAAAACGATCCGTGGATGTTGAAAATCTCCTTCACCAGCTTCCTTGCCTGCAAGTTCGCGTCTTCATCCATCACCTCCCCCAGGTCGAGTGGGATGGGAGCACGCGGTCCATCGCTGATGGCGCGCAACGAGAAGAGTGGAATGCCTTTCTCCGCTGCCAGCTGCGCGATCCCTGCCGTTTCCATCTCCAGCACCGGGTGCTCCATTCCCCCAAGCATGTGTTCCATGACCTGGGAGCCACCTGTCGTGACAGCTGTTCCAGTCCATAAACGCCTCCCACGCCTGGCCAGGGCTTGCGTGGCTGCCTGGCGGGCAGCATCCGGCCAGGGCTGCGAGCGGTAAGAGTGAGCCAGGGAGACCCTGAACCAGCTGGCATACGGCTTCCGCCAGGACCACATCTCCGATCTCCAGGTCAGCACCAACCGCACCGGCGATGCCAAACGAGATCAGCATTCGTGGAGAGCATCTCTCCACCAGGGTTCGGGCAGCCTCACCCGCGCGCCGGACCCCCATACCCGATGTGACCAGCATATAGGTCTGCCCGGAAAGCACGAAGGTGTACCCCTGCAAGGATCCAATCATCATACGCTTCCATCCCCTCACACAGCGCAACAGGGCAGCGCTTTCCTGGGTCATTGCCGCAATTAGACCAATTGTCTCCATGTTTCTTAGCTTATCTCATGATCCTGCGATTGACCAGGATCGATAATGCTCCTGGGGAGCTCGACACCAAACTTATCATGAAGCAGCTGCAGATCACGCGTCTGATTCTCAGGTAGCTCATAACCTGTGTGGCAAAACATCTGATTTTCGGGATTCATGCACCTGACAGCATACCCGGCGATCATGCCCTGGCCGGAAAAGTCTTGTCTTGAGAAGATGAAGCTTTCGGCTTCTGCCCATTCCGGGATCCCATTCCCTTCCCCATCCATACGTAGCGCATGCACATCTAGCTCACGCCTTTTAGAATCAATCAGCACGAAGGCTGTGGCTGTCCTTGTCTCCTTCGTATCGATTGTCCAACGGTTCTCAGACCACAGCTCTTTCAGGCGATAACCATCGCTCGCCAACAGCTCACACATGGGATGTACATCGTCCAGGAGCATGAGCACGTCTAGGTCCTTGTGTTGACGGGTCTGCTCGCCCAGCAAAGCATCGATCCCCCAGCCACCCGTTAACCAGACTTTTATACCGTTGGTTAACAGGTGTTTATATATGCTTATGACATCTTCAGCGGTAACCATCTACACTTCCGTAATAAGAATCATCTCTGTATGTGCAACTAATCATTGAATTTATAATGGGTCTTTTTCCCCAGCTCATGCGCTGGTCTTCGAGTTCCCATGCTCCTGTAGCCAGGCGAGCAATGGTTCAAGATGCTCCTGGTGATGCTCTAATGAACCCATGGAACTTGCAGCCAGGGCATATTGTCCCATCCAGGCATACCTGCCCGGTTCCAGCAGCTCTTTTTCGGGAATTTGCTCAAGCAATTCGAGATAGTGAAGGAACTGGGCTTTCCAATCGGCATAGACACTCGACCAGGCTCTACCCCGGTTGATTTCATACAGATAGGCGTTGGTTCGATCCACGTCTTCATCGGGGTCGGGACCCATCTTCTTCCACCATTCGGGATAATTGGGTTCATCGTTGTGCAGAGCAGCTTCCGCCCGGGCAACCGAAGCCTGCTGCCAGGCCCACATGTGGGCAATGATATCTATCACCGTCCAGGTGGAAGGGGGCAGTGGGGCGGAAATTTGCGCTTCACTCAAGTTGGGGAGGATTTCTTGCCAACGGTTGAATACCTTTTGTAAACCGGCCAGGATTTGTTGTTTGTTTTCCATGTTCATACTCCATAATTGAATTCCAATCGGTAAAAAACACAAGGTTGAACAATTTTAATATGGAACAAGCTTAATAAGTATCCGTTATTACCCATCCACCGTTGTACTCGAAAGCAAAACGTTATTCATTATTTGAAATCCTGAGGTCTCACTCTGCTGTAGCGTCAGGATTGAGGCGGTTCCTTCCCAAATTTGGCCCATCTCCCGTTAAACCCGGTTGGTCTCAAGCAGGGTCCTTTCTTTCCATCGGTGATGCGGTTAGCTAACGGTTGGGATTGCCTTCTCATTTTTCTATGCTTCCTGCCTGCTTATGTACTTTGACAATAATACTTAGGTCTTATTTCTCAGCGTCGGGATGACCTCCAGGGCAATTTTCTGCAGCAGATCCTCTGTTGTAATGATGTCATCCTTCCAGAAATCGACCCCGTTTGCGTAGACAAAACAGAAATCATTGATACCGGCTTCCGAATATCGGCCGATGGCGTCAAAAAACGCATCCATTGATCGAAACAAGCCGTCTGAAGTCCACCCAAATATAAAGGTTCGTCCCAATTTATTGGGGTCACGCCCTGCCTCAGTCGCTAGCTCGCAAAACTTCTCATAACGCTGGCGAATAATACTGCTGCCTTGTTTGGGAGTTAAGTCTTTTCCGGGATAATAACTATTCCAGGCATCCCCGTACTTTGCTGCCAAAGTAAGAGCTTTCATTCCATGCGCTGCAATGTTAAAGGCAGGGCGAGGACTGGCAATGGATCTCGGGCGTAAAATTGCTTCCTGGATGTTGTAGTATTTGCCCAGGTACGTAGTTACATCCTCCTTTAACATGTGGTCCAGGATTTCAACAAATTCCCTGTAACGCTCCGCTCGCTCGCGTGAATCCCAGTTTGGCGTGCCGGTCATCTTGTGACAATTTTTAGCTCCAGCCGCTCCCACCCCCAACTCCAGGCGTCCTCCCGAGATATGATCTACAGTGAGTGCCATGCGTGCCAGGATCGCCGGGTTGCGCAGGGTCATACTGGCGACCAAGGTACCGAGAGTGATCTTATTCGTTTGGGTTGCCAGCGCAGTAAGGACACTCCAGCAATCGTACCAATCCATATCCTTGTCATTAGGATTAACAAAATGATCCGGTAACCATAGCTTATCGAAGCCTAAAGATTCGACCAATCTTGCTTCTTCAACAATTCGTTTCCATGGGGGTACCGGTCCGAGGCTGATCCCGAATGTGAGCTTGTGTTGATTATTTGCGTTCAGATGGGAATCCTCCTTTTAGCTGATGATCGAGTACGGGTAATATTTCGGCCTGATCATAGATAAAATCGTATCTTGCTTAATATAAACCTGACCCCGCAATCCACCTTGGGTATCGCTGCTTTCTAAAGTAATCATAACTTGCTAATAAATTGCTATAGCAATCTGAACAGCCCAGGGCAGATCGGGATGCTCTTTCTTTTCATTAAATTGAACCATCCAATGTGATATATATTATACATAACTTATCCAATTTGGAACCTTTTTGGTATAATCTTCGTCTTGGACTACGAAAGGGAAATATAGAATGAAAACGAAAGTAATGCTTGCTTTTATCCTCGGGCTGGCTTTATTGACCGCTTGCGCTCAGCCCACAGCTACTGGAGCGTACCCGCCTCCAGCGACAGTGCCAGTTGCTACGGTAGGTATCGGAGCATACCCACCTCCAGTGACACTGCCTGTTCCAACCACGAGTACCGGCGCTTACCCAGGACCTACGAGCAAACCAACAGAAGCCGTTCCATCACCGACCCACCCTCCCGTTGACCTCACCCCTGCCCAAATGGCAGCCATCCAGGCTGTGTCGGAGAAATACAATATCTCCATCGATCAAATAAAACTTGTCAGCACAGAAGCAGTGACCTGGCCAAACGGCTGCCTGGGGGTAGTGATCCCCGGAGTCATGTGCACCGAAGCCCTCGTAGATGGCTTCCGTATCATCCTGGATTCCAGTGGCCAGCAATTTGAAATTCGAACCAACCAGGATGGCACGAGTGTGATCGATGCTGCCCAACAGCTGGCTACCCTCGGATTTGTCGTCGCTACCACCGATCATACCATCCATGTGGTCAACCCAAACATCCCGCTCGGGCCAACCTATAACCCGGCGTTTAACGGTTTCCTTCCCTCGGGAGGTTCAATATTGGGAACGGCTTATGTGCTCGACTACACGGATCGGGCCAAGGTGGTGGCCATTGACGCCAGTGGTACACGCGACCTCAGCTTTATCCAGAACCCCACTTACGGGCTGGCTATCTGGCGCGGGGGATCTGGCATTTCGCCCATGCTCGCCTGGGGAACCCAGCTTTCTACAGATACGCCTTCGTCATCGCTCCAGATCAGTGCTCCCGATGGCTCACAGCTTCAAACTTTACTGACCATCGACAGTGACCTCACCCCAGGCTCCGTACAGCTGGTGGCTGAGTTCTGGTCAGCGGATGGACAGTCTTTATACTTCAGCAAAGAGCCAACTGGCCTCGGAGGTTATATCCTGTTTGGGGGTGCCTCGAACTTATACCAGATCAACATCACCACCAAAGAGGTGACCGAAATTATCCCTCAAGCCCCTGATAATGGAGCACAGACTTGCCTGGATGCCATTTCGGGTGACTACCGATTTGTGGCGGATCACTGCACGCCAAATGTGATTACGGTCCGTGAGCTGCAAGCTGGTACCACTGCAACCATCCAGGCTCCAGCAGACATCACAGACTACCGGCTGATGGGCAGTGCACGCTTCAGCCCGGCAGGTGACCGTGTGGCTTTTGCCCTGGCAAAGAGTGATCCCGCCAACGAGCAAGGTTGGGTGGCAGTGGGTAGCAGCTCAGGTGGTGAAGCAAAGCGCGTCCTGGAGGGTCCTCCCGGATCCTCTTACACGGTTATTGGCTGGCTGGATGACCAAACGCTGCTGGTGCAGTTAAGTTCCAGTGGAACCCCGAATATTGGCAACCTGATATTCACCGTCGCTGCGGATGGCTCAGACCAGACCTTGGTAGCGGATGGCAGCCTGCTCACCATTATTGACAACCGCTAGGTGTAAAGTTTTCGGTAATCCATATCTAGTTTGAATATAATGTAAAGCGTAAAATATAGATAAAATTGAATTTCCCATCTGGAATTACTTCTGAACCCTAAGCTATATGTAGCACATCCTTGATGAGGATCAATATCAAAAAGCCTGTATCATCTAGATACTTTGATGGTACAGGCTTTTATTTGAGCATATAACCAACTGGAGACAGCTGCCGTCCTCTCCATGGAGCGTAAAACGAGCAGTGAATTCGCTCTGAATCTCCTGGTCTTCATGATTGTCAATACGCAGATATTTGTAATAGATCCGACTTCAAAATCTCCATCTCATGACGTAACTTCTGGCGTGCCCGAGCCAGGCGGCTCTTTACGGTTCCAATGGGTATTCCAAGAATGTGTGCAGCTTCCTGATAGTCAACATCCTGTATATCCACCAGAACGACCGCAGACCTTTGGTCCATATCCAAGCGGCTTAATGCCTTTTGCACAACCTGCTCTAATTCGTGTCTTTCAACCTCCATCTCAGGTAAAGTATTGGAGCTTGAAAAATCGTTGAGCGGTAAAAACCTCTCTTCTGCAAGTTCTTTACTCTCTATAGACATGACCGGATAGCGTTTATACCGGCGATGTACGTCATAGCAGGCGTTGGTGGCAATCCGATATAACCAGCTGCGAAAAGAACCATTCCGAAAGCGAGGCAGGTTGAGATAGGCTGTGAGGAAGGTGTTCTGGGTGATATCCTCGGCGGAATCCGGATCTCCCAAGATACGCATCGCCAGGGTGTAGATCTTATCCTGGTAACACAGCACCAGCTGGTTAAAAGCTTCCAGGTCACCCTTCTGGGAAGACACCACCAGATTGGCTTCATTTGAGGCGATTAATCTCTCACAGGGCACTGCGTATCGCGTTACCATCGTATCAATCTGCCAGGCAGCCAGGGATAAATAACCAGGATATCCTGGAGCATGAGATCTTATGGACAGGCTGCTTTTCCGATATAAAGCAAACTGCCGTCCTCAATTCGCCTGATGTGGATTTCGATGCCATCGGTTACGGCAAGTAAAGAACTGTCTGGCGAAAAGAAAAGCTCCCAAACAGGACTCTGCATCCGGTCCAGGATACGGATGACCTGCGTACCGTCCGGAGAAGCCAGGATCACCTTATTGCCATCATCCACATCAGAATAGGCAAGATATCGACCATCTGGAGAGAAGGCAACCGCCATGCTATTCTTGACCTCGTTCCACACCAGGCTGCCATCGGAGACCTGCCACAAGAATAAACCGGATGCAAGGTCGACAGCCAGATATTGCCCATCAGGGGAGAACTCAGCATCGGAGGTGTCGTAGCCGCCGTATCCTCCCAAATCTTTGATTTTCTCGAGTGTATCCAGGTCCCAGAGCATCACCGGGCCATCGAAGGGCACGGTTGCCAGCATGCTCCCATCCGGGGAGATGCCGATTCCCAGCGCCTCAACTGGTTGCAAGGAGCGCAGCTCTTCGCCCTGCATATTCCAAACCCTGACCGAATTGTCGTGCGAGGCGGATACCAGGAAGTGTCCGTCTGGCGAAAATCTCAGCTTGGTCACCATATCGGTGTGTCCAGACAGGGTTTGCAAGAGCTTCTGGTCAGATATTCGCAGCAGCTGGATAGTGTTATCGTCCAGCGACCAGGCCAGGGCTTCTCCATCCGGCGATAATGCAGCCGTGATGATATTCTTGGGAGCCGGAAGAAAACTTGTTTCTTTCAAGGCGTCCAGATTGAAGATTTGCACCCCAGCATTCCCTCGGACCAGGATGCTTGAGTTATCCGGCATGAAGGCAAACGGGGGAAAACCAACCAGTGTAAAGCAGATGGGCGCCAGACTGCTCGGTTCGGAGGTGGGTGTTGGGGAAGACAGAGGAGAGGCAGGATTCCCTGTCTGTACCGGAATGGAAGGCAAGGTGGACATAACTGCCTGGGTGGGACTAATTTCAACAATAATAGGGGTTGATTGATCACTCCGGGTGACGAACCAGGGCAGTATTACCCCTATTGTGCCTAAGATAACAACAGCAATCAGAACGAGAATGACAACAAGAAGGAGTAATAGTTTTTTATACATGGGATTCACCTTTTCTTACTTTTTTATAAAGTGACATCGTTCATCCCTACTAAGATGTTTCAGGGAATTTCTTCAGCCTGTCCAAAATCTCTCCCTGGGCAATCAGCGTCTGCACCATCCATTCAATGACGAGATTTTGTATAGAAGCCAAATAGAGCCCAAATCCATAGCCGAGTAGAATCCCGATGATCCCACCCAGCCACCAGTAATCTCTGGCAAAGAAAGCTACGAAGAGGATCGCCAGGCTACCAAGAAACAAAATCCAAAAGGCTCTGGTCATCCTGTTCAGAGTGGTCGACTGAGTTACCAGATGGGAGACTAACTTACGAGTATTTTCATTATCATAAATCATGATCATTTATCCATATTTAAAAATATGTCGGTAGATTCAGCCTTTCGTTCTCACACGATTCGCTGAGAAAGTTAAGCCACAAGTGGAAGTACCGTAATTGCCAGGCCAGCTGTAAGGACAAGGATCCCGGCTATCTGATTTTTCACCTTGAGTAATAAAATTGCACCGATTGTTATTAGGATCAAGCCATACAACAAGCTACCCAGAAGAAGAATTAGTAGAAGAATTATATATATCATTGTTACCACTTCTTTCATTTTTTAAATTAAGGCTTGCTTAGTCGATATGAGGTTTAAGTGGTGGGGAAAATGGTACTCGACCACCGTCTATATTGATATAGTTCACTCAGAGCAGAGCAACTTCTCAAGGGTTTCAATCTCCAGCTTACCTGCCCGAGAACTCAGCTGGAACTCGTTGGAATTTATGGCGGTCACGGTTGTGGTGGTGACAGGCTTAGCAGGTTCTCCTGAAGATATCATTGTGGCAGGCATGCTGGAGTTGGCTATCTGGATCAGGTAAGGGTTATTAACCCAGTAGGCATCTGAGTCAGTCTGATTAATGTCCCTGGGAAGTACTGTGCCTTGGGAACCGATTGCGACGACGCCACCCAATAGGATCAAGACAACCAGCGGGATTAAGAATATCTGTAACACTAACATACGAATTTCCTTTCCTTACAATATATTTGCACTCACCTGCCGTAACGTTATCTGGGTTTCAATTCAGCGGAGAAACATCATTGAAATCGTGAGATCGATGCTGGCGTGGCCTTCCAAACTTCCCGAAATGGCATGGATCTGGCAGTCCACGCCAGCAATTTACGATACACGATTTTTACGGGCAGTTGAGTTTTGTGTTGATCCATTCCCCATTATTTACTCTAAGGTTCACAGTCATATCATCCGGATGGGGATACGGACCGACTAAGCGCAAGTTGATCGTTTTTGTATCAGCCGTGTCAAAGACGATTGTGCCGGTCACGTCGTAAGATAACTCACCATTATCCTCAAAATATCCGGCTGGAATCTGCCCGGCGGTCGAGCCAATTTCATAGGAGACGGTCGCTGGTCCGTCTGTGGTGATGTAGGCATGGACAAAGTAGGTTGAATTCGGCAGAACAAGCCTCACCTGAACCCTGCTCAGGCACAATGTCGATAGCTGTAGCGGTGACAGCTCCACCGACTTCACCACCGAGGTTGTTGCTGACGTTGATCTTGGCGTAAAAGGAGTTGCCGTAAGCGCCACCTTTGATTGGCAGAATCTCTCCAGCTTCATTCTTCAAGCCCCAATAGGATTCGTAATATCCTTTTTCTGGAGGAGAGGTCATGCCAACCTCAATGTCCACACTCTGACCGGGATTGACAGTCTGTCCTTCTGGAAGGAGCCAATAACCCGGTTGTTGGGTCATGAATGCTCCAGAGATCTGAAACACCAGATATTTACTTGTCCAGGTGCAGGTGCCGATATTTTTCACCGTCCAGGTCTTGGCGAAAGCTGTGTTGGCATAGAAGTACTTCCCGTCAAGGCCGTCATCACTGATGTATTCCGCTTCATCCTGGCAGCCTGTTGAGGTGGGCACCGGTTCGGTAGGGGGTAGAGGTGTGGGAATCGAACCATAAGGGATGACGGTGATGAAGCTGCCATCAGCCACTTTCTGCGGATTTGCTCCATTGATGTCGACCATCCATAACTCACCGGAGCAGTATGGGGAGCAATCCTGCATGTTAGTAGATTGAACCAGCAAAGTCTGATCGTTCAACCAGCCGGCAACTGTAAAGTAGCTGCCCGCCTGGCTGGTCAGGATCACTTTGGAATTACTGACAGCAGTGTCAGATACGACCACCCAACCTTGCTCGTCACCCTGGACACCTTTGGCTACGGCAAAAGCGATGCGACTGCCGTCTGGGCTGAAACGGGAGCTGCCCAAGTACTTGTATCCAGAAGGAAGATCATCTGGGAGGAGTATATTAGCGGTACCACCTGAGGTGAGGTCACGGATCCTGATGAAATCTTCTGAACAATGCTCTGCCACATAGCGGTAATCCTTGGAGATGGAATCCAGGCATACTTGCGGTCCATCAGATGGTACCAATGGGATTAACTCGCTAACTTCCTTCGTTTTAACGTCGATGCGGTACAGGTTGGAGGCGCCTCCGAACAGGATGTAACCTCCCAACCCCACAGGTTCTTTGCTGAAGTACAGCGATTGACCATCTGTAGACCAGAACAATGGTGCTAACTGTAGCAGCGGCTCGGATACTTCTTGAGTCAGAAGCGTTTCCCGACCTGATCCATCCACAGAGCTGATTTCGAGAGTGGAGTTCGGGAACGCCTGAGTGTACTCGGTTCCCCACGCCAGGCGCGGCAGGACATCGGCACTTGCCTGGTAAACTGCCAATCCATACATTGTTGGTCTTCCGATAAAGCTGAGGTCATGAATTCCACTTGCATCAACGAGGACTGCTTTGGTTGCGTTGGTGGAATCAATCACATAAGCCTCACCTCTCGCGGCTGCACCCTGCGGGATCAGCCCATTGAAATACGGATTTAAGCCAAATCCTGGCAAGCTCAGATCAACCACCTGGATATTGTGGTTGGAATCATAAACAACCAGCTGGAAGGGGGTTGGGAGCGGTTGTGGTTCTGTTGGGATCGTGAATGCAGTGGTTGCGCCATTGGCTACAACGGTATAGGTCCCTTGTGCAAGATTGGTAATATCGAGCGGAATAGCCTGCTCGAAGGGTGTGATGACCTGGATACAGCCTCGATCGGATGGACTGCTCGTCAGCACCTTGATCTGGAAAGTATTTGCGGCATAGCTGACCTGAGGCTCGACGAGCGTGGCGCAGGATTCACTCAGGTTGCCACGCACAAAGGCGTAAGGCTGCTTAGGATTCGTGTCCGAGAACCGGACCTCCACGCTGGTTACCTGTGCTTCACGGATGGCCACGGTTGTTGGTATGGGCTCAACGGTGACAGCCGGAGCATTGGTTGGGATACTTGCTGCATGCGATACTGGCAAACAAGCTGTAAGTATCAAGAACAGAATAAAAATGGATGTGAATGTTAGAAATTTCTTCATGATATTTCTCCTGAGAGTAAATAAGGATTGATTTGTGTGACTGGCTCTTCTATTCCAAACAAGATATGTGTTGTTATTTTTATTCATTACAATTTTCCTTACATCTATCTCCTGATTGTGGTCCGTCAGCTTCCAATTCGACTACTTCGATCAAATAGGCGAATAGCTGCTCCAGACTTGCAAAACCAATCCGTTTCCCTGTTTCTGGGATTTCCAGGGAAGCCCGCCAATCAGCCGACCTGGACTGATCAACACGCCACAAGCGGAGAATGTACGAGCAATTATGAACAGGTTGCATAGGTTGATCTGGTTACCAACATTTCTTTTTCATTGTGATCACTGCTGAGCCGAATGATGCCGGCTTGTCCTACGCTAGCCTGGATAAGCTGAGAGAGCTCTCCCGTTACCGGAGAGTAACCAGTTGTCGCGGGTGCATCTTCCACTTCCAGGTTTATCATGCCAATACCGACCTGCAGGTCTATCTGCAAGGTCACTTCTGACACGCCATAAGCAGCGTTGGTGTAGACGGGTCCATCCTTCACCAGACCTGGCGCTTGAATCGTGTGCGGACCTTCCTCGATCTTCACACGGGCACCAACATCCTTTGGTAACCGCAGGGTGACGGTTGCCGCACCAGCATCGATGGTGACATCCAGGTTTTTCGGCCAGTCACCACCCAGGTCGATGCTATATATACCCGCACCCAGGGTGATATCCAGATTGGTCAAGGACAGACCTGCCAGGAGCAGGTCACCTGACCCACCACCCACATCCACACTCAGATCCATGGGCACACCGTCATCAAGGTTTATGGTCCAATCATTCCGAAAATCCGTTATGCCTAGCAAAGCTGGCATCCCATTGGTTTCGGGCTGCTGGACAACCAGCGTGCCATCCGTATACGACACCCCTGGCTTTATCTTAGCGACGTTATAGGTGAAGTCAGCCTCCATCAGCTTTTCTGCACCACCAGATAGTTGAAGGTGCCCAGCGCCCAGGTTGACCTCAACATTGACCGATTGAGCGTTCCCCAGCTCGACCGATTTGGACTCGGTCCGCAATGCACCCACCCTGGCCTGTGGCATGCAGCTGGCGAGCAGCAGCACCCCAAGGAGCACGAGGGCGAGCTTTACATCCATCCAAAACGTTAGTTTACGAGACATTCTTTTTGCTTTCATATCATTAATTCCTTTTTGTATTATTGTTTGTGCTTTCATATCGTTAATTCCTTTTCGTTTCATTGTTTGTGCTTTCATTTCATTACCTCCATCGAGATTTTTTAAATTGGCAATGCCGCCATTGTTCTAAAAGGGTCCATTTTGTACTTTACCCTGGCAACAGCCCCAGGATGACAGCCATAACCATCACCAGCACCGGAAGCATTTCCGCGCCATGCACAATGATCGCCATCCAGTTGCTGCGAAAACGCCTGGCGGGCCAGCTGTACATCAGGTTACCGGCGATGACGCTGAGCAGGTTCCAGGGCTTCATCACATGGTAAAAACCGAACAGAACGGCATTTGCCACCCAATCGTACTTTCCAAAGACCCCGTGCATCTTGGGCAGGAGTACACCGTGCCAAAGAAATTCCTCGCCCAGGAAATAGTTGAAGATGTTACTGACCAGGACAACTCCCAGGAGCCACCACTGACCCTGGAATTCTGGGCGAGCCAATTGAGCCATATCTGTGTAGGCGGGAGCATGCACGCCAGGAAACAGCCAGGCAATAGGCATATCCAGATAACCGCCAAGTACGATAATCACCAAGGCATCCAAGAGTAAGGGAGGCAGCACCCACCAGTATAGTTTCCGATTCGGCTGGTCGGTCTTCGGGTCACGCGGGGTTTGCAGCCAGGTTCGCTGGCGGATGGCGCTCCAGCGCAGCGTGCCGAGCTCGCGGTATGTGATACCCAGGGCTACGACAAACTCCCATGCCATACCGGCGATGATCGCCACCCAATACGTGATGCCGGGAGGCAACGGGCTGTAGGGGATGATAGCGGGAACGACTACCCAAACCAGCAACGCCATTGGCAAGGCTACGAGCGCCCAAATACCGAGGATCTGCCAGAGGGTGTATTGTTCCAGTTGTTCCGCCTGAGTGCGATTCATACTAACTTGAATTGCTGAGGGTGAAAGTACATTGGTTGCCATTTTTATTCTCCATTTATCTGAACAAAAGTTGTCGGCTCATTTATTTCCGTGGATTTACGCATCAAGCCAGCCCTAATACAAGACCGAGGATCAAGACCAAAAAATACACACTTTGAGCAGAGTGAACGATGACGGCCATCCAGGTGCTGCGGAAACGCCAACTTGGAAATGCGAGGACGAAGGGACCACTAATGACATTCTGCAAAATGGCCCAGGGCATGTGAACATGGTATAGGCCAAACAGCACACCGTTTGCCAACCAGCTCCACCTGCCAAATACTCCCTCCATCTTGGGAAGCAACACTCCCCGAAATAGAAACTCCTCTCCCAGAATCGAGTTGAAGACAGACGTCACCGCAAACAGGCCAAAGAACCACCAGGCGCCTACCAGCCGATTCAAGATTTCTTGGGATTGAAAGACCAAGTCAAAGTTAAAACTCGAAGGTTCAGCAAGAAAGAGGAAGATCGACACCCATAGCTTGTCTACAGACGGCGTTACTGCAAGATCATACACAATGCTTGCGATAAGAAACGGGATTACCCACAACCATAACCTGCGGCGAGTTTTGCCGGTCGTCGGATCCTGGGGTTTGTTGAGGCGCAACCTGCGCTTGATCGTCGCCCAGCTCAGATCACCCTCTTCCTTCCGGACGAGGATCATGGAAAGGACAAACTGCCAGATCAAACCAACTGTAAGCAGCACGAGCCGGGTAACGCCCGCTCCAAGCGGATCAGAGTTGAAATCGGGCGACAAAGCAGGGAATACGACCCAACTTAGGATCCCCATCGGGACGGCAGCAAGGGCCCAGATACCGAGAATCTGCCACAGAGTGTATTGATCCATTCGTTCAACCTGAGTGCGGTTCTTACTATCTTGAATCGCAGGTTGTGAAAGTGCATTTGCTGTCATTTTATTCTCCATTTACCTGTACTAAAGTTGTCTGCACTTTTTTCGCGTGATTCGCTTCGTAACTGTTTAACTTTCGAGAGTCAAGCGCTCGCCATCATCGTTTCGGCCAGCTGTCATCGTCACACTACAGACCAAATAAGCTGCCGAACCCGGTTGCGCTCAGGTTTAGCAAGGACAAAACGACGCCAGTGAGAGACATGATGATCGCCCAGGGGATGAAACCGATCATGACGGTGACGATGGTCTTTCCCCAGGTCAAATCCAAGGCCTCGTGCACGGCCACGAACCAGGCTATCACCAATGCTACCCAGGAGATGACGATAACCGGACCCAGTATGCAAGATAAAGCATCGGAGAAGGCGGCAATGACGCCCAGGACGCCCACCGCGGTCCAGATAGAGGCCAGACCCATCGTCCGGACCAATTCGTTGAAGGTGACTTCGGCGCTGAAGCTTCTGCGCCCGACCCAGTTGATAACGGCTGCAGCAATGGCGAAGCCGGCAATCGCCGTCAGGAAGCCGATACCTGCACCCACCGACCAGTCAAAGATACTCTGGGAGGCGTGTGATCCAAGCTGATTGAGAAGGGCAAAAATCACCACGAGGATCCAGGCAGTCGCAGTGAAAGTCTTATCTGCTTCTACCTCCGCGTAGACGCCCCTCCGGAATGTGAGTGCACCAATGATTCTTTTGGTTAACATGGTAGTTTCTCCTTGTAATTTCCAATTTCCTATATGATTACCCGATTGATCGGTCCAGTCCCAGCCTCAAGTTCAATTCGCTGGCGGTGAACAATAATGCTCCAAAAAGTACGAGGGCGATCAGTAGAAGGTTTGTTTTCGTTGTTCGTTTCTCTTTTTTTAGTAGTGACAACCGCTTTAGTGACTGCCATCTTGAACGAGCATTTATGAACAGGTCGCAAGGATTGATTAGGATGCCTGGTTTCCTTGTTCTTTGTAGTCCCAGTCTAACCACACACTGTCATCGCAGCGTCAGCTAAACGTCAGGAAGGGTGCTAATTTCCCCTGACAATCATTAATCTACTATTAAGGTAATTATGGTCTAATTAGCACACAAATGACACACCTGTCGATCGATGTGTTGGGATCCTTGCAGGTTTCGATTGATGACGCCCCGATAACGACTTTGGAATCGGTTAAGGTTCGCGCGCTTTTGGCTTATCTCGCGGTGGAATCTGAACGCCCACATCGCCGTGAGACGCTGGTTGGGTTATTATGGCCTGATTATTCCGAGGAAACCGCCCGGCATAACTTACGACAGGCCCTCTTCAACCTCCGCTTGATCCTTGGTGACCACACGGCTTCTCCTCCCTATCTCCTCATTACACGCGACACAATTCAATTCAACCGGGAGAGTGACTATTCGCTCGATCTAACCCAATTCAACCATTACTTCATTACCTGTGAAGAAAATCTAAGCCAATGCAAGGAGGATTGTTCTTTCCACGCCTCACATTTGGAGGATATGGTAAAGCTCTACAGGGGGGAGTTTTTACAACACTTAAATTTAAACGACAGTACGGAGTTTGAGCAGTGGACTTTGGTGCAACGCGAAAGTACCCACCAACGCGTTTTAGATGCTCACACTTACCTGGCGAATTATTACGAGCTGCACGAGGACTTTCAAGCTGCTCGGCGCCATGCTTCCCGGCAGCTAGAGCTGGACCCATGGCGGGAGGAAGCACACCGCCAATTGATGCGCTCACTTGTACTGGATGGGCAGCGCAGTGCCGCCCTCGTCCAATACGATACCTGCAAGCGTGTATTGGCTGAAGAGCTGGACGTTGAACCATCTGCTGAGACTCACGATTTGTTCGAGCAAATCCGGCTCGGTAATCTTAAGACCGATCAACATTCCAGTATTCCTTCCACACCTGTCCTCAACCTTCCTGTTCAGCTGACCCCCTTTATCGGACGAGAATTGGATCTTGACCAGGTAGGGGCGCTCATTACTGAACCTGAATCTAGATGTATATCTCTTGTCGGACCTGGTGGAATAGGCAAAACCAGGCTCGCAGTTCAAATAGCAGGAGAGCACTTTAATGAGTTCGCCCATGGAGCCGCCTTTGTCCCCCTCGCTCCAGTAGGAACAATCGAAGAAGTAATCCTCGCGATTGCGAATGCGATTAATTTGACCTTCTACGATCCAGGTGACCCTAAGGTACATCTCTTAAGCTATCTGCGTGAAAAACAAATGCTTTTGATCTTAGATAACGTGGAGCAGTTGTTGATGGAGGAGCTTCTTCACGAAAATATTGCGCAATTCTTGATCGAGATACTTCAAACTGCACCAGGGGTTAAACTTCTGGTCACCTCGCGAGAAGCACTCAATCTACAAGGGGAATGCTTATTCGAAGTTCCGGGATTGGCTTTTCCTGATGCAGGCGACACCGATGGGTTTGAAGAATTTGACGCTGTAGCTCTGTTCATCCACCGTGCCCGGCGTGCATTTCCCCGTCTTACACTGGATCACGAAAATCGTGTGGAGATAGCTCATATCTGCCGTTTAGTTGAGGGGATGCCACTTGCAATTGAGCTTGCAGCTACATGGATGCGGATATTATCACCCGCGGAAATCGCTAAAGAGATCGAAAGCAACCTTGATATCCTGAGCGCTTCTGCACGAGATCTACCAGAGCGCCACCGTAGTATGCGGGTGGTGTTCGATTATTCATGGCAAATGCTATCGAGAGACGAGCAACAAGTTCTTTGCAAGCTCTCGGTCTTTCGAGGTGGATTTCAACGGCAGGCAGCTGAGCATGTAGCTGGCGCTTCGCTGTCAATCTTAGCAACGCTGGTAAACCGGACGTTTCTACGTCGTGCGGCTGCAGGTCGGTACGACCTGCATGAATTGGTCCGTCAATATTGTGCTGCCCAGCTGGATATCGATCCCCAGCTGAAAGCAGCAACACAAAGTGAGCATTATGCCTTCTTTCTCACTCTGGCAGAAACAGCCGGGCAGGAATTGAAGGGACGCAATCAAATGGAATGGCTGCTCCGGTTAGAACAGGAGCATGACAATTTGCAGGCAGCCTTAGAATGGGCGCTCGAGAATCAAGCTGCACCGCAGAGGGGTGATGAGCTGGCATTACGGTTGGTGGGATCATTGCGCTGGTATTGGCGGATGCGCGGTCACATTCATGAAGGTTGCGACTGTATCACAGAAGCACTCGGACGGTACCCGGAAAAACATACAAATCATCGAGCCAGTGCACTGCTGGGGATGAGCGTGCTCATGAATTCAATGGGGGACCTTAGCGCATCCCTTGCGCTAGCTGAAGAAAGCGCTGCCATCTATAAGGAGTTGGGGGATATGCAATGTATGGCTGAGTCTCTGATGATTTCAGGGCTCACATTGTTCTGGCAAGGTGATTCAACCTTGGGCCAGGCCCGAACTAGAGAAGCCCTGGTAATTTTCCGCAATTATGGCGATCGATGGGGTGAGGCTCAGGCATTGTTCAGGCTGGGATGGAACTTGGCAGATTACGGTGGCGATCCGGCGGGGAGGGCGATGCTCGAAGAAAGCGCAGCCATCCTGGAGAACATAGACGAAAAGTACCTCTACACAAGTGTACTTATTTCTCTTGGAATTGTCGATTTGAGTCTCGGGGATTATGCCACCGCCCAATCTCATTTTGAAGACGGTCTAGCCACTGCCAGAGAGATAAGACATCCATTGGGCATCGCAGATGCCCTGACGAACCTGGGCTGTCTTTTTCGAATCAAGGGTGAGTATGCGACCGCTCAATCTCGTTTCGAAGAGTCTCTTCTGGTGTATCAGGAGCACGGATACAACAAATGGCAGACCGATGTGTACTGTGCTATGGCGGAAAATGCAATCGCTCAAGGAGATTTTTCACTCTGCGCACTTACACCTCCAGAGTGCTTCAAGTCTTCTGGGGTCATCCGAGAACAAATGGCTGCAAGTGTTGGTGTTGTACTTCCGAGGTTTATTAGCGTATTATGAGGGTGGAGTAGAGGAAGCTGCCACATTGCTGGAAGAGACAATTGCACTCGCCCGGGAAGGTCAATTCAAACCCGACCTGGCGCGGTCGCTCTTGACCTTGAGCCGTGTTAGGCTCAGACTGGGTGAGGTCAAGCTGGCAAGTGAATTGCTTCGAGAAGGATTGAGTCTGTTTTGGGAATTTGGTCATAAGCTCGGGATTGCGGTTTCACTCGAGACGTTGGCTAATTTGAGTTTAGTCCAGGGCGATCATAAAGAGGCGGTGATGCTATATGCAACAGCACACAACTTACGCCAGGACTTAGGCGCGCCTCTTCCACCAATCGACCGCACTGCCTACGATTCGGCTATTTCTGATTGCCGTGTCCACCTTGGTGACGCTTTTTTCGATAGCCTTTGGGCGGGTGCTGCAGCCGAGCCGTATATGGCGGTGGTGGATGATATTTTGAAAGCGCCCAGTCATAAGTAACATGGTTATCGAGGTAGTCATCAGAGGGGTGGAAATGGCATAGTAGGTCTCCCGCTTCAGTTTTCGCAAATGGCACCACGACGCCCCCGAATTATCAAAGGAAATTAATCAAACACTTAGCCTAGGTTAGTAGACAAACAGGATAATTTAGAGTATAATAGATGTATATAGGTACTGGTTTGAGATAAACTTCTTTAATAGGTGCTTTTATCAGTGTAAGTTCACATGGAGTTAGCGTATGCTGAAGTTTGAATGTAAGAATTTGGGTCCCAATTGCTCTTACATTGCAACCGGAAATTACGCAGAAGATGTAAAAAAAGATGCTGTGGCGCATGCACAGATTGTGCATAAAGAACTCCTTGCTAAAATGACACCACAGCAGATTAATGATAAGTATAAAACTGTAACGCGTATGACTCATTAGCCACAACACTGTGGGGAAATTGGCATAAAGCACGCGGCGGTTTAGGTGCGTGAGCACCTAAGATTATGATGGGGGAAAACGGTTCCGAGGATATAAAATTTACCACCTCCCGAGCATTAGCTCCGGGAGGTGGTAGCATTAACCGGATAAGACAGATTGATTGGTGGGATTAACAAATCAAACAGATCACAGTTTCGGTTCATAAAGATTTCTTTGCACTATGATTTCACGGGGGTGTTGTTTTCTTGAAGTGCGTAGGTGGAGAGAACAGCCTTTAGTGAGAT
Source organism: uncultured Chloroflexia bacterium (assembly GCA_963774275.1). GTDB lineage: Bacteria > Chloroflexota > Anaerolineae > Anaerolineales > UBA4823 > FEB-25. The sequence goes on along the minus strand of CAVZEP010000033.1, from coordinate 39,050 downwards.
CATAACGGTTCGTGCAGGTTTTTATATGCTCACATTAAGTAAGATTACATCCTTATTGTGTGGTACAATCCATGGTTCGCTCCTGAAATGGATAAACTTTATCCACAATTGGAGCGGACGGGCTAGGGTTCGCCTTGGCTCAATCTTATGCCAAAAGGACCTTTTGTGAACTTTAATTCGTTTGCTTTTCATCCCCGAATTTTTGAGGGGATAACGGCTGCTGGTTATTCCACGCCAACACCCATACAAATACAGACCATCTCACCCATCCTAGAAGGACGTGATGTGATGGGCTTAGCTCAAACCGGAACCGGTAAGACTGCCGCGTTCGTCTTACCAATCTTACAGCACCTGCTCAGTAAGCCACGCGGCAAGCTGCGTGCCCTCATCCTTTCACCTACCCGCGAGCTTTCCGAACAGACCCATACCACCATAGGCACACTTGGGTATCAGACCGGCCTGCGCAGCCTGACAATCTATGGAGGTGTCAGTGCCATGCCTCAAATCAAGCGATTGCGTGCGGGAGTGGAGATCGCCGTTGCCTGTCCGGGTCGTTTATTAGACCTGATGGGACAGAACGTGGTCAACTTGAGCTATATTGAAATCCTGGTGATTGATGAAGCTGACCGGATGTTTGATATGGGTTTTCTGCCCGACATCCGCCGTATCCTTGCTGCCCTACCCAAACCGCGCCAGACGCTGTTGTTCTCTGCTACTATGCCGGACGAGATTCGTTCGCTGGCTAATGAGCTCCTGCATGACCCTGTAAAGGTCGATTTGGGTATATCAAGACCGATTGAAACAATTGGTCATGCGGTATATCCAGTGGAGCAAACCAAAAAAGCATCTCTATTGCTGGAATTGTTGCGGAAAACCGGCAATGGCCAGGTTCTGGTATTTACGCGTACAAAACACCGTGCGAAAAAGCTCTCCGAGCAGCTGATTAAGGCTGGGTTATCCGCTGGGTCGCTGCAGGGTAATTTATCCCAAAACCGCCGCCAGGAAGCCATGAACAACTTTCGTAATGGGCGGATTAAGGTATTGGTTGCCACAGACATTGCCGCCCGAGGGATTGATGTGACTCAGATCTCGCATGTGATCAATTATGACATGCCTGACACAGCCGATGCATATACCCACCGCATCGGTCGCACCGGGCGCATGTCCAAGTTAGGCACTGCCTTGTCTCTCGTCACGCAGGATGACCTGCCGATGATACGCACGATTGAGCATCTTTTAGGCCGCTCGCTGGAGAAGCGCAGACTGGCTGGGTTCGATCCAAGATAAGCTTTCCTTAAAAAAATAACACCCCCGATGAAAAAAATCGGGGGTGTCTGCTTCACCTACAGTCTTACTTAGTGATTAGCGGCAGAATGATCCTGAAAACAACTTCAAAGCTCCACCAGGTATCACTATCTGCGTAAGTCATTGCCCCCAGGGTTAATTGCCCGCACCTGCCAATAATACGGACTACCAACAGTCAGCCCAACAAGATTAACACTCGTGCTCGTGCCTGTGCCTGTCCAGGCTCCATCGCAGGTATTGTCATCTGTATAATCTACACAATATTCATAGCTTGTTGCTCCACTGCTGGTCTCCCAGCTCAAGGTCGGGTTGACGGCAGATGCAACAGCTCCATCGGCTGGACCAGTCTTAGCAAAGTCTCCCGGTGGGCTGACAAGGGTGGAAAAACTCCACCAGGTGCCCTCATTGGCATTGGTTTCACCGCCCGCGTTGAGAGCCTTTACCTGCCAGTAGTATGTGCTGCCATTGGTCAACCCGCTCAGACCAACGCTTGTATCTGTGCCTGTATCCATCCAGGCTCCATCACAGGTGTTGTCATCGGTATCGTCGACGCAGTACTCATAGCTTGTGACGCCGTTGCTGCTTTCCCAGCTCAAGGTCGGGTTGGTGAATACACCACCGGCTCCATTGGTTGGGTCAGTCTTACCAAAAGCACTGGGTGGACTGACGATGGTGGTAAAGCTCCACCAGCTACCATTGTTGGCGAAGGTTTCACCACCCTCATTAAGTGCCCGCACCTGCCAGTAATATAGAGTGCCATTGACTAAACCACTCCAGGCTAACACTCGTGTTCGTGCCTGTGCCAGTCCAGGTTCCATCACAGGTGCTGTCACGGAGATCATCATAACAATACTCATAGCTTGCAGCCCCGCTGGAGTTCTCCCAGCTTAAAGTCGGGTTGGTGGGTACTCCATCGGTTCCATCCGCCGGGTCAGTCTTACCAAAACTCTCGGGTGGGTTTACGATCGTGGTGAAGTTCCACGTTTCCGACTGTGGGGAGGTACCAAAGGGGTTGGTTCCTTTCAAGAACCAGGTATGTGGTCCAAGTGCAGTATCAAGTGTGGTGCTGGTGACCGGGGTGGTGAAGGTCATCACGGGACTATCGTCCAGGTAGAAGATATATCCATTCGCAGGGATGCCGGTTGCTGCGGGCTGCCACACGAAGGTCACCGGGCTGCTGAGCGACGATCCGTCAGCTGGAGAAACCAGCGTAGGAGCTTCTGGTGCAGCAGGGATATATGTGCATACAAAAGGCTCGTAAGATAGGGAGATGTCGTCCACGTAGGCGCCATCATCGACCACCCCTACATCGGATGACATTCGGAATTGCAGAGCGACATTGGGCTGGCCATCCAACGCCGAGGCGTCCAGGATCACCTGAGTTCCAATCTGGTTTAGCACCCGTGTAACTAGCGCAAGTCGTTCCAGGTGCTGCCTCCATTGAGCGAGTACTCCACCCAAAGGTAGTCATAACCTGATTCTAGCGAATATTTAAGCCAGGTACTGAGCTGGACATGGCGTAAACCACTTAGGTTATATGCAGGAGTGCGCACCCAGTTATTGGCATTGCTAGGGTAATCCCCGCCTGGGCTGTCAGTCCACGAGTGGGTGGCGCTGTGTGCTTGTTCGGTAGTGATAGCCCATGTATTCGGGCTTCCACCCGTAGTCCAGTCCATAGCACCACCTTCGACATCATTCAGGAAGAAATTCTGCCGTGGAAGGGGTACTGAGGCATTGATACTAAAGGTCGTGTGATAGGTGTTGATGCTATCAGTCACCACTGCCTGGAAGTCTAAGTCTGTTCCGCAAGGCACGCTTGGATCGATGGAGAAGATGTAAGGCGTTGTATTCGAAAGGATATCTCCGAGCCGCAATGTCAGTATAGGTCGAAGCAGCAGTATCGACTGACACACCCGCGGTCAGACTGGTGAGGTTGGCAATGATCTGGGTAGAAGTGATGCCACCTTGATTGAACAGATCCTCGGTGAGTAACAAACCTTGCTCTCCTGGCTCGGGGAAGCCATTGCCATTACCAAAGTCACCCATCATTGAGTTGGATACCTGCATCAGCCAAAGAGGGTACCGGGTCAAGGGAGAAATCCTGGTTCGTCGTCTCGCCTACCGTAATGCCCACACCAGTGACAACGTCAGTGCCCGGGTACCCGGGCAGATATGGACCAGCGGTCATATCGTAGCTGCCTTCAATCAGGTCAACCGAATAATGGCCTGAGGCGTCGGTCTGGGTGCTGTAGTTATAATCAGCACCTTGTATGAATAGAGGCACATTGGCTACCGGCTGATTGGTCACAGAATTATATGCAGTACCAGCAACAGTACCTTTGGGCTGCACCACAGGAAGGGAACTTGAATGAGCCGATACGCGTCTGCCAGTTCCCACCGGTAACAGACAGGTATTCCTGGGTGTACCAGAAGGTGCAGTCATCCGACGGGTCTATCGTCATGGCAGAGTAATCACCCCACCGATTTGACCCAGTCTGCGAGCCTGTACCCTCGATAAGGGAGGCTTCATTTTGGGTTAACAGGCTGGGTGTCTCTCCAGCCAATCGTCCCGTATAGCGGATCGAAGGAAATAATGTATTGCTGGAAACGCTGTATCCGAGGGCAATATTACCTTCGCCATCAGCAGCGATCGAACCCATCCAACGGTAATTATTATCCGGTTGGTAGGTTCCCTGCTGGAACAGCACCGGTGTGCCAGCCGGGTCGCGGACTTCATACCAGCGCACCCCTGCTACCCCCCCTGAAAGCACGGTGTGGTTGACGTACAGCGCTTCGACCCCGTTCAAGTTTCGATACTGCAGCTGCATCATCAGACGGTCACCCAGGCTATCCAGTGCCTGACCCGTACCCATTTGGGGGATGGTGTCAATCTGTTGGAAATCCGCCACCTGGATTGAGACTGGACCGGTGAAAGTTGAGTTCGCCGGGGTGACCCAATCCACATGGAACTGCCAGAGATTGAGAACGTTGGGAAACGAAAAATTGGAAAAGTACTCAGGTGACCCAATTGGTGGCTGAGCACCACGCAAGTTGCCAGGTAGAAGTGACCCACACACTGAAGAAAAGCAGTCAAAATGCCGTTCGATCAGCACGCCAGACATCATGGAGGTACGGTCGAGTGCCCACACGCGCACCCCAAAAGGATTGTCTGATAATGGGAACATATTGGCAGACATATACCAGCCATCCGCCCAGACGCCTAACTTGGGGTAGTCATTCCAATTATTAGCCATGTCTCCGGTATTCGTTTGCAAGGCATAGAAATACCAGCCTCCGGCAACCGGGTCTTCCGTTTGTGAGACCGCGATACATTCCAGGTATGGACCGCCTGAAGGTAAGGAGAAATCGGTCACAATCCATCGGTCCACCTGAGCGTCATACAAGACCACCACATCGCCCCGATTCTGGGTATCACATGGGCTACCGGCAGGACCTTGGAAGAAGGTATTGTAGGGGAGATTCACCAATTCTGCTCCGGTGGTTTTATCGTAGATGCCGATAGCGATGTTGACGGTCTGGATGTAGTGGTTCGGACCGACATCTCCGTTGGTATCTGGCGGGTGCCATCCACCACCATCCGATATGTGAAGTCCATCAAAACTAGTGATTGGGTCAGGCATCTGACCGCGGGCAAACGACTGCTGGGCGACTGGGTCAACCCAGTCTGTGGAGCCAGTCATGTTTCCCTGGTTGGGCTGCTTGATCGTCCCCGGTTCAGGGACCTCCCCACCACCTGTGGACTGATCCGGAACCAGGTCTCGCAAGTCTCCATTGAATACCGTTGCGTAGACAGGTGGGTCCGAGAAGGGACCTTTAACGTAAGGTGGGGTTGTTCCTCCCTCTTGTGTGGCTGCCTGTGCGTTAGTCAGATTGGAAAGCGGTACAAGTGTGCCAATCACCAATCCGGTAATCGCCAGGACGGTCAGCGCGACAGTCCAGAATTTCCTGGATGGTTGAGCCATATATTTTTTACCTCCAAAATATGGAATAGGATAACGAAGTTTATCAGAGTAGGATTAATCTTATATTAGTAATTCCATCTAGATTGGCAGATATAACATTACTTAATTATACGGGCAGGAAAGAGTATTATTTGATAGAATCAATGGTAAATACCCATCGAGTCGAAAAGGAACATACCTATGCAGGATAATATTGTTCAGGTGAAAGATTTTCGCAAGCTGTATGGCCAAACGATCGCAGTAGACGGGATCAGCTTTGAAGTTCAGCGGGGAGAGATTTTTGGTCTGCTAGGACCCAACGGAGCAGGTAAAACCACTACCATGGAAAGCCTGGAGGGGCTGAGGCAACCCAGTGCTGGCTCGCTGAATATTCTAGGTGTCGATCCAGCCAGCCAGCCAAACAGGTTGCGTGACCTGATTGGGGTTCAGCTTCAATCGTCCGGGCTTCCTGGAAGTATGACCCCTCACGAAGCGATGGAATTCTTTTGTGCTTACCATCAAGTGACACCCCGGTCCGACTTGCTAGACCGCCTCGGACTCGGCGACAAGAAATCCGCACAATTCTCTACTCTCTCCACTGGGCAGCAGCGGAGGCTTGCCCTGGCCTTGGCAATCGCCCATAATCCACCGGTGATATTGCTGGACGAACCCACTGCTGGCCTGGATGTTGGCTCACGGGTCGAGCTACACGATATGATGCACGAGCTTAAAGCCAGTGGGACGACGATCATCCTGGCTACACATGATATGGCTGAAGCTGAGAAAATGGCAGATCGGCTCGCCATCCTGCTCAGGGGTAAGATCGCTGCCACGGGTAGCCCCACCCAGCTGACCGCAGCCGGAAAAGGGCTGGTCAAAATTTCGGTGTCGTCTGAAGCAGCCAGTCTCGTACAGAATACGGGGAGGTTCCCAGCTGTCTCGCAGCAAATGACCAGGGACGACTATGTGATTTATTACAGCACGGATGCCGGTGAGACTGTCCCAGCAGTATTGGATTACCTTAAGATGCAGGCTGATCACCTGGTTGACTTACGCGTGGAGCGCCCATCGCTCGAAGACCGTTTCCTCGAGATCACACAACCTGATCACATGAATGGAGGCAACGAATGAACGCCTTTCTCCATCATTTCATGTATGATTTTCGCACCGGCTTGAGAGATAAATCCCTCCTGCTTTTAAATTATCTCTTTCCATTGGGTTTTTATATATTGATGGGTTTGCTTATGACCGGGCTCAATCCCACATTTGCCCCAACGATGATCCCGACCATGATCCTCGTGGCGATGATGGCAAACACCTTGCTTGGTTTACCAAACCCGATCGTGGATGCACGCGAGGCAGGAATATTTCGCAGCTTCAAGATTAATGGAGTTCCCGCCCTCTCGATCGTTTCCATCCCGGTGTTGAGCAGTTTTGTGCACATCGTTCTGGTTTCCCTGATTATCGCCTTGACAGCTGGTCCGTTCTTCAAAGCCGGCATACCACTCGACTGGGGTTCCTTTGTGCTCGTCTTCCTGGTGACAAGTTTCACCATGGCCAGTCTCGGCATGCTGATTGGTGTTATTTCACCGAATTCGCGCCTGATCGTATTATTCAGCCAATCCATCTTCCTGCCCTCCATGATCCTGGGTGGATTAATGATTCCCTCCGACATGTTACCCCCCAGCTTGTACCGAATTTCCCTGCTTTTACCAACAACCCATGCTATGAATGCCTGGCGTGGTTTGAGTTTTGGCCTGCCAACCACTTATGCTCCCATTTGGGGATTGCTCGTCCTCCTTATTAGCGGCATGATCGCATTTCTCCTGGCGATTTATTTATTCAATTGGGACAGTAAAAATCAGCGCCATGGCCATAACCCATTACTGGCGCTGTTCGTGTTAGTCCCCTATGTACTGGCTGTAATTTTCCTGGGGGCTTGACTTTCGGATAAAAAGGAACTCCTTGGTAGACAGTGAATCACAGTCCATGTCAGGTAGTGCATGTTCAGTTGTTCATACGATCCGTTTGTGTAAAATATAAAAGACTAATGCTTATTTAATGTACCTAATTTGCATAAATGAAGTATGATTTAAGTATCCAGGCAGAGTTGCTTGGGCAATTTATCTCATTTCATTCAGATGAGAAGAAAGGAGCACATCCATGGCATTCAGCTTCAAAAACTCGAAGGGGCAAACCTATTTTCTCCATGCCACGACTCGTGTCCTCAAGAGTGGTAAAAAACAGTCTCTCTATTACTTTGCAAAGACCCAAAAAGCAGGAGCGTTAGACCTTGTCCCAGCAGGTTACATGGTGAGCGAAAGCAAGACAGGCCTGCCAGTACTTAAGAAAAAGTAGCTCGATCTGTAAGCTGTCGGAATACGAGCTCAATAAAGTATACCCAGCCCTTGGTGGTGACTGGACGTTAGCATTCACCTTGGATTGGCAATAGAACTTGTTTTTGTGACGCACTTCTTTGGAAGTGCGTTGCATTTAATTTATGGGGAGAATCATAGATTTAAAAAGGCGTCTACAACTTGTGGATCGAAGTGCCCACCCGACTCATCTCGAATATACTCCAAAGCCCTACGCTCCGCCCAGGCGAAACGGTAAGGTCGATCAGATGTTAGCGCATCCCACACATCTACCACAGCAAAAATCCGCGCCGACAAGGGGATATTTTTGCCCTTTAAGCCACGTGGATATCCATATCCATCCCATCTTTCATGATGGCAATATGGGATTTCCAGTGCCGACTCGAGATAATCGATGGTTTTTAACATCTCGTAGGCATGAACCGGATGCTGTCGCATGATTTCCCATTCTGCTGGGGTTAGTGGACCTGGCTTTAATAGAATCGAGTCGGGTATACCCATCTTGCCGATGTCATGCAATAATGCCCCGCGGCGGATGTTCAGCAAGGATTCGCCGTGTATTCCCAGCTTGCCAGCCATACGCTGGGTCATTTCGATCACCCGGTGGGCATGTCCGACAGTCTCACGGTCGCGCAATTCCAATGCCTTTGCCCAACCTTCCAGGGTAGCATCATACGCAGTGGAAAGCTCGGTGCTTGAATCCTGTAGCTGCTCAAACAATGTCGAGTTGTCGATGGCTATAGCTGCCTGACCTGCCAAGGCTTCAAGAAATTCCAGCTGTTCCTGATCGATCGATCGCATTGTACGAAGGAAGACTTCGATGACGCCTTTCACCTGTCCCTTGGCTACCAGCGGGACTCCATAATAAACCTTGAATCCCTCGGTTTCAATTGGAAGCAGCTGATTCACATCTCGACTCAGGAGAGAAAGGTTGGATAGTTGGATCGTTTTACGCGTTTGAGCGGCCCTTCCAGCTAATCCTTTACCCATTTGAAGTTTTGAGTGCAGGAAGGAATTTGTTCGAAACCCACCACTTGCTTCATACTCTAATTCATTGCTTTCACGTCGGTGGAGTAGGATGGTTGCTGCATCTACACTAAGTTGTGTCATGATTTGTTCGATCAAGACTCCCAAAGTAAATTGCAGGTCCGGACCCGCCGAGATGGCAGTGTCGATCGTCCGTAGAGCTTGAAATCGCAGTACCTGTCGCTGAACCTGAGCCTCAGCCATCTTCCAGTCGGTTATGTCTGTGATAAATCCTTCCAGTAATTGGTGGTTCCCGTAATTACCTAAAGAACTTGATCCGAGCTCACGCACCCATTTTATCGACCGATTTCGGGTTTGGATGCGGTAGACCAGCTCGAAGGATTTCCGTTGCAGCGCTGCATTTTGTATGTTGATCCAGACCATCTCCCGATCATCTGGATAAATCAAATCTCCATATGCGGCGACTCGATTCATGATCAAATCATCTGCCGGGTAACCAGTTAATGTATAACAACCTTTGCTGGTGTATTCAAGGGTGTGATTCCAGTCATTCCGACTCTGGTAAACCATACCAGGTATTTGATCAAGCAATGTATTAGAACGGGGAGATATCTCCCTCACCAAAACATCTGTGTCCAGGGTTGCACTTCCTTACTAAAAAGGAATATAAATATATTAGATTAGTTCACCCGAACTAAGTGAGGCAGCGACTCGACTGGTATATTTACCTTGCTGTCCTGTCGGATGTTTTGTTGGTAAGCGACCATATTGGCGGCTAGATCCACCAGGTTGGCCGGGCGCATGGAATAGAGCCAGCTTTGGTCCTCTTTGCTCAAATTAAAGGTTTCACCTTGGTAGCCAGAAGTCACCGCAATTTCGGGGTTCGCCAGCAGCATATTGCGAAAGCTTTTGCTGACCACTGCTGCGCTGAGCAGCCGGTTTAATTCATCATTGCGGGATAGATAATCAAGCTGTCCGCTGACTTGTGTTACGGGGGTATCAATGAGTAACATTAGATTTACCTCGGTTTTTAAGATCTAAAATTTATGGGTAGCGAAAATAAGTGCCTGAACTATGGTTGTATATTTACCAAATTGGGATAGTTATGTACCTACATCACCATTGATGGGCAGGCCCAGGATAACCCCACCAGAAATAGTCAGTGTAAGGACCATGAGCGCAAGGCGGATATAGCGGGAATCGATCTGATTGAGTTTTAAATATAAAGCGGAAAGGCAGGTGTTCATTTGAATATCTCCTCTATCAAAAGTATTTGGTTGAGCTTGGTCCATATATTATTACACAATCATGTCCTCTAAACAGTCTGTTAAAGATTAAGAATTTACCCACTTAAGTGGGTAATAGGCTTTTTTTTATCGCGCTGATTAGCGGATTAGTTTATATAAGTTGACAGTTTCAGGGGAGGGTTCTAACCCAAGCTCTTCCTGTAATAATTGTTTGCATAACTCATATTGGTTGGCCACTCCCGACCGATTGCCGAGGGCTGCATAGGCTTGCATGGCTATGCGGTGAGCAGATTCCATGCAATGATTTTCTGCCAGTATAGTCTGACAGTGGACTAACGCCGTTACGGGTTCTCCCTTTTCCAGCAACAGCTGTGCCAGGGTCAGCAGTGAATGCTCATGCAACTGGGATAATCGTCCCCTCTCAGTCATCACCCATGAACCCTCACCTTCCATAAAAAATTCACCCTGGTAAACCTGGATGCCTTCCTGCAAAAGCTCGATCTTCCTGGTTGGTGTTTCAGCACTCTCCGCCTGACCGATCTTTCGCTCAAACTCCTGGACGTCATAACTGTAATCCATATCAAAATTGAAAGAATACCGGTGCTCCGTATTGATGATCACATCCTGTCCTAATGCATAGCGCAGATAATAAATGGTGTTCCTGAATTGAAGCCTCAGTTGTTCCGTTGAGCTTTCTGGCCATAATGTGACCCCGATTTCTTCCCTACTCATGCTTTTATTGGGATGAACCAGCAGGAAGAAGAACATCTCGCGGGCACGTTTCTGATTCACCCAGGTCGAGCTGGTCACCGTCTTACCATCCAGCTTCACCTGTGTTCGGCCCAACGTGTAAATACTCAATCTTGGTGGGATAAGCAGAACCGTTGCCGCATGTGGACGCAATTTGCGGCGTAGTGAGGCGATATGTCGCTCAAAATTTTCAACCTGGCTCAGCAGCCTGACCGCCTCAGTTCCAATATTGACATCAACGAAATGGCTTTTAAGCTCTTCTTTGACGCTTCTCCCCACCACAATCAAGGGCTGTATACTATCCAAATTTCTCACCATACCGAGCGCTTGCTCCATCGTAGATCGGGCCATTTGGCGTTCATCGGAGAGTGCGTACGCTCGACTTAAAAGCAGTGCTGTGCTGGCAGCTTCAAGCTGCTGTCCACCTTCAGTAAATAGGACTAATGCTTCTGAAAGTTGTTTAATTGCATTTTCATTATTGGATTCGGCTAACGACAAACTCCCAGCTTCCGTTGCCCATAGACTTCTTTCAAAATTGGACTGGCTTTTTTGAATCAATTCCTTTGCCGATTGGAGATATGCGTTTGCTTGTGATAATTTCCCTTCCCGTCTAGCAAGTGTAGATTCAGCCAGGTCAATATTTAACAGCAGGTAATGGTCATCTATTGTCTTGCAGGCATCGCGAGTTTTTTGATAGGCATCCCTGGCACTGTCATTCGCCTCCAGGTCTGCATACAAATTGCCCAGGTTGAATAAAAGATAAGCTTCGCTCCGTAGGATCCCGTTGCTTCTCGCCAGGGTGAGCGCTTGTTCGAATAATTGCGCCGCTTCAATATAATTTCCCGATAAATGGTGCAGGCTACCAAGGTTATTCAGCACGAAGGATTGACGGGTGGTGTTCCTGACCTCCTGCCAATACGCCAAAGCTTGTTCGTTATGAATGACAGCCTGATGCGTGTTTCCCTGATATTGGCAACATACTCCTAGTTCCATATGCACATTGGCTATGTTTTGCTCATCCTGGACTGATTGGTACAATAAAAGGGACTGATCTAGCTTTTCACGGGCTTCATTAAGCTGCCCTTGGTATTGGAGACTGACTCCTACCGCGCGATATGCCTCAGCTTGAACTGAACGCAATTCAGCCTCCCCTCTAGAAAACTCCAGCGCCTCCAACCCATCATGGATAGACACCTGATAATTACCCAGATAACGTTGGGCTGTGGCCCTTCTCGCCAGGGTGTATGCCAACCCTGCCTGGTCGTGATTCTCTCGCTGCGCTGCCTCCGCTCGGTTTAGATATTCCAGGCTTTTATCCACCTGACCTTGCACTAATAAGACCGTTCCTTTATAAGAAATTAAACTTGGGCGTGAGTCCAGTATCTCAACTGGCAGCTCATCAATCCATTTAGCCAGGATTGTAAATTGTGCATTGCGGATGAGCGTTGTGCCAGCTTTCTCAACCAGGTCTGCAATGGCTGAATTATCTTTGATCCGTGTATATAACCCATACGCCCTCCCCCATTCCTCCCGCTCGGTGTAAACCACTCCAATCCTGTGGAGTAAACTCACCAGCTGGTCTGGTTTTTCCTTCTCATATTGCGCTCTTAAAAACTCGCCGAACAGGTGGTGGTAACGTAACCAATTTCCATCCTCGCCAACAGGTAAAACAAATAAATTGTTGTGCACCACCTGCTCGATCATTGCTTGCCAGTTGTGTTCCTTTCCCCAGATGGCTTCACATAATGATGCATCAAATTCTTCCAAAAATGAGGTGCGTAGCAGAAAATCCCGTATATCGGATGCCTGTTGGTCCAGGATTTCCTGTGCTAGATAGGTGTACAGTTCCACCCCCGTCACCCTGGCTGCCCTCATCTGGTTGGTCATTCCCTGGCCCATCACCTGGGCAGACAGCATCAAGCCGGTGATCCATCCCTCCGTATCGCGCGCCAGGTCCTGCGAAGCTGAATCAGATAGGGTGACGTGGTAGTATTGCAGCACAAAAGATTGGATTTCATCTGCTCGAAACGCCAGCTCTTCAAAACCCATACCACCCACTTGTGAGCGGGCTACCAGCAATGGCAAGTTCGGAAGGCTGAGCAAGGTGCGTGAGCTAAGGATTAAATGGCAATTTTCAGCTGATTCGCTGATAAAGCGATTAATGAAGGCCTGGATTTCCTTCACGTTGCTTACCAGGTGGTAGTCATCCAGGATGATCAGAAAATGCTCCCGGATATGCTCATAAGCATCATTGACAATAACCGACACCAGCTGGTTGATATCAGGATTAAACGGATTGATTGATCTTACCGCTGCCTTGGAGGATTCACCGAATTCAGGGAAATGCCGGTGCAGAGCGGTAATAAAATAGGTGAAAAATCGTTCTGCCGTCTGGTCGAGCTCATCCACCGCATACCAGCATACCGGTAAATCCACCTGAGAGGCAAAATCAATCAATAAGGATGTCTTACCATATCCTGCCGGGGCGATTACCAGGACGAGTTTTTCATCCATCAGATCATAAAGCAGGTTAATCAAGCGCTGCCGGGTGAACAGGTCTTTCCGGCGCTGTGGAAGTATGACCTTAGTAGGGATTGGTTTCCTTGCCATATGTTTGTCTGGCTGGTTCGGTCACAGCCACTTAAGAGTATAGCATAATCCAATCATTTTCATTCTAGCTTGTAATGCCCTGGAATTAATTGACTTGCGGTTGGATATGCTATAAACTTATTCAATTTGGTCTCGTATCTCAATATACAACCAGGTACAGTCCTGAGTACAGACAAACATTCCCCACTGAGGCTGTCTATGCAAAAAACACCTCTTATCCTGCTGCTTTTATCGTTGCTGTTCTTATTTCCCACCTTGGTATCGGCAGATAACACCCTCCAGGTGTATTATGCAGGAAAAAGTGATTCCCTGTTCACCGCTCTCTCCCTGGATAAAAACCTTCAGCTTGTCACCCATATATCCCAGGCAGAGGTGATCATCCTGAGCGGTGAAATTCCGGATGGCGGGGCTATTCGGGCACGGGTTGAGCAGGGCGCGGGTTTAGTATTTATCCTGGGTCCGAACCTGAACGCCTCTGAGATCAACGCACTGCTGGACGAAAATAGTGTGGTTGTTTATCAGGAAGACCCACTCAGCCTTAATACGCCTTCTACGCACTCAGACCCCATCCAGAAGAATATTATCTGGACCAGCGCCCCTCAGGTGCGCCAACGCTATCTGGTCTCTGGCTCATCCTTTACCCCCCTGGTGACAGGTTTTGATGATGGATCAATGGTCTTGGGCAGGAAAGAGCTTGGCTCTGGGCAAGTTTTTATTTTCACAGCTTTCCTTAATTCCAATAATCCACAATTTCAAGAATGGACTTATTTTAATTACCTGATCTATCACCTGGTGGAAAGTTCTGCTGGGCGCTCTCCGCTTGCTTTTGCAAAATATCCCGCCTCCCCTGTACCACACACAAAAGATCAGCTTGTACTCTATAGCTTGCTAGCCGGCCTGCTGGTGATCTCTACATTGGCATTTTGGGTTGTGCGACGTTATAGCCTTCGTCATCCTGAGGCTTTGGATGTGGTCGTCTCTGACCGGGAGAAATTCATCGCCCGTGAAGCAGGTACGGATTGGGAAGATATAGGATTTCACCGACCACTGGCAGGTTTCTTCATGGCATTCTTTTTGGGAATCCTCATCTTCATCCCGCTCATCATCTATCAAAATCTGATCTTACCGGTATACATCCTTCCATCAGCCCAGGCAATTGGTATTTGGGGTCGTGTGACCCAATTCTTTGCCCTTATTTGGAATTTCTTCGACATGGGAACCAGCATAGCCTTTATTAAATTCATGTCACAATACCGGGTCCACGATCCTCGGCGGGCAATTCAATACGGGCAAGTGTTCGTATGGTGGCAGGTACTCTCCGGGGCAGTTCAGGTTGCCATCATGGTGGGGTTGGCAGGGTCTCTCTTGCCACGGACCGTTTATGCCATCTATGCCTGGAGTATCATCATCCACACGTTCATCCAGATCCCTGGGTTTTATCAGGTACTGCGTAACGCTCTTACCGGCTTGCAGCGCTTTGACTATGCCCAAATCCTGGACCTGGTGCTGGCGGTAATATTTCCCATGATTACCCAGCCTATTCTGGTCACCCTGATGGTAATCTGGGGACGGTCACATCCGGTCTTCGGTGGATCGATGGGGGGTCTACTCGGGATGGGGCTGGCTGCCTATGCAGCTGAATGTTTGACCTTCCTGCTTGGCCTGGGTCTCTACCGCCGTTTGGGGTATAACGCCCGCCTGTACTTCCTGGCGCATTTCGATTGGTCGGTGATCAAAGATTCCTTCCGTTTTGGAGTTTTCGAAATGCTTGGGTCCGCCGCCTGGGGGATTGGTCAATCCGTAGAAATCCTGATCAGCCAGGCATATCTTGTAAATTATGCCGAGGTGTGGGGAAATTGGGTGCTGGCTCAAAACTTCGTATATGCCTTCAATGTTACCTCCACCCTTTATAACAACCTCATGCCTTCCATCTCGGAAGCAATCTCCCACGGGCGTAAACTGCTCAGCCAGTACTACTCTGCCATGGGATATAAGTGGGGCGGGATGATCAGCGCCATGCTCGGAGCATTGTTGCTGGCAGTAGCCGATCGTTTCATCCTGGGTGCAAGCGGCCCAGAGTTCATCCGTGCTGCCCAATATAGCACGCCCCTGCTTATCTGGGGGATCATACAATACCCATCCTGGGTAGGTGATAATGTACAGCTTGGTGCGAATAAACCCTGGATGAAGGGTGCATTGGTGGGCATGGAACAAATTCTACGCATCGTTTTGGCTTTCATCCTGCTGGCGCGCATGCAAATTTATGCCCTGATCATTGCATATATCGTTGCCCTGATGACCAAAAACATCGTTGCCTACCTGATGAACCACCGATTATGTTTCCCGCAGCGTTTTTATTTCTGGCAATCTTTGGTGGCACCACTTCTGGCAGGGATAGCCCACTATGCCATTCTGCGTTGGCTCGGAGGGCTAATCTGGCACGGCGACCAGATCACCAGTATTATCGTCCTGACGATTGCTATTCTTCCTTCCTACCCGCTGTTTGCCTTTTTCTATGGGCTGGCTGGAGGCTGGGATGACGCTACCCTGGAGGAAGTTCGGCGTGCAGCCGATCTTAGCGCGTTCATGAAACCGTTGGCATGGCTTTTCTGGAAATCGACTGCATTCGGTGCTCATATCAGCCCGCTGCATAACCGCTTCCCGATCTCTAACCGCCAGGCAGCCCTGGCGGAAGCCATCTCGTTAACCCAGGAGCGGGTCAGCTTGTAATAAAAACGAGCCCAATTATGGGCTCGTTGTGCATCCATCCTATTCAGTTTTATTCTATTCCCATGCCTATCCCGCCCAAGAACAGCCCTCCATGATCATCTCAAGTGCCATGGTATGACTGCACGTCTGGCGCGTCCGAAAGAAGTCACAATCGCATTGCCAGGCATTATCGATATATTTCACAGTATGGGGGTTGTTATCCCCATCGAATTTTACTTGGAGCGTTTGTACTTGGATGCGTTCACGCTGTTCGGCATAGCGCTTTGCTTTTTCTCGCTTGCGGATCAGGCCAGAATCCATATCTTTCTATTTGTCTCCTTTCATCGGTCATATTTTGAATAAAAGGCACGCGTTAACAAACGCGTGCCTTGGTGATCATCAGGTACTATTCACTTTTAAGAGAAAAACTCGCATAGCGGTATCTTCTCCGTTTGAATTCAGTATAAGCCAAATTGACCGTAAAGTCAATTATTTATCTTGATGATTTCCCTACGTTTTCCCTACAGTATCCAATTTTCTATTAATATTTCTTTTCCATCCAAATTAATGTCTGGTGGGGATAAAAGCCCGCCTGCCGCAGCACATCCACAGCCATCCCTGCTGGGTAATTTAAGCTCAAAGGCCTTGTTTGTCCTATTTTCTTGCGTCCATATATTAACAATGAAAGGATGGCACTCTCATCCACGTCTTCCGAAACTGCCATCCATAATGGGTCGGTGAAACCACCGGTATGCTTCCAGGTGAGAGTACCTTTCAACTCGCCGTTGTGTTCCACACTCAATTGGTGAGGAAATTCAAGGTTAAAGAAGCGATAAAGCATCCCCCAAATGTTTGGGCGGAATAAATTCCAATCCCAGGGGATGTGCCAATCTAGCTCAGGAGGATAAAGGCGTTTTAGCCATTCTTGCTGGTATGCCCAATGATCGGTGCGCCGCTTTCCAATCTTTACGCCTGCAATGCTTGAGTGCGTCTGGAGGTCTGGACCACTGTACCAGCTTGTTCGCCGTAGGCACTCCTTAAAGCCAATCGTTTCATAAATATGGATGGCACTCGGGTTATCATCGCGTACCTGCAGCCATACACAAGCAGAATTGCGACTGCGAGCATATTCCAATGCGCTAACCGTCAACGCCCGTGCGATGCCACGGCCGCGGTATTCCGGGTGTGTCGCCACGTTGGCGATCATATAGCATCGTTTGCCTTGTACATGGATCGGGATCAAGCTAAGATTTCCAACTAAACGCCCATCCTCTTCCCACACATATCCTGAAGGGGGCATGGGTGCTTCATCGATCAGACTGCTCGCCCATCCCAATACGGATACGTTCTGTGCCGCCCGGCGCATCTCTTTTAGATATTGTTTACCTTCGGGGTCAAGTGTATCGTAGAAACACAGCTCAACCAGGTCGGCGACTCTCGCAAGGTCACCTCGCATGTCGAGCCGGCGGAGATGTCCTTGCTCAGAAGTAGGGATAACAGCTTCCGCAATCATATCTATCTCCATTTTACACCATCTACTCGCTTCTTGAGGTCGGTTCAATTGAACAAAATTCCTCTTGGGGAGTATATTCTAATAAAATCATGATAATTTAAATTTTTCCTGATATCATTAACAGGCTACTTCAGGATCCCATTGTTAGCCGCAATACAGGTTTTTTATGCTTCGATTTGTATTTCGCCGCCTCGCCATCATCCCCTTTGCTCTGATCCTGATCCATTTTCTCGGGTTCACTTATGCATACGTTGCTCGGCCAATCCGTGCCGCCCGGACGCCATATTTACGGGAACAAGTCAATAATCCACTCCCTTTGTTGGAGTCATATAAGCAGCATATAGAAGATATTTTTAATGGGTCCTTGCTTCGGCCTCCTGAACAAGGTCCCCAGATTGGCTCTTTTGCCCAAGATTTATGGCGAGCTTTTATTGCGTCTCTGGGTCTCCTGGCCATTGCTCTCGTATTCAGTATCCTCTTGGGTTGGGTGATGGGAATGCTTGCAGTGCGTAACCAGCCTCCAGGTGTGCGCGGCTGGCTTACCCCACTTTCGACAATTGGATTGGCTATGCCAAGTTTTTATATCGGCAGCTTGAGTGTTTTGGCCATCATCTATCTGGCATTATCCAGGGGTGCAGCTGGCGAAGAGACCATTCCTATCCGTGGTTTTGGTTGGGATAATCATCTGATCCTGCCTATCTTCGCGTTAATGCTCCGCCCATCCGTGCAAATTGCACAGGTGACTGCGAATTTATTGGTAGGTGAGCTGGGTAAGCAGTACATCATCGCTGCACGCAGTTTTGGCCATACCTGGCATGATATCCGCTGGCGACAAGCCATGCGCAATATTGTTTCTGCGGTGATTTTATCCATCGCCAGCTCATTCAGGATGCTTGTCGGAGAGCTGATCGTTATTGAATGGTTGTTCAACTGGCCAGGGTTGGGTAGGATGTTGGCTTCTACCCTAATTCCTGGTCGATTGAGCTCAAACTTGGGAGCTTCAGCCATATTCCTGGACCCACCCACTGTTGCTCTTGATATAACCATTATTGGCGCACTATTTCTACTAGCGGATATAGTTGCCTCAGTGTCGGTACGGATTCTCGACCCTCGCTTGAGAACCCAGGATGAACCTGCCCCATCCGGAGGTCTTGGATGAGCCTGGATAAACTTTCAGAAGCTCAGCAAGCCATAAAACAGGGTGAAAAACTCCGGGCACGTAAATTATTGAGTCAGGTGCTTCTTTCAGACCAGCGCAATGAACAAGCCTGGTTAATGATGGCACGCCTGGCGGATACTGAGCAACAGGTTATAGATTGCCTGGAATGGGTCGTGAGGATCAACCCGCAAAACGCATCAGCCAGATCAGCATTAAATAACCTCAAACACAAGCATCCATCTCATACCCGGTCCATCCAACCCCCCACAAGAATTGTCTCTCCCCGGCCAACGAATGCAGTTGAGAGAGATATCCAAGTAAGTCTTGCGGAGCAAGCACCGGCAGAGAAACTGCTCCTCATTGCAGGTACAAATGGGAAAGACATTCGAGCCACACATCACAAAATCAACACGCCTCTCCTGGTTGGATTTCTAATTGTCTTGATCGTTGTGCTGATTGCCATCATTGGACCACGGATCGCTCCACAAGATCCGATGGCTGAACATGCCATTGTACAAATTGGAGATAAATGGCATATCCCACCATTCGATGCATTTAAGGTCCCCGGGTACATTTTAGGCACCGATGAGTTTGGGCGGGACCTGCTCAGTCGCGTCCTTTATGCAGTTCGCCCCACGCTGATCATGGTGTCCATTGTGGCAATTATTCGGCTTTTCCTTGGCACATTGATCGGTCTGGGGGCGGGCTGGTCCACAGGGCGATTGGGTCGTTTCCTGGATGGATTGATCTCTGCTGCCATATCCATACCTGTCTTGATGGTCGCTTTGGGTGCGATAGCCATGCTGGGTGCCGATATCGGCCTGCTGGCATTTATTGTGGGTCTATCCATCAACGGATGGGGTGAAACCGCCCGTTTTGTACGCGATCAGACCCAGGTTGTCAAAGGACAGCTGTACATAGAATCTGCCCATGCATTGGGTGCCTCAACTTTCCATACGCTTTTTCAACACGTCCTGCGCCAGATCATGCCCATGGTCTGGATGCTCTTCGCCTTTGAAATTAGTGGCACACTAATGGTAACTGCTGGCTTGGGGTTTTTGGGTTATTTTATTGGTGGAGATGTCTGGATCGAGGTAGCGGATTATGTATCCCGCCGCACGAGTGGGTCACCAGAATTGGGTCAGATGCTGGCTACTTCATGGGTTAATTTACTACAGCCCTGGCCGCTGGTGCTCACTGGCACAGTTATATTTATCACGGTCTTGGGTTTCAACTTATTGGGGGATGGCTTGCAGTCGCGCTTGAACCCTGAATATATCAATCGCAATAGTCCGCTCGCACTCCTCAGCCATCGTTTTGCCCTTTGGTTCGAAGAGTATGTCAGTTACCCTGTCACGAGCTGGCTCAAGGCTAACCGATTACGCCCCGTATTCGTGTTGACTGTCGTGATTGC
The DNA here is from genome assembly GCA_963774275.1 of uncultured Chloroflexia bacterium. Taxonomy (GTDB): domain Bacteria; phylum Chloroflexota; class Anaerolineae; order Anaerolineales; family UBA4823; genus FEB-25. The sequence continues at coordinate 19,019 of CAVZEP010000033.1, read as the reverse complement.
CCTGATTGGTAGTCTCTATCTATATCAAACCCTGATTGCCAGCCGATTCAACTCTTCCCAGGCAACCCTGACTGTTCCTGGTGGGCAGGTATGGGCTTCAGTTAGGGTCGATCCGTACGGGACAGGTTATGTAAATTTAATCGGTCCTTCGAACCCGGATAAGCTGTGGGCAATAACTAATCCGGCAGGCTTTTCGGGCAGCCCGGTAATATCCACAGATGGCACAATTTACGTGGCCAGTCTGGATGCCAGGCTCATGGCAGTGAATCCCGATGGAACGACGCGCTGGGAGACCGGTCTGCCTGAGAGTCCCTTTGGGTCCACTTGCCCTGGGACCGCAGGGAATCATCTATGTCACCGATTCAAAAGCCGGCCTTTCTGCCTTCAGCCCTGATGGAAATCTACTGTGGTCCTATTCGACAATTACTATCGGAAAACCCAATCATGGTGCCATCGTTGCCCCTGATGAATCTATCTACTACCTTCTGGAAGATGCACGTGGAGATACCCTGTTTGCCCTGCTACCCAATGGGCAGCTGCTTTGGTCAATAAAGCCTGGCACGCGTGGTGCAGATACAGGGTTGCGCCTCTCTCCCGATGGGCAGGAAATCTTCGTTAAGAGTGTGGTGGTTAATACCGCAGATGGGTCTCTGGTGGATTTAACGCTTCCCACCCAGGATAGCCCGGTTCTCGTCAATCAGGCCCATTTGCTGGTGGGTGCAGACGGAAAAACATACCTGCTTGCCGGGCATGTAGCCGTACAGTGGACTCAAAGCTCGCAAGGTTTTAACCTGGTGAAAAGCGCAGACTGGAATTACCGTGGAGCCGGCATGAATCAGAATAGCGGTCTGCCTGTGGATGCTGGCGTGACCCCCACGGGTGATATCTGGCTCTTCTATTCCGGCTTTTATGGTGGAACATCGGTGTACTGGCTGGATCCAACTGGCAAGATCCTGGGTAACTTTTTTGCGCCGTACAATGAGGGTACTCGACTTGTCGCTATCGATGGGACAAATACCGCCTATATTTGCGGAGTGGGTTACTATACGGAGGAAGGTCCTGTCACCAGGTGTCAGGCATATCCCCAGGATGGCACAGATCCTTTATGGAGCTTTACCTTTCCAGAGGGTATTTTTGGAGTTTTGGGAGGGACAATGGCTCCTGGAAGATTATATGTCATCACAGCTACGGGTACCCTCCTTGCCCTGGGAGATTCAGCTGGCGCATCTTCCCTTCCAACCGCCACTCCCTGATCTGTAACGATTGTCATTCAGGCCGGTTTTTGGCTATAGAAACGATCATTTTTGTCATTTCCATGGCGTATTTTGCCCGCCTGCCCCGAGTAAACTGCGGGGACGCAATCTTCCTCCCTGCTTTCAATCACTTGTATACCTTGCAGGTCAGGTGAAGCACTCAGTGGTAAGCACGACGAGCGACTGTTCTTGAAACATCTCAAACTCATGGTATCCGGGCATATTTCCAAGTTAACCTTCACACTTTTCAGCGTTCCAATATTCTAATTCACTGTATACATAACTCATATATAACTCTTACGCGGCACATGTCTTGCACTAACATACTCAATGTTATAATCTTCCCGATAAGGAAGGAATAATCCCTATGATGCGATTTGATCGTTTTACTGAACGTGCCCAGGAGGCAGCACAGCGTGCTGCCGAGATCATTCAACGCTACGGGCACAATCAGATCGATACTGAACACATCCTCCTGGCACTCATCGAGCAGCCTCAGGGTGTAATCCCCCAGATATTGGAATATCTCAAAGTGGATGCCAACGCTCTCACCGAGCGGTTGGATTATGTTTTACGTACCAGTCCGAAGGCCAACATATTTGGCGGCGGCGCAGGCCAGATCTTCATCACACCACGCGTCAAGCGCATTATTGACCTGGCAAATGAAGAAGCCAACCGTCTCAAGGATGAATATATATCCACCGAGCATATTTTCCTGGCCATCCTCAACGAACGCAGCACCCCTGCCGCTCGTTTGCTGGAAGGCGCAGGCGTAACGCGTGAGCGTGTCTATGAAGCTGTGCAGCAGATTCGTGGTGGTCAGCGTGTCACTGACCCGCAGGCTGAAACACGCTACCGCACGCTGGAGAAATACTCGCGCGATCTCACCCAGATGGCACGTGAAGGCAAGCTCGACCCCGTCATCGGGCGCGATACGGAGATCCTGCGCGTCATCCAGATCCTCTCCCGACGTACCAAGAACAACCCTGTTCTGATCGGTGAAGCCGGTGTTGGCAAGACTGCCATCGTCGAAGGACTGGCGCAGAAAATTGCTTCCAACGACGTTCCGGAGATTCTCACAGGCAAGCGCGTGATCCAGCTTGACCTGGGGGCGATGATCGCTGGTTCACGCTTCCGTGGTGAATTCGAAGAGCGCCTCAAAGCCGCCATCGATGAAATCCAGCGTGCCCAGGGTGAGGTCATTTTATTCATTGATGAGCTGCACACGGTGATTGGCGCTGGTGCTGCCCAGGGTGCGATGGATGCATCGAATATGTTGAAACCCGCTCTAGCGCGTGGTGAGCTGCAGTGTGTGGGCGCTACCACCCTGGATGAGTATCATAAGCATATTGAAAAAGATGCCGCCCTGGAGCGCCGCTTCGCCCCAGTTTATGTTGAAGAACCCAATGTAGAAAACACCATCCAGATGTTGCGTGGATTGCGCGATCGCTATGAAGCCCACCACAAGGTGCGCTTCTCGGATGATGCCCTGGTCGCTGCAGCCCGCTTATCCTCCCGCTACGTCACCGAACGGCACCTCCCCGATAAAGCCATCGACCTGATGGATGAAGCTGCAGCCAAGCTGCGTGTGGCACTTTATTCACTACCCCCAGAACTGAAGGAGATGAAAAGTGAGGTCGACCGGTTGCAAGCTGAAGAAGAACAGTCTGGCTTAACCCGCGATTACGAACGGGCGGCGGAGAAAAAAGCCGAACGTCTGCGCCTGGAGACTGAGTTCAGTTCCTTGCGTGATAAATGGGAGAGTGAGCACAAGCTGGATGAAGTTGTGGATGTTAATGATATTGCCTCCGTTGTAGCCCAGTGGACGGGTATCCCTGTTTCGCAGATGATGGAAACCGAGTCTGATAAGCTGCTAAGTATGGAAGCCCGTTTAGGTGAGCATATCATTGGTCAGGACGAGGCCATTCATGCCATCTCTGATGCCATCCGCCGGTCTCGCTCGGGTCTCAAAGACCCTCGTCGCCCAATTGGTTCATTCATCTTTATTGGTCCTTCCGGTGTTGGCAAGACGGAGCTCGCCAAAGCCCTGGCGGAATTCCTGTTCGACGATGTGGACGCCCTGGTGCGCATTGACATGAGCGAATACCGCGAGCAGCACACCGTCTCACGCTTGTTTGGTGCCCCACCTGGCTATATCGGCTATGAGGAAGGAGGCCAGCTTACAGAAGCTGTTCGCCGGCGCCCATATCGTGTCATTCTATTCGATGAGATCGAGAAAGCCCATCCTGAAGTGTGGAATGCGTTATTACAGATCCTTGATGACGGTCGCCTGACCGATGGTCAAGGTAGGCTGGTGGACTTCCGCAACACGGTGCTTATCATGACCAGCAACCTGGGCACTGAGTACGTGCGCAAGTCGGGAAGTTTGGGGTTTGTAGCTCCCAGCTCAACCACCGAGGATCGGGAGGCTCAAGAAAAAATATCCAAAGCCCTTAAAGGCACTTTCCGTCCCGAGTTTCTCAACCGCATTGATGAGATCATCACTTTCTCACCCCTATCCGTTGAAGATATGGTCAAGATTGTTGACTTACAGATGAAAGAAATCCAGGAGCGCATGGGTGATAGTGGTTTGGCCATCGCACTTACCCCTGCTGCTCGTCAATGGTTGGCAGAAACCGGTTATGATTCAGCCTTTGGTGCCCGACCATTACGTCGCGCCCTGCAGAAGTACCTGGAGAGCCCCCTTTCGCTGAGTTTGCTCAGTGGGGAGTTCTCTCGTGACGCTCACATTCTTGCCGATGTAAATGAAACCAAGGATGGTTTGGTATTCACCAAAGCTGAACAGCCCGTTGAGGTGGAAGTCCCACAGGAAACTGCCTGATAAAACCAGAGTATTTCTACAAAAGGTCGGGATAGCCTTCCCGACCTTTTATTTTAATGCCTACTGTCGTTGTGTTTATGATTCCTCACTAAAAAAATGCTGATTGCTTGATCCCGACTGCTGTTTATGTTCGACCCTTCGCCTTTGTCAGCACTTTCAGGATTTCTTCCCCATAACGCTCACGTCTCCAGGGCACTTCTGACAGGCAATCGGAGAGCGCATGCATATCTTGTGGATTGCGGGAGGCGAGGCTGTTAAGCAGGTCGCGAGGTAAGACAATATCCGATTCGACCTCAACCTCTCGCGCCTTCAGCTTCCGCCACTGCCTGAGCGCCTCCAGCCGGGCTAGATACCTGTCATCCGGGCGGGTATTGCGAGGCGGGTGAACCGGCTGCGCTTGCAAGCCTCGCTGGACTACCTGAAGTAGTAACTTGCCATGCCGGTTCAGCTGGTGATTGGTCATGCCTGGCAACTCCTTCAGCTCATCTAAACTGGATGGGAGGGCACTGGCAATGGCTTGCAGCGTATGGTCGCTGAACACCTTGAACAATGGGCGATTGTAGCTCCGGGCAACTTCATCCCTATACTTACAGAGCTCGTGCAGTACTGCAGCTTGCTGGGAGGAGAGAAGATGAACCCCGTTTATCCGCCAGCAGTCAGTTTTGCCGTTCTCCGGAGATGCCTCCACCTGGCAAATTCGCCGGAAATCCTCCTGAGCGAGTGACAGCAGACCTTTTTCCTCAAGCTGGCTTTCCAGCTTCTGCTTTAGTGGAATCAGGTAATGTGTATCCTGGCGGGCATAATCCAGTAAGTATCCAGGGAGAGGTCGCTGCCCCCAATTTGCGCGTTGGTGACGTTTATCCACCTGGGTATTGAACTCCACTTCAAGGATCGACCCCAGACCCACTTCCTTGCGGCTTAGAATGCGGGCGGCAATCATGGTATCAAACAGGTTGTTGAAGCTGAATGAAAAATCTCGCTTCATACATATCAGGTCATATTCAGCCGCGTGAAAGGTCTTTTGGATGGTTGGGTCAGCGAAAATGGGACCAAGTGGCGAGAGGTCAGAAAGCGACAGAGGATCCACAAGATAATCGGCTATGGGGGTGGAAAATTGAATCAAACAAACCTGTTCCCGGTAAGCGAACAGGCTGTTGGATTCGGTATCCACTGCGATTATGGGCTGGTCAGCCAGATATTGTGCCAGTCGTTTCAGCCCACCTGGTTTGGTGATGGGTTGACTGAATTCAGGAATGGGCATGGGCTTATTATAGCCCAATTCATCCTACCTCAAGGTATTGTACCCGTCATCGCTGACGGTGTAGGGGTCTTGTACCTGACAAAGCCATTGGAACAGGGTGTTGTTGTTGCTGCCACCGCTAAGGACGGAAACTCACAACTACGAACTCTGCCTACTTTTTCTTTTCCAACACCAGGGCTGATTCACCATCCTGATAATACTTGGTCCATTCCCCCACACGTGTATATCCAAACCGTTCATATAACCGGATCGCCACCAAGTTCGATGGTCTGACACACAAGCGAATCCTTGAGAGCGGAATTTGCGCTTCGCAAGCTACCAGTAATGCCGAACCGACCCCCTGACCGCGGTATTCTGGCAGCACAGCCAGCGTGGCAATCCACGCCATCCCCTCTGACCGGCGCACATCCCCGGCGATGAACCCTACCATCTGGTTATGCTTAACTGCCTTCAAGCGAACCACCCCCCGGTAAGTCAGCACACTGATCAGGTCGAGGAGTGGCCAGGCGTCCAGCGGAAAACACACTCGCTCAATTTTGCGTAAGTCGTTCAGATCGCGCAGGGAGGACAATTCTATGCTAACGCTTGTATCAGATTGGGCAGGGCTGGTGGTATTCATACAATCCCCAATAATACCGTAACTTCCTTGTTAAAACATACGCAATACGGAATACGTTTCTGGCGTACTCCGTATTGCGATGGAATGCGTGTCGAACTTTACTTCTACTCGCTCTTTTTGTCGCCCTTCATGAAGTTGGTCATCATGCTGGTGAATTCCATTGGGAAGATGAACTTTGTGGAAGCACCCGCACCGATGGACTTGAGAGCTTCAAAGTATTGCAAAGTCATCGTCTTCTGGTCCACCGTTTGAGCTATGGAGAAGATCTTGTCCAGGGCAGTCGAGAATCCATCAGCCCTCAAGACTTGGGCTTGCTTTTCACCTTCTGCCCGTAGAATATTGCTCTGCTTTTCACCCTCAGCCCTTAGAATGGCACTTTGCTTCTCACCATCTGCTACGTTGATGGCTGCCTCACGCGTACCCGTGGATTCGGTCACCACGGCACGGCGGATACGCTCTGCCGACATCTGGCGATTCATCGCATCTTGCACTTCACGCGGTGGGATGATCTCGCGGATCTCAACATTGGTCACCTTGACACCCCAGCGCTCAGTGACTTCATCCAGGCGGGTGCGCAACATGTTATTGATATGCTCACGCTCCGACAGCACCTCGTCCAGCATGATCCCACCAATGACTGCACGTAAAGTGGTGGTCGCCATACCCTGAGCAGCGGCCTCAAAGTTCCCAACCTGCAAGACGCTTTCCATCGGGTTCAATACCTTGTAATACCACAGGAAGTCAATGCTGATGGGGGCATTATCCTTGGTGATCGAAGTCTGGTGTGGAATCTCACGTACCTGCTCGCGCAAATCAACGGAGACACCTCGGTCAACTACGGGGATTAGGAATACGATACCCGGACCTTTCGCACCGACGCAGCGCCCCAGGCGAAAGACAACCAGGCGCACGTACTCCGGCACAATCCGGATGGCGCTAGCTAGAAGGATGATCGCCAGAACAACGGCTCCTCCTGCCAGGCACAAGACAATAGTTGTTGTTGTTGTTCCCATATATTAGCTCCTTGTTTTTTTTAGACGATCAGATTTTAAACTCGAATGAGCTTGGCTCGAACGGGATGGTTTATTCACTTTTCGACGTAACAGGTTCCACCTCCAGGATAAAGCCTTCGCGCTTTACCACACGAACTTTGCTGCCCAATGGAATGGGCATGGAACTATGTGCGCTCCATAACTCAGAGTTTATTTGCACAGACCCCTCGTTAAAGATATCGGTCTTGGCTTCACCAAAATCACCGATTATTTTTTCCAGGTTGTGTCTTGGTCGCATCTTTTCAGATTCCAACACTTTCGTTGTGGCAATCCAGAGGAAACCGCTTGCAAGCACAGAGACGATGAGCGCCAGGAAAGGGTTCACACCAGGCTGCCACCAGCTTTCACCTCGAAAGAGATAAGTGGAACCAACAACAAATGCGACCAATGCAACGATCAGGAACACCAGATTGCGCGACTTACGCACAGCCACGATGAACGGGATGACACCCAAGACTAAGACTGCCAACGCCCACACGTTGATAGTCAATTGGCTGATCTCCCAGCCAGCCAGGAATAAAACAAATAATGCTCCAACTTCGAGCACTCCGGTGCCTGGTGCAAATAGAGCCATGATTCCCATGACTATTCCGACTACCAAGAGCACATACGCCAGGTTAGGATCAATTAGTATTTCCATACGTGTGACCTCCAGGGGCGATTTGATTATACATCAGAATGAGCAACCGCCTTTGATATCTATTATGCATCAAATTGGGCGGGAGGGGCTAAGAGAATCTCAGGATTTGGGATATGATTAAGCCATGCAGCCATTTTCTATTTTTCTCGGATTGGGGGCACTCACAGGTTTGTTACTGGTGGGCTGGCGGGCACCCAAAAAAGATGCCATTCGTTATCTCGATGCGGGTCTGGGGATATTGCTAACTGCCCTGGCTGGCAGCCGGGCTGGTGCTGTGGTCATGAATTGGGGATATTATCATGCCCATCCGGGTGAGATCGTCCAGGTTTGGCTGGGTGGGTTATCCGGCATCGGTGCATTAACGGGCGGTCTGCTAGCCATATTGTTCTTTGCCGGATGGTGGAAAGTCTCTCTCGGTTCGCTGGCAGATGCGTTTTTCCCGCTGGCTGGCACTCTGACCATAACCGCCTGGCTGGGGTGTTGGGTGGATAGCTGTGGCTATGGCTTGCCTTATGCTGCGTGGTGGGCGTTACCCGGGCGTGATGTATGGGGAGTGCTGGCAAACCGGGTGCCGGTCCAGCTGATCGGTGCAACTCTGACATTGATTCTTATCTGGCTGTTGGAAAGAGCTGGCAAGCAATTGCCACACTCAGGGATGAGCGCTACCATCGGACTGATTGGGATATCCGCAGAAATATTCGCCCTATCATTTTTACGCCTCGATCCAACCCCCATCTGGCGAGGATTACGAGTAGAAGCATGGGGAGCGATCGGATTGATGATATTCTCCGCAGTGATAGAGGTGGTATTATTGGTCCGTTGGAAATACAGGAGAGAGGCTTCCCCCGGGAAGAGGGTTGCACTTCCGGGAGGTGAATAATGAAAGTAAATATCGCACTTGCCCAAATCAATACACACCTAGGGGATATAAAAGTGAATTTAGATAAGCATCTGGACTTGACACGCCAGGCCCAGTCTGCAGGGGCTGATCTGATCGTCTTTCCCGAGCTTTCATTGACCGGGTATTGCCTGCAAGACCTTGTACCAACTGTTGCCCACAGAGCAGCTAAAGATGACCCCGTATTCGCACCTTTGCTGGAAGCGAGCCAAAATATCGACATGGTGGTCGGTTTTGTGGATGAAGACCAACGGCACCGCTTTTTTATCGCCTCGGCCTACCTTACCGGGGGAGAGGTAGCGCACGTCCATCACAAGGCATATCTGCCCACTTATGGCTTATTTGATGAGGGTCGTTTCTTTGCCTGGGGGGATACTGTACGTGCCTTTGACACCAAGTTTGGGCGGTTTGGAATTCTGATCTGTGAGGATTTTTGGCATGCCTCACCGCCTTACCTGCTCTGGCTGGATGGAGCCGATGTATTCCTGTTGGTGTCAGCATCTCCTGGGAGGGGTTTAGGGAAGCAGCCCGCACTAGAATCTGCACGCTGGGTGGAAGATATCAACCGGGCTTATGCCAACTTGTTCACCTCTTTCGTGGTGCACAGCAACCGGGTGGGTTATGAAGATGGGCTAAATTTCTGGGGCGGTTCGACCATCTATGACCCAAACGGCGATCTGCTGGCAAAATGCCCCTATCATGAAGAAACCTTGTTGATCACTGAGATCGACTTAAACCAATTACACCGCACACGGGCACGCCTGCCATTATTACGGGATGAGCGGACCGCGCTTACGCTGCGCGAGATGCAAAGAATCGTGGGGCGCGACCACGTGTGGTTAAGCCACCGATGGCAGGTTGGCTGGAAGATGTATAATATCGGGTGCGCACAATCTGGCTGAATAGAGTGAGTTAGGCTATGGAGCACAAAAAGATTGATCTGACCATAAATACACAGGCTGTCCGGCAGATCCTGACCGGTTTCATCCATTCCGAGATCACCAGGGCTGGTTTCTCGCGGGCGGTGGTGAATCTATCCGGAGGGTTGGACTCGTCACTATCATGCTACCTGGCAGCCGAGGCAATGGGTGCCGAGAATGTGCTGGCATTACGCCTGCCTTATAAATCCTCGACCCCAGATTCACTCGAGCATGCCCAGATGGTGATTGAGGCGCTCGGAGTGCAGTCACTCACCATCCCCATCACCGGCATGGCAGATGCATTGATCCAACAATTCCCGGATATGAGCCGCATCAGGCAGGGGAACATCATGGCGCGCATGCGGATGATCTGTCTCTATGACCAGACGGAATCATTTCACGGTCTGGCAGTGGGTACAGGCAATAAAACCGAGATTTTGCTAGGTTATACGACGTTATATGGTGATTCCGCCAGCGCAATGAACCCTCTGGGCGATCTCTATAAGACACAGGTTCGGCAGCTCTCAAAAGCGATGGGGGTCCCGCAAGTCATTATTGACAAGCCACCCAGCGCTGACCTGTGGCTGGGACAGACCGATGAAGGCGAATTGGGGTTCACGTACGACGATGTGGACCAGCTGCTTTACCTCTTGGTGGATCAACGCTACAAGCCGGAAGAATGTGTGCAAGCCGGATTTGCTGAAAGCTTCGTCAGGGCAGTGATGGAACGTGTGAGACGCAGCCAATTCAAACGCCTCATGCCTCCCATCGCCAAGCTGAGCAACCGCACCGTTGGCTATGATTTCTTATATCTGCGTGACTGGGGGACATGATCAGGTGATCCTGGTTTAACCTATACTTCCAGGTTTGTGCCCTGAAAGATACGATACCTGAAAAACAGCTCCCAACATGATCCACATCCCGCCCGCATTACACCATCGTCGCTTTAGATTATTGTGGTTAGGCCTGTTAATCTCGATTGCAGGCTCCCAGATGCAGCTGTGGGCATTGTTTTGGCACATCCGCACCATCACCGACCAGCCGATTGCCCTTGGAGCGGTAGGGCTGGCGCGCATCCTGCCAGTGATCGTCTTCTCGCTGATCGGCGGTGCGGTCGCAGACACTCTCAACCGCAGGCGCATCCTCTTCATCACCCAGAGCGGGATGGCGTTGGTAGCGCTGGCTTTAGGATGGCTGAGCCTGTCCGGACACATCGATTTGTGGCATATCTACCTGCTGACTGCGCTGCAGGCTGTAGCTCAGGCGTTTGATGGACCCTCACGCCAATCTTTGGTGCCCAACCTGGTACCATCCAAGGACCTGCCTAACGCCTTCAGCTTGAACTCAATCGCCAACCAGACCGGATCCATTGTTGGACCAGCCTTGAGCGGGATCATCATCGCCGCGGGGGGGCTGTCGTATGTGTATATCATCAATGCCATCTCGTTCCTGGCAGTCATTCTGGCTCTGTTCATGATGGGACCCGTCGAACAGCAGGGTACCAGGCCCACTCGGAATGGTGGGGTCAGCCTCTCCGCGATTTCCGAGGGTGTGCGCTTTATCTTGAAGCAGCCCCTGATCATATCCACGATGATCCTGGACTTTTTCGCCACATTCTTCGCCTCAGCCAATACCCTAATGCCTATTATTGCCGTGGATGTACTCCACGTGGGAGCAGTCGCCTACGGATGGCTCTCAGCCGCCCAGGCAATTGGAGCCATGGTGGCAGCATTGGTCATCTCACAGATGCATGAGATCCGGCGTCAGGGAATGGTTTTCATGCTGGCAGTGGTGGTGTTTGGGATTGCCACCATCGCCTTTGGAGCTGCGCGCGTCTTTATATGGGCGATGTTAGCATTGATCCTAGTTGGCGCGGCAGATACAGTCAGCACGATTATCCGCAATACCATTCGCCAGCTGGCAACCCCCGATTACATCCGTGGGCGGATGACCAGCGTGAACCAGATCTTCTTCCAGGGCGGACCGCAATTAGGCGAAGTGGAGGCAGGATTGGCAGCCCAGTTTTTCGGGGCACCATTTGCAGTGATCAGCGGCGGAGTGGGCTGCATCCTGGCAGTCATCTGGATTGCACGGCGTTGGCCCCAGATCCGAAAATACAATGGCGATGAGCCTGTTATCGCTGGCTCATCGGCTCAATAGGGATTTGCTTTATAATCAAGCCAACATGGCAGACGAACCTGAGGTGTACATTTGTGTGGATATTGAAACCGCCGGACCGATTCCAGGTGATTATTCCCTGCTATCGATCGGCGCTTGCACGATTTATGAACCACAGCAGACCTTTTATATCGAGCTGAAACCGATTAATCTGCGCCTTATAGAAGAAGCTGCATCCATTCATAAACTTTCCCTTGAGCGGCTGAAGATAGAGGGAACCACTCCCAGGAATGCCTTGACCAGCTTTGAGGAATGGCTGAATGATCAGGCTTCGCCCAACCAACAGCCAATCTTCGTGGCGTTTAATGCCGCCTTTGATTGGATGTTCATCAATTACTACTTTTTCCATTACCTGGGCCATAACCCGTTTGGTCATGCCGCGATTGACATCAAGGCATTCTACATGGGACTGGCTGGCATCCCCTGGTCACAGACATCCTGGCGATATATCAGCCCCAAGTATGTGACCGCACAACACCTGACCCACCACGCTTTACAGGATGCCCTCGACCAGGCCGATATTTTCAAAAAGATGCTCGATGAATCACGTCGTATGAATTTAGCCATAGGAGCCAACTTAACATGACCGATAATGAACAACCCACACCCAGCCTTGACATTAAACGTATCGTGGAATCTGCCCATCGTCTTGGCATTGAGCTAAACGAAGATGAAGCCCTTCAATGGATGACTGCCCTGGCATCCTTGGGATCCTCAATGGATATCTCAGTCGATACAGGCAGCGGGGTTTTTGGCAACAAGATCGTCATGCTGGATTTCAGCCCACATGAGCTGGCACATTTCCGTGAAATTGGGCGGCTGGTGGAGTTTGAAGATCAACCTGGTGTGGTCGAAACTGCCCTGGCGCTTTCTGGATCATCTGCCCAGTCGAAGATCCAAACCTACCCGGGTGATTGCGACTTCTTCGAGCGGGTTAACATCAAAGCTGGCACGCGCGAACAGGCCTGCCAGATATTAGCCAGGATAATGCGTGAGAAAGCGCTAAACACCCTCAAAGGCGCTACCTACCAGCTGCTGGAGGTAAAGTTTGGGAATTATCCTTCCGACGTGCTACGGGGTGACCGCTCGATCCGGGCGGGTGCGCCTATATCCTGGACACCAGAGGAGATCCAAAGCGGAAAGATCGAAGCCAGGCTCTTGGATGGTGCGCCAGCCATCATTAGCTGGGAGCAGGCAGCCTTAGACCCGGGTTGGTGCAAGCTGGATTGGGTGGTAGCTGACCCTGCCCACGGACGCCTTTCGAACGCCAGCAACATGCTCGATGTAACCTGGGAGACGCCTGATGAAACCATCGTCCCATTGGATGGATATCTCGACCCCTATTTTCAAGAGGTATACCTGGATGCAGGGTCGATACCCATCTTCTCCAAGCTTGCCAAACATGTGTCTGCCGATGCATTGGACAATTACGTCAAACAGCTGGAGCATGAAGTCAACAAGTACCTGACGAAGGATGTAAACTATGGCAAGGTTGCCAAACGGCTGTATAACATCTTCCGGCTGACCGGACAGTACGAAGATGCTGCAATCTTACGCGACTTGTTCGATGAGCCGGCTACAATGTTGTACCAGGTGTGGTCGCTTATCCGCACGATGGATGATGCCTTCAAACCGGGGTCAGGGATCAGCATGGACCAATTGGTTGATCAGGCGGATAACCTTATCCTGTCTGTGATCCAGGTTTTGGAGGGCGACCAGGAATCCGAGATTGTACGCCTGTTACTCCGCTTGAGGGATGCATTGAGCCGGCAGGACAGCGGGCAGGGGTTGAGCGGTCCGGCTGAGGCTGCCCGGGCGGAGGTGATCAACCTGGTGAATAACTTCTTCTACGACAAGCTGACTGCCATCCCGACGATTAAGGCTTACATGGATGGCATCACGGGTGTGGGTAATCAGAACCAATAAGAGGCAGACAGCAATGGCAGGATTGACCGATCAGGCAGGCGGGATGAAAGTGACTGGTGGAGAGGCAATCGAGCGGGCACACCAGGCCTGGCAGGAGAGCATGGCCAGGCAGCTGGATGTGCTGAGAGCCGAAGTGCATGCCAAGCATCCGGGGAGGCTGGCAGTGAATTGTGGCGCCTCGCTGGTGGACCAGGAAATCCGGCTAGCATATTGGGGACAGCCGGTTGGAATTTCATGCGCGGACCTGAAAGCCAGGAAGATTTCGGATGGCGCTGAGTGCTCGGTATATGATGCGGGGATGCTGCTGTACTACCTGCGGGAAGCCGATGGTACCCCCATCGCCGATCGATGGATCGGCTACCGCGAGCTTCCTGGAGGAAGCTTTTACAGCCAGGCGTTTCAAGGTTACAGTGGTGACCGGCTGGCAAAGGAGTATGGTGAGAAGCTTGAGGCTTATGCCAACGCGGCACGTGCGCTGGAGGGCGTGTCTTTACCTGCCCTGCCGGGTGTGGCATTTGCTTTCCTGCCTCTACCACGCATCCGCCTGGCGACAATCCTATACCCGGGGGATGAGGAATTCCCAGCCCGCGCTTCGGTGCTGTTCGACCTCGCCGCCAGCCATTATATGACCACAGATGGACTGGCACTCCTGGGAGCCGGGTTGGTGGGAAGATTGATCCAGGCGGGAAAAGCAAGAACCTAAAACTCTACACCTGTTTTAAGGCAGCCCGATGATTTCCATAGCCTGGGGGGATTCGACGCTGAAATCGAAACGCAGGGTGCGCTTTACCTTTGGCTCAAGGGTAAGCTCCCACTTCAGCAGGTTCAGCTCAGTCTGTTCAACCGGCTTGGGGTTGGCCAATTCCAGCTTCACCTTGATCTCTTCATGGCGCGAGACAGGGATTTGGTCTTGTATGGTGAGGTCGACTTTGACCGGTAACAGGTTCTCAAGTTGGATCTCGTAACCGAATTCGAAGTGACGCTTGCCACCGATGAAACGCTTATCGATATCACGGCGCTTTAATTCACGCGTTACGGTAAGACGGTCCTCAACACCCAGGTAAATCTCAATCTCGCCCTGAGGTGTGGTCAGCTTGAGCTGGGTAGTGCCGATGTATTCATCGCCGATAAAGATGTTGGCCTCACCCGGTAATAAAGTGTAGACGCTGTCATTGACCAGCTTTGCGCGCCGGTAAGCCGCCTCAGCCAGCCTGGGTGCTGTGACGTAATCCAGGTGAGGGGTGAGCGGGTAACGCGCAATGGTCACCTTATGCATGGCACCATCGGGCGGGATGGTGGTAGCGCCAGGGATGGTATAAGTGATGGACGTACCGGTGGTGTCGACGATGGAGATCACTTCTTCAGCCACCAGGTCTGCCTGAGCAAAGTCACCGGTGGTTTCTGATGCAGCTGCAGGCTCTTCCATGCGAGCAAAGGCTAATTTCTGGGGGGCAGCAGCCATACGTGGCATTGGAATGATCGGACGCCGCTGGCTGATATACCATGGGTCGAGCTCAGGTAGCACACTGGTCATGGCGGGTCGGGCGGTGGAAAGGGTCAGGCTGATGCCCTCCCAGGCTTCACCCGTATCCTGGGTCACCTGTGCCAGGTACCCCAGCTCCAATTCAGGTTTAGCCTCTTGTTCCAACAGACACAGGTCGTACAGCGGCACCCAGCCAGCCTGGTTTACCAGGTAACTGACCTCGATGGTCAGCTCACCCGCCTGGGTGACATCGACCTCCACGCTGGCAGTATAGCGTTCGGGAGGGCGTGCTGTGCGCAATTGCTCCAGCTCTTTGCTCAATTTTTGTAATCGGCGGTCGTTATCGCGCCGGCTCACCTGGATACCTTGGGCTTCCTGATCCAGCTTTTCAGCCTGTGCTCGCAGCCCGGCAAATAGCGCGAGCTGCTGCTCGATGGTCATCTCACCCACGGCCAGAGCGGTGGCGAAAATCTGCGCCTGAGCCGAGAGCTTGTCCAGGTTCACCCGTTCCTGCTTGACCAGCTCGGCCTGGACATCGAGGCGCTTGATCTCGTCCTGGATTTGCTCGATCTCCAGCTCCAAGGTGTGCACATTCTCGGAGGGCGTCTCAACGTAAAAGAGGCGGCTTAATTGAACACCGGATAGCCGGGCTCGAGCGGTCCCATGCGCAGAGAGGCGTACCGAATCCGGGTTTAGATGGATGGGTAATTCAGTGATCGCAATGCTATGTGCACCCACTTCCAATGGGAGCGAGCCACGGCGCGTGATGCGAGCACGGTCTGGATATACCGATACAGCTACAATGCTATTAATAAGATTGGTCATAGCAATCTCCCTGAAAAACTTTATGTACTGCGGTGATAAAAAGCCTGGTTATGACTTAGAAGCCTTCCAATTTGGACAACTCAGCAATGCCATGCCCCAGGGCGGCGATGCGCTGCAGGAGGGCTAAACGGTTCTGGCGCAGGCTGGCATCCTCGGTCATGACGAGCACCTGATCGAAGAAACGGTTGACTGAGGGAATCATGGGCAGGAAGGCGGTCAGGAAGCTATCGGCTGAGGATATGCGGGCAAGTATGCAGGGATTTTTCAGCTTGCTGCAATGCAGAATATAAGCTCTCTTCGGCACTTTCAGCAAAAGCCTGCGGGTCCACCTCAAAGCGTTGCTCCAGATCACGCGTAATGCGTACACAGCGCGCATAAGCAGGCAGGATAGCATGCCAATCTGGCCGCGCCACCCACACCGAAAGCTGCTTGACCGATTGAGCGGCCCGGGCAGGATTGAATCCCTGGGCAGTAATCACCGCATCGACCACATCATGGCGGTAGCCTGTTTCGAGCAGCATGTTGCGCAGGCGCTCGATAATAAACCCCTGGCAGGCAGACAGGCTTTCTCGCATCCATGGCGATGGGAAGCAATGAGGCGGCAGCTTGGAGCCCGGTGCGCAAGTCAAAGCTGGCGTTTTGGCCAATCAGTGCCAGAACCAAGCCGAGCGCTGCCCGGCGCTGGGCAAATGGATCACGCGCACCAGAAGGAGCCATGCCGGCAGCAAATAGACCTGCCAGCGTGTCCAGCCGGTCTGCCAGGCCGACGACCAGACCCGGGCGAGTTTTTGGAAGCAGATCCCCGGCGAAACGGGGCAGGTAATGCTCAAAGATAGCCTCGGCCACCGAGGCGCTTTCTCCGGAGGCGATGGCATAATACCGCCCCAGGATGCCTTGCAGGGAGGTCATCTCGATGACCATTTTCGTCGCCAGGTCAGCTTTGCAGAGCTCGGCCGTGCGATGGGCGATCTCGGTTTCGGATGGGCTCAGAGATAGAATGGGTGACAGAACTTCCACCAGGGAGGTAATGCGGTGGCTCTTATCCAACATGGTACCCAACCGGGTTTGGAAAATAAGGGTACCCAGGCGGGGATGGAAATCGGCCAATTTGTGCTTGCGATCGTCACGCACAAAGAAATCTGCATCGGCAAAGCGGGCACGGATGACGTGTTGATTGCCTTCGGTAATCAGCTCACCACCGATGAACGGCTCGGCACCCTGCGAGGGTTTATTAGCGACCGTGATGAAATAAGGCAGCAGCTTAGCTTCCTGCGCATCAGGCTCAGCCGGGACTGATTTAGATGAACGTCCAGGTTGTGGCAGGAGGCTCTGGAAGACTGGAAAATAACGCTGGTGCTTTTTCATCACCGAGATAAGCACCTCACGCGGCAAATTCAGGTGAGCTGGATCAAACGATCCGATCAAAGCTGTGGGAGTTTCAACCAGGTTAGCTACTTCGGAGAGAAGGGCCGGGTCAGGCACACTCCGGCCAGTGACCTCAATGATCAGCGTGTCTAGCTGTTTCTGGATGAGGTCGAGGCGCTCATTCTTGTCCAGCAGGATACCCTGGTCTGCCATCAGATAAAAGTAATCCGCCGGCTCGTTAACCTGGAATTCTGCTGGAAGGCGGATGCGCAGACCACGGGTAAGGTTCCCGGAATGCACCCCGGCATACTCAAACGGGATAACCTGCTCGCCAAATAGTGCCAATAACCAGCGAATGGGCCGGGAGAAATAGACATTGGTGCGGTTCCAGCGCATGGATTTGTCGAAGCGCAGCGAGGCAATCAGGGTGGGAAGTGCCTCCGCGAGCACCTCGGGGGCAGAACGACCGGTTTGGCGAACGGTGACGGCCACATAACGCCCGCCATCCATTTCCACCACCTGCAAATCATGGACGCTCACACCCTTGCTGCGGGCAAAACCTTCTCCAGCCTTGGTAGGTTCCCCGAGGGAGTCGAAAGCACGATCGGCTGGGGGACCTTTGACCAGCTGTTCCAGGTCTGCCTGGCGGGCAACCACTGCCTTAACGTGCAGCACCAGGCGGCGCGGTGTGCCCACCACGCGAATTTCCCCATGGGGCAGGCGCAAATCTTCCAACAACGCAGGCAGGCGTTCCTGGAGCTGCTCAAGCGCTGAATCCAGGTCACCGGCGGGGAGCTCCTCGGTGCCGATCTCAAGTAACAGGTCTGCGGGGGCAGTGGGAACCGGTGTGGAGTGGGTGGGAACATGATGAGAAGGGCTTGTGCGATGTTCAGCAGTCTCATCCAGCCAGGGATATTCCATCTGCTGGCGCTGATCCAAATAAGCTTCAGCGATGCGGCGGGATATGTCGCGCATGCGCCCAAAATATGCCTGGCGCTCGGTGATGCCGATAGCGCCGCGCGAATCCAGCACATTGAAGGTATGAGAACACTTCAGGATATAGTCGTGGGCTGGCAGGATCAGGTTCTTTGCCAGGCAGGCATTGGCTTCCTGTTCATAAAGGTCGTACATCTGCTTCAAGCGCTCGACGTCCGCTACGTCGAAATAGTAAGTACTCTGTTCCTTCTCGGCTTGTAGATTGAGATCTCCGGCCGTGATGCGGTCATTCCAGCGGATGGCGGTAAAACCGTCCACGCGCTGCAAGGAAATGGCGATGCGGTCGAGGCCGTAGGTGATCTCCACAGAGACGGGGTCACACAGGGCACCCCCCGCCTGCTGGAAATAGGTGAATTGGGTGATCTCCTGACCATCCAACCAGACTTCCCAACCCAGACCCCAGGCACCCAGGGCAGGGGATTCCCAGTTATCTTCAACGAAACGCAGGTCATGCAGCTGCGGGTCGATACCGAGGGCAGCCAGGGAAGCGATGTAGAGCTCCTGGGCATTGCCCGGGTCAGGTTTCAGGATGACCTGGAACTGGTAGTGCATCTGCATGCGGTTAGGGTTCTCACCATAACGCCCATCGTCTGGGCGGATAGACGGCTCAACATAAGCCACATTCCATGGCTCAGGACCCAGCACGCGAAGGGCAGTGGCGGGGTTGAGCGTACCTGCACCGACCTGCTGGTAGTATGGCTGCCAGATGAGGCAGCCGTGATCGGCCCAGAAATGCTGCAGGGTCAGGATGATGGATTGGA
>CAVZEP010000032.1:0-21717 GCA_963774275.1 uncultured Chloroflexia bacterium | reverse complement strand
TCAAACAAAGCAAGTTTGAATTGATTCAAACGCAAGAATTCCTTGAAGCTGTGACCAAAGGGACAGAAGTAAATATTTGCACTGTTGATAATAATTTTTGCTACACCTATTTCAACCAGGCTTACCAGGAGGAAATGAAGCGTCTTAGTGACATCGATATCCAGATTGGAATGAACATGCTTGACACCTTTGCGCATCTCCCAGACCAGCAAAAAGTCGTTCTGGAGGAGTGGAGCCAGGTGTTACGTGGTGAGAGCACGAATAAGATATTGGAGTTTGGCGATCCAGGTACTTACACGAGAACTTACCGTGTACTTCACACTCCCATTTGGGATGGAGAAGGGAATGTAGCGGGTGCAGGTGAAGTTGCGTACAACATAACTGAACACGCGAGAACGCAAGAAGCCTTGCGTGAGAGTGAAGCGCGCTTCCGCATGGCTCTCAGGAATGCTCCCGTTTCTGTTGCAGCCCAGGATATGGATTTGCGATTTATTTGGGCCTACAACCAGCGGACTGTAGCTCCGGCGGAAGTGATCGGAAAAACCGACACCGATCTGTTTCCCCCCGAAGTCGCTGCTTGGACGATGGGGCTTAAACGCAAGGTGCTTGAAACAGGTAAGGAATTAAGGGAGCAAGGCTGGGTGACTAGTGGTGGACAGCGCTTATTTCTTGACTTATTCCTGGAGCCCATCCACGGCAAAGATGGGCAGATTACTGGGGTAGGGATCGCCACAGTAGACCTTACCGGTATTAAGCAGGCAGAGCAGGCTTTAAGGGAGAGCGAAGAGCGATATCGCGCCCTGTTTGAGAGTATGACCGAAGGCTTCGCCATTCACGAGATAATATATGATGCTCATGGCACACCATGTGATTACCGTTTTCTGGATATAAATCCTGCCTTCGAGCGGTTGACTGGTTTAAAACGGGAACAAGTAATCGGCAAGACTTACCGCGAAGTGCTTCCTGGTGAGGGTGATAGCTGGGTAAATAGCTATGGAAAAGTGGTGGTCACGGGTGAGCCTGTTGAATTCGAAGAATACTCCTCAACATTAAACAAGTACTACGAGGTTTTTGCCTACCGATATGCTGCCAATCAATTCGCAGTCATTTTCCTGGATATCACTGAACGCAAGCAAATGGAAGATAACCTGCGCATCAATTTGACGAAATATAGCGTGCTTTTTGACACTCTTCCCCTGGGAGTTACCGTATCTGATAAAAATGGGCAGATATTGGAGTCTAATGTAGAAGCTACGCGGTTATTGGGATTGTCTGAAGAAGAGCAAAAGCGCAGGCGGATCACGGGCGAGGAATGGAAGATTATCCGCCCAGATAAGACCCCAATGCCGGCAGAAGAATACGCCAGTGTGCGTGCCATGCAGGAACAGCGACGCATAGAAAATGTCGATATGGGCATTGTCAAGGAAAATGATCAGATCAGCTGGATCAGCGTAACTGCTGCCCCCATCCCCCTAGAAAATCACGGTGTTGTCATCACATATAACGATATTACCCGTCGCATTCAGGCTGAGGAAGCACTTCGCAAAGTTTATGATAATCTTGAAATTACAGTCCAACAACGCACTCAAGAACTGTCGACTGCGAACCAATCATTATTATCAGAGATTGAAGAAAGAAAACGGATCGAATCCCAGCTCGTGATTCAAACCAGAGCTGTAGAAGCGGAACGGCAGCGATTTAATGATGTGCTGGAGATATTGCCGGCGTACTTAATTCTTTTAACGTCCGACTATCACGTGTCTTTTACCAATCGCTACTTTCGCGAACGTTTTGGTGAAGACCAGGGACGGCGCTGTTACGAGTACCTTTTCGGGTTGAGTGAACCCTGTGAGAATTGCGAGACTTATAAAGTATTACAAAGTGGTCGCGACCACCATTGGGAATGGACCGGTCCGGATGGACACAATTACGACGTTTTTGACTTTCCATTTACCGATGCCGATGGCTCTACCCTCATTCTCGAGATGGGCATCGATATCACTGGGCGCAAGCAAGCGGAGGATAAACTGCGCTCGATGAATTCATATAACCGCAGCCTGATCGAAGCCAACCTGGATGCGCTTGTTACGATCACACCGGATGGGAAAATCGGTGATACGAACGCCGTTACTGAAGCCATCACTGGCTATCCGCGCCAAGCTTTAGTTGGTACAGACTTCCACGGATATTTCACTGCTCCAGAGAAAGCTCGTGCTGGTTATGAGCAGGTTTTTGAAAAAGGTACTGTGCGCGATTATGAGCTCGAAATCCAGCATAAAGATGGTCACATTACGCCTGTGGTTTACAATGCCTCCGTCTATCGGGATGAGTCTGGCTCGGTTGCTGGCGTGTTAGCCGCCGCTCGCGACATCACGGAACGCAAACAGGTGGAGGAAGAGTTACGCCGGCTGAACGCATACAACCGCAGTCTGATTGAAGCCAATTTAGACGCTCTGGTGACGATCACACCGGATGGGAAAATTGGTGATGTGAACTCGGTAACTGAGACAATCACTGGTTATCAGCGGGACGACCTGATTGGGATGGATTTTCATAATTTTTTCACCGATCCTGATAAAGCTCGCTCTGGATATCAGCATGTATTTGATTCTGGAATGATCCGAGATTACGAACTGCTGATCCAGCATAAAGATGGACATACCACACCGGTGATCTATAATGCTTCACTCTTTCGCGATGATTCCGGTAAAGTAGCGGGGGTGTTTGCTGCTGCGCGCGACATCACGGAGCGCAAGCAAGCAGAGAGACAGCTCGTCCTTCTAAATACCGCCCTCGAAGCAGCTGCTAATGGCATCATTGTTGTGGATAAAAATGGCGAAATTTTATGGTCCAATTCGGCTTTTAGCCAGATGACAGGATATACAAAGGAGGAGATTGTTGGTCAAAACCCACGTCTGCTCAAATCCGGCCAGCATGATCCGGAATTCTATCGCAACCTTTGGGAAACCATCCTCGCCGGGAAGGTTTGGTGGGGAGAGATGATTAATCGCAAGAAGGATGGCAGCTTCTATAACGAGGCACAAACCATCACCCCGGTTTTTGATCAAAGTGGAAATATAACTAATTTTATTTCCATTAAACAAGATATCACCGAACACAAACAAGCTGAAGAGGCACTTCAAAAAAGCGAAGAACAATATCGCTCCCTGGCCATCGCTACCACTCAGATTATTTGGCAAACCGATGTGAATGGTGAGGTAGTTGAGGATATTCCCAAATGGAGAGACTATACTGGGCAGAATGAGCAAGAGATCCTGGGTATGGGCTGGATCAATGCCTTACATCCTGCTGACCGACCACGGACGGCAGAAATTTGGGCTCAGGCTGTTGAAACCAAGACACCCTATGATACGGAGTACCGCATAAGAAGCTATACTGGCGAGTATGGTTATTTCGCAGTACGTGGTGTGCCAATTATAGATAAAGACAGCAATATCTCAGGATGGATCGGTACCTGTACTGATATTTCCGAGAAAAAGCAATATGAAAGCCAATTGTTTCAAGCAGAAAAGCATGCAGTCATCGGTCGCATGGTCGGTTCGGTCACCCACGAAATCAATAATCCATTACAGACGATCAAAAACTGTCTTTATCTCATCCGGCAGGATACTGAATCCAATTCCCCTAATACAGAACCACTGGAAATGGCGCTCTCAGAAACTCAGCGCCTATCCAATTTAGTCAATCAATTACGCCAGCTATATCGGCCGCAGTCTGTCCAGGCAATGGGACCTCACGAACTAATGGATATCATTGATGAAGTCCATTCTCTGATTACTCCTCATCTAAACAATTCCAGCGTGAGCTGGCAGTCATTATCTGGTTTGGAGCATTGTCATGTGAACTGTATAAGAGACCAGATGATCGAGGTGTTTCTAAATGTATGCATGAATGCCATCGAGGCGATGCAACCCGCTGGAGGGGTATTATCCGTAGACATGATTTACTCCGAGGATAAGGGTCAGGTGGGAGTGACCATTAGTGATTCTGGTCCAGGAATAAACCCCGAAATCCTGCCCCATCTTTTTGAACCGTTTATTACGACCAAGGTGTACGGATTGGGTTTGGGGTTATCCATCTGTTATGGAATTATCCAAAAACATGGCGGACAGATCACCGTGGATAGCCAACCTGGTCAGGGGACGAGATTTACAATTTGGCTGCCCATTTTCCCAGGTACAACCGAGAGAGGAGACTAATGAATGAGTGCACTGCATTCCATTCTGATTATTGATGATGAACCCAACTTAAGGCGCAGCCTCGGGCTTATCCTGCAACGTGCCGGCTATACAATTACGACTGCCTCCAACGCGGCTGAAGCGATGCAGTTATTACAAGCTGGAGCTTATGAATTAACTTTCCTGGATCTTAAACTACCCGACGAAAATGGTATTCAGTTACTACCAAGAATAAAAGAGTTATATCCAGAGATGCCTGTTTTGATCCTGACTGCGCATGCCACATTAGAAACAGCTATTGGAGCTGTACGTTTGGGAGCGCGGGATTACTTGTTAAAGCCAATCGATCCTGAAACCATCCTTAGCCGGGTGAAGAGCGTTTTGGGTGAACAAAAACCGATCAGGAGGCGTGAGATCACCACTCAGTTGCAGAATTTGCTGGCTGAATTACAGTCCATTGATGGGAAGGAAACACCAGGCGGTACTCCTGACACGCTCAACCCTCCCACCGACCCAACGCGTTATTTAAAATGCGGTCCTTTAACTTTGGATCGGCATACCCATACAGTCCAATTCAATCAGAACTCCACCTCCATGCCTCCCTCCACATTCGATTATCTGGTCACCCTGGTGCGACATTCACCTAAGCCTGTGACCTATGAGAAGTTGGTCCAGGAATCACAAGGATACCAGAACTTGAGCCGTGCTGAGGCCAGGGAAATCACCCGTTGGCAGATGCATGAGATTTGCAAATTATTGGAGCCCGATCCACGCCATCCTCAATTGATCATCACCGTTCGCGATGTGGGTTATCGCCTGATAGTATAAAATATCCTTGCGAAATCCCTATCGAGCGAGCAGTGACCACCGCTGCTCGCTTTTGGTTTAAATTAAATGATTGGTGCGATGCCAATATAGGCAAACATATCCCAATTATCCAGCCCATGTTTATCTATAAAATAGGGATGAGACTAATTCGTGTATTGGACTATGAATCCTGATATCCATCATCCTGGTCGAAGACGATACAAATTTGCGCCAATCCATGGCGCTCATCCTTCAACGCGCAGGCTTCTTTGTGACCGCTACGGATTGCGTCAAAAAGGCAATCGAACTCACTCAGTCGGGGATATACAAGCTGATCATTTCCGATATCAATGTTCCAGCAACAAGAACTGTCTTACTCCCGAAAGTTCTGGATACAGATCCGCATTTGGCGATTGTAATTTTAACTGACCAGCGAACACGGGAAACTTATGGGGAGGATGGGCTATTAGATACCTATTACCTAGTAAAACCCGTTGCCCCTGAACTTCTGCTGGATTGTCTCTGGAAGATCATGGAAAGTCACACGGTTTCATTTCAGAAGAAAAACGACACGAAGCTTGTTAACCGTGATAGTGATTATCAATGATGATAGGAATTGATTGGATGGCTCACCTCAGCAATGCTTATGAGAATAAATTATCGCCCCTGAAATATATGGGCAGTTCAATCCCCAGGAAATTCACCCAACCCGGGATTTATTCGTTTCTAGCGGTCATTTCGCAGGAGGAGGTGTCAAATTGTGTAGATTCTACCAACATAATCCAGACCAACCAGGTCACTGTCTCGAAAGATGATCTTGGTCATAACCATGACAGTAACCAGATGAGAACCACAACCAGGGTGATGCTGTTCTCAACAGCAACGGGTTTTAATCTGGCTCGAAAGGGGGAAGAAGTATCTTTGCAAGGATTAAACCACATTCCATACCATCGAGGAGGCGAAAAAAATCTTAAAAATCGACGGATCAATCATTTGTCAACTTTATCCCCAAAAATTTCTCACTATATTATAGGAGGTTTAAAATGTCTGTTCGTAAATTTCTAAAATATACTCTTTTGGTGCTTGTTTTCATTTCCTTCATCATTGGAAATGCAAGCCAGACTCAACCCGGCGCAGCAATGCCAATGTCGCCAACGGATGAGTTAAAAGTTCCGCATTACTTCGGCCCTTACCCCAACTGGGCGAACAGCCCATTCACGCTGCCGGATGCGGTTGTCAATATTGACCCTCCGCCAACGGGTGGTACCCAAGCCCTGGCAACTGCTACGGTCGGTGGGAATGGTGTGATTACTGGCATTACCATCACCAACCCGGGCAGTGGATATACTTCAATTCCGTTGGTGAATATCACCGGTGCTGGCACAGGCGCTGCCGCCAATGCCGTGATTAACTTAAGCGGCGTGGTCACCTCCATCCGAGTGGATACAGCAGGTGCTGGATACACTGCACCTTCGGTTACTATCGGGGGCGGTGGTCCTGCCTTTATCGCACCGACTGTTTCTCCGGTCCCAACCAATAGTTACCGAGTGAGTGTGGGCAGTGCCACCGGCGGCACTTTCTTGCTCCTCGCCGATGCTGTTACAACTGCTCCCATCCTCTGGAACGCATCGGCATTGGATGTCCAAACCGCACTGGGTCTTGCTGGTGTACCTGTCACGGTCACCGGCAGTGGCTCTATCGCCGATCCGTGGGTGGTTACCTTCGTGACACTGCCTGCATCGTTCACCTTGGATGGGGCAGCCCTTACCCAGGGCGTCCTTGATGCAGCTGTCACTGCAACCCTTGATCCATTAATCTTCAACGCAACTGCTGGCAGTGCCACCGGTGGGACCTTCCTGCTCACCGTCGATGGTTTAACCACTGCCCCCCTCCTCTGGAATGCATCAGCATTGGATGTGGAAACAGCACTGGGTCTTGCCGGTGTTACTGCCACAGTTACCGGCACTGGCACGTTGCTCGATCCATGGGTCATCACCTTTGCAGTTGCACCTACCACAGTCACCATAGACCCTGCCGGGCTTACCCGGGGAGTGCTTGACACATTGGTGGCAGCTGTAGCCGCCAGTATATATAGGGTGGATGTAGGCAGCGCCACGGGCGGTACCTTCTTGCTCTTCGTCGATGCTACTTCCGTTGGCCCCATTGCCTGGAATGCATCCGCGGCAGCTGTCCAAACAGCCCTCGCCGGTGCTGGTGTTACAGCCTCGGTCACTGGTACTGGCTCTATCGCCGATCCGTGGGTCATCACCTTCGCGACTGCACCCACATCGGTCACAATGGATGGCACCGCCCTGGTCCAACCTGCATTTAGTGGAGCCACAGCAACCGCTTACGGCGGAGTCGATCTACTCACCCTTGTTGATGCTGGTTCCGGGTACTCTTTCCCAACTGTCGACTTCGATATGCCTAATGATCCCAATGGCACCCAGGCAAGCGGGCATGTTGTGTGCGTGGAGACTGGCTGCATCCCGACTGCCCCTGCAACCACAGTAACGATTGCAAGCGTCGTTGTCGACCAGCCAGGGTCCGGGTATTCTGCGGCTCCGCATGTCGTCATCCGTGACGGCACGCTCTTCGACCCTGTTAACCACGACCCCGGGACTTTCTTCGAGGCAATAGCCACAGCCACGCTTACCATCCAGTCCATTACTGTGGATACCTTTGGCTCGGGTTACACCTCAGCTCCAGCAGTGGTAATTGCAGACGCTGTCGGAATAGGTAGTGGCGCTTCTGCTACGGCTTTCACTGACTTTGGAGCCGTTACAGCCATTAACCTCACCAATCCTGGTTCCGGCTACACGACAACGGGTGGAATCAAGAAATTCCAGGACGGTCTGCCTGTGCTGTGCGACCCAACCGCTGGTTGGGCGAACTGCACCGATAACAACCTGGGTCAGCACATCCCCATTGCCGTCCCCGACACCACCACCTTCACGATCGCCAATGGATTTACAGCTGATGCGGACTACTACGTGATCGCAGTCGTACAGAACCGCGAGCGCATGAGCTCTTCCCTGCCCTTGACAGGCACCTTGCTGCGCGAGTACGTGCAGCTCGAGACCCCTGCAAATGCTAGTTTCAGCAAGCACATTGCGCTTCAAACCGCATTGCTGGACGGCACATTTACTCCAACTTTGATGCCGGATGGCTCGCAGGCTTACGCGGTAGATGACCCCCACTTCCTGGGACCCGTCATCGTGGCGTCCAAGAACAAACCCGTCCGCATCGTGTTCTACAATCTCCTGCCGACCGGTGCCGAGGGCGACCTGTTCCTGCCCACCGACTCCACCATCATGGGCTCGGGCATGGGCCCTATGGGGATGGCGGACCCGGTGGATGAAGGTACCGTTTTGGATATGGTTCGCAATCCAATGTGCGGCGAATACCCGAAAGACTCTGCTACCTGCTTCAAGGACACTCGGGCTACCTTGCACCTGCATGGTGGTACTACCCCCTGGATCAGCGATGGAACTGCTCACCAGTGGATCACCCCCGCCAATGAGGCCACCATGTGGCCGCAGGGCGTGGATGTAGCTCAAGTTCCCGACATGGTTGGCGCATCCATTCCTGCTGGTGTACCTGACTGCTCAGCAAACGGCGACGGCTGTATGACTTTCTACTACACCAACCAGCAGAGCGCCAGGCTGATGTTCTACCACGACCATGCATGGGGCATCACCCGCCTCAATGTGTATGCTGGTGAAGCCGCAGGCTACGTGATTACTGACGCGACCGAGGCGGCACTGCTTGCCCCGGGTGGTGCTATGGCTGGACTGGGGGTAGGAACCCCACTGGTCATACAGGATCGCACCTTCGTACCCGATGCTGCCCAGCTCGCGGCAGCAGACCCCACCTGGGATTCTACCCGCTGGGGCGGCTACGGCAACCTTTGGTATCACCACGTCTACATGCCCGCTCAGAACCCCGGTGACCCAGGCGGTATGAGTGGTTACGGTCGCTGGATGTATGGCCCCTGGTTCTGGCCCCCAGCCACCCCTATGCATGGACCCATCGCTAACCCGTATTACAATATGGACCCATTAGGACCAGACGGAATCCGGGGCACGAGCGATGACTTTACAACACAATTGGCGGTACCATGTAATCTCGACGACCCCGCAACCTGGCAGTACGACACCGACCCATTCTGCGAGCCCCAGCTGATCCCGGGCACGCCGAACATCTCCGTCGGCATGGAGCAGTTCAACGACACTCCACTCGTCAATGGGACCGCCTATCCAACGACCACCGTGGATCCCAAGTCTTATCGCTTCCGCATCCTCAACGCTGCCAACGACCGCTTCTGGAACTTGCAGTGGTACATCGCCGACCCGCGCAC
The DNA here is from genome assembly GCA_963774275.1 of uncultured Chloroflexia bacterium. Lineage (GTDB taxonomy): Bacteria > Chloroflexota > Anaerolineae > Anaerolineales > UBA4823 > FEB-25. Next base: position 12,351 of record CAVZEP010000032.1, on the reverse strand, counting down.
CGGCACCCTCAGTGAGGTCGCTTTGAACCCTGCTGATCTGGCGGCGGCTCAGCTTGATCCGACCGTCTCCCCGAATGCTATTCAGAGTTACGTCGACCCGACGACTGGATTGACTGTCAATCTGGCAGGTCCTGACTGGATCGTGATCGGCAGTGAAGGTGGCTTCTTGCCCGCGCCCGTGGTCGTAGACGGTCAGCAGGTCACCACCTGGATCATGGATCCGACCCGCTTTGACGTCGGCAATGTTGACAAACATTCCTTACTGCTGGCTCCTGCCGAGCGCGCCGACGTGATCGTCGACTTCTCCCGCTTCGCTGGTCAAACCTTGATCCTGTACAACGATGCCCCCGCAGCCTTCCCGGCCCGCGTGCCAAGCTACGATTATTACACCGGTGCCCCGGACCAATCCCCTGTTGGTGCAGCAAATATCCTGCCCGGTTACGGACCGAACACCCGTACCATCATGCAGGTTGTTGTTTCCAATACTCCAGCCGCACCCGCCTTCAACCTGACTGCACTTCGGGCTGCCTTCCGGCACCATGCGGATGGCTCGGGCGTGTTCGAGTCCGGGCAGCACCCCATCATTGTCGGGCAGGCCGCTTACAACTCAGCTTATGGTACTAGTTTTGCTGCCAGCAGCTGGTGCAATGCCCCCGGCAGTCCCATCACCCGCTGTGACGGTTTCGCCCGCATCTCAGATCAAGGTGGCGACCTGTTCGGGTTCAACACCCTGAGGACTCCAAATGCCAAGATGCAGATTCCACTGCAGCCAAAGGCTATCCATGATGAAATGAATGCAGTCGCCTTTGACGAGTTCGGTCGGATGACCGCCAACATCGGGCTCGAGGTGGTCCCGGCCACACCAGCCGGGCAGAACATCGTCCTGTACCCGTTCGTGAATCCATCGACGGAGCTCATCGACGCCACCAACCTGCCTAAGCTCGATCAGTATGGTATTGGGGTGACCCCCATTTCGTCTGCTGCAGATGGTACACAGATCTGGAAGATCACCCATAACGGGGTGGATACGCACCCGATCCACTTCCACCTGTATGACGTGCAGGTGCTCAACCGGGTCACCTGGGATAACATTATCATCCCGAACGATCCCACCGAATTGGGCTGGAAAGATACCGTGCGCATCAGCCCGCTGCAAGACACCATCGTAGCCCTGCGACCGATCATCCCATATGTGCCCTTCGAGCTGCCCAATAGCATCCGCATGCTGAACCCGATGATGCCAGCGGGATCGGAAGCCATGTTCAATAACGTAGATGCCAATGGTAACCCCACCGCGCCGATCGTGAACCAGCTGGTCAACTTTGGCTGGCAGTACGTCTACCACTGTCACATCCTGAGCCATGAGGAAATGGACATGATGCGACCAGTATCGGTGGCACTGCCTCCAAATACACCGGATGGGCTCACTTTCGTCGACAACCTCGACGGTACTGGAACGTTGAATTGGAACGATAACTCGATCAACGAAACGGAGTTCCTGGTACAGAAATCGAGCGACGGGATTACCTGGTCCGATGTGGGAGTAAGCTCATCGCCACTCGCCCAACCTAATATTCACGAGCTGCGCACCATCAACTTCGCGTACAATCCTCTAACAGATCTCCAAGCTCGGGTTGTTGCCAAGAACACGATTGGCTACGGGGGTGAATTTCCTAGCATGACGGTCCAGTCGGTATCCGTGCCAGTAGTCGTGAGTGACCTACCGTTGGCTCCGACCAACCTGACCGCAGTTTATCAGGCTGTACCTGGACCACAGGTCCTGCTGACCTGGACGGATAACGCCAGCACCGAGACGAACTATGTGGTCGAACGCAGTGTTAACGGTGGAGCGTTTGCACCCCTCGTAACATTGGGCGTAAACAGCATCACCTACACCGATACACCGGTCAACCTCGATACAACTTATGCTTACCGTGTGTATGCGTTCAATCTTACAGGCAACTCGGCGTACTCCAATGTAGCCACAGTCACCACACCTCCTTTGGCTCCGACCAACCTGACCGCAGTTTATCAGGTTGGACCACAGGTCCTGCTGACCTGGAATGATAACGCCAGCACCGAGACGAACTTTGTGGTTGAACGCAGTGTCAACGGTGGAGCGTTTGCACCCCTCGTAACATTGGGCGTAAACAGCATCACCTACACCGATACACCGGTCGCCTTCGACACAACCTATGCCTACCGGGTGTATGCGTTCAACCTCACAGGCAACTCGCCGTACTCAAACATCGCCACGGTCACTACACCTCCATTGGCTCCGACCAACCTGACCGCAGTTTATCAGGCTGTACCTGGACCACAGGTCCTGCTGACCTGGGTGGATAACACCAGCACCGAAACGAACTACGTAGTCGAACGCAGTGTAAACGGTGGAGCGTTCACCACCCTCGCAACATTGGGCGTAAACAGCATCACCTACACCGATACACCGGTCGCCTTCGATACGACTTATGCTTACCGTGTGTATGCGTTCAATCTCTTCGGCAACTCGGCGTTCTCCAATGTAGCCACAGTCGCCACACCTCCGTCGGCTCCGACCAACCTGACTGCAGTTTATCAGGTTGGACCACAGGTCCTGCTGACCTGGACAGATATCGCCAGCACCGAGACAGGTTATATCGTGGAACGATCCACCGACGGCGTGAACTTCACCCAGATCGCAACCTTGGCTACAAACAGCACGTCCTACACCGATGCGCCAGTTGTGCTTGAGACTACTTACTATTACCGAGTGTATGCGTTCAATCTTACAGGCAACTCGGCGTACTCCAATGTAGCCACAGTCACCACACCTCCTTTGGCTCCGACCAACCTGACCGCAGTTTATCAGGCTGTACCTGGACCACAGGTCCTGCTGACCTGGACGGATAACGCCAGCACCGAGACGAACTATGTAGTCGAACGAAGCGACAATGGCGGAGCGTTTGCACTCATTGTAACGTTGGGTGTAAACAGCAACACCTACACCGATGCGACGGTTGCCCTCGATACAACCTATGCCTACCGGGTGTATGCATCCAATACGAATGGAAGCTCGCCGTACTCAAACATCGCCACGGTCACTACACCTCCGTTGGCTCCGACCAACCTGACCGCAGTTTATCAAGTTGGACCTCAGGTCATGCTGACCTGGACTGATAACGCCAGCACCGAGACAAGCTACATAGTCGAACGCAGTGTCAACGGTGGACTGTTCACCACCCTCGCAACATTGAGCGCCAACAGCACATCCTATACTGACCTGGATGTTGCCATACTCGACACACCCTATGCTTACCGTGTATATGCATCCAATGCCACAGGGAACTCAGCGTTCTCCAACATCGCCAAGCTCACCACGCCTCCGTTGGCTCCGACCAACCTGATCGCAGTTTATCAGGCGGGACCGCAGGTACGGCTGATCTGGACGGATAACGCCAGGACCGAGACAGGTTATATCGTGGAACAATCCATTGACGGCGTGAACTTTATCTGGATCGCAACGATGCGCGCAAACATCACGACCTACACCGATGCGTCGGTTGCGTTTGATACTAGATACTATTACCGAGTGTATGCGTTCAACCTCTCAGGGAACTCAGCGTACTCCAACATCATCACAGTCGCCACACCTCCACTAGCTCCGTCGAATGTTCGGGCGACGGCTTCCCGGAATGGAAACAGGACTCAGGTTGTTCTAACCTGGTTAGACAACTCCAGCCAAGAGACTGGTTTCCAAATCCAGTGGGCCAGAAACGCAAGCTTCACGAACGGTCTGGTCACGAGAATCGTTGGACCCAACACAACTACATTCAGTACTGGTTTTATCCTCAACCGGGGAACAAGATACTATTTCCGAGTGCGAGCAATCAATACAACTGGACAATCCGCCTGGGCGAATGCCACACCGTTCCCAATCCGGACTCCATAAATCTCAGTAACGTTTTTTGGGGAGGGAGCAATCCCTCCCCCATATCAATACCCTGAAAAGTGGATAAGGAAGCTGATTATCAGCTAATAAATATTCAACTTTTTCTCATTACACATAAAACATGGATAAAAGAAAATCCCTGGGGAGCGAACCCTGCTCCTCAGGGAAAAAAATAACAAATGCATTGTGAAAAAACACACGAAAATATTGAAAATCCGTTGATTATGCTGGATGGTCGCAGTGCATCCGCAATACCAGGGGAAAAAAACGAACAAAAAAAAGAAGGGAGAATGGTACATGAGAAAGTATACGTTTATCACCATCGCACTGGTTCTGCTAGCCGGTTTGTTTATATTTGGATTTCAATCGATCGCCTTAGCCCAGGATCCACAACCGGAACTTACCGGGATCGAAGTACTTGGTCGGGCAATTTTCTTCGACGAGGACCTATCGGTGAACGGCACCCAATCCTGTGCTGCCTGTCACGCCGCAGAAGTGGGCTTCACTGGCCCGGATGCACAGATCAATACCGCTGGTGCAGTCTACCAGGGAGCACTTCCCAACCACTACGGAAATCGAAAACCGCCCAGCTCAGCTTATGCGGGGGAAAGCCCTGTGTTTCACTTTGATGAATTGAATGACGGCTGGTTTGGCGGCATGTTCTGGGATGGACGTGCCACCGGACTTACCCTGGGAGATCCACTCGCTGAGCAAGCCCAGGGGCCTTTCCTGAACCCGCTGGAGCAGGCCATTGCCAATGCCCAGGTGCTGTGCGTCAGGGTCAAACAGGCGGACTACGCTGGCCTCTTCGAGCAAGTGTGGGGTGCGGGCTCGCTCAACTGCGCCAGGAATGTAGCCGGCGTTTACGAGAAGATCGGTCGATCTGTAGCCGCTTACGAGCGTAGCGAAGAAGTAAACCCGTTCAGCTCGAAATTCGATCTGTTCTGGGATGCTGCTAATGCCGCTGGCAAGGATGTGACCTTGATCAAGTGTGGTACAGGCGGTGGCGGTGGTGGCGGTATGGGTTGCCCTGGCGGCGGTACTGATCCCAATCGTTGGACTGCTTACCGCAACCTGGGATTCGGCGACTTGAGCTGCAGGGCCTCGCCGTATTCAACGATCGTGCTGATTGCTCTTCCTGTCATAGCCTAGAGCCGGGTCCAGCCGGTTATCCGCTCTTCACCGCCTTCGGTTACGACAATATTGGCGTCCCGAAGAACCCGGATAATCCCTTCTATGATATGCCTCCTGCCTGGAACCCGGATGGTGCGGACTGGGTGGATTACGGCTTGGGCGGCTATCTGAGGAGCGCAGGATACCCTGCGGAGATATATGAAACGGAGCTGGGAAAGGTTAAAGTACCTACCCTGCGCAATGTGGATCTGCGACCCTCGGAAGACTTTGTGAAGGCTTATGGTCACAACGGCTATTTTAAGTCGTTGGAGGATCTCGTCTTTTTCTACCACTGGCGCGCCATGATGGATAACGGCTGCATGGGTGGTATGGGTTGCGGTGGCATGGCAGACATGTTCCCACCTCCGGAAGTGGATCAAAACCGCGCCACGTTGAGCATGTTCCCCATGATGCAAATCGACAACATCGTCGCCTTCTTGCGCACGCTTTCAGACGGGTATAGTCAGTAATCATCAGCATGATTCTGGGGAGGGTTTACACTCTCCCCAGAGTTCGATTAAGAGATGAATCTCATTGGCCATGCAAATTGATCTACCCCACAAATGCTTGGTTGCTCCGGAGCTGACCCAAATCTGGTGGGAAGTAACCGGGCCACCCAGGTTGGATGGTAATACCCCAAATACAATGACCCATCGAGATATAGATTAGCATTCTGTTCATGTAGATAAAATCTCGAAATAACCACGACAAAACCCGGCAGCCAAGCCTGCTGGACATTGTCGTGGTTATCTATGCCTGCCAGATTACGGATCTTTCACCCAGTAGCTTTCTCTGCTTTAGACCTTACCCAGGTTCACCAATTATTCAAGTTCTTGCTAAAAAGCAAGCACAGGGATGAAAGAATGTACTTAAATTTACCGTTTGGTCTGCTTTCAGTAAAGGGTTGATTTTGAGTTGACCTGATCCCTGCGAGTGGAAGGTCCTTCGTTGATTAAATAGCAGAGCTCAATCTCTCAGATTTCTTTCTTGGAATCGATCAAATGGGTTTAATATTATAAGGTCGGAAAGGTGAAAATAAGGAAGGAGTATTTATTTGGATGGTTTACAATAGCTAGAATCAGATCAGCAAGATAAATGATGAAAACTCCTTTGCTAACCATACAGTATCTCGAAGATTTTCCCGAATTGGCGCACTTGGATATGAAGCTGGTGGTCGATAGACTACGCTCAGCCTCTGACCGCCTGCCATTCACTCACCTGCTGATTGGCTGGCATATACCTCAACCTCTAGTTGATGCCTGCCGGAGGGAAGCGGATCGCCTGGGAATGCGTTTTATCCGTTGGCAGCCTCTTCTTACTGGCGACCGGGTTCTTCAACCGCACCCAGACTGGCAAACGCAGGGTTTAACTGGGATCAAAGTGGCAGGATTTCGTGGCTTGCCTGAATTTACCTTCGTCTGTCCTAACCACCCAGCTGTGCAAGAGGCGGTCGTCAAACATATAAATAATCTGGTTCGCCAAGGTCAGTACCAAGGGTTTTTTCTGGATCGGGTGCGATTTCCGTCGCCATCATCGGACCCAATCAACGAATTAGCTTGCTTTTGTGAGTACTGTCAACACAAAGCAGCTTTAGTTGGTTTGGATCTTGGTCAAATCAGGCAGGACATCCTGGCTCAAACAAAGAAATACAAAGGGCGCTTATCCCTGGTAAAATCCTTGCTCTCTGGTGAGACGGGTCCCGTAAATTCCAGTCAAGGGCAAGCTGTAAGCCAATGGCTTGCCTTTCGCAAGCGCAGTATATGCGACTTTCTTACAATAGTCTCTCAGCCATTGAGAGAGTCACATCTGGAAATTGGTCTGGATTGCTATTCCCCCAGCCTGACGCATATGGTCGGGCAGGACCTCAGTGGTCTGAGTGGGCTTGTCGATTGGATCAAGCTGATGACCTATGCTCATACCCACGGTCCCGCTGGCATCCCGTTTGAATTGTCCGGCTTACTCCATTATCTTACATCTACCACTCCCCTCAATGATGAACAAGCTCTTGATTTTATGGGTCAATCCACTGGCCAATCCTTGCCCATCCACCTTGAAGCACTCGAAAAAGATGGTCTCTCCAGCTTGGCGTTGGAGAAGGAACTTAGACGTGGAGTTGATGCCTGTTCGGTGCCAACCCTTGCTGGAATGGAGCTGGTCGAGCTGGAAGGGGTGACAAGTTTAAAGCCGGAACAAATCAGCTCTGACTTAATTGCGGTGAAGAAATCCGGAGCTGCCGGTTTGGCTCTTTCCTGGGATCTTTTACATATCTCTCTAGAAAAGCTGGACCTGGTCAGGAAAATTTATCTGGAGAGTTAGCTGCCTCAGGAGTTATCCTGACCCCATTTGTGTGTTTTTAAGCCAGGTGGTCACTTCAGCGCCCAGATTTGTTCCGCCCGGATGAACGGCTCCCCCCGCTGGTGGTCCAGCTCTACCTGCCCCTCAACCACGTAAGGACCCGCAGTAGATAAAGCGGCTTTTGATCTCCGGTACACCTCGGCTGTAATCACCACATCCAACATGCCCTCCAGATCTTCAAGCGACATGAAATAGATAGCTTCCCCCCGTGTCGTGCGGCTGCGCCGCCAGATTTGACGCATCCCCGCCACGCGCACATGTTGTTCCAGCCGGGAGGCTGCATCCACGGTAGTTAGCGCGCCGGCTGCCGCAATTTGCTTTCCCACCTGCTCCAAGGGGTGGGCAATCACACCTGTACCCAGAATGTCTTCCTGGGCTTCGACCTTTTGAGCCAGGCTCCAATCTTCATGGCTGCTCCCATCCATTGAAAATAAGGAAAGCTGGCCGCTTTTTCCACTCCCGTGTTCCAGCTGATAGAGCAAATCCGGGATCGTGCCCATATCCTCCAACGCACCCACTCTCACCAGGTTTTCTGCTTCGACCGGGCGTGGATCAACCCGCCTCAGGAAATCTGCCAGTGAGCTAAATGGCCGGTTATGCAGGATTGCGCTTTGTGTGCGCTGAGTCAGGTCACGCACCTGGTCTAGACCCATGAACAACACAGGTCCCCCCTCCAATACTTTGACGCTAAATTCACGCCCAGCGTGATTGATCTGGGGTGGGCGAAGTTTAAGCCCCAGGCGGCGCGCTTCGTTCATGTACACCCTCTGGCTGTAGTATCCTCCCCAATTCGCCAGCACTGCCGCCATAAAAAATGCAGGATAATGGGTCTTGCACCAGGCAGAACGCCAGCTTACCTGAGCGTAAGAAGCTGCGTGGGCTTTTGGGAAACCATACCCGGCAAAGGCAGCCATCAGCTCCCAGATGCGGTTGGCAATTCCCTCTGGCACTTCATTTCTTTCCCAGGCACCTGCCACGAATTTTTCTTTCAGTGTCTGCATCTGTTTGCCAGGGTCGAAGTGGGACATTGCCCGCCGCAGCATGTCGGCGTCCGCCAGGGATAGCCCTGCCAGCTCGTGGGCAATGCGTAGCACTTGTTCCTGGTACAGGATCACCCCATAAGTATCGGCGAGTAAAGGTTGCAGGGCAGGATGCAGATGTTCAGTGGCTTCCTTGCCCAAATGGCGTTTCACGAACGCATCCTTCAGCCCTCCGCTGAGTGGACCCGGCCGGTAAAGCGAGAGGGCGACCATGATGTCGTCCATGCTTCTCGCTTTCACTTCCTTCAGTGTGGCACGCATACCTGGGCTTTCTATCTGAAAGCAGCCGATCGTCCGTCCCTGGCTGACCATTTGGCTGACGGCAGGGTCAGTTCCGGGGATATTCTCCAGGATCTCGGTAAGCATGGATTTTCCCGCACTAGAATATTCAGCGTTTTTTTCCTTAGCGATAATTCCGACCACATCTCCAAGTACAGTCAGTCCACGGATACCCAATAGGTCAATTTTGACCAACCCCAGTCGTTCAATCAATTCCAGGTCGAACTGCGTGATGGTTACCCCCTTCGAAGCCACCTGGGTGGGTGCCAGGTCGGTGAGCGGACCCGGACTGATGACCACCCCACCTGGATGGACGGAGAGATGATGGGGAATCCCAATTAGGGCAGCTGCATCTTTAAACATGGATTGATGACCTGGAGACCTGTACCGCTCACTTAATTCTGCAAATGGTTCTTCCTTCCCGCTTCCGCGGCTGGATGGGCCGAACCAGCGATACGGCAGGCTGTCTGCCAGTCTGCTCACTTCCTCAGCTGGCAAACCATATGCCTTTGCCACCTCGCGCAAGGCTGAACGGCTGCGAAAGCGGTTAATCGTGCATACGGTCGCCACGCGATCTTCCCCAAATCGCTGGTAAACGAATTGGATCACCTCATCTCTACGCCGGGAACACAGATCTGTGTCAATATCGGGGGGAGTTGCCCTGGCAGGGTTAAGGAAACGCTCAAAGTACAGGTTCAACCGGATTGGGTCCGGCGAAGTGATTCCCAGGCAATGAGCTACCAGGGAAGAGGCAGCTGAGCCGCGTGAAGAGAAGGGAATTCCCTCCTGCCGGGCGAAGTTGAGGATTTCTTCGACGATCAGGAACAGCGACGAATAACCATACTCTCCAATTACCGCCAGCTCATGGTCCAGGCGGGTTTGCAGCTCAGGCGTGATGTGATGATACAGCTTGCCAGCTCCAGCCAGGGCTTTTTGGCGCAGGATGTCTTGGATGGTCATGCCTGCTGGCAAGGGAGGTTCAGGGAAGTGAAGTTTACCCAGGGGCAATTCCAGCTGGCAGCGCTTTGCAATTTCTTGGGTAGCCTCGAGCGCTTGCGGAAAATTTGGCATACGCTGAGCCAGCTCTTGTAGGCTGCAGAAGTATGCCCGGGGAGGCGCGGTTACCGTGGAGTTCAGTTCTTTAAGTGGGCGGATCAGCCGGATTGCCGTCTGCACTTCCTGCAGGTGAGCCTGGTCCGGTGCCAGATAGTGAATATCGTGTGTGGCAACGGTTGGTAGGTGTAACCGGTGAGCAAGTGTGGTCAGGTTCACACACAGCTCATCATCTTCAGGAGCATGATTCTGCAGCTCAACGTATAACCGGTCAGTGAAGATCTCCCTCAGGTGGGAGCTCCAGTCTTCTGCCAGCTGGCGTTGTCTGGAAGCGACCAATTTTGCCAGGGCTCCCAGCCGCCCACCGGTCAGGCAGAGCAATCCATGGTTCTCACTGGCCAGTCTATTAAATGGGAGGACAGTTTCATCTCCTGCCAGGGAGCTACTGATCCGGCAAAGACTGCGCCATCCCGTCATATCCGTTGCCAGCAGGGTTAGAATGCCAGGTGCGATGTTTTCCAATTCTTGTGGGGGGGCTGCCTCCACTTCCAGCCCCAAGATGGGCTGTATCCCCACTTGCGTACATGCATCATGGAACTCAATCGCACCACTCAGGCTGTGATGGTCGGTTAGCGCCAACGCCGGCATACCCATCCCCGCCGCAGTTTGGGCCAGTTCCTGGGGGGAAGGTAAACCGCGCAGGAAGGAATAATAGGAATGAGAGCGCAGGTGGATGAAACCCATCCTGCGATTGTAACCCGGCTTAAGGGTGGTGGAAAGGCTGAACCTTCCTTTAAGGACTTATTATGTGGGAAGAAATACTGATCAATCCTTCCCTGTCAGCGGATCGTCGCCAGGTCACTGAGCATTTGTTTTTTCTCCTCCGGGTCGGTCAATGTGGATGCCACCTGGTTTGCCTGGGTGAGGAATGCATTCATTTCACTCTGCTTACCCGCCACGAGTTCCGCTCTTGCCAGCGCTTCATAGGCATATCCTGTATAAAATGGGAGTACTCCCTCCTTTTGAGCCTCTTTCAGGCATAACTCTCCATAATGCCTGGCATTCTCTGCCTGTCTTAGCAAGGAGAACACCCTGGATACCTGCCAATAACCTATGGATAGAGTCGTTGGGGTGCAATCCTCCCTTTGTGTCCAATGCCAGAGGGATGCCAGGCTTAACTGGAGCATCCTGTCCACATCCTGGCTGTTGCGATCGGTTTTGTCGATGAAATCCCATGCCCGGTTGAAGCATTCTGCTGCAAAATATTTATGTGCTGCATGCAAATCAAAATCAGGTTGTTTTGCCATATTTCCCTCGTCTTCTTGAATTGTAATAATCTTGATCCATAGATCTTGTATTGGATATAGTAGATGTAAATTAGATTATATCGTCAGTGGTGAATGAGAGGATAAGAATATGATTAGATAACCGCTTGAATTTTCACAGCGCACCAATTGACTGTAAGCCGGGGTCTCTAAAATCATACTGGTCCCTTAGGATTGCACCAAATATCACAAACTTGACTTTATAGGTCTTATTACTTATAATATCAACTATCCAAAGTGATCTATAAGGTAAAAATCAGATTGTTCATTATCTCTACAACATTCTTTTGCCTGTCATTTGCTTAGGATACCCCCAAAAAAGCATGAATTCCAATGGCAAGCCATGAACAGGGTTATTTCCTGCCACTTGATCGTGATGAGAAAGGATAGGTGCTGAGCCGCTCATAAAATACTGGGTCTAAATGCTGCAATATTTTGAACCTTAATCCAGCCGCATGATATTTTCGATTTCATGCCAGGTAGCAAGATAGGATAAATTTTATAAATTGAATCACAATACCCCCATGGAGGTTCTCAATGCCAACCAAGCAAGGTAGCTTGTCTCTACTGAATGATCCAGTCGCTCAGCAACTGCTCAATTCGTCAATCCCCGGTCACCTGGCCTATGTGTGGACTGATGGAACCCCACGCGTCATCCCGATTGGCTTTACCTGGACTGGTAAAGAGCTGGTCACCGGAACTCCCAGCAATGCTCCAAAAGTATGCGCTTTAAAAGATGGGGACCAGGTCGCGGTGACTTATGACTCCTATACACCCCCATTCAAGGTGTTGTACATTCGTGGGACCTTACACCTTACCCTGTATGATGGGATCGTCCCGGAATGGCAGCAGGCAGGTGAGCGGGCGATGGGCAAGGAGGGCGCTCAGGGCTTCTCTAATATGGTGGGTGCAATGATGGCAGCGCCACTTAAGATGCTGCGTCTGGCCGTCGAGCCCACCTGGGTAGGCATCCTGGACTTCGAGACCCGCTTCCCGAGTGGGATCGAAAAGGGTATGGCAGTAATACAGGGTGGTGGATAGTCTGCCAGGTACTGTGAAAGAGGGAACGGAATCAGTAGCCTACCCTGTCCATACGGGCGTTTTAAAACTTTGATGTCTGATATATGCTGGTCGATATATCCAGCATATATTCCAAATCCACCGTTTAACATCTCATTAGCACTACTTCTATGCT
>CAVZEP010000031.1:0-19007 GCA_963774275.1 uncultured Chloroflexia bacterium | reverse complement strand
TGGCGTTCAACCAGAGCAAGCTTGATTGGATACAAACCCAAGAAGCCCTGCGTGAGAGCGAAGCACGCTTCCGCCTGGTGCTTAAGAATGCTCCCGTAACTGTCGCCGCCCAGGATTTGGATTTACGATTTATTTGGGCTTACAACCAACGGACTGTAGATCCGGCGATAGTAATCGGAAAAACCGACACCGACCTATTTCCACCCGAAGTCGCAGCTTGGACAATGGGCCTTAAACGCAAGGTGCTCGAAACAGGCAAGGAATTAAGGGAACAAGGCTGGGTGACTAGTGGTGGACAGCACTTGTTTCTTGACTTATTCCTTGAGCCCATCCGTGGTAAGGATGGGCAGATTACAGGGGTAGGGATCGCCACAGTAGACCTCACCGGGATTAAACAGGCAGAGCAGGCTGTGAGAGAGAGTGAAGAGCGATACCGCTCCCTGTTTGAGAGTATGACCGAAGGCTTCGCCATTCACGAGATCATTTATGATGCTCATGGCGCACCATGTGATTACCGTTTTCTGGATATTAATCCTGCCTTCGAACGGTTGACGGGCTTAAAACGGGAACAAGTAATCGGCAAGACGTACCACGAAGTGCTTCCTGTTGAGGGTGACACCTGGTTAAGTAGATTTGGAAAAGTCGTGGATACGGGTGAGCCGGTCGAATTCGAAGATTATTTCCCTACGTTTGACAAATATTATGAGGTTTTTGCCTACCGATATGCTGCCAATCAATTTGCAGTCATTTTCCTGGATATCACTGAACGCAAGCAAATGGAAGATAACCTGCGCATCAATCTGACGAAATATAGCGTGCTTTTTGACACCCTTCCCCTTGGAGTTACGGTATCTGATAAAAATGGTCAGATATTGGAGTCTAATCTGGAAGCTACGCGGTTATTGGGATTGTCTGAAGAAGAGCAAAAGCGCAGGCAGATCACGGGCGAGGAATGGAAGATTATCCGCCCAGATAAGACCCCCATGCCACCAGAAGAATATGCCAGTGTGCGTGCACTGAATGAAAAACGTCGTGTCGAAAATGTTGAAATGGGCATTGTCAAACCAGATGATCAAATCAACTGGATCAGTGTCAGTGCTTCACCCCTACCCCTTGAAAAATATGGTGTTGTCATCACTTACAACGATATTACCCGCCGCATCCAGGCTGAGGAGGCGCTTCGCAAAGCGTACGACAACCTCGAAATTACTGTCCAACAACGCACTCAAGAACTGTCGACTGTTAACCAATCATTATTAGTTGAAATTGAAGAAAGAAAACGGATCACATCCCAGCTTGTAATTCAAACCAACGCTGTGGAAACTCAACGGAAACGATTTAATGATGTTCTCGAAATCCTACCCGCCTACTTGATCCTGCTGACGTCTGACTATCATGTGTCCTTTGCCAACCGCTACTTTCGTGAACGTTTTGGTGAAGACCAGGGACGGCGCTGTTACGAATATCTTTTCGGGTTGAGCGAACCGTGTGAGAATTGCGAGACTTATAAAGTATTACAAAGTGGTCGCGACCACCATTGGGAATGGACCGGCCCGGATGGACACAATTACGATGTCTTTGATTTTCCATTTACCGACGCCGATGGCTCCTCCCTCATTCTGGAGATGGGCATCGATATCACTGGGCGCAAGCAAGCGGAGGATAAACTGCGCTCGATGAATTCATATAACCGCAGCCTGATCGAAGCCAACCTGGATGCGCTTGTTACGATCACACCGGATGGGAAAATCGGTGATACGAACGCCGTTACTGAAGCCATCACCGGCTATCCGCGCCAGGCTTTAGTTGGTACAGACTTCCACGGATATTTCACCGATCCAGAGAAAGCTCGTGCTGGTTATGAGCAGGTTTTTGAAAAAGGTACTGTGCGTGATTATGAGCTCGAAATCCAGCATAAAGATGGTCACGTTACACCTGTGGTTTACAATGCCTCCGTCTATCGGGATGAGTCTGGCAAGGTTGTTGGCGTGTTAGCCGCCGCTCGCGACATCACAGAACGCAAACTGGTGGAGGAAGAATTACGCCGGCTGAACGCATACAACCGCAGTCTGATTGAAGCCAATCTGGACGCTCTGGCGACGATCACCCCGGAAGGGAAAATAGGTGATGTGAACTCGGTAACTGAGGCAATCACTGGTTATCATCGGGATGACCTGATCGGGATGGATTTTCATAATTTTTTCACCGATCCTGATAAAGCTCGCTCTGGATATCAGCGTGTATTTGATTCTGGTATGATCCGAGATTACGAACTTTTGATCCAGCACAAAGATGGACATACCACACCGGTGATCTATAATGCCTCACTCTATCGTGATGATTCCAGTAAAGTGGCGGGGGTGTTTGCTGCTGCGCGTGATATCACGGAGCGGAAGCAAGCAGAGAGACAGCTCATCCTTCTAAATACCGCCCTCGAAGCAGCTGCTAATGGCATCATTGTTGTGGATAAGAATGGCGAAATTTTATGGTCCAATCCGGCTTTTAGCCAGATGACAGGATATACAAAGGAGGAGGTTGTTGGTCAAAACCCACGCCTGCTCAAATCTGGCGAGCATGATCCGGAATTCTATCAAAACCTGTGGGAAACCATTTGCGCTGGGAAAGTTTGGCAAGGAGAGATGATTAATCGCAAGAAGGATGGCAGCTTCTACAACGAGGCACAAACCATCACACCGGTTTTTGATCAAAGTGGAAATATAACTAATTTTATTTCCATTAAACAAGATATCACCGAACACAAACAAGCCGACGAGGCACTTCAAAAAAGCGAAGAACAATATCGCTCCCTGGCTATCGCTACCACTCAGATTATTTGGCAAACCGATGTGAATGGTGAGGTGGTTGAGGATATTCCTAAATGGAGAGCTTACACTGGGCAGAATGAGCAAGAGATCCTGGGTATGGGCTGGATCAATGCCTTACATCCTGCGGACCAGCAACGAACGGCAGAAATCTGGGCTCAGGCTGTTGAAACCAAAACACCCTATGATACGGAGTACCGCATAAGAAGCCAGACTGGAGAGTATGGTTATTTCGCGGTACGTGGTGTGCCGATTAAAGATAAAGACGGAAATATCTCAGGATGGATCGGTACCTGTACTGATATTTCCGAGAAAAAGCAATATGAAAGCCAATTGCTTCAAGCAGAAAAGCACGCAGTTATCGGTCGCATGGTCGGTTCGGTTACCCACGAAATCAATAATCCATTACAGACGATCAAAAACTGTCTTTATCTCATCCGGCAGGATACTAAATCCAATTCGCCTAATACGGAGCCACTGGAAATGGCGCTCTCAGAAACTCAACGCCTATCCAATTTAGTCAGTCAATTACGGCAGCTTTATCGGCCGCAGTCTGTCCAGGCAATGCGACCTTACGAACTATTGGATATCATTGATGAAGTCCATTCTCTGATTACTCCTCATCTAAACAATTCTAGCGTGAGCTGGCACTCATTATCTGGTTTGGAGCATTGTCATGTGAACTGTATAAGAGACCAGATGATCGAGGTGTTTCTTAATCTATGCATGAATGCCATCGAGGCGATGCAACCCACTGGAGGGATGTTGTCAGTCGATTTGATTTACTCCGAAGATAAGGATCAGGTGGGAGTAACCATAAGCGATTCTGGTCCGGGTATAAACCCGGAAATCTTGCCCCATCTTTTTGAACCGTTTATTACTACCAAGGTGTACGGATTGGGTTTGGGGTTATCCATCTGTTATGGAATTATCCAAAAACATGGCGGGCAGATCACCGTGGATAGCCAACCTGGTCAGGGGACGAGATTTACAATTTGGCTGCCCATTTTCCCAGGTACAATCGAGAGAGGAGACTAATGAATGAGTGCACAGCATTCCATTCTGATTATTGATGATGAACCCAACCTAAGGCGCAGCCTCGGGCTTATCTTGCAACGTGCCGGCTATACAATTACGACTGCCTCCAACGCGGCTGAAGCGATGCAGTTATTACAAGCTGGAGCTTATGAATTAACTTTCCTGGATATTAAACTACCCGACCAAAATGGTATTCAGCTTCTACCAAGAATAAAAGATTTATATCCAGAGATGCCTATTTTGATCCTGACTGCGCATGCTACATTAGAGACAGCCATTGGAGCTGTTCGTTTGGGAGCGCGGGATTACTTGTTAAAACCAATCGATCCTGAAACCATCCTTAGCCGGGTGAAAAGCGTTCTGAGTGAACATAAACCGATAAGACGGCGTGAGATCACCACTCAATTGCAAAGTTTGCTGGCTGAATTACAGTCCATTGATGGGAAGGAAACACCAAATGGTACTCCTGATACACTCAACCCTCCCACCGACCCAACGCGTTATTTAAAATGTGGTCCATTAACTTTGGATCGGCATACCCATACGGTTCAATTCAACCAAAACTCCACCTCCATGCCTCCCTCCACCTTCGATTATCTGGTCACCCTGGTGCGACATTCACCCAAGCCTGTGACTTATGAGAAGCTGGTCCAGGAATCACAAGGTTACCAGAACTTGAGCCGTGCTGAGGCCAGGGAAATCACTCGATGGCAGATGCATGAGATTCGTAAATTATTGGAACCCGATCCACGCCATCCTCAATTGATCATCACCGTACGCGATGTGGGTTATCGCCTCATAGTATAAAATATCCTTGCGAAATCCCTATCGAGCGAGCAGTGACCTCCGCTGCTCGCTTTTGGTTTTAATTAAATGATTGGTGCGATGCCAATATAGGCAAACATATCCCAATTATCCAACCCATGTTTATCTATAAAATAGGTGTGAGACTAATTCGTTGTTTGGACTATAAATCCTATATCTATCCTCCTGGTCGAAGACGATACAAATTTGCGCCAATCCATGGCGCTCATCCTTCAACGCGCAGGCTTCTTTGTGACCGCTACGGATTGCGTCAAAAAGGCAATCGAACTCACTCAGTCGGGGATATACAAGCTGATCATTTCCGATATCAATGTTCCAGCAACAAGAACAGTCTTACTCCCGAAAGTCCTGGATTCGGATCCGCATTTGGCGATTGTGATTTTAACTGACCAGAAAACACGCGAAACAGATGGGGAGGACGGGCCATTCGATACCTATTATCTTGTAAAACCCATTGCCCCTGAACTTTTACTGGATTGTGTTTGGAAGATCCTGGGAAGTCACACGGTTTCATTTCAAAAGAAGAACGACTCGACGCTTGTTAACCGTGATAGTGATTATCAATGATGATAGGAATTGATTTGATGGCTCACCTCAGCAATGCTTATGAGAATAAATTATCGCCCATAAGATATAAGGGCAGCTCAATCCCCAGGAAATTCACCCATCCCGGGATTTATTCGTTTCTAGCGGTCATTTCGCAGGAGGAGGTGTCAAATTGTGTAGATTCTACCAACATAATCCAGACCAACCAGGTCACTGTCTCGAAAGATGATCTTGGTCATAACCATGACAGCAACCAGATGAGAACCACAACCAGGGTGATGCTGTTCTCAACAGCAACGGGTTTTAATCTGGCTCGAAAGGGGGAAGAAGTATCTTTGCAAGGATTAAACCACATTCCATACCATCGAGGAGGCGAAAAAAATCTTAAAAACCGACGGATCAATCATTTGTCAACTTTATCCCCAAAAATTTCTCACTATATTATAGGAGGTTTAAAATGTCTGTTCGTAAATTTCTAAAATATACTCTTTTGGTGCTTGTTTTCATTTCCTTCATCATTGGAAATGCAAGCCAGACTCAACCCGGCGCAGCAATGCCAATGTCGCCAACGGATGAGTCAAAAGTTCCGCATTACTTCGGCCCTTACCCCAACTGGGCGAACAGCCCGTTCACGTTGCCGGATGTGAGCGTCAATATTGACCCTCCGCCAGCGGGTGGTACCCAAGCCCTGGCAACTGCGACGGTCGGTGGGAATGGTGTGATTACAGGCATTACCATCACCGACCCAGGCAGTGGATATACTTCAATTCCGTTGGTGAATATCACCGGTGCTGGCACAGGTGCTGCCGCCAATGCCGTGATTAACTTGAGCGGCGTGGTCACCTCCATCCGAGTGGATACAGCAGGTGCTGGATACACTGCACCTTCGGTTACTATCGGAGGCGGTGGTCCTGCCTTTATCGCACCGACTGTTTCTCCAGTCCTAACCAATAGTTACCGCGTGAGTGTGGGCAGTGCCACCGGCGGCACTTTCTTGCTCCTTGCCGATGCTGCTACAACTGCTCCCATCCTCTGGAACGCATCGGCATTGGATGTCCAAACCGCACTGGGTTTTGCTGGTGTACCTGTCACGGTCACCGGCAGTGGCTCTATCGCCGATCCGTGGGTGGTTACCTTCGTGACGCTGCCTGCATCGTTCACCCTAGATGGGGCAGCCCTTAACCAGGGTGTCCTTGATGCAGCTGTCACTGCAACCCTCGATCCATTAATCTTCAACGCAACTGCTGGCAGTGCCACCGGTGGGACCTTTCTGCTCACCGTCGATGGTTTAACCACTGCCCCCCTCCTCTGGAATGTATCAGCATTGGATGTGGAAACAGCACTGGGTCTTGCCGGTGTTACTGCCACAGTTACCGGCACTGGCACGATTGCCGATCCGTGGGTGATCACCTTTGCGGTTGCACCTACCACAGTCACCATGGACTCTGCCCTGCTAACCCAGGGAGTGGCTGACACGCTCGTGGCAGCCGTAGCAGCCAGTATATATAGGGTGGATGTGGGCAGCGCCATTGGTGGGACCTTCCTGCTCACCGTCGATGTTACATCCGTTGGACCCATCGCCTGGAATGCACTGGCTGCGGACGTCCAAAACGCCCTGTTGCTTGCAGGATTTACTGCAGGGGTCACCGGCAGCGGCTCTATCGCCGACCCGTGGGTCATCACATTCACGACTGCACCCCTATCGGTCGCAATTGATGGTACTGCCCTGGTCCAGCCTGCATTTAGTGGAGCCACAGCAACCGCCTACGGCGGAGTCGATCTACTCACCCTCGTTGATGCTGGTTCCGGGTATTCTTTCCCAACCGTCGACTTTGATATGCCCAATGATCCCAATGGCACCCAGGCAAGCGGGCATGTTGTGTGCGTGGAGACTGGCTGCATCCCAAATGCTGGAGCGACCACAGTAACTATTAGTGGCGTCGTTATCGACCAGCCAGGGTCTGGGTATTCTGCGGCTCCGCATGTCGTCATCCGTGACGGCACGCTCTTCGACCCTGTTAACCACGATCCCGGGACTTTCTTCGAGGCAATAGCCACAGCCACGCTTACCATCCAGTCCATTACTGTGGATACCTTTGGCTCGGGTTACACCTCAGCTCCAGCAGTGGTAATTGCAGACGCTGTCGGAATAGGTAGTGGTGCTTCTGCTACGGCTTTCACTGACTTTGGAGCCGTTACAGCCATTAACCTCACCGCTCCTGGTTCCGGCTACACGACAACGGGTGGAATCAAGAAATTCCAGGACGGTCTGCCTGTGCTGTGCGACCCAACCGCTGGTTGGGCGAACTGCACCGATAACAACCTGGGTCAGCACATCCCCATTGCCGTCCCCGATACCACGACCTTCACGATAGCCAATGGATTTACCGCTGATGCGGACTACTACGTGATCGCAGTCGTACAGAACCGCGAGCGCATGAGCTCTTCCCTGCCCTTGACAGGCACCTTGCTGCGCGAGTACGTGCAGCTCGAGACCCCTGCAAATGCTAGTTTCAGCAAGCACATTGCGCTTCAAACCGCATTGCTGGACGGCACATTTACTCCAACTTTGATGCCGGATGGCTCGCAGGCTTACGCGGTAGATGACCCCCACTTCCTGGGACCCGTCATCGTGGCGAATAAGAACAAACCCGTCCGCATCGTGTTCTACAACCTCCTGCCGACCGGCTCGGAAGGCGACCTATTCCTGCCCACCGACTCCACCATCATGGGCTCGGGTATGGGTCCTATGGCGATGCCAGATCCGATTGATACGGGTACAGTCACAGATACAGTCCGCAATCCAATGTGCGGCGAATACCCGAAAGACTCTGCTACCTGCTTCAAGGACACTCGGGCTACCTTGCACCTGCATGGCGGTACTACCCCCTGGATCAGCGATGGAACTGCTCACCAGTGGATCACCCCCGCCAATGAGGCCACCATGTGGCCGCAGGGCGTGGATGTAGCTCAAGTTCCCGACATGGTTGGCGCATCCATTCCTGCTGGTGTACCTGACTGCTCAGCAAACGGCGACGGCTGCATGACTTTCTACTACACCAACCAGCAGAGCGCCAGGCTGATGTTCTACCACGACCATGCATGGGGTATCACCCGCCTCAATGTGTATGCTGGTGAAGCCGCTGGTTATGTGATTACCGACGCGACCGAGGCGGCACTGCTTGCCCCGGGTGGTGCTATGGCTGGACTGGGGGTAGGAACTCCACTGGTCATACAGGATCGCACCTTCGTACCCGATGCTGCCCAGCTCGCGGCAGCAGACCCCACCTGGGATTCTACCCGCTGGGGCGGCTACGGCAACCTTTGGTATCACCACGTTTACATGCCCGCTCAGAACCCCGGTGACCCAGGCGGTATGAGTGGTTACGGTCGCTGGATGTATGGTCCCTGGTTCTGGCCCCCAGCCACCCCTATGCATGGACCCATTGCCAACCCGTATTACAATATGGACCCATTGGGACCAGACGGAATTCGTGGCACGATCGATGACTTTACAACACAATTGGCGGTACCATGCAATATCGATGACCCCGCTACCTGGCAGTACGACACCGACCCATTCTGCGAGCCCCAGCTGATCCCGGGCACGCCGAACATCTCCGTCGGCATGGAGCAGTTCAACGACACTCCACTCGTCAATGGGACAGCTTACCCAACGACCACCGTGGATCCCAAGTCTTATCGCTTCCGCATCCTCAACGCTGCCAACGACCGCTTCTGGAACTTGCAGTGGTACATCGCTGACCCACGTACCGGCACCCTCAGTGAGGTCGCATTGAACCCTGCTGATCTGGCGGCGGCCCAGCTTGATCCGACCGTCTCCCCGAATGCTATTCAGAGTTACGTCGACCCAACGACTGGATTGACTGTCAATCTGGCAGGTCCTGACTGGATCGTGATCGGCAGTGAAGGTGGCTTCTTGCCCGCACCTGTGGTCGTAGACGGTCAGCAGGTCACCACCTGGATCATGGACCCGACCCGCTTTGACGTCGGCAATGTTGACAAGCATTCCTTGCTGCTGGCTCCTGCCGAGCGCGCTGATGTCATCGTCGACTTCTCCCGCTTCGCTGGTCAGACCTTGATCCTGTACAACGATGCCCCAGCAGCCTTCCCTGCCCGTGTGCCAAGCTACGATTATTACACCGGTGCCCCGGACCAATCGCCTGTTGGTGCAGCAAATATCCTGCCCGGTTACGGACCGAACACCCGTACCATCATGCAGGTAGTCGTTTCCAATACTCCAGCCGCACCCGCCTTCAACCTGACCGCACTTCGGGCTGCCTTCCGGCACCATGCGGATGGCTCAGGTGTGTTCGAGTCAGGCCAGCACCCCATCATTGTCGGGCAGGCCGCCTACAACTCAGCTTATGGTACTAGTTTTGCTGCCAGCAGCTGGTGCAATGCCCCCGGCAGTCCCATCACCCGCTGTGACGGATTCGCCCGCATCTCAGATCAAGGTGGTGACTTGTTCGGGTTCAACACCCTGAGAGCCCCAAATGCCAAGATGCAGATTCCACTACAGCCAAAGGCAATCCACGATGAAATGAATGCAGTCGCTTTCGACGAGTTCGGTCGGATGACCGCCAACATCGGGCTTGAGGTAGTCCCGGCTACACCTGCCGGGCAGAATATCGTCCTGTACCCGTTCGTGAATCCATCGACGGAGCTCATCGACGCCACCAACCTGCCCAAGCTCGATCAGTACGGTATCGGGGTGACCCCCATTTCGTCTGCTGCAGACGGTACACAGATCTGGAAGATCACCCATAACGGGGTGGATACGCACCCGATCCACTTCCACCTGTATGACGTGCAGGTGCTCAACCGGGTCACCTGGGATAACATCATCATCCCGAACGATCCCACCGAATTGGGCTGGAAAGATACCGTGCGCATCAGCCCGCTGCAAGACACCATCGTAGCCCTGCGGCCGATCATCCCATATGTGCCCTTCGAGCTGCCCAATAGCATCCGCATGCTGAACCCGATGATGCCAGCGGGATCGGAAGCCATGTTCAATAACGTAGATGCCAATGGTAACCCCACCGCGCCGATCGTGAACCAGCTGGTCAACTTTGGCTGGCAGTACGTCTACCACTGTCACATCCTGAGCCATGAGGAAATGGACATGATGCGACCCGTATCGGTGGCAATCCCACCCATAGCGCCGGATGGGCTCGCATATACGATCAGCGGGGCGGGCAATAACATGGTGCTTACCTTGACCTGGAACGACAAATCGATCAACGAGACGTCATTCGTGGTGCAGAGGGATGCAGGTGCTGGTTATGTCGATATCGGAACCTTGCTTTCACCGCTCGATCAGCCGAACATTCACGAGTTGCGTACGTTCGCTGACACAACCTACAACAAGAATGTATCGTACTCGTACCGGGTTGTGGCAAAGAACACCATCGGCTATGGTGGTGACTACATGGGCATGACAGTTCAATCTGTCTCAGCACCTGTAGTTGTGATACCGGCACCTACTGGCCTGATCTTGTCGCTCCGGGCGGGTCCAATGGTCGGCCTTAGCTGGATGGATAACTCCACCAACGAGACGGGCTTTGCCATCCAGCGTTCCACCGACGGTGTAACTTTCGCTCCGCTCGCCACAGCCCCAGCGCACAACAACATTGGCCTCACTTCATATAATGATGCCACGGTCGTTCTGGGAACAACCTACTTCTACAGGGTTGCAGCAGTGAATACCCTCGGTTCATCGATTTACTCGAACATTGCCAGCATTAGTGTGACCGTGCCGGCAGCTCCCTCCAACCTGACGGCTTCAGGCGTCAGGCAGGGTGCGAATGAGCGGGTCACTTTCAATTGGACCGACAACTCTACCAATGAAGTCAACTTCATTATCCAACGCGCAACCAACGCCGCTTTTACCACAGGCCTGGCAACTTACACGGCAAATGCCAACACTACCACTTTCACTACCGGGAATATGCCACGCTTCGCCTACTACTTCAGGATTCGCGCCGTCAATGTCCTTGGTACTTCAGCATGGGTGAACGCAACACCGTTCCCCCTCCCGCCAGCACCATAAACCGGTTCATACTTCCAGTATCAGTCACTGACTGACGCTGGAAGTAAACCAATCCACACTCAAACGTGGGAGGGAGCAATCCCTCCCCCATACCAATACCCTGAATCTGAATAAGTAGAGAAGGAAGCCAATGATCAACAAAATAAATCAACTTTTTCCTCTACGAGCCTAAAGCAAGGATAAAAGAAAATCCCTGGGGAGCGAACCCTGCTCCTCAGGGAAAAAAATAACCAATGCTTTGTGAAATACCACACGAAATTATCGAAAATCTGGTTCACAATGATGTATGCTTACAATGCATCAGCAATACCAAAAAATTCAAACCAAATAATATCGAAGGATGGTTTATCATGAGAAAGTTTACGTTTATCACCATCGCACTGGTTCTGCTAGCAGGTTTGTTTATATTTGGATTTCAATCGATCGCCTTAGCCCAGGATCCACAACCGGAACTTACCGGGATCGAAACGCTTGGCAGGGCAATGTTCTTCGACGAGGACCTGTCAGTGAATGGCACCCAATCTTGTGCTGCCTGTCACGCCGCGGAAGTGGGCTTCACCGGCCCGGATGCACAGGTCAATGCTTTTGGTGCAGTCTACCAGGGAGCACTTCCCAATCACTACGGAAATCGAAAGCCCCCCAGCTCAGCTTATGCGGGGGATAGCCCCGTGTTTCACTTCGATGAATTGAATGACGGCTGGTTTGGCGGCATGTTCTGGGATGGACGTGCCACTGGCCTCACCCTGGGTGATCCACTCGCCGAGCAAGCCCAGGGTCCTTTCCTGAATCCGCTGGAGCAGGCCATTGCCAATGCCCAGGTACTGTGCGTCAGGGTCAAACAGGCCGACTACGCTGGTCTCTTCGAGCAAGTGTGGGGTGCGGGCTCGCTCAACTGCGCCAGGAATGTAGCTGGCGTATACGAGATGATCGGTCGTTCCGTAGCCGCTTACGAGCGTAGCGAAGAAGTAAACCCGTTCAGCTCGAAATTCGATCTGTTCTGGGATGCTGCTAATGCCGCTGGCAAGGATGTGACCTTGATCAAGTGTGGTACAGGCGGCGGTGGTGGCGGTGGGGGGATGGGTTGCCCTGGCGGCGGTACTGATCCCCATCGCTGGACGGCTTACCGCAACTTGGGATTCAGCGACTCTGAGCTGCAAGGCCTGGCCGTATTCAACGATCGTGCTGATTGCTCTTCCTGTCATAGCCTTGAGCCGGGTCCAGCCGGTTATCCGCTCTTCACCGACTTCGGTTACGACAACATTGGAGTCCCGAAGAACCCGGATAATCCCTTCTATGATATGCCTCCTGCCTGGAACCCCGATGGTGCGGACTGGGTGGATTACGGCTTGGGCGGCTATCTGAGGAGCGCAGGATACCCCGCGGAGGTATATGAAACGGAGCTGGGAAAGGTTAAAGTACCCACCCTGCGCAACGTAGACCTGCGACCCTCGGAAGACTTTGTGAAGGCATATGGCCACAACGGCTATTTTAAGTCGTTGGAGGATCTCGTCTTCTTCTATCACTGGCGCGCCATGATGGATAACGGCTGCATGGGTGGCATGGGCTGCGGTGGCATGGCAGACATGTTCCCTCCTCCAGAAGTGGATCAAAACCGCGCCACGTTGACTATGTTCCCCATGATGCAAATCGACAACATCGTCGCTTTCTTGAGGACGCTTTCAGACGGGTATAGTCAGTAATCATCAGCATGATTCTGGGGAGGGTTTACACTCTCCCCAGAGCGCTATTAAGATAAGAGATGAATCTCATTGGCCAAGCAAACTGATCTACTCCACAAATGCTTGGTTGCTCTGGAGCTGACCCAAAACTGGTGGAATGTGACCGGGCTGGTCTTGGTTGTATGGTAATACCCCCAAAAACAATCAACCATCGAGATATTGATCAGCGATCTGTTCACCAGATAAAATCTCGAAATAACCACGACAAAATCCGGCAGCCAAGCCTGCTGGACATTGTCGTGGTTATCTATGCCTGCCAGATTACGGATCTTTCACCCAGGTACTTCCTCTGATTTTAGACCTTACCCAGGTTCACCAATCATTCAGGTGCTTGCAAAAAAAGTCCCCCCCGGGGATGAAAGAATGTACTTAAATTTATCGTTTGGTCTGCTTTCAGTAAAGGTTTGATTTTGAGTTAACCTGATACCTGCGAGTGGAAGGTCCTTCGTTGATTAAATAGCAGAGCTCAATCTCTCAGATTTCTTTCTTGGAATCGATCAAATGGGTTTAATATTATAAGGTCGGAAAGGTGAAAATAAGGAAGGAGTATTTATTTGGATGGTTTACAATAGCTAGAATCAGATCAGCAAGATAAATGATGAAAACTCCTTTGCTAACCATACAGTATCTCGAAGATTCTCCCGAACTGGCGCACTTGGATATGAAGCTGGTGGTCGATAGACTACGCTTAGCCTCTGACCGCCTGCCATTCACTCACCTGCTGATCGGCTGGCATGTACCTCAACCTCTCGTTGATGCCTGCCGGAAGGAAGCGGATCGCCTGGGAATGCGTTTTTTCCGTTGGCAGCCTCTTCTTACTGGCGACCGGGTTCTTCAACCGCACTCCGGCTGGCAAACGCAGGGTTTAACTGGGAACAAAGTGGCGGGATTTCGTGGCTTGCCTGAATTTACCTTTGCCTGTCCCAACCATCCAGCCGTGCAAGAGGCGGTCGTCAAGCATTTAGACCATCTGGTCCACCAGGGGCAGTACCAAGGTTATTTTCTGGATCGGGTGCGATTTCCATCGCCATCATCTGACCCAATCAACGAATTAGCCTGCTTTTGTGAGCACTGTCAACACAAAGCGGCTTTAGTTGGTTTGGATCTTGGTCAAATCGGGCAGGACATCCTGGCTCAAACAAAGAAATACAAGGGGCGCTTATCCCTGGTAAAATCCTTGCTCTCTGGTGAGACAGGTCCCGTAAATTCCAGTCAAGGGCAAGCTATAAGCCAATGGCTTGCCTTTCGCAAGCGCAGTATATGCGACTTTCTTACAATAGTCTCTCAGCCATTGAGAGAGTCACATTTGGAAATTGGTCTGGATTGCTATTCCCCCAGCTTGACGCATATGGTCGGGCAGGACCTCAGTGGTCTAAGTGGGCTTGTCGATTGGATCAAGCTGATGACCTATGCTCATACCCACGGTCCCGCTGGCATCCCGTTTGAATTGTCCGGTTTACTCCATTATCTTACATCTTCCACTCCCCTCAATGATGAACAAGCTCTTGATTTGATGGGTCAATCCACTGGCCAATCCTTGCCCATCCACCTTGAAGCACTCGAAAAAGATGGTCTCTCCAGCTTGGCGTTGGAGAAGGAACTTAGACGTGGAGTTGAAGCCTGTTCGGTGCCAACCCTTGCTGGAATGGAGCTGGTCGAGCTGGAAGGGGTGACAAGTTTAAAGCCGGAACAAATCAGCTCTGACTTAATTGCGGTGAAGAAATCCGGAGCTGCCGGTTTGGCTCTTTCCTGGGATCTTTTACATATCTCTCTAGAAAAGCTGGACCTGGTCAGGAAAATTTATATGGAGAGTTAGCTGCCTCAGGAGTCATCCTGACCCCACTTGTGTGTTTTTAAGCCAGGTGGTCACTTAAGCGCCCAGATTCGTTCCGCCCGGATGAACGGCTCCCCCCGCTGGCGGTCCAGCTCTACCTGCCCCTCAACCACGTATGGACCCGCAGTAGATAAAGCGGCTTTTGATCTCCGGTATACCTCGGCTGTAATCACCACATCCAACATGCCCTCCAGGTCTTCAAGCGACATGAAATAGATAGCTTCCCCCCGTGTCGTGCGGCTGCGCCGCCAGATTTGACGCATCCCCGCCACGCGTACATTTTGTTCCAGCCGAGAGGCTGCATCCACGGTGGTTAGCGCGCCTGCTGCCGCAATTTGCTTTCCCACCTGCTCCAAGGGGTGGGCAATCACACCTGTACCCAGAATGTCTTCCTGGGCTTCGACCTTTTGAGCCAGGCTCCAATCTTCATGGCTACTCCCATCCATTGAAAATAAGGAAAGCTGGCCGCTTTTTCCACTCCCGTGTTCCAGCTGATAGAGTAAATCCGGGATCGTGCCCATATCTTCCAACGCACCCACTCTCACCAGGTTTTCTGCTTCGACCGGGCGTGGATCAACCCGCCTCAGGAAATCTGCCAGTGAGCTAAATGGCCGGTTATGTAGGATTGCGCTTTGTGTGCGCTGAGTCAGGTCACGCACCTGGTCTAGACCCATGAACAACACAGGTCCCCCCTCCAATACTTTGACGCTAAATTCACGCCCAGCGTGATTGATCTGGGGTGGGCGAAGTTTTAGCCCCAGGCGGCGCGCTTCGTTCATGTACACCCTCTGGCTGTAGTATCCTCCCCAATTCGCCAGCACTGCCGCCATAAAAAATGCAGGATAATGGGTCTTGCACCAGGCAGAACGCCAGCTTACCTGAGCGTAAGAAGATGCGTGGGCTTTTGGGAAACCATACCCGGCAAAGGCAGCCATCAGCTCCCAGATGCGGTTGGCAATTCCCTCTGGCACTTCATTTCTTTCCCAGGCACCTGCCACGAATTTTTCTTTCAGTGTCTGCATCTGTTTGCCAGGGTCGAAGTGGGACATTGCCCGCCGCAGCATGTCGGCGTCCGCCAGGGATAGCCCTGCCAGCTCGTGGGCAATGCGTAGCACTTGTTCCTGGTACAGGATCACCCCATAAGTATCGGCGAGTAAAGGTTTCAGGGCAGGATGCAGATGTTCAGTGGCTTCCTTGCCCAAATGGCGTTTCACGAACGCATCCTTCAGCCCTCCGCTGAGTGGACCCGGCCGGTAAAGCGAGAGGGCGACCATGATGTCGTCCATGCTTCTCGCTTTCACTTCCTTCAGTGTGGCACGCATACCCGGGCTTTCTATCTGAAAGCAGCCGATCGTCCGTCCCTGGCTGACCATTTGGCTGACGGCAGGGTCAGTTCCGGGGATATTCTCCAGGATCTCGGTAAGCATGGATTTTCCCGCACTAGAATATTCAGCGTTTTTTTCCTTAGCGATAATTCCGACCACATCTCCAAGTACAGTCAGTCCACGGATACCCAACAGGTCAATTTTAACCAACCCCAGTCGTTCAATCGATTCCAGGTCGAATTGAGTGATGGTTACCCCCTTGGAAGCCACCTGGGTGGGTGCCAGGTCGGTGAGCGGACCTGGACTGATGACCACCCCACCTGGATGGACGGAGAGATGGTGGGGAATCCCAATCAGGGCAGCCGCATCAGTAAACATGGATTGATGACTCGGCGACCTATACCGCTCACTTAATTCTGCAAATGGTTCTTCCTTCCCGCTTCCACGGCTGGATGGGCCAAACCAGCGATATGGCAGACTGTCTGCCAGGGTGCTCACTTCCTCAGCTGGCAAACCGTATGCCTTTGCCACCTCGCGCAAGGCTGAACGGCTGCGAAAGCGGTTAATCGTGCATACGGTCGCCACGCGATCTTCCCCGAATCGCTGGTAAACGAATCGGATCACCTCATCTCTCCGCCGGGAACACAGATCTGTGTCAATATCAGGGGGAGTTGCCCTGGCAGGGTTAAGGAAACGCTCAAAGTACAGGTTCAACCGGATTGGGTCCGGCGATGTGATTCCCAGGCAATGAGCTACCAGGGAAGAGGCAGCCGAGCCGCGTGAAGAGAAGGGAATTCCCTCCTGCCGGGCGAAGTTGAGGATTTCTTCAACGATCAGGAACAGGGACGAATAACCATACTCTCCTATTACCGCCAGCTCATGGTCCAGGCGGGTTTGCAGCTCAGGCGTGATGTGACGATACAGCTTGCCAGCCCCAGCCAGGGCTTTTTGGCGCAGGATGTCTTGGATGGTCATGCCTGCTGGCAAGGGAGGTTCAGGGAAGTGAAGTATACCCAGGGGCAATTCCAGCTGGCAGCGCTTTGCAATTTCTTGGGTAGCCTCGAGCGCTTGCGGAAAATTTGGCATACGCTGAGCCAGCTCTTGTGGGCTGCAGAAGTATGCCCGGGGAGGCGCGGTTACCGTGGGGTTCAGTTCTTTAAGTGGGCAGATCAGCCGGATTGCCGTCTGCACTTCCTGCAGGTGAGCCTGGTCCGGTGCCAGATAGTGAATATCGTGTGTGGCAACGGTTGGTAGGTGTAACCGGTGAGCAAGTGTGGTCAGGTTCACACAAAGCTCATCATCTTCAGGAGCATGATTCTGCAGCTCAACGTATAACCGGTCAGTGAAAATCTCCCTCAGGTGGGAGCTCCAGTCTTCTGCCAGCTTGCGCTGCCTGGAAGCGACCAATTTTGCCAGGGCTCCCCGACGCCCACCGGTCAGGCAGAGCAATCCATGGTTCTCCCTGGCTAGTCTATCAAAGGGGAGGGTAGTTTCATCTCCTGCCAGGGAGCTGCTGATCCGGCAAAGACTGCGCCACCCCGCCATATCCGTCGCCAGCAGGGTTAGAATGCCAGATGCGATGTTTTCCAATCCTTGTGAGGGGGCTGCCTCCACTTCCAGCCCTAAGATGGGCTGTATCCCCACTTGCGTACATGCATCATGGAACTCAATCGCACCACTCAGGCTGTGATGGTCGGTTAGCGCCAACGCTGGCATACCCATCCCCGCTGCAGTTTGGGCCAGTTCCTGGGGGGAAGGTAAACCGCGCAGGAAGGAATAATAGGAATGAGAGCGCAGGTGGATGAAACCCATCCTGCGATTGTAACCCGGCTTAAGGGTGGTGGAAAGGCTGAACCTTCCTTAATGAACCGAACATCAGAGTTACTACTCACGAACCCCGCATGGAATAAGCTAAATACCGTTTGGATGAAGAACTATCGAAAAAAGGATGTGCGGAGGGGCCTTTACCCGACGCACATCCTTTTTTCGAGCACTATCTCCCCTTCCCTATTAGGGAAGGGGAGAAAAAGAGGGGATGGGTGAGTAATTACACATAAGATATAGCTTGGAATAATTTAGAAAAATAGGGATATGCGTGGGCGTAGCCCGAGCGTATCACTATTTAGGCAGGGTGGGGGTCTGAGTAATACCCGCTATCAGCGGATCGTATCCAAGTCTTTCAACATCTGGTCCTTCTCTTCCGGGTCAGTCAACGTGGATGCCACCTGGTTTGACTGGGTGAGGAATGCATTCATTTCACTCTGCTTACCCGCCACGAGTTCCGCTCTTGCCAGCGCTTCATAGGCATATCCTGTGTAAAATGGGAGTACTCCCTCCTTTTGAGCCTCTTTCAGGCATAACTCTCCATAATGCCTGGCATTCTCTGCCTGTCTAAGCAAGGAGAACACCCTGGATACCTGCCAATAACCTATGGATAGAGTCGTTGGAGTGCAATCTTCCCTTTGTGTCCAGTGCCAGAGAGACGCCAGGCTTAACTGGAGCATCCTGTCTGCTTCCTGGCTGTTGCGATCGGTTTTGTCGATGAAATCCCATGCCCGGTTGAAGCATTCTGCTGCGAAATATTTATGTGCTGCATGCAAATCAAAATCAGGTTGTTTTGCCATATTTCCCTCGTCTTCTCGAATCGTAATAGTCTTGATCCATAGATCTTGTATTGGATATAGTAGATGTAAATTCTATTATATCGTCAGTGGTGAATGAGAGGATAAGAATACGATTAGATAAACAGTTGAAATTCCCGGATACCCACTGGTTGGCACACCACTGGCACCATAGAGGTAT
>CAVZEP010000030.1:0-151574 GCA_963774275.1 uncultured Chloroflexia bacterium | reverse complement strand
TGCGGAGAGGGTGGGATTCGAACCCACGGTGGAGACGAGCTCCACAACGGTTTTCGAGACCGTCCCATTCAACCACTCTGGCACCTCTCCTGTCTTAGTGACGGCTTACATTATACCAAACCGTCATGGCGAGAAATATGTTTTCACCCTAACCCCTGAATATTTCATGACCAGCCTGTTCTACCTCCGCTAAGATCTTCCTGACTTCTTCCTTCATTTCGGGCGTAGCGCTGGGCGTGCTCGGGATAAACTTGATCAGGTCTCTGGCTTGTCGCAGCAGCCCCTTCACTTGAGCCATATAGGATAAATCATACTTTCCACCTCTAAGCGGTACCGGGTAATCACGAGCTTCCTGTATCAAGGCTCGTGCTCGTTTAATACGCTCAGCAGCCATTATCAAGCGTGACATCCTACCTCCTTGTTACTCGTCCCTCACTGCCATAATGGGAGAGCGGACCACTCATGTCGTCCCCTAGTCGTCCTCCCCTGGGCAAATTGACTTATACACTTCCGGCACGAACGTCTGATCCGTCATGGGAGGGCGGATATAACCCTTCTCTGATTGGCGAGGAGTCAGGCTGATCGGATCAGGGGTTAAATCTTCATACGGGATCATGCCAAGCAAGTGGTGAATGCAATTCAAGCGTGCACACTGCTTGTCATCCGCGTTGACTACATACCAGGGTGCCTGTTTAATATCGGTGTAGGCAAACATCTCGTCTTTTGCTTTTGAATATTCCACCCAGCGTGCGCGGGATTGCAAATCCATCGGGCTAAGCTTCCAACGCTTGGTTGGGTCAGCAATGCGGGCTTGAAAACGTTGCTCCTGCTCCTTATTGCTGACTGAGAACCAGTACTTGATCAGGATGATGCCGGATCGAACCAGCATGCGCTCAAACTCAGGTACTGAGCGAAGAAATTCAGCATGCTCACTTTCTGTACAAAACCCCATCACCCGTTCAACACCCGCCCGGTTATACCAGCTGCGGTCAAACAGGACCATCTCACCCCCCGCAGGCAAGTGCGGCACATAACGTTGAAAGTACCATTGCGTTTTCTCACGTTCGGTGGGTGCAGGGAGCGCGACCACCCGGCAAACGCGCGGATTCAGACTTTCGGTAATGCGTTTAATCACGCCCCCCTTACCAGCTGCATCCCGGCCCTCAAAAATGATCACAACCTTCAAACCTCTAGTGCGGATCCATTCCTGCAGCTTTACCAGCTCAATCTGGAGACGGCTAAGCTCCTTGGAATATATCTTTTTATCCACCATAGTAGCCTTTTCGATCATGCCAGATTCCGACGAGTTCAGTCATTTCCGAAACCGGTTCAAATTTTTACCTTATCAGAATCCTTGGACAAGGCAGCTGGATCCAGCCCTTGTTTTTTCTTATTGTTCTTTTCCTTGTCTTTCTTCGACATTTTCGCTCCTTATTGCTGGATGAGTCACTTGTGTGAACAGTCCTTTTGAAAATCCTTCCACCGGGGAATAGGAGTGTCAACTCCCCTTTATATCTCCACGCTCTCCCCAATCACCGGGTAGATAGGCTTCTCCATTCCAGACTGCACCAGTTTTTCAGAAAGCATTGCCGCTGGCGTCGGCTCACCATGGACCAAGAAAACTTGCTTTGCACTGTCTTTCACCTGGAGAGCATATTCGACTAAAAAGCTTTGACCGGCATGGGCTGATAACCCGCCAATCGTCACCACCTCAGCCTTCACCTCATATTCTTCACCGAAAATCCTCACCAGCTTCTCCCTGTCCGCCAGCCTCCTACCCAATGTGTAAGGTGCCTGCCAGGATACGATCAAGATCGTATTTTTGGGGTTACCAATATTATTACGCAAGTGATGCAAAATGCGACCAGTTTCTGCCATTCCTGAGGCAGCGATGATGATCATCGGGTCCTTGCGGTCGTTGAGCGCCTTCGATTCCTCCACGGAACGCGTGTAGGTCAACCGGTCGAAACCTAACGCTGTGTGATGCTTATCAGCTTTGATGAAGGCTTGTGTTTCCTTATCAAAGCATTCAGGGTGCAACTTGAAAATATCCGTTACGTTAACCGCCAGTGGGCTATCCACATACACTGGCACGCTGGGGAGCTGCTTGCTCTCAATCATCTGGTGCAATACGTACACGATTTCCTGCGTCCGACCCACGGCAAAAGCCGGGATGATCACCTTCCCCTTTCGTTCGAGCGTACTCCCAACTACCTGCCGGAATTCCTCGTAGGCTGGCTCTGGGTCGCGGTGGGGTTTATCTCCATAGGTACACTCCATAATCATGGTATCTGCTCGATCCGGCAGGATGGGGTCACGGATTAAAGGAAGCTTGCGCCTTCCAATATCCCCACTGAACCAAACCCGGATTTTACGTCCATTCTCTTCAACATCCAGAACTACTGCCGCTGAGCCAAGGATATGACCTGCATCCAGCAGCCTTGCATTGACCCCGGGCACGGGCTCAAATGGTTGGTCGTAATTCACTGCTCGGAAGTATTGTGCCACCAGTGCCGCTTGCTCTTGCGTGTAGATTGGCACGACAGGGGCCTCGCCCTTCCTGAGGTTGCGCCTGGAGACAAATGTTGCATCATCTTCCTGGATGTGTCCAGAATCAATCAGCATGATGTTCGCCAGGTGTGCTGTGGCGGGTGTGGCAAAGATGGGTCCGTTATAACCCTGTTTAATCAGGTTAGGTAAGTTGCCACTGTGATCGATATGGGCATGCGAAAGGATGACTGCATCCACCTGGCTCGGATCAAATGGGAAGTTGCGGTTGCGTGTTTGACTCTCCTGGCGTTTTCCTTGGAAAAATCCGCAATCCAGAAGCAAGTTATGCCCATTGATATTCAGCAAGTGCTGCGAACCTGTCACAGTTTGTGCTGCGCCGTCAAAGGAAATTCTCATCATCTTCTCCAGGTTGGGTTTACATTGGTATTATAGTCCAGGTTCAAATTACTGCAGGATGTTTGCATTACACCACCACCAGCCCTATTGCAGGATCCATCCCATTTACTCTGAATAGGTTACGATTATCAGCGCTTAATACCCTTCATCTAATTCAATCCCCCATCCTGACGAGTGTATAATACTATAGTGCCATACACAATGACTGCCTGTGTAAACTGCCTGATTTACAGCCATCGATCCCAGTCAGCCTTACCTTCCCTGTAACACGAACATGGTGATTTTTGTCTCCCATATGAGGATATTAACCACTTGGTATTTTGCCCCTATGGTATTAAATTTTTATGATGGAACCATCGCTCATGGACATTGATGCATTTCCCAACCTGTTCCTGTTCCGGGATCTCTTACCCGACCAGCTTAAGCTGCTCCATCCCCTGTTTATTCCGTGTGAATTCAATGCCGATACGATTTTATTCGAACAGGGCGAACCTGCAGAAAATCTTTTCGCAGTTGTGAGTGGCGAAGTAGTGGTAAACTTTAAACCGGATGATGGACCTATCATCGTGGTTGCCCGCGTACAGCCTGGAAGTATTGTTGGTTGGAGTGCTGCTCTCGGTAGCCGACGGTACACCTCCAGCGCAGTATGCACCAGCTACACCCAGCTTCTGCGTGTGCGTGGATGATGATTTGCGACGTTTATGCCTCCAGCACCCCGATACCGGTAAAGTCTTTCTCGACCGGCTAGCGACAGTCATTGCGGAACGATTGCATTCCACACACGACCTGGTCCTGTCTTTGTTAGAGCTTGGCCTTAACACATCTAATGAAAAGGTAGATAAGAACGGAGGATGACCCATGGTTACCCCCATTAATACGAATGCTCCCATTGAAGAACAGGTGCGTGTGCTCATACAAGGCCTGAGCGATTACATTGAGCAATTTCATGGTGGTTCAGTGGAATTCATTTCATTCGATGGCAAAGTGCTCAAAGTTCGCCTGGGAGGTGCGTGCCTGGGCTGCCCACTTTCTCCCAATACCTTGCACGGTTGGGTGGAAGGCACTGTCAAGCAATTCTTCCCTCAGATCGAAATAGCCGATTCCGAAGCCTGATCTAGAAAGGTTCGTTAAATTCAGTCAAATTTTGATTATGCGATTATCCGTTTATTTTATACCCGCAATGCGGGTTTTTTTAATGGTAGGGGCGATCGGTGATCACCCTTTAGGATAGCAATGCCTTCGCTATCCCAGAACCTGGATAAGAGAAGCACATCAACACCGAGGGTTGAGCTACAGGTCGGTCTACCACTGTTGATGAACGGATGCACGCATGTGGCGGTCGTAGATAGCTCGAATTTTCTCCATCGTGGCGGCTGAAAGCGCAGGTAGCTCGGCAGCACGAAGATTATCCTCGGCTTGCGATGGACGCTTGGCTCCTGGGATAGCGCAGGTAACCGCATCGAACATGAGGATCCAGCGTAATGCCATCTGAGCCATCGTCGCCGTTGGTGGAACCAGCGGTCGTAATTCTTCCACGGCCTTAAGGCCGGTCTCAAAATCTACGCCTGAGAACGTCTCACCCCGGTCGAATGCCCTCCCCTGCCGGTTGTACGTGCGATGGTCGTCCCTCTCGAAAGCGGTGTCAGGCTTCATTTTCCCGGTAAGCAAGCCCGAGGCTAATGGTACACGGGCGAGAATTCCCACACGACGGCGTTTTGCTTCGGGGAAGAAATCCTCAGCTGGTCGCTGGCGGAAGATATTAAAAATGATTTGTACAGACTGTACTCCGGGAAATTCGATTGCCTTCCTGGCTTCCACGATCTTTTCCACGCTAACACCATAATGACGAATCTTTCCCTGTTTCACCAGGTCGTCCAAGGCAGCAAACGTTTCGGGGTTATAGACCTCAATCGGTGGACAGTGTAGCTGCATTAAGTCAATCGTTTCCGTTCCGAGATTACGCAGGCTGCCCTCGGTGAACAGGGTCATATTTTTACGGGTATAGCCTTCGGCACCGGAGCCAAGTTGCCTGCCTAACTTGGTGGCGATATAAAATGGCTCACTGCGTTGCCGTCGTAATTTGCCCAACAACGGCTCGCTACCATACACGTCTGCAGTGTCGAAAAAGTTGACCCCCAGGTCTAATGCGCGGTTGAGGGCGGCTAATGCTTCGTTCCTGTCTACCGCTCCCCACGAACTGCCCATTGCCCAGGTGCCAAGGCTGATACCGGATACCTTCCAGCCTGTGCGTCCTAATTCGCGATATTCCATTTTCCCATCTCCTTTGGTCGTACAATCATACCTCGACCTATTCGAAAAACCCAACATTGTGTTGTAAATTGCTTCATCGCGGCAAGAGGGTGGATGTTTCACCTTTGGCTTGGTGATGCACCCACCTGGTGATTTAGATGCATCTCGAGGTGAGATGTTACCAGGGTGTCGGAATCCATCCCCAATGTGAGGTTTGCAATCCTTCAGCTGGACGGCACAGTGGGGATGGAACTGCGGATCGAATTTCATTATTTCAGGAGGGTCTCATTCATCTATTTTCTACCCGTTGCCATATTTTCTGTATGAAGAATGGCAACAAGGTTGGGAGTGAAACCGTCAGCGTTATCTGACTTGTGAAGCATAGCGAAGCAGCTTCAAGGCTGGTTGGGGCGGCCTCTAGCTGAAGCTGGATACAGCCTAGTTTTTGATGGACATGGGAAACAACCCATCCAGCCACGATGTAATTTCTTGCACTACCAGCATGGGAACATATTCATCTTGTGGCATAAACCGGTGATCGTACCCTCGCCCTATGACCACCTGGATACGGTGGTCGGGCAAACGATCTTCCCACACTTTCGCCTGGGTCACTGGAACTTCCCGATCCTGGTCGCCGTGTAAGATTAGAAGTGGCGGGCCCTGGGGCTCTGAAAAAACCCTCCAATTATCTTCGAAAGCGAGCTCGTCGGCCATTCTCCCCACGGGCCGGTCAATCCCCAGCATTTCACGACGACCTTTTCCTGCCAACTCTGCCTGTAACAGATCGAGGGATGGTCCACCCTGAGACTGGATGACATCGGCTATATTTGTAGCGATTCCACCCAGCAGCACCACAGCGTCGATTTCTTGCAGGGGTAAAGCGCGCACATGGAGTGAGCCTTCGCTCCATGCAAATACTATACGTGGACGTTCAGAAGGCAGAATTGACCAAAGAGTTACCAGCTGTATTCCCAAAATGCCAAAATCGCTTTTCGCATATTCACTGGCTTCCACTCGATCCATATGCACCCCTGGTTTGGAGTATCGAAGGGTACTCCATCCCGCTGCCAGTAAGCCTCTGGACAAGTCTCGAAAGAAAGCTGTCCTGGTATAGGGAGAGTCAATATCAACGGGAATCCTTCCATCCAGGTTAAACGGTGCGCTCCCATGAACCAGGATTATGCAGCCCCTCGAGGCACGGTCCCCAGGATGTTCAAAAACATACTCGTATGGGAGAAACCCAGGTTGAATAATGACTTTGTTCCAACTCCGATTTCCAGGATAACCTCTTGCTCTTGCAAAAACCACCAAAATTGTCTGCCTGACGCATCTATTTTGGATGTTTGGATTTATTCAGTCCTGGCATAAATTATACTCTCAGGGGATACCAGGCTTCCTTCTGCCCATCAGGTCCGAAGTATTTGCAAAGATATTTCGGATGATCATAGTCTGGCAGCATGAATGGGTTGCGCTTACTCCCGATTTTCCTGATCTTCTTCCCATCGATAGGTGTTATCAGCGATATATTTACGGATTCGATCCAATTCTAGCTGATTGCGGATGATGTGTTCGTAATAATTTCGTTGCCAGACTCGTTGCAGCGATGCACCTGCCATTCGAGATTTTAATGCTTTATCGCTTAAAGGGGCAGATGATTCGCCTGCATGAGAATTCTTTATCCACTGGTTTATTTTTCTTGTGCTGATGGATTTAAAATTCTGAATAATTGCACCCAATGAGCCTACCTGTGTTCCAATCGGCTCATGTTGGGGCGAAGCATCCACCGTTAAATATATTGATTCTTTATAACCGGGCAAAGTGGATGCTTCGCCCGTACCGGATTCTAGAATCCAGATAATCCCGTGCAGGTGATTGGGCATGATCACCCATTCATCATGTCGAATCGGAAAAAAATTAGACAGGCGTCGCCAAACATTCTGGGTGATATCGCCTATGTGATTAATCCGCATTACTCCTGCAGTGATCTCCCCAAATAGGTTCGCGCGCTTTTGTGTCACCAAAGTGATGAAATATGCCCCTGGTTGAGAATAATCATAATCTTTTAGTCGGATGGAATGCCGATGGTGGAACTGCGGATCGAATTTCAATATTTTCTATTCAAATTTAGGCAAATTTATAAACATCGGGCTGAAGTACGGTACCAACCAGATGATCCATACAAACAGGCTGAATTTGTGAAAGTTAATCATGGTCTTTTCATCTTTTTTGATGATCACCGCAGTAGCCCAAAATGCATGGATCAGCATGAGCAGGATGGCGATTACCCCGGTTACGCCATGGATATCAGTCGTCAATCCCCCCGCCAGCTCAATCATCAAGCCCGTTCCCCAAGTGTCACACACCAGGCCTAACCAAAAGAAAACAAGATGCCAGGGTTTTAATTTACCTTGTATACGCTCGCTCCAAACGCCAATGGAATAAAAGATTAATGCGAGGCTGATGATGATTATTGGACCGCTGCTTGCTCCGGTCATGGAGTCTCCTATGAAAACCGTTGAGAATAAACCTATACGTTATTAAATGCAGGGTGATATTGGATTGTTCCTGATATCTCCTTGAGGTAACCAGGTTTTAATTCTAAAACCATGAACGCTTCCTGGGGAACTTCGTATTCGCTGCGAATACCGTACTCTATCGATGGCAAGAACCCGAAGCGCGGGTAGTACCCTGGATGCCCCAGGACGATAGCTGCACCAACCCCGAGCTCTTCACACCTTTCCAGCCCAGCCCTCACCAGTGCGGACCCTATCCCTTTATTTTGATGGGCCGGACTCACTGCCAGAGGACCCAAACCCATAATCTTGAGATCCACGTGACCGGATAGTGAAGCTGGTGAGAACATGATATGCCCCACGACTGTTCCGTTATCATCCGCGACGAGAGAGACAATTGGAGTTGCTTCTTTTCTTAATGCTTCCACCAGGTTTGCTTCCGCGGTTGTTTCAAATGCACATAAATTAACCGCATAAACCCCAGCGTAATCTTTTGGTTCTTCGCTTCGGATGATCATGCGCCTCCTGCATTACGGTTCCCGTAGCATAAAAAAAAGAATTCCTGTACATAATTGGCTAATATGAATCAAAACCACATACCCGTGACGATTATAATCGCGAAGGTGATAAATCCAATGAGGTGCCTTGTATCTGCTTGAAGGACGAGCAGCTGGGATTTTACTAACATTTTTTGCCTTAAAAATCTGAAGCCGGGAGGCTACAAACTGCCATTTTTTTATGAATTCAATTCCCCATCCCCGCCAATTCTTCAGGTGTGCTACCTTCACGGCTGCGATGCACCAGGTAGATGCCGATGAGCACCACCAGCCCTCCCAGCCACTGTTCGGTACGCAGTCCTTCTCCCAGTAAGGGGATCGCCAGCAATGCTGTTACCACCGGCTGTCCGATAAGTGTGGGTGAAACCACTGAGGCGGGTAGATGTCCGAGGGCATACCCGATTGACAGGTACCCACCTACCTGCGATACCATAGCCGCACCTAAAAACGCCAACCAGGATTGGGTCGGGTAACCACCCAGAGGCATCTTCATGCCCAGGGTAATGAATAATAATGTGATGGCGGCAATTAGATCCACCAACCAGACGTACGAGAGCGTATCCAGCTTCTGCCGGCCACGTTCAGTGACCAAAAAATAACCTGCATAAAATACACCTGCAGCCATTGCCAGCAGGTCGCCTAAACCAATTGTTGGGTGCAGTAAGAAGTCGCTGCCCAGCACGATCATTGCTCCACCCAGGGCAAAAACCAGCCCCACCCAGAATAAGCCTCGCAGCTTTTGGCGGAAGACCAGCCACGAAATTAGCGCGACCCATAAAGGTGCAGTGTTACCCAGTAAGGTGGCATTGGCTGCTGAAGTGTAGCGCAAGGACGAATTCCAAGTCCCGTGGTCCAGAGCCGTGAAAATACCACCCAGGACGGGGAGAAGTAATACAGCCTTGGGGAACTTCACGCCATGTTTATGTTTACGATACAGGAAGACCGGCAGCAGGATGACGGTAGCCAGCCCAATGCGATAAAACCCGATTACCGGTCCAGGCGCATTCGCCCACTTCCCAAACATGGCTGAAAAGCTCAGGCAGATGATCCCTAAAAACAAGGCAAGATATGGCAGGATGGGTCGCTTGGAGGGCATGTTTTCCGCTGGGTGACGTGATACAAGTATGGTTTTCTTAATTGGCATGCCATTCTATCATGGAACGCTGGTCACGCTAGATAAATGCCTCTGCCATTTCTTATCCAATCTTCAGAATTCCAGGCCTCAAAAGCCGTTATACTACAGAAGCGATTGTTATTATCTTCCCTAATGAAAGGGTTCTAGGCATGCTCAAACTTAGTCCGAACGCACGGATAGTCCTGTCGATTGTCCTATTCTTTTCCCTGGTCAGCCTGGCTTGTGGTATATCTGCCCCAATTGCCACCGGCAGCCAACCGACCCCTGTCGTTGAAGTGAACCAGATTTCTCCTACTGCCAGTACCTCAGATATTGAAGTCGTCACCAATGAGGACCAGGTTTTGGTGGATCTGTATTCACAGCTCAACCCTTCCGTGGTCAATATCAATGTCTACCTCACCCAGAATGGTGAGCTCGCCGCATATGCTCAGGCTTCAGGTTTTGTGTATGATGACCAGGGTCATATCATCACCAACGCACATGTGGTACATGGTAGCGATGCGGTGGAAGTCACCTTCTCGGATGGCTTGATCCGGGAGGCTACGATTGTGGGCGAAGACTTGAACAGCGATCTGGCAGTTATTCAAGTAGCGCTTCCGGCAGGTACATCGGCGATCCCGTTGGGAACAATGGATGAGCTGGCAGTAGGCCAGACGGTCGTGGCGATTGGGAATCCTTTTGGGTATGAAGGTACGCTTACCCGCGGCATCATCAGTGCTTTAGGACGGACCATACCTGCCCTGACGGTGTTCTCCATTCCCCAGGCTATCCAGACCGACGCTGCCATCAACCCGGGTAACTCAGGTGGTCCTTTACTTAATCTGAACGGCGAGGTTATCGGTGTAAATGCCCAAATCGAAACCAGCGGTACCAGTGATAGCAACCTGGGTGTGGGCTTTGCCATCCCGGTCAGCATTATTCAACGTGTGGTTCCCGCTTTGATAGACACTGGTCAATATGATTGGCCGTGGTTGGGAGTTTCCGGTTATACGATCTATCCTGCACTGGTCAGAGCGATGAACCTGCCCGTGGAGCAGGGTGCTTATGTATCAACATTGACAGAGGGAGGACCTGCCCAAGCTGCGGGATTAATTGGCACTTCCGAAACTGTGACTCAGGATGGTCGTACCGTTGAGATAGGTGGGGATGTCATTACTGCTATCGATGGTCAGCCAGTGAAGACTTTTGATGATATGCTGGTCTATCTGTCTCTCCAGACTTCCCCCGGGCAAGAAGTCACCCTTACCATTTTGCGGAATGGTGAATACCAGGACGTAAAGCTGGAGCTTGGTACCCGGTTACCACAATAAAGTAGGCTTTAATGAATACCGTGCCACGGTGCTGGAGACTTACAGCACCATAGCCATCCATTGCTGATGTAGCTTAGATCATGAAAAGCCCGGGTCTTTTCCCGGGCTTTTCGTTTTGACCGCTAGCGATATCAGGTTAATATCCTAAGGTCAGGTCCAGCCGGTTATAGAGTGGAAGCTCTTCTAAATAGCGCCGAAGGTTTTGGACGAAGAGCTCTACTGCGCGTTCATCATAATGCTGCGAGAAGCCAGCGATGTGCGGGGTGAGGATTACGTTTGGAAGCTTCCACAGTGGACTGTCAGCTGGTAGGGGTTCCACCGGGTACACATCGATGGCAGCACCCGCGATCTTGTGCTCACGCAACAGGGGGATCAATGCATTGTGGTCAACCACACCCCCACGGGAGATATCCACCAGATAAGCGCCTGGCTTTAATGCCGACAGCTCTGTTGCTCCGAGAAAGCTGCGCGTGGAACTCGTCAGAGGTAATGTAACCACCACAACATCGCATTCTTTCAGCATAGAGCAGATTGCTTGGGGTGGGTACAATCTATTTACCAGATCACCCCCGGGGTCACCCAATCCTTCTACCATATAGCCTGTATCTTCGGGATGCATGACATCGCGCTTGGTCGCCAGGACAGTCGCCCCGAAGACTTGCAGTATACGGGCGATCTGCCGGCCAATACTACCGTAGCCAACGATCCCAACAACGCTGCCACGCAGCTCATGTGGGCTGAAAAGCTCCCATCTCCCCGATGGCCATTCTGCTCTCTTCTGGTAGCTAAAGGCCTCAGGAATATGGTGACCCAATGCCAGCATCATCATCACTGCATGCTCCGCCATCTGTGGTGCGGATGCGCCGCTCATGCTGGTTGTGTTCATTCCCTCCTTTTGGAGAATTGGCTCCTCCAAAGCGTGGTCTATGCCAGACCAATGGAATTGGATCCAGCGCAAGTGTGGGGCTTGCTCGGGTTTTGGCAGAACGCGATTGGTATATAAAATTTCAACCCGCTTCCAAACCTCGTCGTTGATGTCATCTACTTTGCGGGCAACGATCTTCTGCACCGACAAGCGAGGCGAGACGCTGGAAATCTGTTTTACCAGCTCGTCGGTGAACGTGAGTGTAATTAGAACTTCGATTGGGTCATCCATAATACACCTTGTTCGTGTGGGATAAAGTGGGATAAATGTGAGATAAAGTGCGATTTATGCAGGTGAAGCATGCCTTATTTTACCTAAAAGTATTGAAAGGTTCCATGATCGGATGGACATTTGCGTAATGATGCTGTGATTTCTAATACTATACTCATCCAATCAAAGCCGATACTCCTTTACATATTCTAAAGTCATCGATATAATCAAGCCTTCTTAACTAATTAGAAAGGTTAATCAATGCAGACAACAGATCCGTTAATATTAACAATGCATGAATGGTTTGGTGTGTTCAGGCGAAGCCTGATGGATAACTTTTTTATCTATGCCAGGGATAATGGGCTGACCATGGCGCAGTTTGGTGCAATTCTTCGTTTATTTCACAAGGGTGCTTGTGCGGTGTCTGATATCGGGAATGACCTCGGTGTGACCAATTCAGCAGCCAGCCAGATGTTGGAGCGCCTGGTGCAATTAAAACTGATCACTCGTTCGGAGGATCCTGACGATCGGCGAGCGAAGCAAATCGTTTTAACGGAGAAGGGTCGTCAAATAATGTTGGAAAGCAGTATGGCCTTTCATAAATGGATGGAAGATTTAGCCCAATCATTAAATACCGAAGAGCAGGATCAAGTAAAACGGGGCCTGGAGATATTAATCGATAAAGCCCACAAACTTGGGACGAAGCCAAATTAAGCGAAATATATCTGGAGACATATTTCCATCCGTAGATCATCGAAACGGTAATTAAAGCCGCGAAATCCATTTCAATAATGTCTTCAGGTAATTCGTTATATTGATGAAAGCATCTTCGAAAGAAATTTATAAAATGCGTTTATAGGAAAAATATATAATGTTGCGAATACTCAAATACTTAAAACCATATCGTCTTTTGATCCTTCTAACCATAGCATTGCTGTTCGTACAGGCGTTTGCCGACCTGGCTTTACCCAGCTATATGGCGGATATCGTTAATGTCGGTATCCAGCAGGGAGGAGTTGAAAATGCTGTGCCAGTCGCCATTCGCCAGAGTTCAATGGATAAACTCACCATTTTCATGAGCCCGGATGACAAAACCAGGGTGATCTCCGACTATACACTTGTCGATAAGAATTCTCCTGATTATGCTACTTATGTCGAACTCTATCCCACCCTTGCTCAGGAACCTGTCTACGTCTTGAATCAGGTCGATAGCGCAGAGATAACCTGGCTGAATCCGGTGATGGGTGAGGCAATATTAATTGTCTCTGGCATTGAGCAGGCACTGGCAGACCCCGCCAAGGCAACTGCTATGGCAACCAGTATGGGCTTTGACAGGTCAAAGCTACCAGCAGGGACGGATATCTATTCCGTGCTTCGGCAGGTTCCGTATGAGAAGCTTTCTCAGCTGATGAGCCCGTATACTTCGAAGTTTGCCAGCATGAGTGACAGCATGATTGTCCAGGCAGCAGCCAGGCTGATACGCTCAGAGTATACCGCCCTCGGTATGGATACCATGAAACTGTCGAATAGCTATATTATTCAGATCGGTTTAATTATGCTGGTCATCACTTTGATCTCTGGAACCTGTATGATCATTGTGGGTTATTTATCGGCGCGAACCGGTGCCGGACTGGCGCGTGATCTGCGCCGGAACGTGTTCCAACAAGTTGAAAGTTTTTCCGCCACCGAGTTTGATAAGTTCTCCACCGCCTCTCTGATCACCCGATCTACGAATGACGTTACC
Organism: uncultured Chloroflexia bacterium; assembly: GCA_963774275.1. Taxonomy (GTDB): domain Bacteria; phylum Chloroflexota; class Anaerolineae; order Anaerolineales; family UBA4823; genus FEB-25. Next base: position 138,023 of record CAVZEP010000030.1, on the reverse strand, counting down.
CAGGTCCAGATGGTTGTCATCATGATCATGCGGATGGTTTTCTATGCACCCATCATTGCGATCGGTGGCATTATCCGAGCTACCCAAACCAGTGCCAGCATGTGGTGGATTATTGCACTGGCGGTTATCGTGATTCTTGGCTTGATCCTTTCTGTATTCACGATTGCCCTGCCCAAATTCAAGATCATTCAAAGCCTGCTCGACCAGCTCAACCTGGTGATGCGTGAAAACCTGTCTGGCATGATGGTTATCCGGGCTTTCAACATGCAGCCCTTCGAGGAGACCCGTTTTGATAAGGCAAATAAGGACGTAACTCGGAATTACCTGTTCATCAACCGGGTCATGGTGATCATGATGCCGTTGATGATGTTGGTCATGAACATCGTGACGATGATGATCCTTTGGGTCGGTGCCCATCAAGTGGCTGAGGCGAATATCCAAGTGGGCGACATGATGGCCTTTATGCAATACGCCATGCAGATCCTATTTGCCTTCCTCATGCTGGCAATGATGTTCATCATGCTGCCAAGAGCAGCTGTATCGGGTGACCGTATTGCTGACGTGCTGGAGACCGATCCAGTCATTAAAGATCCGCTGGAACCTCGGCACTTCGGAGCGTCGTTCAAGAGAACGATCGAATTTCGGAATGTTTCCTTCCGCTATCCTGGCGCAGAGGAGGATGTATTGCATCATATCAACTTTACTGCCCAACCCAGCCAGACCACTGCCTTGATTGGCACCACCGGTTCGGGCAAATCCACGATTGTCAACCTGATCCCGCGTTTCTACGAAGTCACGGAAGGTGCTATCTACGTGGATGGGACTGATATCCGCGAGGTCACGCAACATGAATTGCGCGATCAGATCGGTTACATCCCACAGAAAGGTACGCTATTTTCCGGTACCATTGAAAGCAACCTGCTATATGGGGATGAGAATGCCAGCGGTGAAGAATTAATGGTGGCTGCAGACATTGCTCAAGCGACCGAGTTCATCAATTCTAAACCGGAAGGCATGCAATCTGAAGTTGCACAGGGGGGAATGAACTGGTCTGGTGGTCAGAAGCAGCGACTCGCCATTGCACGTGCACTGGTAAAGAAAGCGCCCATCTATATTTTTGACGACAGTTTTTCTGCCCTGGATTTTAAGACCGATTCAATATTACGGAAAGCACTTAAAGAGCAAACCGGCGCAAGCACCATGATTATCGTGACGCAGCGCATTGCCACCATCAAGAATGCTGAACAGATCGTCGTGCTGGATGAGGGCAAGATTGTTGGCAAGGGTACCCATGAGGAACTTATGAAGGATTCGGAAATATACCGAGGCATTGCCTTATCTCAGTTGAGCAAGGAGGAATTGGCATGAACGCACATAGCAATAACCCAACAGCCAGTTCTACTCCAACAGGTGATCGTTCCCCCACAGGTCGTGGTCCGATGGGTGGTCCAATGGGTCGCGGTGGCCCGATGGCAATGTTAGGTAAAGCCGAAAAACCGCGTGATTTTAAAGGCACCCTGAATAAGCTGGTCCAATATCTTGGGCGGTACAAGCTATTGATCCTGTTTGTCTGGCTACTGGCGATTGCCTCAACGGCCGCAACGATCTTCGGTCCCAAGATCCTCGGAACTGCCACCACCACACTGTTCGAAGGTGTGATGGCTCAGCTGGCTGGCACAGGTACCGTCGACTTTTCTGCCATCGGCAACATCCTCCTGCAGGTTCTGTTTCTGTACGTGATCTCTGCAATGCTGAGCTACGCTCAAGGTTGGATCATGACCGGCGTGGCGATGAAAATCACCTACCGCTTCCGCAAGGACATTGCTGAAAAGATCAACCGTATGCCGCTTAAATACTTTGACGGCACAAGTCACGGTGAAATTCTCTCGCGTATCACCAATGACGTGGAAATGGTCAGTGGGACCTTGAGCCAGAGCTTGACTTCGATCATCACTTCTGTGACAACGCTCATTGGTATCACAGTGATGATGTTCACCATTAGCTGGCAAATGTCCCTGGTGGCTTTGGCCACCCTGCCGTTGTCGTTTGGTATTATTGGTTTGATCATGAGCAAATCGCAGGTTTTCTTCAAACGCCAGCAGGATTACCTGGGCCATATCAACGGTCATGTCGAAGAAATGTACGGTGGACATGTGGTCGTGAAGGCGTTCAACGGGGAGGCCAAGAGCGTCGAGTATTTTGACCAAATCAACACTACCCTCTACGATTCAGCCTGGAAGTCGCAATTCTTCACAGGCTTACTGTTCCCAATTATGAATTTCGTAGGGAACCTGGGTTATGTTGCCATCTGTGTCCTGGGTGGTTACCTGGTTGCAAAGGGCAGCATGCCGATCGGAGATATCCAGGCGTTTATCCAATACATGCGTTCTTTCACCCAGCCCATCACGCAGATCGCCCAAATATCCAATATCCTGCAGGGGACGATCGCGGCGGCGGAGCGTGTGTTCGAATTCCTGGCTGAACCTGAGGAGACACCTGACACTGAGAATTCCATCCAGATGGCTAATTTTGAAGGTCGAGTGGATTTCAAAAACGTCCACTTCGGTTACAGCCCGGAGAAGATCATCATCAACGACTTTACCTTCTATGCCGAACCTGGCCAGAAGATCGCCATCGTCGGACCGACCGGAGCTGGAAAAACGACCATGGTTAAATTGCTGATGCGATTCTACGATGTCAACAGCGGTGCCATCCTGGTAGACGGGCATAATATCAAGGATTTTAAACGCAACGACCTGCGCTGCATGTTCGGAATGGTTTTACAGGATACCTGGCTTTATAACGGCACTATCATGGAAAACATCCGCTATGGTCGCATGAATGCCACGGATGAAGAAGTAATTGCGGCTGCCAAGGCCGCCCGCGTGGATCATTTTGTCCGCACCCTGCCTGAAGGTTACAATCTGGTGCTCAATGAAGAGACTTCCAACATATCGCAAGGCCAAATGCAATTGATGACCATCGCCCGCGCCTTCCTGGTTGACCCGACAATTCTCATTCTGGATGAAGCTACCAGTTCAGTGGATACTCACACCGAGGTACTCATCCAAAAGGCTATGGAAACCTTGATGAAAGACCGCACCAGCTTTATCATCGCCCATCGTCTATCAACCATCCGCGAAGCGGATTGGATCCTGGTGATGAAGGACGGAGATATTGTGGAGCAGGGCAAGCATGCCAAGCTGCTGTCAAAGAATGGATTCTACGCCGAGCTCTACAACAGCCAGTTTGAAGGCAAAGAGATATAACCAGATAAGGATTCTCAAAATCCCATCAATTTAATATTCCAGCCCCCCCTATCACCCTGAAGAAAACTGGGGGAGGCTGGTTTCATTTTTGTAATGAAATTCGTGGAGGCTTTAGTCGTGGAAAATAATACAGATGTACAAATGCGACAGCTTGGAAAAACTGACATCAAGATCACCCCGATTGGTTTGGGAGTTATGGAGTTTGCCGGTGGAGGTGGGCTGCTTGGGCACATCTTCCCGGTCATTCCGCAAGAAGAAAAGAATGCCATCATCAAAGCCGCCCTGGACGGTGGCATCAACTGGTTCGACACGGCCGAAATGTACGGTGCCGGTATATCGGAGAGATCCCTGGCGACCGGATTGAAAGCGGCTGGAAAGTCGGATAAGGATGTTGTCGTGGCGACAAAATGGTTTCCTTTTTTTAGGACGGCCGGCAACATCCCGCACAGCGTAAAAAACCGCTTGCATTTCCTGGATGGATTCAGCATCGCAAATTATATGATCCACCAACCTTACAGTTTCTCATCACCGGAAGCCGAGATGAATGCCATGGCCGACCTGGTGGAAGCCGGCAAAATCCGCTCGGTGGGCGTCAGTAACTTCAACCCGGCTCGTATGCGGCGCGCCCACTCTGCACTGGCAAAACGAGGCTTGCCACTGGCTGTAAACCAGGTCAGGTATAGCTTATTGAGCCGCAAGATCGAGACGAATGGTGTACTAGAGACTGCCAGGGAACTGGGGGTGACGATTATTGCCTATACGCCACTGGAACGCGGCTTGTTGAGCGGAAAATACCATAAAAACCCTGAAGATTTGAACCATACGCCAACCTGGCGCAAAACCAGCATGCAGCGTAGCCTTGAACGGTGCCGCCCCCTGATCGATGCCATGGATGAGATTGCGACCAAGTATGAAGCCACAATTGCCCAGGTGGCACTGAACTGGCTGATTAACTTTAACGGTGAGATTGTGGTTGCCATCCCAGCCGCGACCAAGGTTCACCAGGCCGAGGAGAGATGCCGCTGCAATGAAGCTCAAACTCTCCGACGCTGACATGCTACGCCTGGATGAGCTATCGCGCAGTTTGTAAGTGAACCTGCGACCAGGAACGGACTTAGCCAGCACTCCAGGCTTTCCAGATTGGAGGCGGGTATTTATGGTTTCCTATCCAACCCCCGAGACGTCCTTCGCCCGGGCATTATGATGAAGGCGATATTCATGAATTACAATTGTCATAGATTCTAAAATGACAAATGATATTTGAATTCATCACCTATTTAGTGCTATGATGATATTGGACAACTGAATAAGCCGGAGCAATCTGAAGAATAATTAACTGGCAAGAATCTAGCAAAGCTAGACAGCTGGGCAGGCTGATAATAGAATGCCAGATAAAATCCGCTGATATGCGGAAAAAAGGATTGCTCCGGCGTTTTTTGTTCTATAATATCCTTATGACCCCAGATTATGAAACCTACCTTTCTCCTTACACCTGGCGCTATGGCAGCCCGGAGATGCGCCAAATTTGGAGTGAAGCCAATAAGCGAAGATTATGGCGTAAGCTGTGGGTGACCCTGGCAGAAGTACAAGCTGAGTTTGGACTGGTTCTCCCAGACCAGGTTGCTGATTTGCGAATTCATATGGAGATGGTAGACGTGCCACGCGCACTTGAGATAGAAGCCGCGATCCACCACGATTTAATGGCCGAGCTGAAGGTATTTGCTGAGCAATCTCCATTGGGTGGAGGCATCCTGCATTTGGGAGCAACCTCGATGGACATCGAGGATAACGCGGATGTCTTGCGCCAGAGGGATTCGCTCGATCTGATCTTGGGGGCATTACGCGACTTACTTTTACTTTTCACTGAAAAGGTCGAAACCTGGGCAGATTTGCCATTGATTGCCTTCACCCATCTACAGCCTGCTGAACCTTCGACATTGGGCTACAGGATGGCAAGTTACTCCCAAGACATGCTCATGGACTGGAAGGCACTTCAGACTGTTAGAGCAGAAATGCGCGGCAAAGGATTTAAAGGAGCCGTCGGGACAGGGAGCATCCTACGCTGAGCTGATTGGTATTGACAAACTGGTTGATTTCGAAAATCGCCTTTCCACAAGCCTGGAGTTACCCTTCTTCCCGGTTGCGACACAGGTGTACCCGCGCAAACAGGATTATATGCTGCTCAGCAGCCTGGCAAGCCTGGGTGCCTCATTATATAAATTCGCCTTCGATGTACGCCTGCTGCAGTCCGCTCCCATCGGTGAGCTGAGTGAGCCATTTGGTAAACAACAGGTCGGCTCATCTGCCATGCCATTCAAGCGCAACCCGATCCAGGCTGAGAAGATTGACTCGCTGGCGCGAATGCTGGCCCAAATGCCGCGCACCGCCTGGGACAACGCTGCCCACTCACTGCTTGAACGCACATTGGATGACTCGGCCAACCGCCGAACCCTGCTCCCCGAAGCGTTTTTGATCACTGAAGAGCTGCTGCTCACGGCAAATTGCATCCTGAGCGGATTACAGGTGAATGAGATTTCCATCCGACGCAACCTGGAGGTCTATGCTCCCTTTGCTGCGGTCGAACGCGTCCTTATGGCCCTGGTAAAAGCTGGTGCCGATCGGCAGGTGATGCATGAAACCCTGCGGGAGCACTCATTGACGGCATGGGCAACGATCCAATCCGGAAACCCTAACCCCCTGGCAGATTTGATCTGTCATGATCCGGAGATCACCCATTACCTGCCAGCAGATGAGGTGCGCCAGCGAATGGATGTCACCCAGTACCTGGGGGATGCACCCCAACGTGCCCGGCAGATGGCGGATACCATCCGATCCACTTTAGCGAGCTAAACCACCTGACTAGAGAAAATAATATTCCGGCCTTGGAAGACATAAAGCCAGGAAGAACTCTCTAGCAATAACCACGTCCTTTAATGGTCAAATCTTTGCAACTCAAAAGGTTCACACCATGATCGTGGCATTGCGTTCTGGTCCAACTGACACAATGGTGACAGGCGTCTCACACAGCTGTGCGACACGCTGCACATAACTCTGAGCCTGGGGGGGAAGCTGATCAAACTGGCGCACGTCCTTGGTGGATTGCATCCAGCCATCCATCTCGATATATTCCGGCTCATAGCCTTCCAGCCAGTGTGCGTCGCCCTCCCAATAATGTGCCAGGGGATCCTTTTTCCCGATGAGATGGTATCCCACCCCAATTTTTATCTTGGGCAGCTTATCGAGCACATCCAGTTTAGTCAGGGCGATTTCGGTGAAACCGTTCAGCTTTGCGGTGAAGGCTACCAGGTCGGCGTCAAACCAACCGCAACGGCGCGGCCTTCCCGTGACAGTGCCGAACTCCATGCCCTCATTCTGTAAAACCTGCCCGGTCGCATCGTTGAGCTCGGTGGGCATGGGACCGCGTCCGACACGGGTGGTGTAAGCCTTGGTGACCCCAATCACGCGGTCGATGTAACGTGGGGCAATCCCCAGCCCGGCGGTGACACCACCGGACAGGACAGTGGATGCGGTGCAGTATGGATATGTTCCCCAGGTGTTATCCAGTAGCGACCCTTGGGCACCTTCAAGCAGAATATTTGCGTGCTTCTTCAGTGCATCCTGTACCAGCCCAAACGACTCACGCACCATGCCCTGAACCTGAGCATACTGGACAAGCTTTTCATCCAGAACAGCTTGGACATCCAGGGGCTCAAGATTGAAGGCTTTGAAAAGGGCATTCTTTACCTTGAGCTGGACCAGGAGTTTCTCACGGAAGATTTCCCGATCGTGCATATCCACCAGGCGAATGCCATTGTAGCTGACTTTATCCGCATAAACCGGTCCCATGCCACGTTTGGTGGTTCCCGTGCTGGCATCCCCCTTGGCTAGCTCGTAGATAGCCTCCACCATCGGGTGGTAGGGCATCACCACATGACAGCGGGGCGAGATCCATAAACGGCCGGTCAAGTTAATCCCAGCACTCTTGATCATATCCAGCTCATTGATCAGGGTAGCAAGGTTGACCACCACCCCTGGGCCGATGATACAGATTGTATTCGGGTTGGAAAAGCCATTGGGAGTCAAGCGCAGCTTGAACGTCCCATAATCATTAATTACTGTATGCCCGGCGTTATCACCCCCATTAAAGCGGGCGGTGATATCGGCATCTTGAGAGAGCAGATCCACAACTTTACCTTTAGCCTCATCCCCCCATTGTGCTCCAATAACCATGGTAACGCTCATATCCTTATCCTCCAATTCTATCCATTTATTTAGCAACATAATTGTACACTTCTACGCCTTGAATGGAACAGGATTAATATCACTGATTAGCGGATATAATCTAATCCTATGAGCATGGTTGAGGACACTGCCAACCGCCAGATTGCCCGTTCTGCTGGCAAGGTGATGATCGCCTTGCTGTTGAGTAATCTGGCCAATGTTGCCAGCCTGATCCTGAATGCCACCACCTTTGGTACACAAGCCGATATGGATGCCTTCCTGGCAGCCAACCGCGTTTCTGAAACGTTATTCGTGCTCATGGCTGGTGGCGCACTTGGCTCAGCTTTCATACCCACATTTACCGGTTTGTTGACCAAAGGTGAGCATCACCCCGCATGGAGGTTAGCATCAGCAATCGCCAACCTGGTATTGGTTGTGCTGATCCTGGCAGCCATTTTAGCTGCGGTCTTTGCCCAACCATTGGTGCATTATGTGCTGGCCCCTGGTTTTGCCAGCAACCCCACGCAGGAAGCCCTGACAGTCAATTTACTCCGCATCATGCTGCCCTCGGCGGTTATCTTTGGGCTGAGCGGACTGGTGATGGGCATTCTCAACTCGCATCAGGTGTTTTTCATTCCCGCGCTGACCCCAGCCATGTACCGATTGGGGATGATCTTTGGGGTGCTTGTCCTTTCGCCAAAGATGGGTATCTATGGATTGGCCTGGGGTGTGGTGATTGGGGCTTGCCTTCACCTGTTGTTACAACTTCCCAGCCTCTTGCGCCTTAATGGAATTTACTTCCCAACCCTGGGGCTAAAGCTGGCAGACGTGCGCCAGGTTGGCTGGTTGATGCTGCCGCGCGTTTTTGGTGTAGCCGTCGTGCAGCTCAATTTCTGGGTCAATACCCGGCTTGCATCTCAAATGAGCGAAGGGAGTGTAACCGGCATCACCTGGGGACTCACGATGATGTTGATGCCACAGGCAATCATCGCCCAATCGGTGGCAATGGCTGCTTTACCCACGCTTTCAGCGCAATTCGCGCAGGGTAAGATCGACGATTTACGTACCTCCCTGGCGGCAAGCTTGAGGGGGATCCTGTTTTTTGCAATCCCCGCATCGATTGGAATGATCCTGCTCAGGCAGCCTATCGTAGCGCTCATGCTCCAGTATGGTAAATTCACTGAAGCTTCCACGGAGTTAATTTCCTGGGCATTATTATGGTATTCGGCAGGGTTAGTGGGGCATTGCATTGTGGAGATATTGGCACGCGCTTTCTATGCCATGCATGATACGAAGACACCTGTACTCATTGGCTCACTGGCTATGGGACTTAATGTGCTTTTCAGCGTGCTCTTCTCGCGCTGGTTTGCGAGCATTGGTTGGATGCCCCATGGCGGGCTGGCGTTGGCGAATAGCCTGGCGACGGGGCTGGAGGCGACCTGTTTATTAATATTGATGCGCCAAAAGCTGGGTGGGTTGGATGGGCAGCGGGTGGTTAAAGGTACCAGCCAGTCAATTCTTGCAACCCTCGCAATGACTCTGATCCTGTGGGGGTGGCTAGAATTAACGATCACGAAGCAGGCGTGGCTGGTGGGGGGCGGTGGGGTGGTGGTAGGTGGAATTGTGTACGGTTGTTGCGTTGTGGTTTTAAGAGTGCCGGAGGTACAAGCGGTGCTTAATATCCTGAGGCGCAGGGTAAAACCTGCATAGAAGTAGAATGTTTCCACAACTGTACCACGCACATCACAACCGAACCCTGGATGATCTTCCATTTTGGCTCGAGCTGGCTTTACAAACCGGTGACCCGGTGCTTGAGCTGGGTTGTGGTACTGGCAGAGTGCTGATCCCGCTCGCTGAAGCCGGGCACCACACGATTGGATTGGATCACGATCCATCGATGTTGAAATTCCTAAGGGGTAATCTTGACGCCAAGCCGATATTTCCTCCCCTGGTCTTCGTGGCTGAGCTGAGTAAATTTCACCTCGCAGCACAATTTCCTCTGATCCTCCTGCCATGCAATACCTTCAGCACCCTGGGTGAGCGCCAGCGCAAGGCATGCTTGAAGTGTGTAGGTTTGCATCTAAAGCCCGGAGGAATATTCGCGGTAAGCATGCCGAATCCTGAAGTAATCCTGCGCTTGCCAGCCACGTCGGAAACCGAAATCGAGGACGAATTTTTTCATCCGCTTAGCGGCAACCCGGTGCAAGTAAGCAGCTCTTGGCGGCGTACGAAGCAGACCTTCATTCTATCCTGGATTTACGATCATTTATTTCCCGATGGTACGGTCGAACATTTGGTGGTTGAAACGGTTCACGATTTGACACCTTTAGGTACCACCCTGGGGGAGTTCCAAAATGCAGGGTTAAAAGTAAGCGAGGTATATGGTGATTTTGACCGATCCGGATATACACCTGAGTCGCCTCACCTGATACTCCTCGCAACGAACGACTGATATTAACATTCCCCGATAAGTTTCTTGCATAATTCTTATACAATGTTTGCAGTACTCTGATATTGGGGGTGTATTATTCAAGCATCAGTAAATTAGAAATTGAAAACACAAAGGAGAATTTGTTATGACTTTCTATGTTACCCCTTATCGTCGAATGGCTGCAATGCGCCACGCAATGAACCATTGGTTTGAAGATAGCCAGGCTGACCGAACTCCTGCCGAGCGTGAAATGCTCCTGGCTGTAAATGTTAGAACTGGTGATGATGCATACGACATTACTGCTTTAGTACCTGGATTGGAAGCAGATGACCTGGATATTGAAGTTTTGAATGATACGGTTACCATCCGTGGTGAGTTTAAATCGAATGGTGATGAAGAGTCGAAATACCTGGTTTCTGAATTGCCCAATGGGCGCTTCAGCCGTGTGATCACTCTGCCCAGTGCAACGGACGCCAGCAAGGTTGACGCCTCGATCAAGAGTGGTGTGCTGTTCTTGCACATCGCCAAAGCAGAAGAGGACCGGCCCAAAGTTATCAAAGTCACAAGTAATTAATTGACTGACTGAAAATTTCAACCATTAGCTTTTAAAGAAGGGTGCAGATTCCATATGGATCACAGCTGCAATTGTGAACCTGGTGCGCCCTTCAATGTTTTAACCCATCAAAAATGAATCTTTCCTGGTGAAGGTGGAACTGGACCTGTCCACCGAACGGGGTGTGAGGATATCTTCTGCTCACAACGCAGACCTTGAGGAAAACACCCACCTATTGGTCCCAATACAGGAATGATGGTTGACTTCCATCCCGTACTGTCCACAAATGAAACACGACCTCGCTCGCAAAAAAACGCTCTTGATACCGCTCCCAAAAGGCGGTCGCGGCTCTGTGGGTAAAAGACGCCCTTGATCGCTCGTAAAGAACACTCTTCATCGCTCGTAAAGAACACTCGCGATGCGATGCTTCGTCGCAAAGAACGCTCCTTGATGCTTCGGGCCAGCTTAAAGCGCTGGAACGCCCTCAGGTCGCAAAGAGCGTTCCTTGATACTGCGGGCAAAAGACGCCCTCGATGACCCATCTACAGCCCATCCTCGCATCAAGAAACAACGAAGAAAATTGAGACAATGGAGACAATGGAGAGGAACAGTCCTTACTCTTACAGGATATCTAGTCGTTAAGGTAGATTTCGCCTGGCTGCCAGAGCGGCGCCAACGATTCCAGCATCGTTACCAAGCACGGCAGGGACAATCCTGGTGCGTAAGGAGAGCAGATGGAAGAATTGGTCTTGATTCTTGATTGCCCCGCCCCCAAGAATGAGCAAGTCGGGTGAGAATAAATTTTCAAGCGTGTGCAGGTATTTATCCAAGCGTTTTGCCCATTTTTTCCAAGAAAGTTCCTGTTGTTTGCGAACAACATCAGAAGCCATTGACTCGGCTTCATCGCATTCGACTTCGATATGACCAAGCTCGGTGTTGGGCACTAATTTACCATCCATGAACAAAGCTGATCCCAACCCGGTTCCGATGGTGATCATCATAACCACCCCGTGCACACCTTTCCCGGCACCAAATGTCACTTCTGCCAACCCCGCTGCATCTGCGTCGTTAACGACATAAACGGGGCATTGGGTAGCTTCAGAGAAGAGCTGTTCCACGTTCGTCCCAATCCATTTCGGGTTGATATTGGCAGCGGATTCGGCGACACCATTACGAATGACAGCCGGAAAGCCGCATCCAATCGGAGCGTGCCAATCGAATTGCTTCGCAACATTAGCGACGACGTCTGCAACCGGTGCTGGTTTTGCACCTTCAGGGGTAAGCAGACGATACCGTTCAGCTAACAATAGACCAGTTTCTGTAGCTACGGGTGCCCCCTTGATCCCTGTTCCACCAATGTCTATACCAAGAATTTCCATTCATAACTCCTGATCTCTTCGATGTGTTCAAGTATTTTTCAATGAGCTCGAGAGCTTGTTCCAGAATCCCGAGTATCTCACCAACATATCCATAAAGACCGGCGAGAGGCAATGTTTCAACTCGCCCCAATGGGATTTGTGCCATTTCTTAGCATAAATTGCCGCCGAATCATTCATGCGTGTCTGGCGATAATTATTCGCTGAGACGATCGGTATCTCAGAAAGGACATATTATATCCCTGATATTTATGACCGATCATAGATTTGACTTCTCTTTTGGCTAAACGACGATATTCGTAATCCACTCATCTAGTCAACCATTTCAAGACTTAATTAAGAGAAATAGGTCACTACATGGCACAAACTATGCAATGGGTCGTTTATAATAGTATCAGACAACTCAATCATAATGTAACATAAATCCGTGCCAATGGAGCCAGGTCGGTGTCATCCAAGCGAAAAATCCACTCAGGGTTTCGGTAATCGATAATTGAAAAAAAATAAATTATGAGCCACGAAAAAATTTTAGTTGTTGATGATAACCGGCAACTCAATGATTTCTTATCATTAACCTTATTACCTGGTATGGGTTACGAGGTGCTGGTGGCTCGTGATGCCAATTCAGCGATAAAAGTTATAAAACAGAACAGAGCCAGCCTGGACCTGATGCTGCTGGATTTGCAATTACCCGATATGACTGGTCTTGAGCTACTTCGCCGTTTGGATAAGGATGGATATCATATCCCAACGATATTGATGACCGCGCATGGCTCGGAACAGGTAGCTGCTGAAGCTTTTCGATTGGGGGTGCATGATTATCTTAATAAACCATTGGATGAAACATTGCTTACTGATGCAATTACGCGTGCGCTGTCTGAAAGCCGATTGCAACGTGAAAAAGCTATTCTCAATGCACAATTGGAGCAACAAGTAACGTGGCTTACCTCGCTGTCTAAAGTAGGACAGAGTGTGACCTCCACTTTGGAGCTGGGAGAGGTGTTGATACGGATCGTTGAGGCTGGGGTTTTCCTTACCAAAGCTGAAGAGGGTTTCCTGGCATTATTGGAAAAAGACAGTGGATTGCTGTACCTACGCGCGGTCAAGAATATGGATGAGGATTCTATAAAGACCTTGCGGATTCCGATCACAGATTCACTGGTTGGTCAGGTGATGAAAACAAAGCGCGCTCTACGTGCCATACAACCCAGCCAGGGTGCACTGCTAAAAGTATCCACAGGTTACTTAGTCCACAGCCTGTTGCACGTCCCGATCCTCTCCAGGGGTATTGCAGTGGGCGTGCTTTCGGTAACTAATCGTAAGACCGAAACTCCCTTCAAGGAAAAAGATGAATTAGTGCTGAACTCACTGGCTGATTATGCTGCTGTAGCGCTGGAAAATGCTGACTTGTACCAACAAGCACGACAAGAGATCAGTGAGCGCCAGAGAGTGGAAGATGCTCTACGTGAAAGTGAAGAACGGTATTCGCTGGCTGTCAGGGCAGCCAACGATGGTCTTTGGGATTGGAACTTAAAGAACAATCAGATCTATTATTCTCCCCGCTGGAAGCACATGCTTGGATATTCTGATCAGGAGATCAGTGATAATCCGAGTGAATGGCTAAATCGTGTACATCCAGAGGATATCCAGAAACTAAAAACCAATATTTCTGCGCATATCAAAGGACTGTCAGCACATTTTGAATGTGAGTATAAAATCATGCATGCCAATGGGTCTTATCGTTGGATGCTTAGCCGTGGTATGGCTGTTATCGGTAACGATAAGACTGCCCAACGTCTGGCTGGTTCCCAAACGGATATCACTTTGCGCAGGCAGGCTGAAATTAAGCTGCTGCATGATGCTTTTCACGATGCGTTGACTGAATTACCCAACCGGTCACTATTTATCGATCGTTTAGAACATGTCATTGAACGCAACCGTCGGGATAACAGCCGCCTGTATGCGGTTTTATTTTTAGACCTGGATCGATTTAAAGATGTAAACGATAGCCTTGGGCATTTAACGGGAGATCAATTATTGGTCGCCACTGCACACCTGCTGCAATCCATCTTGCGCCCCACAGATACAGTGGCACGGTTCGGTGGAGATGAATTTGTGATATTACTTGAAGATATCAAAGATGTGAGTGACGTCACCCGGGTTGCAGATCGAATCCAGAAGAAGCTGATGCTCGCAGCCTTACTGCCGAACCACACCATATTCATGTCTGCCAGCATGGGGATCGTCCTAAGTGCCACGGGATACAACCGGCCTGAGGATGTCTTGCGGGATGCCGATACGGCCATGTATCGAGCCAAGGAAAGTGGTCGCTCGCGGTATGAAATCTTTGATAGTGCCATGCGGGACCAAATCATGCTCCGCCTGGAAATAGAATCAGCTCTTCGCCAGGCAATAGAAAAAGAAGAGCTGGATGTGTATTACCAACCCATAGTGGATGTAAAAACAGGGCGCATCGTATGGTTTGAAGCACTTATCCGTTGGAAGCATCCAACGCGTGGATTGTTATTGCCCGGATCGTTCTTATCATTGGCTGATGAGACTGGACTCATCATCCAGATTGACCGTTTTGTCTTGCGTAAAGCCACAGCACAGCTGGTTCAATGGCAAAAACTGTTCCCTGAAGATCCACCCCTGGGTGTAAGTGTAAACATGTCAGGAAAACATATCACACAGCCTGATTTTGTCGAGTACATCGTCCAAACGATACAGCAAACAGGATTAGGCGCAGCCAGCTTGAATTTAGAAATCACTGAAAATGCGGTCATGGGGAATAATGAGATCATTCACGATATTCTTGATCAGCTTAAAAAATACGGAATCCAGGTGCAAATCGATGATTTTGGGGTGGGGTATTCATCCCTGAATTATTTGTCCCATAATTCCATTAAGGTGCTTAAAATTGACCGCTCATATATCAGTAAAATCCAGGATCCAGACTATTTAAAAATTGTCCAGGCAATCATCAAGCTGACACATGGGTTAGGTTTGGTTGTAGTCGCAGAAGGCGTGGAGACAAAAGAGCAATTAGCTCAGCTCAATTTACTGGACTGTGAATTTATCCAAGGCAAATTGATATCCATGCCTACAGATGATCATGCGATACTCAATCTGCTGAAAAAAGAACACAAAGCAATTCATCCCTAGTTCGGTTTTCATCGGATTAATTAGCAGATTAAGGACACTCATCGAAAAAGTGTCCTTTGCTTTTTTTAATGATGATATACTGAACGACCATGATCAGCATACAGGATCTATCATTCACCTATCCGGGTGCAAACAGACCTGCCTTGCAGGGTGTTACCTTACAGATTCCCGCTGGGGAGCTGTGCCTGGTGATGGGAGCCTCAGGGTCAGGTAAATCTACATTATTACGTTGTATCAACGGTCTGGTTCCGCACTTCAGCGGGGGCAATTTACAAGGCAGCATCAGGGTGAATGGTCTTGACCCCGTGTGTCTTTCGCCACGCGAAATGAGTGAAAGCGTTGGTTTTGTATTTCAAGATCCTGAAGCTCAGTTCGTCGTCGATCGCGTGGAAGACGAGATAGCATTTTCCCTGGAAAATGTTGCTATGCCAATCGATGAAATGGAAATACGCATAGAGGAAGCATTAAAACTGCTTGAGCTGACTTCTTTACGTTCCCGCCGGTTGGATACTCTTTCAGGGGGTGAACGCCAACGGGTCGCCATTGCAGCAGCCCTGGCTTTACGACCACAGATCCTGGTATTAGATGAACCGACTTCACAGCTTGACCCTCATGGTGCTGAAGAAGTGCTGGAGACTTTAATGCAATTGAATAAGCAGCTGGGAGTGACGGTGGTACTGGCTGAACATCGCCTGGAACGCGTTTTACCATATACCGGACAAATTATTTACTTATCCAACGAGTTTCCAGGAGCATTGACGGGTGAGCCACGCGAGGTATTAGGCAAGATTCCGCTTAACCCACCTATGATCACCCTGGGAAAAGTATTGGGATGGGAACCTTTGCCGCTGACCATTGAAGAAGCTCAGGAGTGTGTCCGTCAGACACCGATGAACTTTCCAACCGCGAATCTTGATAAATTATTAACTCAACCGATTGAGAAGAGAAGTGAACAATCAGCTTTTATCCAGGCAAAGGGTGTAAAAGTCAATTATGGTAATGTTCAAGCCTTAAGAGGAGTGGATTTCATGCTAAATGCGGGTGAAATCACAGTGTTGATGGGATCGAATGGAGCCGGTAAGACTACCCTGTTGCGCTCATTGATTGGCCTGGTAGCTATTCAAGCTGGAAGCATCCTGGTTGATGGGAAGGATATCTCAGGAAGATCCGTGGCAGACATCTGCCAAAAGGTGGGTTACCTGCCCCAAGACCCCAATGCGCTCTTATTTGCTGACAGCGTGATGGAGGAACTGCTGGTGACACTGCGCAATCATCACCTTGACCTTTCAGATCCAATCACCGAACCGGGCTTGTTGCTGAGACGACTGGGTTTAGAAGGAAAAGCTGACGACTATCCACGCGACTTAAGCACAGGTGAGCGGCAGCGTGTGGCGATGGGGGCAGTCATGGTCACTCATCCTGGTGGGTTATTATTGGACGAGCCCACGCGTGGATTGGATTACGAAGCCAAGCAAAATCTGTTAAGTTTACTGCAAGCCTGGCGTGACGAGGGCATGGCAATCCTTTTAGTCACGCATGATGTGGAGCTGGCAGTACAAGCTGCGGACCGGGTTCTGCTCCTGGAGGGCGGAAAAATCACTGCAGATGGCTTGCCGCGCGAAGTGTTAGCCAGTTCCACCACCTTTTCACCCCAGGTGGCGAAAATATTCCCTGGCCGGGGTTGGATTACGATTAAGGATGTCCTTGGAGACCAATATGCCAGCCAACATTGAGATCAAAGCGCGGGTGAGGGATTTCGAAAGCTTGAAGCAGGCGGCTGCACAGCTAAGTGACACTCCATGCCAGGTCATCTCCCAGGAAGATACATTTTTCAATTGCCCCCATGGCAGGTTAAAGCTCAGAGAATTAGACACCCAGCGCGGGCAACTTATCTATTATCAACGCCAGGATGTGTCTGGTCCCAAGCATTCAGAGTATAAAATCCATGAGACGGATGACCCGGATGGTTTGAAATTGATTTTAGCCGATGCGTTTGGTGTGCGGGGGGTAGTAACCAAAACCAGGTACCTGTATCTGGTAGGCCAAACCCGCATTCATTTGGATGATGTGATAGGCCTGGGCAAGTTCATGGAATTAGAAGTCGTCTTGCAGCCTGGTCAGACGGATGCCGAAGGTCAAACCATTGCGGAGGACCTGATGCATGAATTGGGAATCAGGGAGGCTGATCTGATCGAAGCTGCATACATGGACATGATCGAAAAATGACCCGCGCTCAAGGTATCATCTATAGAGGCCATCAAATCCTAATGGCGAAACACCGAATGGATGGGGAAGAATGGTGGTGCCTGCCTGGAGGTGGTGTGGAACCTGGTGAATCGCCAGAACAAGCTGTCTTGCGCGAAGTGGAAGAAGAATGTTATGTGGTGGGTAAGATCCTATATCAGACTGGTCAGAGTACCGATGGGGTGAATCTTGAGTCAGTTACTTTTCTGATAGACATCGGCAACCAGGAGCCACACATGGGGAGTGATCCCGAATTTATTGATGTTGGGCAGATCCTGGTAGATCTACGCTGGCTGACACTGGCGGAAATCCCTGAACGTGATCGGGCTTACCTGTGGGCTGCAGGTTTGATGAGTATTCCGGTATTCCTCGAAGAAGTATCGCATTGGGGTGACAAGCTTAGCTACCCGTCTCAATAATTAAAAGTATAATTATCCAATGTTCAGCCGTTACCATCCTCCCTGTTGATCCAGGGATTCCCTGCACTATGCACACGCACCACCTCTTTCCCTCCCAACCACCGTCCGAGAAACCCGATGGAGAGAAAGAGGTAAAAATGGTTAAGCAAGCAAAACCCAATAAATCTATACTCTTTGCCAAGATATTTCGGGGAGCGATTCCCCTGTTATACCTATTCCTGCTGATTGAGTTCTTTAGATGAGCTTAATTATGGGATCGGAAATACAGCGCTACCTGCCATCCGCACCGACCTGGGTCTCTCATACATCCAGATAGGCATCTTACTTGGGCTGCCAGGAATCATCAACACATTTATCGAGCCGGTGTTGATGCTGCTGGGGGATACCCGTTACCGGAAACATATCATGCTGGGTGGTGGGATCGTGATCATCCTATCCCTGGTTGCCATCGCCAGTGCACACAATTTCTACGTGATGTTGCTGGGGATGGTGATCGGTTATCCAGCCAGTGGAGCATTCGTGTCACTCTCCCAGGCAACGCTGATGGATCTAAATCCAGGACGTGAGCCCCAGATGATGGCTCGCTGGACAGTTGCAGGGTCGGGGGCGAATTTAATTGGACCGTTACTCCTGGCTGGGGGGTTTGCTTTAGGGTTTGGCTGGCGCTGGGCTTTTTGGGGAATGGCAGGCTTGTGTCTGATCCTGGTTGTCCTTACCTGGGTAAGAGAAATCCCATCCCATCCACACAGAGAGAACACGACCAAAACTACACAGCCTGGTAAAGAACTGCTGCTTGGATTGTGGGGAGCAATTCGTAACCCTCAGCTTATGCGCTGGATGATCCTGCTCCAGCTTTCAGATTTGCTACTGGATGTGCTCACCGGCTACCTGCCACTATATTTTACCGATGTGACTGGACTTTCCGTCGCTCAAGCCAGCTTGATGATGAGTGTGCTGATGCTGGCAGGTTTGGTTTCCAATATTGTGCTTATACCAATGCTGGAACGCTATCCTGGACGGAATTTGGTGCATGTATCCGCGGGGGTGACGGGAATGATGTACGCAGCATGGCTGCTAGCACCCTGGCTGTGGGTAAAAATTGGGTTGATCATCCTGATCAAGTTAGTCACCTTGGGTTGGTACGAGGTACTACAAGGCGAGGCATTTGCTGCCATACCTGGTCGATCGGGCACGGTGATGGCGATCAACTCGGTGATAGGCGTGCTGGGTGGTGGGATCTCTTTCCTGGTTGGCTGGGTGGCAGCACAGGCGGGTTTACCTGCAGCCATGTGGATATTATTGGTGGGACCGATCAGCCTGGTCCTTTTTGTTCCCAGGTCAGGGCCAGCTATCCGAGCAAGATAAAGCCAGTCGGTTCGAGATTATAAAGAGGCGGATTGTCATGCTAAATCATTGGCAGTTGTCAGTATTCAGAGCCAAATAAGCAGTGTAGAATGAAGAACAATACTTCGTTTATGCCATTCCGTTCACCCACTTATTATCACCCAACTTGAACCTGTGGAGGTACCCATGCAAGATGTCACTGATAAAATTTTGGAATTAGTTCGCCTGACTTCAACTGACCTTCCGAATGATGTGGAAACTTCTATTCATCAAGCTTTAGAACAAGAAGAACCCGGCTCGGCTGCGCGGGGTGCATTCGAGACCATCTTGAAGAACGTAGAGCTCTCACGCCAGAATTCAACTCCCATCTGCCAGGATACCGGCACTCCCATATTTTATGTGTACTACCCAGCGGGTTGGAGCACCATGGAATTACGCCAGCAAATCGAAACGGCTGTGGCCCAGGCTACTAAGAAAGCATTCCTGCGACCCAACTCAGTGGATTCCCTCAGCGGGAAAAACAGCGGAAACAACCTGGGAGGCAAGCATTTTCCCAGCATCCATTTTGAAGAAGTGGAAGGGGATACCCTCACCATCGAGCTAATGCTCAAAGGTGGCGGTTGTGAGAATGTGGGAGCTCAATATTCACTACCCAATGAAAGCTTGAATGCCGGGCGGGACCTGGCGGGAGTGCGCAAAGTTGTATTGGATGCAGTGTACCAGGCACAGGGGCAGGGCTGTGCACCAGGAATTCTGGGTATCGCTATTGGAGGTGACCGAGGAACCAGTTATGCTGCTTCCAAGGAAACATTGTACCGAAAGATGGGGGAGGCTAACCCAGACCCGCAGCTGGATGCGATGGAAAAAAGCCTGGTAGAGGAGGCTAACCAGCTTGGGATTGGCCCGATGGGTTTCGGTGGAAAAACCACACTACTGGATACCAAGATCACTCACTTAAACCGCTTACCCGCCAGTTTCTTCGTCAGTGTGAGCTATATGTGCTGGGCGTATCGCCGGCGGAAAATGACCATCACCGATAGCACGGTGAAATACGAGTAAAGGAGAAATACAATGCGCTCACTCAATATGCCCCTAAGTGATGAAACCATCCGCAGCTTAGTTGTTGGTGACCCCGTTTTACTCAATGGGATCATGATCACGGGTCGCGATGCAGCCCATAAATGGATGGTGGATACATTCATTAAGCAAACGCGCCAACCGCAAGGTGATGACCTGGAAGTCTATGAAGCCTTAAAATCTCTGCTGGCAGGCGGCGTAATCTATCACTGTGGCCCGGTGGTGGGTGGGTTGGATACCAAGCAATATAAGTTCGTCGCCGCTGGACCCACTACGAGCATCCGGGAAGAACCCTACCAGGGAATGGTGATGAAGCATTTCAATGTAAAAGGCGTGATCGGCAAGGGTGGCATGGGACTGAAAACCCTGGCTGCCTGCCAGGATGTGCCTGGAGTTTACCTGCACGCGATTGGTGGCGCGGCTTCGCTCATTGCACAAACGGTCACCCTTGTCTTAGGCGTTTATAAGCTTGATTTCGGGGTGCCAGAGGCGATGTGGGTGACTGAAGTAAAGGACTTCCCGGTGGTGGTGACGATGGACTCGCACGGGGGAAGCCTGCATGCAAGTGTTGCGGCGCATTCCAAAGCGATGCTACAAGAGCTGCTTGCTAAAGCATAAACATTTCCCATGACAACCTGGGGCGACGATGAGGTCGCCCTTTTTATTTTAAAAATTTTCTGATTTTGCACATACAGATTAGTCCAGTATGGGGGAGTAGAAACAAGCCTTAACCTTCGGGAATGTCCACGTGGGGTTGGGGAAGGTGAATCTTTCGGCGAAAATCTTAACAGGTCAGCAGCTTTCAGCAGGTTCAGCCCGTGACCTTTTGAATCATTTCCACCAGGCGATCGCGATCGGTGATTTCAAATTCCGTGCGGGTTATCTTGATCAGGTCTTCATCAGCAAAACGCTGCAGGAACCGGCAGACCATCTCACGTGTTGAGCCAATCCGGGCAGCCATATCATCCAACGTCAGTGAGCGGGCAATTGGACCGGTGATCTGTCTTACCAGGGAAATCGATCAGCAGTCTCGCCAACCTGACAGCCACCGGCTGAAAGGCGAGTGACTCTACGATCTCACTTGCCCGCAGCATCCTGGAGACCATCAGGCGGGAGAGCTCCCAAGAGAACTGCCCATTTTCATGGATGATGGGTAATACCTGCTCACGTGACCATAGATACACGCTGCTGTGCAGATCCACTTTCAGATCTACTGGCATGGGTAGCTCTGGATGGAAAAAAGAGACGCCCCAGAACACATCCCCGGGTTTGAACGAGGTGGCGACCAGACTGCGTCCTTCCAGGGATTCTTTAACTGCAGCGACTGTCCCTTTGGCAAGAAGAAATATATATGGCCAGATATCTCCCGCATGGGTTAAGTATTGCCCTTTGTGGTACTGTCGAATGAGGGCCTGTTTTAATAGCCTCTCCTGTTCGTTCCCGGTCAGGCAACCAAATACTGGGCTTTGGCTGAACAACTCTCTGGCTTCCATGAAATCACCTCCCAAAATCATTATACCTGCAGATAAATTGAAAATGGATGCGATTTGCGTTTAGGCAAAGACTTCGCTGTAGCTTTGTGTTATTCTTCACATAGAGAGGTTATCTAGATTGCTGAATAGAAATCGAAACAAGATATATTACACCTTTATCTGCCTGGCTGTGCTCGTTCTTATTACAAGCTGCCAGGAAGCGACTCCGGTATGCCCGACAACGACGGGAACTCCTGCGTACCTAACTGTGCCACCCGATGGATTAGCCACACCCACGCCAGCTTCGGGGCCTTTTACGGTGGAGATGGGGAGCAAGAGCTTACAGGTTGACAGGATTGTCGAGGGAGCTTTATGCAATGACACCTGGAGTGGTACAGTCTACGTGACGTGTAACGTCCAGGTGTACCCATGGCAGGAAGACCCCACTTTTTTGAAAAATTGCCAGCTGAATATCGAACCCATGACGGTCGTATATGTAGCGGACCATAACAACAGCGCTTATTACAACGGTTGTTCCTGCCATACGGGGATCACCCCAGAACCATGATCAAAATCTACGAAGGAGAATGCAAATGAAAAAAGAGAATCTGTTTGGAGGCAGCCTGGCAATCCTGGCTGCCCTGATGGGAATCATAGGGCATATCGTTTTATTCTTAAAATGGTACCGGATTGGGATGGGAGCTGACTCTGCTGAGCCAGGGTGCGAAATCCTGTTGAAAACCATCCATCCTCTGATGGCCAGTTTCGGTATGCTGGGTGGGGTGCTGTTTGCCGTGAGTGCATACGGCTACTTCACCAGGAAGAACTGGGCTTTCTTTCTGACTGTAGTTGGACTGGTCCTGGCATTACTTGGCAGCTGGTTCATCAACGTGCCATATATGGCGGCAGATTTACCGCCGGTTTATTTCCCCCTCTTTTGGCCGTATGTGCTGTTCTATTTCCTGTTCCTGAGAGTAGTCGGAAAAATCTCCTGGAGTACAACGCTGCTGGCATTACTGACCGGAATTGCTTATATTTTTTGCTGGATGAATGGCGTTTCCAGCACCAGCCGGATCATCACTCACGGAGATCCGATCTTCGTGCTTGTCCAGAATTTACACTGGGTGGCAATGATTGGTTGGGCGGTGGTCACGGTTGGGATCATCATGCGACCCAAAGAGTGGATGCGTGTGTTGGGACTGGTGGCCGGGGTGACGGAGCTGGTGGTGGGCATTCCGCTGACGATTGCCACAGCCCAACAGTTGGGCCGGTTCTCCCTGTTCGCCCTGGCACCGATATCCTGCCTGATATTGGTGACCTTATTTGTTTGGCCACATGTCTGGCAGAAACTGACGAAGGAAGGGCAGGAAGAGGCAGTTTTACAACCAGCACCTGGAATTGCATAGCAGGATTCCATACAGCGTTGCTGGGTGTTATTGGTAGTATCTGTATGGAATATTGCTGAGACATTTGTGATTTATATCATGGGTGCATTTTCGAATCTTGTGGAATAATATTGAGGTTAATACTGTTCCACAGGTGATTGGGTCAGGAATATAGGTGCCAGGCATGCAGTTCGTCAAGGAACGCTTTCATTATCTCTTCAAATCCACCAAGGGGCTGATCCTGGTGGCGATCGCCATGATTGGGCTGGAAACTGCCCTGTTTGGCATGTTATCCGGACCCATGGCGGAGTTTGGCATCCGGGATGTGGTCGTGCGCCTCTTCAAAATGGACCTGGTACAGGCAGAACGTGAAGGTCGCATCATCATCCTGTACCACTCAATCGCCATGGCAGTAGTTGCCATCGAGACCTACATCATCACGGGTATGCTGAAGATGAAAGAGTTTTACAAGGTGACCGTGCGGACGCTTATCACGATAGGCTACCTGATGGCGATGGTGTTCGGCATGGGATTCGCTTACTGGGGTCATCATTGGGCTTACCATGGACTGTACATTGCCGGGCTCACGCTGATCTTTTTTTCTGGATTATTTTTGGTGATCGCCCTGTGGCCGTGGAGCAAGGAATATACCCAGCCAGATAAAGCTTATTCCCGCACTAAAAATGGTGTGGATATCGAACGTGTGGCATTCTTCGCCACAGCAGTCACGACCGTGATCTCAGCTTTATTCGGTGCCATTCCAGGATCGTTTTTTGGCAATGGGTTCAATGTATTCCTGGCTGAAAACATCATCCGTAACCCTGAAAAGACGGCCATGGAATTTTCGGTCATCGGTCACTTACACATCATGCTGGCCTTGATTGCCATTATGATCACGCTGATCA
Source organism: uncultured Chloroflexia bacterium (assembly GCA_963774275.1). GTDB lineage: Bacteria > Chloroflexota > Anaerolineae > Anaerolineales > UBA4823 > FEB-25. The sequence goes on along the minus strand of CAVZEP010000030.1, from coordinate 114,162 downwards.
TTGGACGCTGGCTGGATTTTAAAGGCGGGCTGCATAAAATCGCCATGCCGCTGATGATCCTGGGAACGATTGTGCTCAACCTGGGTGTCTGGGGGGTTGTTACCCCATTGGAACCTGTGGCGCACATGATCATCTACGTTGGGGCAACCCCGTCCATGCTGGCAGCTTTATTTCTGGTGATCTTTGGTTGGGACAAATTTATTCGCCAAGGTACGGCGGGTACCGAAAGACCAACCGCATATAAAAAGCTAAAGGCATTGGTACATGACCCGCTCAAGTTTGGCCCGCTCTGGCAAATGGTATTCATGAATTTTACCGTCAGCGGTATTGGAATTATGATGGCGGTAAAGCTTGACGAGATTTTCCGTCTCTGGCCTGCCAGAGAAGAGCGCATAGAGCTTACCGGGCATTGGCACATCCTCTCAGCCATTATTGCAACGATCATCCTGCTGTATTATGGGGACATGATCGGGCTAAAAGGCAAAGTCCGCAGCTGGTACGGGTGGGGGATCATCATCGTTTCTGACCTGGCGTTTGCTTCTGTGACCATTTTCGAGATGAAGCGGCTCTTCATTAGCGAAGCAGAACAACAGCCACTGGTGAATATCGTGATGCTGCTGGCAGACTTCGGTTTGGGTATGCTCCTGGTTATACTGGCGCTGGTCATGATCTGGCGTCTTTTCGACTTGTTCAAGAGAAAGGGCCGTTGGACGCAAGAGGTTGACCAAGAGAATCTGACCGGGGAGGTGGAGACATGAAACTCACCCCCTGGTATTTCATCCTGGTAATCATTTTTCTAACTGCCTGCTCTCCCGTGGACTTGAATGCAGCCATCCCCACATACGACACAGGGGTGGACCCGGAGGCGTGGGTGGTTATACCGGCTGGGGAATTCCTATCCGGGCAATTTAATGAGCCGGTGATGATCGACTATGATTACGAGATCATGGTCACGGATGTGACCGTAGCGCAGTATGTCAAGTTTCTTTATGCGGCGATGGCTGATGGAACGGTTAATTCAAATGGGGATGGAATCGTGGGTTTTTATCCGGGGGATGAGTTTCGAGGCGTGAAGCATGAGGTCGAAATCGCGGCTGGGGATACTATTTTCGTCCCGCTGAATGACCCTGCATCACGGTTCAGCTTGGATGGAGCATTATTCAACGTGATACCGGGCTATGAAAATCACCCGATGACGAACGTTTCATGGTTTGGGGCCTGGGGCTACTGCGGTTATAATAATCTACAGCTGCCAACTGAGCTCGAGTGGGAAAAAGCTGCCCGAGGGACTGCAGACGGCCGACCCTTTCCATGGGGTGAGGAGATTACCCTGACCAATGCCAATTTTTACACCAGCCGTGACCCGTTCGAAGATATGAACTCCTTTGGCTCGCGGACGACTCCCGTGGGTTTCTATAATGGGAACGTATACGGTGCCTACCAGACACTTGATTCTGCCAGCCCGTACGGGTTGTACGACATGGCAGGCAACGTCTGGCAATGGACCGGCAACATTTATGAAGGTCAACACTACCGCTACATGCGGGGTGGCTCGAAGGACACCTACGACATGGATTTACGCCTGTGGGTAAGGAATAATGCCACCCCAACTTACTTCAGCCCAGGGGTAGGTTTTCGCTGTGCCAGGGGCGGGGAATAAAAGCATGCTGATCATTCGAAAGATACTCAACAAAGCACGCGCTTTCCTACCGCTCATCAAAAGCATGCAGACTGGCTTGCTGCTTTCCACTGGCGTGGCTGGCTATTTGAGTGCTCACACTGCCCCAGATCTGGGCGAGCTATCCGGGCTCATGGCGAGCCTTTTTCTCGCTATAAGCGGTTCGACAATTCTGAATATGTGGTACGACAGTGATATCGACACCGTGATGAACCGGACGCATAACCGCCCATTGGCGATGGGTAAAGTCACCAAACGGGAAGCATTATGGTTGGGAGTGATATTGTCCGATGGTGGGGGTGGGATGGGCTGTTCTGCAAAATAGTTACTATGGTATGGTGGTTTTTGCAGGTCTGTTTTTCGACGTGGTTGTTTACACGATCTGGCTGAAACGGCGTACAAGCTGGAGCATCGTGTGGGGCGGAATTTCGGGCGGTATGCCGATTCTGGCAGGGCGAGTTTTGGCGATTGGACAAGTTGACTTTATCGGCCTGCTGCTGCTGATGGCGGTACTGTTCTGGATTCCAACCCACATCCTGACTTTCAGCATGCGCTATTATGACGATTATTTAGCTGCCAAAGTACCGACATTTTGCTCCGCATATGGTTTCGAGGTCGACGCGAGCCATCATCGCCTTATCCGCGATTATTGCGGCAGCTTCCATCGGTGTGGCAGGTGTGATGATCGGTGTGCAAGCAGGCTCCCTGCGCTTGATGGTTGTGCTATCATCTGGACTGCTGCTGCTTTCCCTGGCAACCGTGTTTCGCCCTTCCGAGAAAGTGAATTTCAGCTTATTCAAGTACGCGTCCGTGTACATGCTGGCTTCCATGATTTTATTAGCATTATGAAAATCCTCCCATGAGCATCTCTGCGCTTAATCGCATCTTGCTCTTGGGCACTTGCATTCTAGCTGCTTACCAGGTGGTGGCAGGGATCAATGGGTTGGAAAACGTTCCAATCATTGCCTATACGATTGCTTTTGGAGTTTTACTGGTAGCGGGGCTACTGATCATCATCCTGGGATATGACATTTTGGACAGCCCAGTGGTGATTGTGGTTTCGACGATCATCCCACTCAGTTTGTCCCTCGGTCTGGTTTGGGAACATATTGGTTCTTTACGGTTTCCATACTTGATATTCTCCATCATTGGATTCCTGAGCGATACTCATCACACGTTCTTTTCATATGCCGGGTAGATTTCCCACCATCGTATTGGCAGTCGTCCATGGAGTGGCTGGGATGGTCGTATTCCTCTTGCCCAGTATCCTGGCGGCCCAGGGCACTACGAAAGCCGGGTTTGGGCTGGTAGGCCTGGGAGGGGCATTGATCGGCCTGGTGGGATTGCTGCTTTCTTTTTTAAAGACGGGGAGACCGATCGTCTCGCGTGGAGATTATTTTACGCATCCTGCCGGGTATTCTATTGTTGATGACGGTTGCATTTGTAACTGGCTTTGCAATCGCCTGAAATTATTTCAATTGCGAGGAGCAAAGAAGATGAGTGACAAGTGGTGGGTGAAATTCTTGCGCATGGTTGGTATTGTTTTGATGAGCCTGACGGCAGTATTTACGATCCTGGGGGGTGCAGGGACGACCTGTGTGGCCTTCAACCCGACCGGGTTCGGCGATAAATTTGCTGGCATTGCCCCCTTCCAATGGTTGTACATTCTATTTGTGGTGATTACACTTGCATTTGGTGTGATGGGGGCGCGAGCAGTCTGGCTGCTCATTCGGGGACGGTCGAATGCTTATCGTTATGCGGTTATTGCGCTGGTTGGTGGGTCAATTATTGGTGTGATCCATATCCTCGTATCGCGAGCATTGCGAGGGGGGTCCATGCCAGTGGATATGGTCACATACACCAGCATATTTACCCTGGTGATATTTCTGATCTTCCGCATCCCAGGCTTGTGGCAACGCATCGGTTTTGGAAAACCAGCTTCTACAAATATTGGGGGAATGTCCGGAGGGATGGCAGCCATTGCCAGTGGTGTCATCGCTTTGACGATCCAATATTGGATGGGACCCACGCATACCATTGGTGGGGTGAATTACGCAGATGTCTGGCACGTGCAGCTGTTGATCAGTCGGCTGGTTTTTGGTCATGGCTGGTGTAGCGATCCTTCTTTGGAGTGGGGGAGTGTTTTCAGGTCAAGAAGCCTCCGTCAGGGCTGCATCTGCTTAGAGAAATAAAAACCTCCCGGAAACTGGATACCTCCGGGAGGTTTTATAAATTTTACTACGGGCAAGCCTGTAAGGTCACATCATCCACAAACATGGCGGTGATGCCGCCTGTGCCCTGGTTATACGTGCCCCATTGCAAGCATAATCTTCCTGCCAGCGTATGCACTCAGATCGAATTGTAAGGTTTGTCCACAATTTACTTCCGCTGCGCATCCACAACAAGGTGTCGATCCATTTTTGATCCTGGTCCAGGACGAGCAAGTACTGCACATCATACGTCAGCTGCTGCAAGCCCAAAATACTCGGTCCGGGCCGGTGCGGGGATATTTCCGAGGGTTAATTCGCCGCTGATGGGATAGACCCACATCCCCAGGGTGACGTGTCTAGTGCTGGTGGGGATGGTCACCACCTGGCGGAAGTCGGAATAGCTGTAGGTATTATCGGCCGGCGATCGTGATACCCGTCTGCATCGAACGGAAAGCACTTTTATATTGCGCATAGGAGTAGGCGGCCGGGTAATGGGTATTAAGGATCTGCCCAACCGATTGTGCCGCTAAAATTATTGTTGACAATCAACTCCTGGCAGGTGACGGGGGTGGGTGTGAGGGTTGGGGTCGGGGTGGGAGTGGGACTTGGACCCGGGGTGGGGGTGGTGACGCAATTATCCAGGCTGGTGTCATCCACGAACATGCTGCTGATGCCATTCATAGCCATCATTATACGTGCCAAATTGAAGGTAAATTGTATGTCCGGTGTAACGACGCAGATCAAACTCATAATAATGCCAGGAACCTCCAGCCGAGCGCTGCCAGACGAGCGTATCGATCCAGAATTGATCTTCATCCAATACCAGCACATATTGCAAGTCACTGCTCAAAGTAGTCTCGCTGAAGGGTCGTCCGGTGGGGGTGATCATCTCAGGTTGGACGAGGGTATTGATTCTCACCACTGAGCGTATAGAGCCAAAAACGAGCTGTGGCAGCTGTTGCTCCAGAGGGAATGTAAACAGCCTGGCGGAAAGTCAGAGTAGCTGAAGATATTATCTGAAAGCTTCAGGATGCCCGTACGCATAGACCAGGAGCCGGAATGGGACTGAGCGGTTGAATATCCTGCCGGATACACTGTGTTGGGGATCTCCCAATCACGCACGGTTTCGAAGCCTGGATTATCAAGGAGGTTGCTACAAGGACCCGGAGTGGGGGTTGGGGTGGGTGAGCCACTACCTGGACAGACCTCAAGCGAGACGTCATCCACGAACATGGAAGAGATGCCATTCGAGCCATCATTATACGTGCCGAAATGAAGCCAGATGGTTCGCCCGGCATAGGCAGCCAGGTTGAACTGGTATTCGGTCCATGCCTGGCTATCACTCAGCTGCCAGAGGAGGGTTTTGATGATATTTTGGTTGCTATCCAGAACCAGCACATACTGAACATCCTCAGACATCTGGACTTCAGCCAACGGGGCACCTGCGTTTGGCTGACTGGGCAGCGAAAGAATGCCAAGGTTATCACTGAAAGGTTTGATCCAAAAGGTGAGATATGCGCTGGTGGTGCCGGAAGGGACGATCACTTTTTGATGGGTGGAAGAATAACTATACACATTATCCAGTGTTTTGACGATACCCGTGCGGATGGAACGAGAACCTGTATGTGCCTCAGCCGTGCTATACCCGGCCGGGTAGGCGGTAAGCGGAATATCCCAAGCTGAGTTAGCTTCAAAACTGCCATTCAAGAGCGCTTCAGAACACGCCACCTGGGCAGTGAAGTTTAATTTGACCACATCTGGCGGGACGACCACCGCTGAGGTAGCGGGCGAAAATGTGGTATCGCCTAAAGAAGGAACGAGGGTATATACACCTTCATCCAATCTTTTTAGTGAATAATCTCCATTTTGATCTGTTACCGCCGCCTGACCCTGGTCCGTGCGGAGGGTTACACCTGGAATGGGTACATTCTGTGGGTTAAGCACCCGACCTGAGATGGTGTGCCCGGCGGTTGAACCGTTATATACCCCCGGGATGAAAACAGTATATCCAGCTTGAGGCTGGCTCTCCTGGGCTTTCACCCCAATGATACCCAGCGATAAACACAGGATTAAACTAAAAAACACATAACCAAACTTGAGAACCTTATTATCCATGGTGGTCTTCTCCCGGTGTGGGCGATGTCACCCTTACCTGACTCTTTTTCAGTTTATAAGAAAATCAATCAAATATCAAGCCCTAAAAAGGGTATATATATACAGACGCACTGTACCCCTGGGGTGTTCCCTGAACCATTTCATGATTATAATTAGCCCACTTCTCACTCCTGAAAGGAAACATTATTAATGTTCAATAAGGTTTTTTATGGCTCTCCGCGGCAGGCGCGTTTAGACGCTAAAGAGACCCTTCCAGCCAAGCTTGACCTGATCCTCGAACAACTACATCTCAGAGAACGGGTAAAAGATGAAACCGTTGCCATCAAGATGCATACTGGAAACAACATCGTCTATTCGACAGTTCACCCGGTATTTGTGCGCAAGGTAGTCCAGGCGGTCAAAGATGGCGGTGGGAAACCCTTCGTTGCAGATGTCAGTTGGGATGTGAAAGGTGCGGAAACGCGAGGTTATTCGCATGATGTGATCGGCTGTGAGGTTTACCCAGCCGCTGGACCGGATGAAAAATACTTTTACAGCCATCACCGGCCGTATAAAAATATTCAGGATTGGCACGTGGCGGGGATGATCCAGGATGCGAGCTTCCTGATTGATCTGGCACATGTGAAAGGACACCCGAGCTGTGGTTTTGGGGCAGCCTTTAAGAACCTGGCACTGGGATGTATGGTGGGAAAGACGCGTGGCGCGATGCATGATACGATGCAATTTGACCCGTACTGGTTCCCAGAATTATGCCCGGATGAAAGCGTTCGTAAGCAGATCATACAGGCTTGCCCTTTTAATGCCGTGGTGGAAGATAAAGAAAAACCCGATCACCTTCATCTTCATCCGGAAGAATGTAATGCCTGCGGTAGATGCCTGCAAGTGGCACCTCCCGGCAGCCTGAAGATCGATGCAGTGAACTTCCATTCCTTTATGGAGGCGTGTGCGATCAGCGCGGCGGTAACCCTCTCCACGTTCGAAGCGGGGAAAGCCGTGCACATCAGCCTGGCAACGCACATGACCCCGGTGTGTGACTGCTTTGGATTCACCAGCATGCCCATTTTACCGGATGCGGGGGTTTTTGGCTCAGACGACATCGTTGCCATCGACCAGGCAGTGCTGGATATGACCGCCAAAACCGCTCTGATAGAAGAGAACATACCTACCTGCATGGAAGTCCATACCCGTGAGGGGCACCCGTTCAGTTGGCTGCACGGCCCACTCAAAGACCCCTACATGGTCACAGAATACGGTGAGAAGCTTGGATTGGGCAGCCGGGAATATGAGCTGGTGGATGTGCTGCCGGTGGAGAAGGTTGAGCGTACGCAGATAACATATATATCGGCGAAGTAAAACGTTTTAACGTTAGAACGTTTGAAACCGTTGCGAAACCGCTTGGCAGGATATCGGGTAGATTGCTCAAAATTAGAATACGTTGGAAGGTTTGAATGTGCGAAGGTTTTCAGATTGTTGTGGAATTTGGTGGCTGGTCAACGAAATTTTTCAACGAACTGGTGACTTTAACTTGCACCTTTGAAAGTTCACGAAGTCCACTACGTGGGCTGGGAATAGATAAAGTAACGGATTAAAGAATTGTAAGACTGGTAATACTGCTCTATAGGAGAATTAAAGTTGGGGCACGATCCTATCAGCACATGCTGAATATCGTGCCCTTATTCGTATGTTTGTAGCACTTACTCGTGCACAACAACCGCAGCCAAGACTGCTCACGATTGTCGCAGCTTTCTCTCCCGCTCAAAGAATTCCTTCTCGAGTGCTGGAACGACCTGGTCAGCTTTGACAGCCTGGATGTATTCCGCCAGGGCATCCACTTTTATCTGACGCAGGCGCATGCCTTTTTCGATGCTGGCAGCATGGGCGTCACCGGCGTAATGCTCGGGATAATCAGCGTACCACCAAATGCCACTGAAGTGGGCGGGCAGGTGCGATAAGTGATGCAAGGCTGTGCCGGGTTGGGGTGAGACATTGTCCAGATCCACAAGGTGTGGGTAGCTGGCCATAAGTACACTACTCTCGCATTCACAGGCATGACCGTGCTCGGGAGTCTCAAGGATTGAATGCCATTCTCGCTGGCGTTCGGGGGAGAGCTCACCGGTGTAAAGATACACCGAATAGGGTTTTTGCTCCCAGAGAGTGCATTGGGCCACGAATGGCAGGAATGATTCGTTCCCACCGTGAGCATTGAGCAAGACAATCTTCTTGAAACCATTGCGACCGATCTCGTCCAACACGCCCTGAATGAGCTCCATGAGGAGGGTGGGTTTGATGGTGATGGTGCCTGGGAAGCAACGAGCTTCGTAGATTTGCCCGAAGTAGAAGGGTGGGAAGACAACCGCTTTTTCCTTCTCGGCAGCCAGGCAGGCAACAGCATGCCCGGAGAGGTAATCGGTGCCGAGGGGCAGGTGGGTACCATGGCGCTCCACCACGCCCATGGCGATGATGCAGACGCCGGTCTCTTGCACGGCGAGGGCGAATTCATCAGAGGTAAGATGTTCCCATTGCATAGAGATCTCCTTATACGTTAGAATGATAGGAAGTTGGGATGTAATAAGTATACGGGCAACAGGGCGATAAGACAATCAGGTGATCAGGATCGAGAAAACCACTCGAACCCTGGTAATGGAGCATTTCAGAAATATTAACTGCCTATCATTGTGGCGGAGCAGATGGCTTTAATAGACCCATCAGAACCCATGGTAGCATGGCAAAAGCTACCCACCAAGCCGGGGCCATCCAGACCAAATTCGAAGTCGACAATCACGCTACTGAGACCGGTGGTGGCGTAGCTGGCAATCACCAGCCAGCTGAAACTTTCGGCTGATGGGCGAGGTTCCGGCTTGAGCCTCCCCAGGCTGAGGAACAACCAGAAAGTGACAAATGTAGTCAGCCACCAACCCCAGAAATTCTGAAGAGGCACACCAAAGTACGCTCCAGGCTGCTCCCACACCCAATGCCCGCCAGCCACCATCATGGGGTCCATAGCCAGGTCCCAGGCAGTCATGATCAATCCACCCAAGGCGGCGACAACAAGTCTCCAAGCCCAGATGGACTTAATCATGGAGACCAAACGGTTGGCAATCATGAAGGAGGGGTAGGTCATCATGAACCAAGCCACCGGGATGAGCAGAGGCACCAGCCCCAGGAATTTGGGTCCGAGCTTGTCAGTGTAGTGGTAGGGACCATAGACCCAACCTGTGGCCACGCCTACACATTCGAATAGCAAGCTGATCACGAAGGTGAGGAGCAGCAATAATAGCATCCGCTTCCAGCCCAGGTTCTGGGAGCCATGCTGGACGGCAAAGGTAAAAGCGAGAAGAGTGAGCAGGGGGGTGAAGAAGGGTTGATACGGCACCTCCGCATACAGGCTGACGAGGTTGTAAATGGTCAGTAGGGCGTAGAGGATGAGGATCAGTTTGGTCAGCTTGTGAGTGGTCATTGGATGTGCCCTGGATAATATCTGTGGTTATGGTTACCATCAAGCGGAACAGGAGTATTTTAATATAGAATGCGCGACTGGATCGACGAATATCGATCCTTCGTCGCTTAATACACTTCTGGTCGGGGGAAGGCTAGAGGTATTGATTTTAGGTACATGTAGATTGATAATACATCCACTCGCTATGTTCGGAAGAGGTGGTGTCAATGATGGGTCTTGACAACAAAAAGCCGGGATCAACGATCCCGGATACATAATTACCCTCCGGTTTGGTAATTTATAAGGCGGGTCAATGGTCGTAAGCATAATTGTCGGACGCACAAGAGGACAGTAAGATTATTGCGATTCGGATTTATTCTAATGCCGTAAGGTATTAAAAATTTCATTATTTATGATACTTTTATTGTATAATTTGCGTGTTCGTTCATTTTTCACCATGATTGAGAAAAACCCAAAAGGAGAAGAAGATGAAGGCTTTACGAATTGTAAGTGTATTAGTAATCCTTGCATTCCTGGGTGCCGCCTGTACGCCAGCAACAACGACCCCAGCAGCAACCACCGCACCGCCAGCGAGCAGCTTGCCCGATTTAGGCGGCAGGGAAATAATCGTAGCAGTTGAGAATGCATATCCCCCCTTTAACTCGATTGACACAACGACCAATCAAGGTGTAGGGTGGGATTATGATGTATTTGCAGAAATATGCAAACTATTGAACTGCGTACCCAAGTTTACCGAAGCGGCGTGGGATGGCATCTTTGAAGCAACCGCAGCAGGACAATATGACGTGGTGGCGGATGGCGTAACGATCACAGAGGATCGCAAAAAGACAGTCGCTTTCTCCGATCCGTACATGTCAATCACGCAGGTTATTCTGGTGCGCGCCGATGAAACACGTTTCACAGATTCCAAGACGCTTGCTGCACAAACAGATTTAATCGTTGCTACCCAACTAGGAACAACCAATGAAATCAAAGCCGTAGAGATCGTTGGTGAAGCCCGTGTTAAATCCTTTGATACATTTGATGGAGCCGTCTTAGCTTTGCTAAGCGGGGATGCTGACGCGGTTATCCTTGACCAAGAACCCGCATTAGGGTTTATGGATACGAACCCAGGTAAAATGAAGATTCTCGATGAGAAGCTGCAAGGCGATGAACTTGGCTTTGTCTTCAAGCAAGGGAGTGATTTGATTGGGCCGATAAATGCAGCGCTTGCTGCCTTGAAAGCCAATGGTACCCTTGATACTTTGTATCAGAAGTGGTGGCCAGGCAAATAGGTACTGCACGCCATAAATTCACTGATTAATACAGGGGCTTGCCAGGCTATTGTGTTTGATGGCAAGCCCTTGCCCTTGGAGGGAATCATTGACAACTCTACCTAAGAAAATTGGCGAAGGACGATTGCTGCCAATTACCAGCAATCTGGAAAAGTGGCCCTGGTGGGCTTTGGCAATTGCACTGGTGGCGGTACTCATTGTTCTCAGTATCCTCACCTCCCCGATATATCAGGATGCTTTCAACTTTATCCGCGAAGGAATCATAACCACAATCCGGGTTACTGTGATCGCCTACGGCTTGTCCCTGGTCGGAGGCTTGATCTTGGGATTGGGGCGCGTCTCTAAAAACGTGTTCTTTTACAATCTTGCCACTCTATATGTCGAGGTGATGCGTGGCATCCCGATGTTGGTGATCATCCTGTATGGTGCATTCGTGGTTGTCCCTTTATCCTTAGACCTGATCAATGGATTAGGAAATTGGATGGTCAGGATTGTGCCTTTAGCCGGTCTCGGACGTACTCTTCAACAGATAGATATTCAACAAGTGGATATGAGCGGTCGCGCCATCGCAGGTCTGGCGATGGGTTATGCAGCATTTGAAGCCGAGGTATTTCGAGCCGGGATTCAATCGATTGAAAAAGGTCAAATGGAAGCGGCGCGCTCGCTGGGTATGAAATATATTCAAGCCATGCGCTACGTGATCCTGCCTCAAGCGTTGCGGCGGGTCTTGCCACCGCTGGGCAATGATTTAATCGCCATGCTGAAAGATTCCTCGTTGATCTCTGTATTGGCTGTACGTGACATCACCCAGTTGGGAAAGCTATACCGGGCGCGCTCTTTCAGATCCTTTGAAGCCTATAACACCATGGCATTTTTATACCTGACGATGACTCTTTCGCTGTCGATGCTGGTAAAGTTTATTGAAGGGAAAATGAGCCGTGAGCGCTAACCAGGACGATATTATTCAGATTGACAATGTGTTCAAGTCGTTTGGCAAGATCAAAGCCTTGCAAGGCGTCAGCGTTTCAGTCAAACGGGGCGAAGTGGTGGTGATCATTGGTCCCAGCGGTTCAGGAAAATCAACGCTACTGCGCTGTATCAATATGCTGGAGCATCCCAACAGCGGGAATATCATCGTGGATGGGATTTCGGTGATGCATAAGGATACAGACATCAATGTTGTACGCGAAGAAGTGGGGATCGTGTTCCAGCAATTCAATTTGTTTCCGCATCTGACAGTGATTGAGAACGTCATGCTGGCGCAACGTATCGTGCGCAAACGCAAACGCGAGGAGGCCAAGCAGATAGCGGAGCAGCAATTGAAGTATGTGGGAATCCCGGAAAAGGCGGACGCATTTCCACATGAGCTTTCTGGTGGACAGCAGCAGCGGGTAGCAATCGCACGTGCCTTGGCCATGAATCCCAAGATCATGCTCTTCGATGAGCCTACCTCTGCACTCGACCCGGAGATGATCAAGGAAGTGCTGGACGTGATGGTGGCCCTGGCAAAAGCAGGCATGACCATGGTGGTAGTCTCGCATGAAATGGGATTTGTGCGGGCAGCTGCGCACCGCATCGTTTTTATGGATCAAGGACGTATCATCGAAGAAGGCACACCTGAAGAATTTTTCAACAACCCACGCGAAGAGCGTACGCGTGCCTTCTTAGGCAAGATTCTCTAACACGATCATCTCAGTTGGAACGTTTTTCTCACCAAACGAGAGAAATTTCAGCTCAGCGTAACTCCATAATTTTGGGTACTTACTAAGCTCAACGAACCTATCATCTCCGCAATTGAACATCCATCTGGTGCGTCATACCAGATGGATGTTTTATGGAATCTCTAAACTCACATCCAGGGTTCAGCGTGGCTCGGCTAAGCTTGGCTGGATTTAGTTATTTACTTCCAACGAGGGAGCGCAAGACCGCCAGGATAATGTTCGGACGGAGACTCTGCTGAATTACCTTGCGATAGGGTGCATGAGCGGAGACGGCATCAAAGAGAGCAGATTGCAGGGTGGGGTCTTGTTTGGCTGCCCGAAGGACGGGATCCAACAAACGAAAACGTGAGAGGAAGATCGTAAAATAACGCATCGCCTGGCCATAGGGCAGGTCTTGAATAATATCCTTATTCATGGAGTAATAATGGTCTTGGAAAGCCCATTCGGAGATCCCGTGTTGCAAGATCGTCTCAGCCGCGCGGATACCCGTGATCACTGCTGTGGTCACCCCTTTACCCTTGAAGGCACGAACCAACCCGGCTGCATCGCCTACAATAACGAAGCGATCCCCGTAGTATCCACGAGCAAGCGAACGAGGAATACGACCCTTATAAAATTGTAAATCTGTCGGGTAATCCTCCAGATTTCCAGGAAAATTGGGTAATAATCCACGCACTTCTGGTTGGTTCAAGAATTTTTTCATCAGCTCAACATTCACGTTAGAGCCGGCGATATTTATCGCCAGATGGTTGCCTTTCGAGGTCATACCACCGAATTCAATGTTTGGGATTGCCGGCAGGAAAGCATGAATGCATGGACCGAAAGCCTGCAAGTATTCTGGAGATGGGTGGTACTTGGTTACAATTGAGCTGATCGCTTTTGGAGGGCGGTAAGAGGTCAAGCGATTGAACATGGCTGAGCTACCCTCGTCCATTCCGAATGCTCCCACAATGACATCTGCCTCAAGGGGGGCATTATCCGTGTAGACTACAACCCGATCGTCATGGAATTCCAAATCCACCGCACGGGCGGGGATGACTGGGATACCGCACTCTTTCACCATTTCCAACATATAGGCATCATATTGCACCCGCCTGAGTGCGATGGAGGGCTGCTCCTTATCGTAGAGTGTAATCTGTTCCCGTTCAGTATGGACGATATACTGGCTAATCTTGTTGCGGGCTAGCTGATAAGGAAACTTTACACCCAAACGGTCCCACAATAAATCTGGTAAAGGAGGTGCAAGGACACCCAGGCATTGGTTGTAATGCATCTCCCCAACAAATTGCTTCCCCTCAATGAGGCTAACTTGTAACTTGCGACCCAGCTCGGCTGCCATACGATGAATGGCCAAGGCGCAGGCGGTACCTCCCGGACCTCCTCCGATAATTACCACATGTCCGTGTTCCAGGGGACCCAGTGAATGGATCAAGCTAGCCATCTTTCCATCTATAAGTTATACCATAGCCCAGATGCAACAATGCGGTAGGTTTTATACCTTCGTAGAACAGCTTACGATACGGTTCATCTCCGGTTAGCATACCCCATAATATGCGTCTATGGACCTGGCCCTTGATGGGCAAAGACATTTCGTGCTGGATGGCTCCTTTCCAGGCGGAAAGAAGCGCAGGAGAATTAAGGACGAAATTCCACATGCGGAAGAGCAAGAAGCCATAAGCATTGTCCCTGTCGATCGAACGGCAGATTGGCGCATAATGCTTGTGAAATACATCCCGCGAGATTCCCACATTCATCGCTGTCGATATGGCACTTTTTGTAGTTTGGAAGGCGGTGCCTATTCCATCTTTATACAGGCGGGTTACGGTGGCATCTCCAACTGCCACCCAGCGATCGCCATAGTAGTGGCGAGCAGCGCTTACCGCAATGCGTGGATTACACCCGCACATACTACTGGTTGGTTCGTAGCGTAAGGACTCAGTCAGATTTTGCGCAGTAATGAATTCGTCGACGGTATGACGAGTAAATCCTTTACCGAGTAATGAGATATTCAAATAACGTCCTTTAGGGATGATGGCACCAAAATTCAATCCTGACGGACGTTGAAAATAGGCATGTACTTCATTGGAAGACCAATTATCTGGTCGCATGACCTCATCTTGCGCCATAATCTCGGTTTTAGGTGGGAGGTAGCCAAATTCGGAGTCTAAGGGAGATTTGCTGTTGATCCCAATCGCCAGGACGAGGAAATCGGCCGGGTAATCACCCAATCTGGTATGGATGATGGGGAAGCCTTCCCAGCTTACCTGCCGGACACGGGTTTGAATATGAATTGCCCCACGATTGATCGCCTGTTGGAGCAGAAAATGATCGAAACTGGCTTCAGGAGCGCTTTCTATCATCCGAGGACCCCCGCCTCGATAAACGCTTACAATCCTGCGATCTGGATCTGGCTGGTCGAGGTGAATCGATTCGCCATCCAGGTGAATGGTATAAGCTTGCAATTCTGCCTGAAGAATTTCGTCAGGGATCGACAAACCCAGCTCGGATAAGTTGCCCCAAAGACGGGAGGAAAGTATACCGGCACAGCGGTTACAACCGCTCGGGCCAGGCCTGGAGAAATTGCGTGGCTCAAAAATCTGCACCTCAAGATGCAAGTTATGAAGCTGGCTCAGGTGGAGTAGTTGTAGGGCTGCAAAACTCCCGGCTGGTCCACCACCAACGATGCCTACGCGGTTATGATCCTTCAGGCGTAGCTCTGAGCGCGCCGCTATCGGTGGCATGGCAGGCTCTCCATCGCTTGTAAAGCAGCTAGCTTCACCTCAGTGCTCGGTGCAAGCGCTACGCTTACCAGGGCTGTCCTCCTTTGACTGACCAACCCAAGCTATACCAGGGTTTTTACTCATGTCTTATGCAGATAGAAATACAATTGTACTTGAAACCTTTAGCATGTGAAGAGACGGGATTAAATGAAAACTCCCGGAAGCTACCAGCCACCTGGCTGTGATCTTCCGGGAGATATTTTATCTGCCAGAGAGGAGGCGAGCAGCCATGCAGGAGCTGAGTGGATCAGTATCGTACAACTCTTTACAGTCTTGCCCGCAGAAGTAGACAATCTCGTCCCGATAGCGAATATAGGGTGTATTGGAGGTGATCTTTATCCTGGCACCACAAGCGGATTCGCCTTGCAAATCGATATCAGAAGATATGGATGGTTGATTGTTTTTCATTTTTCTTTTTGCTCCAATTCTTTCAGCATTTCAATATCTCGCTTGAGATTACGATCGCGAACAAAAAGGCTGACGATATAGAGGAACATTACACCAAATATGACTGAGTAACCCGCAATCATATAACGGGTGGTTTCAGCGGGTGCTTGTTGAAGCAGTGAGGTGAGCATAGGTATCATTCCTATTATTGAAGGGTTAATAGTCTTAAGTTTTCAGTTTCTTCTGCCAGCTTGCCGAGGCGAATTCGGTGCCAGAGCAGGTTGGCAAAGATCAAGGAGAAGGTGAGCAGGCTGAAGATAAAGGTTTGCAACATCCTGGGGCTCATGTCAAAACTACCAGAAGAACCCGCAGCACCACCCCCGATCACGACCGGGTGAATTGTGCGAAAAATACGAATCGAGATAAAGGTAAGGGGAACGCTGATAAAGCTCAGGAGCGCATAAACAGCCCCGAAGCGGGCACGCCGATCGGGATCCTCGATGCCCTGGCGCAGCATGAGATAGGCAGCGTACACGAGCTCGACGATAGCTGCAGTTGTCAGGCGAGGGTCCCAAGTCCACCAGGTGCCCCATGAACCCCGTGCCCAGATGGAGCCGGAGACGATGGCGATAAAAAAGAATACCAGACTGATCTCGACCGCGGCCATGCCCACAATATCCCATTTGCGGTCACCTTTTCGTAAAAAAGCCACGCCGGCGATAGCGGCAACCATAAAACCCAGCATGCCCACCCAGGCGTTGGCTACATGAAAGTAAAAAACGCGCTGAACCTGCCCCATGACCGCTTCCAATGGGGCATAGAAGAAGACCATGCCGACTGCAGTTATAAAAAAGAGGATGGTGACGATATCCAGGATCACCAGCAGGCGAGGTTTCGTATTCATGATTTACTCCTCCACAATATAGTCAAACACCATAAAAGCTGCGGCAACAAAGATCACATCATAAACGATCAAAAGATTGAGCCACGGACGGATGTCGACAGCCTCCACACCTTGCAGAAAGCCAGTGCTGCCCTTAACCGCAGCGATCAAAACCGGGATGACCAATGGGAACAGCAGGATGGGAAGCAACACGTCGCGTGTGCGGGTTTGCACCGCCATGCTGGAAAGCAAGGTGCCTACAGCCACATATCCAATGGATCCCAGGAAAGATGACCAGCAGCAAGCCTGGCTTGAAAAGATTCACACTATATAGCACACTATACACCGGTAAAACGATGGCTTCGACAATGAGCATGAAAATCAGGTTGCCAATGGCTTTGCCGAAATAAATAGCGCTCCGGTCGACGGGTGCCAGCAGCAAGCCGTCTAAACAGCCTCGATCTTTTTCCATCGCCATCGAGCGATTCAGCCCTAATGTTCCCGCAAAAGCAAAAGTGACCCATAAAACGCCGGCAGTCACGGTAGAACGGGCTTGAGCATCCAATTCCAATGAGAAATTAAAAATCAGGATCACCAAAAGAGCAAAGACGAGCATTGCAGACAGTAATTCACGGCTGCGCAACTCAGCCGCCAGGTCTTTCCAGATGATGGCGGTAAGCGAACGGACGAACTGCCTGACGCCTAATGTAGTGCTCTTCGGTTTCACTTGATTTTCAGCACGCGGGACAGACTCCATGGTTATGCCTCTGCGATCGCCTGGCGGTAAAAAGATAACAGGTTGTTGGGGTCCATCTGAGAACGTTGGGCGGAAGCGACAATGACGCCGCGTGAGAGGATATCAAAACGCGAGGCCAGGTCACCCACACGCGCCAGATCGTGGGAGGTCATCACTACCGTCCGGCCGCGGGCAGCCACTTCACGCAGGACTGTATCAAGCATCTGGCATGCATCCTGGTCCAGGCCGGTATGAGGTTCATCAAATAGCATGACTTCCGGCTCGTGTAACACGGCACGACCAATCGCCAGACGCTGCTGCATCCCACGCGAGAATGTACGTACCAGATCGCGACGGCGAGATGCCAACCCGACCATCTCCAGGACGCTTGTGATCCGTTTTACAGCATCAGGGATATCATACATCCTGGCATAAAAACGGAGATTCTCCTCTGCAGTCAAATCTCCATAAAGCAGTGGTAGGTGTGACACCACACCCAGCCTGCGCCTGACAGCAGCAGCCTGATGAGGAAGAGAATACCCTGCAATCGTCACATTGCCCAAGGTGGGGCGTGATAATGAAGCCAGAATGCGTAAAAAGGTTGTCTTGCCAGCTCCATTTGGGCCTAACAAAGCAACGAATTCTCCAGGCTTGACGGAGAAATCCATACCGCGCAAGACGGTCTTTAATCCAAAGCGCTTAACCAGTTTTCGAACTGTGATCATAAAATATCTGAGTCGATCGGTGGGTAAATATCCCGACCCCTAGGTCTATCCTTGTTCGATATTTCTTAGTTTGTCTTTCAAGACTGCCCTTCGTTCCATGTAGGCTTCCTCTGGGAGGTTGCCGGAATGGTATTGGTCATCGAGGGCGATGATGGCATCCATTAATGTATCTTCGTCATCCGGCACATCAACCAGATTTGATGCGGGTGATGGGAAATCCGCACCTTCAAAAGAAGGTTGCATGGCCAAGTTTCGCCGGTTACGGCGGAATAACCACAAGCCAAATACGATAAGAGCAACACCGAACGCACCCAGCCCGATGGCCAGGTTCTGCGTTGAGCTTGTATTGAGGATCGAGCCGGCAGCTTTTTTCGGATCTCCGGAGAGGGTGAACTCGAGCGAGCTTCCCGCGATCAGACTACTGCCGTTGTACATGTGGTAAGAGCTTCCCTGAAAATCGCGCAAGCCTCCATCCTGAAGCTGGCTGCTAACAACTTTCACGCCATTCTCAGGAACCATAATCACCAATGCGCTGGTAGGAAGGAACATCGGCTGTACGAATTCCATCTTCCGGTTGTATGGCATCTGGAAAGCAAAAATGACCTGGTAATCTCCCACTCCGGGGTTCACAGTCAGAGTATCAGCAAAACCTTGGGGGACTTCAATATAGCGATCCCCTAACGCTCCTTCCTGGAATTGAAGATTGGTATACCCTTGAGGTAGAGGGAAGGTGACGACAGCTCCATCCTGATTAGGAGCAACGATAGCCTGCTTGGAGGAGTTAGAGATGATGAATACCTCGATCACCTGGATGTTTTTAGGGTCAGTAAAATCAAAGAAAATGTGTATCCGATCGGTGGTCAATCCGGAGGTATCGGTAGTGGAATCATAAAGGGTAATCTGTAAATTTAGATCGGGAGTGGCGGGATCAACGGTAACAATATCCGAGCCATAAATACCAGAAGCATAATCGGCCCTGGCTAAAAACACCCTCCCTTCGGGCATCTGGATATTGGTGAAATTGAAAACACCATCTACGCCGGTAGTGAGAGTTTCGGAGTAAGTATTTTGCATTTCATCAAAGGCGTATAAAATGACCGACACATCGGCGGGGATTTCTCCACCGGAGCCATTAATCAACTTGACCGCAACAGAGCCAGTGAAGGTGGCAGTGGAAGTGATATCAACCGTAGGAGCCAGGTTTGGGTTTGGGGTCACGGCCGGGTATGGATATGCCAGGGGAGAAGGGTAGGTATCTTGAGAGGTTGAAGCGATTGGGTTGATTTCCGGGGCAGGATAAGGTTCCTGCGAAGTCTCAGGACGTGAATAGGTCAGAGAACGGAGATAGCCAACCAACGCCCAGCGTTCATTTTCATCGAGCGTATCCGTATATGCAGGCATATCGGGTGTAATACCAGAGGTAATCGCCTGGTAAAGATTATCTGACGAGTTTTGCGCCATGAGTGATTGGTCAGTCAGCCTGGTGGGCTGGGAGGAAAGGGTCGCGCCATCCGGTCCATCCCCCTCTCCAGCCTGACCATGACAGGAAGCACAGTTCTCCAGATAGAGTATCTCGCCCTGTGCGACCAGCTGATCCGAAACACTCAGGTTCATCGAATACCCAACCACATCCCAACGCTGCCGGTCTGTCAGGTTGGTAAAAGCAGGCATTAATTGATCCATATTGCCCTGCGTGACAACCGTGTACCATTCGGCAGGAGAATATATGCGAGCAAAATCGGATAACCCAAGGGTTGCCGCTGGTACAGATAATTGCCCGGCTTGTGGACCATCACCCAACCCAGTTTTCCCGTGGCATGCGGCACATTCCTGGTCGTAGATTTTTGCTCCATTCAGCAGGTCGGGTGGGACAATCGGATAAACAGGACTGTTGGCAACCTCTTGTGTGGTCTGTTGGGCTGGTTGTTGTTCCGACCCAGGGGGCGGAGTTATGTCAGCTGCCATTGAAAACGAACAGGCAGAGAGAACAACTGCCAGACCAAGAAGAAAGATCAAACTGGTAATTTTTTGCATGTAAACTCTCAAATTTAGGGATGAGGTCAAATTAGTGTGGCGCCACATTTAGGGCAGAAGCGATCGGAGGCTTGAACTGGTCGACCACATTTCGGGCAGAAACCACCTGCTTTGCCCTGCCTGGTGCGGCGCCGTGAGGCAATCCTCTGTTCGAGGTCATCATCCGGGACGGGAGGAACAGCATTGCCGTTTTTCCTGGCGGATGCTTGCGTACCATCAAGGGTGAAGCGGTGGGCTACAACGGCTGCTTCCACCCGGTCCTCAGCGGTGACCGTGGCGGGTGCTATTTGATAAGCATCAATCTGGCGTAGAATGTCAGCTCCATTCTGCAGCAGGGTCTGTCGCTGGGCGGGGTAATTCTCTGTGGGGATCTTGCCTAAATTATGGTCATCGTCCAGCTCTTGAAGGGTGGCAACCAGCTGGTCGCGCCGGGCAAGCAGCGTGGAGATTTCTTGCTCTTCACAGCTGACCGAGGTGGCACTGCGCTCCATGAGTGGACGGCCAATGTAGATTACCACGGGGATCAACAGTGCGAGGATGAGAAAGATTGAACCAATATCCATAATCAAGTTTCACAATTCATAATGATTTATGGACCCAGTAATGGGTCGATTGCAGCCTGGATCTCAGCCAGAGAGGTGAATGGGCTGAGCTTGACACTGGCCAGATTACCGTCTTTACCGATGATGTAAGTTTCTGGTACCCCGGTGGTGCGATAGGCCTGGGATATGGTAGTACCGAGATCAGGCCCATTGGGATAGGTGATATTAAACCTGGCGATGTATTTCAAAGAGGCTGATTCGGTATCTGTCCAGGCTATGCCCAGGAACAGCACGTCCCCGCGCGGCTGATAATAGCGCCAGGCCGTTTCCAAATCAGCAGCTTCCTGTTCACATGGCTTACACCACGAAGCCCAGAAATTTACCAGCACCACTTTGCCAGACATTTCAGCTGGGCCAATCTGCTGTCCATCGAAGGTGGTCAGGGTAAAAGTGGGAGGTTTTTGCCCCACCGCCACTGGACCTTGCTGCTTTTGGAGTAGTACCATCGCAACGATCACGAGTAATGCAAATAACCCCACCCAGGCCAGGATACGGCCCCAACGCGGGAGTACTTTCTGAGATGGTTTTTCAGCTGAACTTGTCGATAGCTCGTTCATATTTTATAAGATGATTAGCGTTTATGCACTTCTTCTTCCATCCTGCGAAGATATTCATCCGGGGTGGTATCCTTATCAACCGGTGGCTCAGTGATGGGAGGTTGGATGTCTGCTGGCTGTTGGGGCTTCTTCCACGAGCGAAAAGCGTGGTAAAGGACATACACTCCGGCTAGAATAGCAATAGGTGGAACAAGATAAACCAGCCAATTGATGCCTTTGGGCGGTGGTGTGCCCAAGACACGGGCGCCATATTGTTCAACGAAATAAGTTTTGATCTGCTGCTCATCCCAGCCATCCGCCAACTTCTGGCGAATCAATTCGCGCCATTGAGCACAGGCGGTCGTTGGGCAAACATCCAAGGGAATGTTTTCGCATACCGGGCAATAGAGCTGTTTGGCAATCGCATTCACCTGGTCATCTGAGGGGGCGGGCTGCTGGGCGGAAACTGCTCCTGTGACCAATAAACCCAATATCAGGGCCAGAATATTTGCGAATAGATATTTTCTAACATTCATGATCCAATTATGCCTTGCTTGTCACAGGTAGAGTTTTGCGGACAACGACCATCTCAGGTTCTTTATCCGGCCAGGCTGCGGCCATCGTGCCCAGGATGAAGACGAAGCCCCCCAGCCACAGCCAGTTGACCAAAGGATTATGGTAAATCTTAAAGGTTGCACCAGATGTGGATAAAGGCTGCCAATCCACCAGCAGCACATAGAGGTCATCCTCCATGGTGCTGCGCACACCAGCAATGGTCATTGGCTGCTGTGATTCGTAGTAATAATCACGGCGTGGGTGCAGCTCGCCGACATATTTGCCATCTTTATAAACACTTACCACAGCGCGAGCCACATTGCGGCCATCCGGGGTGTTGAACACGGATAACGAGTCAAACTGGACTGAATACTTGCCTAAAGCGATCTCACCACCCTGGGGAATCGTCCCCTGGGTCTCGGTCTGGAAGAGCTCAATGCCGATAATACCAAGAGCCATCAGCACTACACCTACATGGATGATGTATCCACCATATCGCCGCCGGTTCTTACCCGCCAGACGCCAGAGAGCAATTAAAAGGTTTTCGTCTCGGCTGTTGTGACGCGCCCAGGCTGCCCGCCAAAATTCATAAAGGGTCACGAAGATGACGAAAGCAGAGAGCCAAAAACCGAGCAAGGCTGCCCAGGAACGCATTCCACCTAACAACAGAGCGCCAACGACCAGTATCGAAGCTATAAAGGGCTTCCAAACAGCTTTACCCAGGGTTTTGGAGGTGGAATACTTCCAGGCGGACAGGGGTGCAACACCCATTAGAAGTAGTAAACCGGCAAATAGCGGACCCGTGGCGCGCTCATAATAAGGCGGACCCACCGTAACCTTTTGCCCGGTGAAAACACCCGCCAGGGCAGGGATTTTCTGACCGACTATACCCAAGGCTTCGGAAAGCACCGGGAAAATCACGCCCCAGAAGCAGACGATGAATATCCCGACAAACAACAAATTATTGAGCAAGAACAAGGCCTCACGTGAAAACCAGGAGGTCATTTCTGAGTCTGACTTTAAATCGCTCCAACGACGGTTTAATAACGAGAGTGAGCCCACAAATGTTAGACCGATGAAACCAAAGAACAACGGACCGATGGCACTCTGCGCAAAGGCATGCACGGAGGACAAAACACCTGAACGGGTGAGAAATGTACCAAAAATCACCAGGTCATAAGTCAGGATAATGAGTACCATGTTCCATTGCTTGAGCATCCCCCGCTTTTCCTGGATCATGACCGAGTGCAAGAAAGCCGTACCGGTCAGCCATGGCATGAAGGCTGCGATTTCTACCGGATCCCAGCCCCAATATCCACCCCAGCCGAGCACATCATATGCCCATCGGCCACCCAAGACCAGACCCAGGGATAAGGAAAAGCCATGCCACGAGTGTCCACCGGCGGGTGATGCGGATCCAGCGATCATCGGTGCGACCTGTGACCAGGGCAGCAATGGCAAAAGCATACGGAATGACGAAGGACACAAACCCCAAATAAAGCATGGGCGGGTGAAAGATCATCCCGGGATGGCGCAGGAGGGGATTCAGACCATTACCGTCTTGAGGAATATAGAGGGATGTTCCAGCAGGATGGAACATAGCCGTAATGATGTTCCCTGTTGGGGTTTGCCAGAAACTGACAAATGGGTTCTCGACAAAGATGCTGAGGAGCAGGAAGAATGCCAATGTGACCAGGGAAACCAGGATGACCCAGGGGAGGAATTCCCGGTCACGGTCCCATTTACGCAAGGTGACGGCACTGGCAAAGGCTGACATCAACCAGGACCAGAAAATTAGCGAGCCAGCCTGCCCACCCCATAAGGAGGTCACCCGTAAATAGATCGGCATGCTGTTACTGGACACTTCGGTCACGTACTGCACTTCATAATGACCGCTGACCAGAAGATAGATGATGCTTAAAGCTGTGATTGAGAGCAGTGGAAAAGTGAGCAGCATGGCATTGCGCGCACTATCCACCCAAGAAGAGGAGCTTTTGCGTGCCCCAAAGTAAGCTGCAATGGCACCATAAATGGATACCAGGAAGGCTATGACGAGAGTGCCGAAACCCAGATTAGCGATCATGTGCCATTCCAGCGTTTAAGGTGCAGCCTGGCTTGGTACTGCCTCTTCATATTTGGTTGGGCATTTCAGCAACAGCTCATCGGCATAGAACACGCCATCTTCTCCGATGTGACCGGTCATGATTGCCTGAGCTTCATCCCGTAACAAGTCGGGCTTTGGACCAATGTAGACAGCCTGCATGCGGGAACGGGCGGGGTCAGTCACCGCAGCGTGTAAGACGGCTGCCAAGCCGCCCTGGGCATCGATCTGCTTGTTATCGGCAGGGACGTTGGCAATCGTAAATGATAAGGAAAGAGCCTGGGGGTCATATTGAATCGAATCGCCGATGACTGCACCTGAGATCCGGACGTTTTGCCCCACTATGGATTGCCCGCGGGATACCAGCTCATCGATGGTGAAAAAATATTGAGCGTTGGCTTTGGTGGATGAGATGATCAGATACACGATCGCAGCGACGATCAATAATCCACCAATAATGAATTTCACCCGACCACCAACCCTTGGGTGTGCTTCTACAACTTGTTCCATTTAATTAACTCCTTTGATAGATAGGCACGTGACACAACGCACCTAAATTTTTACATGATTAGATTAATCCAGGGTGAGATATTGCCAATAATAGGGTGAGAATGAGAGGACATTCAGGGTGGAGAAATCACCCTTAGCAATATTTTGCCTCAGAAAATCAGCTATTTACCCCGAATTTGAGTACCACAGGAGCGGCAGAATTGGTCGCCAGGCGAGGCACGCTTACCGCATTGAGAACAGTATACCGCAGCTTCAGCTGAGCTGGGATCAACTTCTGGCTCAGCTACGGCTGCCCTTGAACGCCTGCGCCGGATTTGTGTGACGGGTCTCTGCCTGCCGGTTTGCCAAAACCAAACGATGCTGCCGATGATGAGTGAGGCGCCTACAATGCCTAATATCCAGGGCAACCAGGAGGAGAAATTGAGGTCTGGAGCAGCGCTTTGAGGAATGGCGGCGCTGGGTTGGACAGCGAGGTTTTCAGCACTCAGGATAGCGGTAGATTTTTGGTAATCGACGGTGATATTGATGGTTTGGTCAGCAGTAATGGCACCTATATTTTGAGTGAAATAAGTCAAATTATCGCTGCCAGTCGCGCCTGCTCCCAGGCTGGGTGAGATGCGCATCTCCGTGGCACCTAACGGTTGTTGTACCTGGATGGTTAGCTGAGAGACGGCGTAAGCGCCTGGCCAAGTATATTGATAATGGCGGGTAGTGCCTTCTTGGGTCAATCCAGGATCATAATATTCCAGCTGGATATCCGGGGTTGTGGCGGTAAAGTTAATCATTGCCCACTCGCCAGCCACCGTGCGGTTGTAATCAATCGAATACAATGAGCCATCCACCTGGCGAGCTGCAACGGCATTTGGCTCACCAGCGTCAATGGGAATCGGGATTGAGACCGAGGTCGGTAGGGATGTGGTATCAGAAAGGGTCAGATTGTAGATGACCAGGACAGTCGGCTTATCGTACTCCGGCCAGATTTGAATTTGTAGTGAATTTAAAGTTATCAGGTCTTGAGCGTGCACTCCAATTGGGAGAAGCATGAAAAAGATCAGTAACAAGGGGAGCACCCATTTACGCATAGAAATACCTCTCATCGAATAAGATTAATCTTACCATGCCATCCAAAATGGGGGAATAGTCGGCAGAATTGAGTCCGTAAAGGATGGATTGAAGGCAAGCCAGAAATTATTCGAAATTAACATACATGATAAAATTATAGATATATCATATATATTAATAATATGATATAATATTATTTATCGATATAAAACAGGAGGAGAAGATGATAAAGCCTGATCAAACTCAACTTGACGATCTAACCGGACTTTACAACCGAAAGACATTCCAGGAAGGGTTTAGTAAAGTGTTAGCAAATGCTAAAGCCAGTCCGCAGGAAACCCCGCTCTCGCTTGCATTATTGGACGTAGATATATTTTATAAAATCAATGAAGAATACGGGCATGGTACTGGAGACAAGGTATTGGTTTTGGTGGCGGAAGCCATCCAGGCTCACGCCGGAAAAGATGCACTGGCCGGGCGTTATGGCGGGGACGAATTTGTGATCCTATTCCCGGGTGAAGAGCGCGAGCAGGTATTTCTCAAAGTGGAGCAAATCCGACAGGAACTCAGCCAACGGGAACTGGCGTCTACGGGTGGGAATACCATCAACGGGATATACATCAGCGGGGGGGTGGCATCCTTCCCGATGGATGGCAGAACCGAAAATGAGCTATTCCGAAAAGCTGATCATGCCTTATATCGTGCCAAGACGAGCGGCCGGAAGCAGATCAGGCTGGCGTATGAGGAACGCATGGTGCCGAAAACCAGCCACTATACCCAAACTCAGCTGGAGCGGCTTTCTAAGCTGGCAGAAGAGAGGGGTGTGAGTGAAGCGGATTTATTGCGCGAAGCAATGGATGACTTTCTCACCAAGTATGGGGTGAATGGTATTGAGACTTAACCAGACTGGTTCTTTGCGGTGACATGGCAAACCATCGAGAATGGGTTTCAATAGACAAACAGAGCCGGGATCAACGATCCCGGCAACACCAACTCGGGAATAAAAAACGGTTTTGAAAGGGATGGGATACGGCCGGGATCAGCGATCCCGGCAACGCTCGTATAAAACTTCGCGTTGTTTCGGACTTCAAAACCGAAGAGCGTCCTCAACTACACCAACTCGGAAATAAAAAACGGTTATGAAAGGGAGGAACGGCCGGGATCAACGATCCCGGCATCGCTCGTATAAAACTTCGCGATGTTTCGGACTTCAACAACCGAAGAGCGTCCTCAACTACACCAGTTCGGAAATAAAAAACGGTTCTGAAAGGGAGGAACGACCGGGATCAGCGATCCCGGCTACACGGAGATGCATTACTCAATGGCGAGGCGCACCCGGCGTGCCAGGTTTGAGAAGGCAGGCGAGTAGCGTATATCTTCGACCCTGGGACGGGGCAAATCCACCGGCAGGTCCAGGATCAGCCTGCCTGGGCGGGGACTGAGAACCAAGACTCTATCTGCCAGGAAGAGCGACTCGCTGATCGAATGGGTAACCATGATCACCGTTTTACGCCTGGCTTGCCAGATACGGGTGAGCTCCGATCCCATACGCTCGCGAGTCAAGGCATCCAGCGAGCCGAAAGGCTCGTCCAACAGGAGCAGGTCTGGCTCATGGATCAAAGACCTGGCAATGGCAACGCGTTGTGCCATGCCACCAGAAAGGTCACGGGGGAGCGAGCTTTCAAAACCGGTAAGACCGACCAACTCAACCAAAGCCTGGGCTTTCTCTTTTGCCTCCTGGTGAGGTACCTGTTGGATTTCTAAAGGTAAGAGTATATTTTCCAATACGGTACGCCAGGGCATCAGGTTGGCCTTTTGAAATACCACCCCCACACCATGACGGGGGGCTTTCATGGTGGAATTACCGAATAATACTTCTCCCTGGGTGGGAGGCAGCAATCCCGCCAAAACGCGCAGTAAGGTGGTCTTACCACAGCCTGAGGGACCCAGCACGCAGACAAATTGCTCGGCATTCACTGCAAATGAAAGGTCATCCAATGCCTGCAGCCCACCGTTACCATCGGGGAAAATGGTGCTGAGATGCTTGACTTGCAAGATTGGATGAACGGCTGATTGATCCATTAGCGCGAATCTCGTCGAAGCTCGATACGCTTATCGATCGCCTAGAAAAGCATTGCTGAATACCGTGTTCAGATCCACAGGTTGGGTCAGAAAACCCATATCCAACAGCACCTGTTGGGTGTTCTGCCAGGCAGCGGGATCAGAGAAACCCAAACGGTCTGCTTTCCATAATTGGATCGAGGTGGTGAGCACTTCCTTTTGAGCGACCTGATCCGCTTGCGCCAGCCCCTCCACAAATTTATGACTGACCTGGAAGGCTTCATCAGGGTTATTGATTGCATCCGCAATACCTTTCAAGATCGCCTGGTCCATTCTGCGGACCAGGTCAGGGTCTTGAGCAATGGTCAATTCATTTGTGATCAATCCGTTGGAAACCAGGTGGACGTAATCTTTTACGCGAATCTCATCGATCTGGTAATCCATGAGGCGCAGCTGAACTGGCTCATTGGTGGTGTATACCACTACTGCCTGATCTTTATCGGTGATGAGAGTCTCCACCTGATTGTAACCAATCGAGTCAAGGGTGACATCGCTTTCTTGTAAACCGGCAGTGGTGAGCAATGCCCGTAAGCCGATATAATTTGCTCCATATAATCCTGGCAATCCGATGGTTTTACCTTTTAAGTCTGCAGGGGTGAGAATGCCTTGACCAGTCTTTGACACCACCGATACAGGATAATCCTGATACCATGCCAGCACGTACACCACGGGCAAACCCTGAGAGCGAGCCAACAATACCTGCTCACCAGATACGACGGCAAACTGCAGCTCATTAGCACCCACCAATGCGACTGCATCCGTCTCCATGCTGTAGTCAAATTCGATATCGATCCCCTCCTGGCTGAAATAACCTTTCTCGACCGCGATATAGAGTGGAGCAAACTGGACATTGGGTATATAGCCCAGAGGTAAGCGAATATGTACCAAAGTGGGAACACTGGTTGCCAATGGACCTGGATAAGTGATTTGAGGCGAATGCACCGTGATCACCACGGGTGGAGGATAATTTGTTGCGCTTGCGCATGCAGACGTCATAATCACCAAGAATAAACATAGAAATCCCGACAATTTTTTCATATTTATGGCTCCCAGAAATTTAAATCATCCAACTTTCTCATGTGCTTCACGGGTCAGCAAGATCCCATTCTCGGGGCGCTCTTGCCATCTTAACAGGCGTTTTTCGAATAAAGAAACCGAGCCATACAGGATCATCGCCATGGCAATCAACATGAAGACGGCAACGAAAACCAGCGAGGTGTCGTATACCCCTCGCCCGACATTGACCAGGAATCCAAGGCCGCTTTTTGCACCCACAAATTCACCCACTACTGCCCCAATGACCGAGAGCGTGGCTCCAATGCGCAACCCACCCAGGAAAACGGGCAAAGCGGCAGGTAGTTCCAGGCTCTTCAATGTTTGCCAGCGTGTGGCTTGCAAGGAGCGCATCAGGTCACGCAGGTCTTCAGGGACTGAGCGTACCCCGACCACGGTATTGACCAGTACGGGGAAAAAGACGATCAAGGCACACACCAGGATCTTGGAGAAATACCCTGGTCCAAACCAGATAACGAGCAGGGGGGCGATGGCGACGATCGGTATGGATTGGCTGGCGACGATATAGGGAGAAATCAAGCGTTCCAAATGCAACGACCGTGCTAGAAGATAACCGAGGACTGTTGCTATACCAACACCTAATGCCAGCCCTGCCAGGACCTCCATTAATGTCACAGCTGTATTGCTGAGCAGGCTGCCATCCACGATAGCCTGACCGAAACGAACTGCGACCTGTTCGGGTGACGGGAGGATGAAAGCTGGGAAACCTCCAAGCGAAGCAAACAGCTGCCACACCAGCAGCAACATCGACAGAGACAGGATAATCAGCCAAGGTTTCGTCTTCATACAATAAATAAGCCCCGAAGGGTCTTCGGGGCAAATCACCACTACTTCCATACAATTGCCTACGGATTGCAGGCAGGCAAATAGTCTGAAAAGATTATAGACCTTCTTTCATCCGGACTATACCGTCGGCTCCGGAGTTACACCGGATCATGCCATATCAAATGGCTCGTGGGCTTTACCACCGGTCGGGAATAAACGGTAACCCCGTTATCACCCTGCCCCGAAGGTTATTCAATTAGCAATATTATAACGATAGAGGCAAAAAAAATCAACAGGGAGCTTGTTAGAGTTTTATAAGAACCCCCCGCGCCTGCTTGACGTACATTTCCCGTCATGGTATCATTCTAGGGTTCGTTTTAGCACTCTCCCATCGAGAGTGCTAAAATATAAGGTACCCAAATGACGCTTCTTACCGAACGACAAAAACTTACCCTCGCCCTCGTTATTCACGCCTACGTGGAGACAGCCCAACCGGTGGGGTCGAAAGCATTAATTGAACGCTACACACTTGACACCAGCTCTGCGACCGTCCGTAATGATATGGTCGAGCTGACCGAGGCAGGATATTTACGCCAACCTTATACTTCGGCCGGGCGCGTTCCCACGGAAGAAGGATACCGGTATTTTGTGCGCCAGCTCATGGGACAGACCGAGCTACCGGTAAACACCCGCAGAACAATCACACACCAGTTTTACCAGGCAGGTCGAGACGTGAACCGTTGGATGCGGCTTGCCGCTTCAGTGCTGGCTCATCAATCGCAGGGTGCGTCGCTGGTGACTTCACCCCGACCTGAGTCTGCGCGGTTCAAGCATTTAAGCTTGATCTCCACACATGCCCGGCAGGTTTTAATGGTTATGGTGTGGACGGGTGGGCAGGTGCGTCAACAAATACTCACCCTGGCAGAACCAGTCTCACAGGAGCAGCTTTCTACGGCTGCCAGCCATATTAACCTGGTTTGCGAAGGGCTGGATGCAGATGGAATTGCCGCGCTGAGTGGTCAATTTGATGCTCTCGAGCTGGATGTGATCAAACTGACCAGTGAAGAGCTGAATAGAATGAAGCAAGTGGTATCCGGCGAGGTTTACCGGGATGGTTTGACCAACGTATTGGCTGAGCCGGAATTCGCTGAATCGGAATCGGCACGCAAAGCCCTAAGGGTGCTTGAAGAACGCTCGATGTTGGAAGACCTGCTCTCACGAACGGTGTTGACCACCGGTATGGATGACGTCCAGGTGTTGATTGGCGGTGAGGGGACATGGGAAGATTTACGCGATTGCTCAATGGTCCTGGCTCGTTATGGAGCTCCCGGGTTGGTGACTGGGGCACTTGGAGTGCTGGGTCCAACGCGTATGGCATATGGACGAACAGTCTCAGCGGTGCGTTTTGTTTCAGGCCTGCTGAGTGACCTGGTGATAGAAATGCTAGCAGAAGAATCATAAGGAGCGTGACGAGATAATGTCAACAAAGAAACATACAGCTGATGAAAAGGGGAAAAACATCGAAGGAGAAAAGCCGGAGCGTGAATCCGACATTCCAACAACCCAGGAATCGAAGGGAGAAATACCGGCAATCATCACACAGGGAGAGCTTAGCCAATTACGTTCTGATTTGGATGAAGCACTGGCAAAAGCGAATGAATATCTGGGTGGATGGCAGCGCGAAAGGGCTGAATTTTATAATTATAAAAAACGCATGGAACGTGAACTTTCCCAAGGGGGGCAGAATGCATTCGGTAGTGCAATCCGACGTTATCTAGATATAGCGGATGACCTGGCTAGAGCATTAAATAAGAACCGCCCTACAGAAGGCGACGGCGCCATTTGGGCGGAAGGCATCGACCTGATCTATCGAAAATTAATTGCCGCATTCGAAGCCGATGGGGTAAAGATGATCGATACAGAGTGCAAGTTCTTCGACCCCAACATGCATGAAGCCATCTCACACGAGGATAATCCCGAGCATGAGAGCGGCCAGATCATCGAAGTCGTCCAACCTGGTTATACGCTGGGCGAGCGGGTCATTCGCCCTGCACGTGTCAGGGTGGCAAGGTAATCATTTTTTGTATCCAACACTTTTATTTCGCATCTAATCATTGACTAGGAGAGTAACAGAATGGGAAAAATAATTGGTATCGACCTGGGTACAACCAACTCGGTGGTGGCGGTAATGGAAGGCGGAGAGCCGACCGTCATATCAAGCGCTGAAGGTGAGCGACTCGTGCCATCGGTGGTTGCAGTGAACAAAAACCACGAACGTCTGGTGGGACGCGTGGCACGCAACCAGGCAGTGGTGAACCCTGAAAACACCGTCTTTTCGATCAAACGCTTCATGGGGCGGAAATTTGATGACCCGGAAGTGAAAAAAGCGCTGTCACGTGTGCCCTATAAGGTGGCTAAAGCCCCCAATGGGGATATACGGGTCATATTGGACGGGCGGGAATATTCTCCACCGGAGATCTCAGCCATGATCCTGGCAAAACTTAAGACCGACGCAGAGGCATACCTGGGTGAGACAGTGACTCAGGCAGTCATCACTGTGCCGGCTTATTTTAATGACGCCCAAAGAAATGCGACCAAGGACGCAGGTAAGATTGCAGGTTTGGACGTGTTACGCATCATCAACGAGCCAACCGCATCATCCCTGGCATATGGGCTGGATAAAAAGAAGGATGAAGTCATTGCTGTATACGACCTGGGTGGAGGTACATTTGATATTTCCATTCTCGATGTAGGTGATGGCGTCTTTCAGGTACGCTCCACCAGCGGAGATACTTTCCTGGGTGGAGATGATTTTGACATGCGCTTGATCGATTACCTGGCGGATGAATTCAAAACAGCCAACGGCATTGACCTGCGTCAAGACCGCCAATCGCTACAACGGCTCAAAGAAGCTGCTGAAAAAGCCAAAATTGAGCTCTCCAGCATGATGCAGACGGAAATCAACCTGCCCTATATCACAGCTGATGCAACAGGTCCGAAGCACCTGGTGATGAACCTGACCCGATCCAAATTGGAGCAGCTGACTGGTGATTTAATAGAACGCTCGCTTGGACCGGTAAAAACTGCATTGAAAGATGCAGACCTGGAAACTTCGAAAATCAATGAAGTGGTGCTGGTGGGTGGCATGACACGTATGCCCGCGGTGCAAGAGGCAGTGAGGAAATTGTTCAACAAGGAACCCCATAAAGGTGTCAACCCAGACGAGGTGGTGGCGATTGGTGCGGCAATCCAGGCGGGCGTATTGGGCGGGGATGTGAAGGACATCCTGCTACTGGATGTCACTCCATTAACTTTATCGGTGGAAACGTTGGGTGGTGTGGCAACGCCGCTCATCGAGCGCAATACGACCATCCCTACCCGTAAGAGCCAGATTTTCTCCACAGCCTCCGATAGCCAACCACAGGTCGAGATCCACGTGCTGCAAGGGGAACGACCCATGGCGACCGACAATAAGAGCCTGGGAAAGTTCGTCCTGGATGGTATTCCTCCAGCGCCACGCGGCCTCCCACAGATCGAAGTGACTTTCGATATCGATGCAAATGGGATCATCAAGGTAACTGCGCAGGATAAAGCCACGCAACGCAGCCAGCATATCACCATTACAGCCTCTTCTGGCTTGAATGATGCTGAGGTTGAACGCATGCGCCGAGAGGCGGAAGCACATGCCGATGAAGATAAAAAGCGCAAGGAGCTCATCGAAGCCCGCAATACAGCTGATAACGCGATTTATACAGCTGAGAAAGCATTGCGCGATTTTGGAGATAAGGTACCCGCAGATACGAAAAGCAAAGTGGAAGCTGAGGTCACCAACGTCAAGAAGGCGATGGAAAGCGAGGATGCTGCCACGATGAAAAGTGCTACGGAGAAATTATTCGAGGTAGTACAACAGATTGGGGCATCCGTCTACCAGCAAGGTGGACCGGCGGCTGGACCGACCGCAGGTGAGCCTGAAGCGGGTTCAGAGGGTGAGCAAAAACCCGGTGGTGATGAAAACGTCGTGGATGGTGAATTCAGGAATGCATAAACGTTTAAACGTACTGAACGTTTTAACGTTGGAACGTTATTGAATGCCGACGATCCTAAAGTTTGAAGATATTGAAGCCTGGCAGACTGCCCGTGAATTGACCCGTCTGGTATATGACCTGTCACAGCATGGGGAGTTTGCCAGGGATTTTGGCTTATGTGACCAGATGCGGCGATCTGCAGTGTCAATCATGTCGAATATTGCTGAAGGTTTTGAAAGCCGGACACAACCATTATTCATAGACTATCTAGGAAGAGCAAAGGCATCGGCAGGTGAACTGCGAGCTCAGATTTATGTAGCGAATGATATTAAATATTTGAATCAGACTGAATTCTCTCAGCTCTTTGAATTTTGTGATAAATGCAGCCGTCAGATTGCTCGTTTTATTCAATATTTGGTGCAACAGCCAAAGGCAATACGAGAAGAAGGGATCGACTATAACGTTTAAACGTACGAACGTCTGAACGTTAGAACGAAATACTATGGCTCAACGTGATTATTACGAAGTACTTGGAGTGCCGCGCACTGCTTTGCCGGAAGACATTAAGGCCGCCTTTCGCAAGCTAGCGCGGCAGTACCATCCTGATGTGAGCCAGGAACCCAATGCAGAGGAGCGCTTCAAGGAAATCAACGAAGCGTACGCGGTGCTGTCTGAACCGGACAGGCGCGCCGCATACGACCGGTTTGGTCATGCAGGTGTGCAAAATACGGGAGGTGTGCCTGATTTCACGGTTGACTTTGCAGATCTGTTCGAGGAATTTTTCGGGGGTTTTGGAGGGTTTGGCCGGACCTCCAGCAGGCGAGCACGCAACGCGCCACGACGGGGGGGTGACCTTCAGTACAATGTCGATCTGACTTTTGAAGAATCCATTTTCGGGGTTGAGAAAGAAGTAGAAATCGCCCGGGATGAAGTATGTGAGACCTGTGGTGGAAATCGCGCAGAACCAGGCACCAGCCCGGTGCGTTGTACCACCTGCAACGGTTCGGGTGAAGTTCGCCAGGTGCGACAAACGCTACTCGGCTCGATGGTACAGGTTTCCACCTGCCCTGTCTGCAATGGACAGGGAGAAACGATTGCCACCCCTTGCCATACCTGTACCGGGCGAGGTTTGGTGCGTCGAAACCGCAAGAAAGTGATATCCATCCCAGCCGGTGTGGATAATGGCAACCAAATCCGTTTGGCAGGGGAAGGGCAGCCAGGAGAAAATGGCGGTCCGCATGGAAACCTTTATCTCATCATTAGGGTCTTAACCCATAAATATTTCCGCCGGCGTGAGAATGACATTCTCTTGGACCTAAACATCAATATTGCACAAGCAACCCTGGGAGCGGAAGTGGATGTACCTACGGTGGATGGGGAGACCAAGTTAAAAATCCCGGCTGGAATTCAGCCCGGTAAGGTGTTACGGATGCGAGGGAAAGGCGTGCCGCATATCCGTGGCAATGGTCGCGGTGACCAGATGGTAGTAGTCAATGTTGAGGTGCCCAAGACCCTGACTGGTGATCAACGCAAGCTCATGGAACAACTGGCAGAAAGCCTGGGCAGCGAGGTTCGTCCTGCTGAGCGTGGGTTTTTGGATTGGCTAAAGGAGACCCTTGGAGGTTAGTAAAACTTTCTCCAAGGTCTATCTATACTTTTAATCCCCGAGTTGTATGAAAAACATGGCGGAAAAATACTGGCTTGAAGTAAGCTTGACTGTCAATGGTGAGCTGGCTGAGGCTGTAGCAGAGGTATTAAGCCGTTATATCCCAGATGGCGTGGTGATCGAGTCTACGGCAGTGGTGGCAGGCCCAGAGGATGAAAATGGGCAGGCAACCGGACCCCTACGGGTATGCGGTTATATCCCAGCCGATGAACACCTGGAAGACACGCGCCAGAAGATAGAGCAGGGGTTATGGTACCTGGGACGCATTTCCACACTGCCCACACCCGTATTCAAGATGATCCAGGAAATCAATTGGATGGAAGCCTGGAAGGACCATTACCACCCCATCCCAATTGGCCAGCGACTGCTCATCTTGCCATCGTGGATCAATCCAACACAGCAGGATCGCATTCCCATCCGGATAGAGTTAGGGATGGCGTTTGGTACCGGCACTCACCCGACCACCCAGCTATGCCTGAGGCTGGTGGAAGGCTTTTTTACAGGCCTGGAAAGCCGGTCAGGCTTGAAAGTGATCGATATTGGCTGTGGCTCAGGCATCCTTTCGATTGCCGCGCTGAAACTTGGGGCAGATAAAGCTTTAGGAGTGGACATAGACGCGGAGGCTGTACGGGCTTCAGGTGATAATGCTGTTCTGAATGGCGTCACAAACCAGCTGGAGCTTGGAATTGGATCTGTGATGGAGGTACAGGCTGGGAAGTTTGGAATTCAAAAAGCCCAACTGGTACTGGCAAACATCCTGGCGCCTGTGCTGGTGAAGCTACTCCATGAAGGCCTGGGAGAGCTGGTGCTACCCGATGGCTGGTTGATCTTATCTGGTATCCTGGCAGAACAAAGCCCTGATGTGGAATCAGCCTTGGAGGAGCATGGATATCAGCTGGTCGAAAAGCCACAAATTGGGGATTGGGTGGCTATCGCTGCCAGGCGTGAAAATTTCTGATGCTTTAGAGAGACTGTTTTATTTAAGCATGGGCATCTTTATCCCATGTCGTTTGGCAGCCTGAATAGCTATCTCATAACCAGCATCTGCATGCCGGACAATCCCCATACCTGGGTCGGTGGTCAAAACCCGCTCAATGCGCCGGGCGGCTTCGGGCGTGCCATCTGCCACAATTACCTGTCCTGCATGCTGGCTGAAGCCGATCCCCACTCCGCCACCATGATGAAACGAAACCCAGGTTGCACCTCCAACCGCGTTGATCAATGCGTTCAAGATAGCCCAATCACTGACGGCATCGGTGCCATCCAACATACCTTCTGTTTCACGGTTGGGAGAGGCGACTGAACCCGCATCCAGATGGTCGCGACCAATCACGATGGGTGCTTTCAGGATACCCTCAGCGACCAGGTTATTGAAGAGTAAGCCCGCTTCTGCACGTTCCCCATATCCGAGCCAGCAAATGCGGGAGGGAAGTCCTTGGAAGTGAACTTTCTGACGCGCCAGCTTTAGCCAGCGATGCAGATGGGCATCATTCGGGAATAACTCCATGATGGCTTCATCCGTATGGTAAATATCCTGCGGGTCTCCCGATAGTGCCACCCAGCG
Source organism: uncultured Chloroflexia bacterium (assembly GCA_963774275.1). Classification (GTDB taxonomy): domain Bacteria; phylum Chloroflexota; class Anaerolineae; order Anaerolineales; family UBA4823; genus FEB-25. Next base: position 77,581 of record CAVZEP010000030.1, on the reverse strand, counting down.
GAAAGGACCCTTGCCCTCACAGAACAAGGGGCGGATATACGCCGGGACAAAACCAGGAAATTCGAAGGCATCCTTCACACCTTCATCAAATGCCCGCTGGCGCAAGTTATTTCCATAGTCGAAGACTTCAGCGCCATGGTGCTTGAATTCCAACATCGCCAACACATGGCGTGCCATAGATTGCATCGAACGGCGGTGGTACTCATCCGGTTGATTAACCCGCAGGGTCTCTGCCTGACTGACATCCATCCCGGCAGGCACATACATGAGCACATCATGGGCGGGGGTTTGATCGGTGACTACATCCGGAACAATGCCACGCGTGGCGAGCTCAGGGTAAATCTCGGCAGCATTTCCGATCAACCCAATCGATTTAGGTAGTTCTTTCTTTTGGAATTCTTCCACAAGAGTCATGGCTTCTTCCAGCGTGTCTACAACCATGTCTACATAACCCAACTCCAGGCGGCGTTGGGCATGGGCTGGATCCACTTCGACAATCAGACCCACGCCTTCATTCATCGTGATGGCCAGTGGTTGGGCTCCACCCATGCCACCAAGGCCAGCAGTGAGCACGAATTTACCTTTTAATGACGCCCAGCCCCGCTGACGAGCCAGTGATCCAAGGGTTTCGTATGTACCTTGAAGAATTCCCTGGGTGCCGATGTAAATCCACGAACCAGCAGTCATCTGACCGAACATCATCAATCCCTGAGAGACCAGCTGATCGAAATGCTCCTGAGTGGCCCAATGCGGAACCAGGTTGGAATTAGCAATCAAAACCCGGGGTGCATCTGGATGAGTTTTAAAAACTGCCACAGGTTTACCAGATTGAACCAGGAGGGTCTCATCCAGCTCAAGCTCTTTGAGGGAGGCTAAAATGGCATCAAAACATTCCCAATTTCGCGCAGCCTGCCCGCGACCACCATAAACCACCAGATCCTGAGGGCGTTCAGCCACCTCGGGGTCTAGATTGTTCTGGATCATGCGGTAGGGTGCCTCAGTGAGCCACGATTTACAGGTTAGCTGGGTGCCACGTGGGGCATGAACAACACGGGGAGTTGACATAGATCCTCCAGGGAGATTTTTGTGTAGTAAAGCAGATAGCCTGAGGGGGATTGTGATGAAATATTAACCGAACATCCCCTCCTGGCTGATTATACGCCAAGAGGGGAGAGAATATCAAATTGCTTTAGATGGCTAAAAGAAAGTGGATTTTATCCCAGTGCTGCTACCTGGGCGAATTGGGCAAAATTTGCTTTTGACAGCTGATTAACCAGCATTCTCTGGGCATCGCACCACACGATCTTGAGTGGGCAATCTGCGTCATTCGTGCAGGTAGATGTTTCACTGACACAGTCGTTCAATAAGATCGGCCCGTCGATAGCCTCGACGACGTCCAAAAGACTGATTGTTTCAGCAGGCTTTGCCAATGAGACGCCCCCGCGAGCGCCACGCGAAGTCTGTAATAAACCTGCAACAGATAATTGCGAAACGATTTTTGCCAGAAAAGAAGGCGGGATGTTCTTTTCCTGAGCGATAAGACCAGTAGCTGCCCGCTGGTCTGGGCCTAACTGGGCAAGATAAACCATTGCTCTAACTGCGTAATCTGCTTGTCGTGTAATCTGCATTGTAAACTCCCATAATCTGATATAAATTATATCATTAATTTTCTATATTTTAGACTGTATTTGACCGATTTACAAGTGACAGAGGTCACAATACAAATATGACGGTTATCATCCCTTGGAAAAGATTTGGATGCCACTTGTCGTGTAAGGGACGCAACTTACTATTTTAACGACCTTGTGATAAGATAGGCAATCGATATAAATTTGGAGGAGTATTAATGAAGCAAATCTGCGTAGTGGGTGTAGGCTATGTGGGCTTGGTCACAGCAACCTGCTTTGCTGATCTGGGGAACCATGTTATTGCTCTGGATGTTAACCAAGAAAAAATCAATGCTTTGAAGCAAGGAAAACTTCCCATCTATGAACCAGGATTGAAAGAATTGGTGGAACGGAATGTTCAAGCAAAGAGGCTGACATTTACAACGTCATATGCAGAAGGCCTAGAAGGCACCGAGTTTGCATTCATTGCAGTGGGGACACCCATGGGGGTGGATGGAGAAGCGGATTTGGGTTATGTGGAAGCTTCCGCCTGTGATATCGCTGAGAATATGACTGGTCCACTTGTCATCATCAATAAATCGACAGTACCGGTGGGCACTGGAGATTGGGTAGCTGATATCATCCGCAGGCATCAGAAGCAGCCCATCGCGTTCTCTGTCGTTTCTTGCCCTGAATTTTTACGTGAAGGATCTGCGATTGCAGATTTTATGCAACCTTTCCGCACCGTCTTGGGATCGTTGGATCCTGAAGCTGCCGAAAAAGTGGCTCAATTACACCTACCCTTACGAGCGCCCATAGTCATCACCGACCTGCGGACTGCGGAGATGATAAAGTACGCCTCCAATGCATTCCTGGCTACCAAAATTTCATTTATTAATGAAATTGCCAATATCTGTGAAGCACTGGGTGCAGACGTGAAAGAGGTAGCTATTGGCATGGGTTATGATACCCGCATCGGAAAACAATTCCTGGATGCGGGAGTGGGATACGGGGGTTCATGCTTTCCAAAGGACGTCAAAGCGCTGGCGTATATGGCAGCAGAAAAAGGACGTCACCCGCAATTATTGTATACGGTTATGGAAATCAATGATGACCGCCGCGATATGGCTGTTGACCATATCAAAGAAATGGTTGGCGATTTGAACGGTAAGATTATCGGACTGATGGGGCTTTCGTTTAAACCGAATACCGATGATATGCGCGATGCGCCATCGATCACAATTGCCAAAAAATTACAAGCTGAAGGAGCCGTTGTCAGAGCCTATGATCCGGTGGCAATGGAAGTGGCACATCCCTTACTCCCGGGTGTGGATATGATGCCCGATCCATACACGCTTGCACAAGGTTGTGATGCGCTGGTGGTGATGACGGAATGGAATGAGTTCAAACAGCTAGATCGGCCGCGACTTCGAGACATGATGCGACAACCAATGCTCTACGATGGTCGCAATATCTATGAGCCGGATGAAATGCTCAAAAATGGCTTCATTTATCGTGGCGTGGGCAGGGGCTACAATGGCGCAAGCCTTGGCAAAGGTGCTGGACGTATCATTTTACCCCCTGCTGAATGACTTAACGGTTTATTTTCAACCTATCGCCCTAGCGTACCTTTGGTAAAGGAAAATTTCCGGACGATCCTGGACGCATGTGACTGACTTTAAACCCCCAATTTGCGATTATGAAGGTTCTGACTACCAGACTAAATTCTGGGAGCAGGGCGGGCGCGAATATGAAGACCAGGTCGAAGCTATTGCATTAAAAAGCTTGCTGCCTGATCATGGTGACCTGTTGTTGGAGCTGGGTGCTGGGGCAGGCCGAAATACACCCCGATACACCGGATTCAAGCAGGTGGTTTTGCTGGATTACTCGGTCACGCAGCTCAAGCAAGCCATGCAGCGGTTGGGAAGAAATCAACATTATATATATGTCGCAGCGGATATTTACAAATTACCTTTCGTAGATGGTTTGTTCGATACAACGACTATGATTCGTACACTGCATCACATGGCAGAGCCACAAGCTGCCTTAAACCAGGTAAGGCGGACATTACAACCGGGGGCAACTTTCATCCTGGAATATGCAAATAAACAGAATCTGAAAGCCATTTTCCGTTATATTTTCAGGCGACAAGACTGGTCGCCTTTTGCAGTAAATAGTGTGGAATTCGAGAAACTCAACTATGATTTTCATCCCCAGCAAGTACGCAGTCTGCTGTCAGAAACTGGATTCAAACTGGAGTGCCAGCTGGCGGTCTCATATTTCAGGCTGGGAATATTCAAAAAACATTTACCACTCAATATGCTGACCAAAATGGATGCATGGTTGCAGCCAACAGGCAATTTCTGGCAGCTATCACCAAGTGTGTTCACCCGTAGCCACACATCGGGGGAAAGTACGAAAGCGCTTCCCGAAAAATTCTTTGAGTGCCCTCTTTGCAAGACAGATACTCTTAAACCCCACGGTGCCAGGCTTATCTGTCTGGGATGCTCACGGGAATGGCCAATCCGGGATGGGATTTTTGATTTTCGAGTTGCCCCAGATTAGCTCACAGCTTTTGGATCACCCAAAAATGTGACAATCCAAATATTTTCAAGGGGGTCTGTTCCAGCCACCGAAGTAGTTTACGAACAAACTTACCAAGGGCTGGATGCTGGTAGATAATATTATCGTAAGCCCCAAATATAATATGATGTTGGAGGATTTTCACCGGAAGTCCGGCAAATAACTGCTTAAGATTTCCTGTGGAATATACTCGGACATGGGGTGCCAGATGATTCCGCCACGATGAAGGCAGATAATTTACCAAAGGGATATTTCCAAAATGGTAATGGCCGCGCCAATATATTCCATGCGTCTCAAATGGATAACCGCGGTTGGGGACAAAAAGTAATATGACTCCGCCGGGTTTAAGCACGCGTAGCATTTCTTCAATGGACTGCTGGTCATCCCTAACATGCTCAAGTACCTCGTGACTGAGGATGGCATTAAATACCCCTGGATCGAAGGGAAGCACTTCCGCGGCAGCGTTCACTATGTGAGGGGAATGCTGGTGAGCCTGTTGCGCCCGCTGCGGGTCGAATTCCAATCCAATGATTGAACCAACTTGGGGAGCCAGATGCTCCAGGTACATGCCAACCCCGCAGCCATTTTCAAGCACACAACCCGAAAGGTGTTCGCCTCCCGCAGACAAGATCATGCGTAAGCGGCGTTCCTGCCCAGCCCGCCATACATAAGAGGGTTCGCCACACAATGCAGCTTTATTGAGATCGCGCGTGGTCATTAATTCATGGGTTGGACGGACTACGCCATTCCGGATACAGGTCGTTTTCAATTCCGATACGTGCCAGGATACGCCCCACGGTATTGTTGATTAGATCATCAATCGATTTTGGGCGAGTGTAGAAAGCAGGGGATGGCGGGAATATGATCGCCCCAGAATTGGCAGCCTGGCTCATTAAGCGCAGGTGACCCGAATGGTAAGGGGTCTCCCGTACGACGAGAACCAGCGGCCGTCCTTCTTTCAGGGTGACATCGGCTGCACGTGAAATGAGATCGTCTGTATAAGAATTCGCCACCGCGGAGAGGGTTTTGATCGAGCAGGGAATGAGAACCATTCCGATAGTCGTAAATGAACCGGAGGCAATGCTTGCGCTAACATCATGAAAATCATGGCAGACGTTCGCCAATGACAGCACGGTATTTACTTGCCAATCCGTCTCCTGAACGATGGTGAGACGGGCAGTATCAGACAGAACCAAATGAGTTTCTATCCTGGTTGGTTTCAAGAGCTCCAACAAACGAATTCCATAGATAGCGCCAGAAGCACCGGTAATGCCGACGATCAGGCGAGGAGGTTTGGAATCGTTTTCTTGTACCAGACGGAATGTTTTTTTGCTCCATGAGTGAACGAATAACTACCTATGAATGTGTGCAAGCAACGGAGCTAAACCCATGTGATCTTTCATGATCCAGTATGACCATTTGATTATAACAGGTGAAAATCTCACCGGCTGGGTTAATAAGTTTTCATCTGTCAAAGCCGATTTAATCCCTATTTTAAGCGATATAATGTGATTGGAACTGTCGACGAGATTCCAGGTATATCTGATCCACACCAGGTCTACCACCTATTGCACTCATTGAATTTTTAGATAATTCTGTCTGTCGGTGTGGGGAAATATACAAGACCCGTTATGCCGAACAAAGAGGCTAACACGGGATTTGCGCACTCTAAACATGGAAACTCGCGCAGCTTAATTGATACCTATGGGAGGCTGCTATGCGTATTGAATTTATTTTCCGTTTGATCGGCATGGTTGTATTTGCGATTCTGGGAGTATATTTGGGTGTGTATATCGGAAATACTACCAATCAATCACCGGAAGTGGCAGGGGTCTTGATGGGCCTGGCTGGAATGCTCTTTGGGTTGATCCTAACGCCCTACTTTACCACGCGTCCAATCCGTATGATTCGCAGAACCTTGCTAAGCGTCTCTACTCAAACATTAACCTCAGGATTAACGGGATTAGTAGTCGGTTTGATCATTGCTGCATTACTCACTTTCCCACTATCATTATTACCTAATCCTCTTGGTAAGATCTTACCATTTGTTGGCGTACTGGTCTTTGGATATTTTGGGATTGCCATATTCGTCATGCGGCAGACGGATCTTTCAACTCTCATCCGGCTTCCTTCCGGTCGTTCAGGTGAGGATGCGGAGCCATCTGTACAGCCATCGGCTCGAACCATCCTGTTGGATACAAGCGTGATCATCGATGGACGGATTGCTGATATCGCACGGACCGGCTTTTTGGTGGGGACACTGTTAATCCCACGTTTTGTGCTCAATGAGCTGCAGTTCATTGCTGATTCATCCGATAATCTTCGTCGCCAGCGTGGTCGTCGTGGAATTGATGTGATATCACAGCTGCAGAAAGACACAAGCACACCCCTGCGGATCAGTGATATGGACGTCGAGGGTGTACGCGAAGTAGATGACAAACTGGTGGTTTTGGCACGGCAGTTACGCTGTCCAATCTTGACCAACGATTATAATTTGAACCGGATTGCTGAACTGCAAGGCGTGAGTGTACTTAATGTCAATGAATTGGCGAACGCAGTCAAGCTGGTCTTATTACCGGGCGAGTCGATCGAGGTCAATATCATCCAGGAAGGTAAAGAGTCTGGGCAGGGAGTGGGTTACCTTGACGATGGAACGATGGTGGTTGTTGAAGACGGTCGTAATCATCTCAATCGAAAAATCAATGTTTCGGTCACGAAAGTTTTGCAAACTGCAGCCGGGCGCATGATTTTTGCACGGTTGGATAAAGAAGAATAAGGCATAGGTGTCACCATGGGATTACGGGTCTACAGCACTCTATCACGAAAGAAAGAAGATTTCCAAACCATTGAACCGGGCAATGTAAGCATGTACGTTTGCGGTCCCACTGTATATGACAAAGCCCATGTGGGACATGCAATGTCTGCGCTCGTGTTCGATATTATCCGTCGATATATGGAATATCGCGGCTATCAGGTGCGCCATGCGATGAATTATACAGACGTGGATGACAAGATCATCAACAGAGCTAACCAGATTGGAATGGATCCAATCAAGCTGGCAGAGAAGTATATTGATGAGTTCGGAAAGCACCTGGAAGACCTGAATATCCTTCCTGCGACAATTTACCCACGCGCCACCCAGGAAATCCCAACTATCATAAAGTTGATCACCCAATTAGGCGAAGAAGGCTATGCCTATGAGGTGGATGGGGATGTTTATTTCCGCGTTGACCGAGACGAGGACTATGGGAAGCTATCTTCCCGCCAGATAGAAGATATGCAAGCGGGTGCGCGTGTCAATGTGGATGAGCGTAAAGAAAACCCCATGGATTTTGCTCTTTGGAAATCTTCTAAACCTGGCGAACCTGCCTGGGATAGCCCCTGGGGAAAAGGACGCCCGGGTTGGCATATCGAATGCTCTGCCATGAGCATGCACCATTTGGGTGAACAGATAGATATCCATGGTGGCGGGAATGACCTGATCTTCCCACACCATGAAAATGAGATAGCCCAGACCGAGTCTGCCACGGGAAAACCCTTTGCCCGTTATTGGGTACATAATGGCATGATGCAGCTGGCAGGCGAGAAGATGTCCAAGTCTTTGGGCAATTTAGTCACCATTGAAGACTTCCTTGCCAAGCACGAAGGTGATGTGCTGAGGATGATGGTGCTTAATTCCAGTTATCATAACCCATTGACCTTTGGGGAAGAAATTATCACACAGGCGGAGAAAGCTTTGGAACGCATACGCCTGGCACTACGCCCTGCAATTGGTGGAAGTGTGACTGAAGGCAGTGCAGTAGATAACCTGCATCAGCAATTAGAAGCCACCCGAATTGGGTTCACCGAATGCATGGATGATGACTTCAACACTGCTGGGGCTTCGGGTCATTTATTTGAGCTGGTGCGGGCTATCAACCAGGCAAAAGATGCGGGAGTATCAGAAGCAATTGTTGGAGAAGGGCAGAGTCTGCTGCGAGAGCTGATTGTAGTTTTAGGCTTGCACGCTGAGCGTGTGCAGGAAGGTGAACAGGCAGCACCATTTATCCAATTATTGATTGATCTCCGCCGAGAGCTAAGGCAACAAAAACTGTGGGCGTTGGCGGACAAGGTGCGTACCAACCTGGCAGAGATTGGGGTGCTGCTGGAAGATAGTAAGGATGGCACCACCTGGCGATGGAAATAGACTGAGTAATTCCCGGAATGGATCACTTCCGGGATTTTTTTGGTGAAACATGAAGGAATGGTTATACGGTCGTAACGCAGTATATGAAACTCTACGGGCTCGGCGGCGGCAGTTCTTCCGTTTACGCCTTGCTCAGGGTGTGGAAGAGAAAGGCCACCTAGCCGAGATCATCCAGATGGCGTCCGGATTCAAGTTACCGATCGATAGAGTGCCCCGCGCTAACCTGGATGCGCTGGGGAAAGGGCACCAGGGAGTGGCCCTGGAAGCCAGCAGCTATGCATATGTTGGCCTGTTAGATATCCTGGCGCTGGCAGCTCGGCGCAGCGAGCCTGCTTTTATTCTTATCCTGGACGTATTACAAGACCCACAAAACCTTGGGACGCTGATCCGGACAGCTGAAGGAGTGGGAGTGCATGGAGTGCTGCTGCCTTACAGGCAAACTGCAGTGGTCACTCCGGCGGTGGTGAACGCATCATCAGGTGCGTGTGAACACCTGCTGGTAACACAGGTAAATCTGGCACAGGCGATCCAGCAATTAAAAGAAGAAAACATCTGGATCATTGGTTTGGATACGGATTTGGATGCACAGCCATTGGACAAAGTCCGACTGGATGGACCCCTGGCACTGGTTATCGGTGGTGAAGGAAGCGGGATGAGGCCGCTGGTGAGAAAATCATGCGATGGGTTAATGCGCCTTCCCATGCGCGGCACCGTTGAATCGTTAAATGCATCTGTGGCAGGATCGGTAGCATTGTACTTCGCCTGGCAGGGGCGGGGTTTTAGCGGCAAATCCATTGACGATTTAACTAAATCCTGATAGACTCGCATGCCTAAAGCCGGGTTAGAAACTCGTTTTCAATCTGATGACGGGTTTCTTTAGTCTTGTCGCAAACATATGCGTCTGGTATAATCCAATCCGCTTTCAGTCCAGGACATTAACATATTAACCCGCCGACGTAGCTCAATCGGCAGAGCAACCGCCTTGTAAGTGGTAGGTTATGGGTTCGATTCCCATCGTCGGCTTCAGGTACAGACATCGCGTTATACCTTGATTAGTCAATTAGCCTCGTTGATCTCAAGGAAGGTCTTGAAACAAGGGGACTAATTGACAAATTGCCGATGTAACGAGATGTACCAATGGGCGGTTACCCAAGTGGCCAAAGGGGACTGACTGTAAATCAGTTGGCAGACGCCTTCGGAGGTTCGAATCCTTCACCGCCCACTTTTGTTGCCCTCATAGCTCAGACGGTAGAGCACATTCTTGGTAAGAATGGGGTCATGGGTTCAAATCCCATTGAGGGCTCTTGTTACTGGAATAATTAATTGGACAAACTGTTAAAAGGAGTAGGGAACAGATGGGAAAGCAAAAATTTGAGCGTAACAAGCCACACATGAACGTAGGGACGATGGGACACATCGACCACGGGAAGACGACGTTGACGGCTGCGATCACGAAATACTGCTCGTTCTTGGGGCAGGCTGAGTATCGGTCATTCTATACGATCGATAACGCACCGGAAGAGAAAGAGCGCGGCATCACGATCAACATTGCGCACGTGGAATACGAGACGACCAAGCGGCACTATGCGCACGTGGATATGCCTGGTCACCGAGACTACATCAAGAATATGATCACAGGTGCAGCGCAGGTGGACGGGGCGATCCTGGTGGTGGCGGCTCCGGATGGGCCGATGCCGCAGACGCGAGAGCACGTGCTTCTGGCGCGCCAGGTGGAAGTTCCGGCGATCGTGGTCTTCCTGAACAAGGTGGACATGATGGACGATGAGGAGCTGCTGGAGCTGGTGGAGATGGAGCTGCGTGACCTGCTGAACGAGTACGAGTTCCCTGGCGACACGACACCGATCGTGCGAGGGAGTGCATTGCTGGCCTTGGAGAGCGAGAGCAAGGACGTGAATGCGCCCGAATATGCCTGCATCAAGGAACTGCTGCGGGTGGTGGATGAGTACATCCCGGAGCCTGTGCGCGAGACGGATAAGCCGTTCATGATGCCGATCGAGGATGTGTTCTCGATCAAGGGTCGTGGCACAGTGGTGACGGGCAGGCTGGAGCGCGGGCGGATCAAAGTTGGCGATCCGGTTGAGCTGGTGGGCTTACGAGACAAGAGCATGCCATCGGTGGTGACGGGAGTGGAGATGTTCCACAAGTCATTGGATGAGGGCATCGCTGGAGACAATGCTGGTCTGCTGCTGCGCGGTATTGAGCGCACAGAAGTGGAACGCGGCATGGTGGTGGCCAAACCTGGCTCGATCACCCCGCATACCAGATTCATGAGCGAAGTGTACGTGTTACGCAAGGAAGAAGGAGGGCGACACAAAGCCTTCTTCACTGGATATCGTCCGCAATTTTACATTCGCACCATGGATGTAACCGGCAACATCAAGCTGCCCGAAGGGGTGGAGATGGTGATGCCTGGAGACAATGTGAACCTGGAAGTTGAATTGATCGTACCGGTGGCCTTGGAACAAGGTTCCAAGTTTGCCATCCGCGAAGGCGGCTTGACCGTCGGCGCAGGTGTGATCACCAAGATTATTGCATAGAAGGAGATGTGCCGCGTGAATCTCCCGTGGCATGTAAAGGAAAAGTATGGCCTCTAAAAAAGATGTACGCCCGGTGATCACCCTGGCTTGTTCGGATTGTAAGGAACGCAATTACACCACGGAGAAAAATAGACGTAATGATCCGGGGCGAATTGAATTGAACAAGTATTGCCCGCGCTGCCGTAAACATACACTGCATCGCGAGACGAAATAGGAGCAGGCTTTGAGCCAGCTCCACTTAGGCCAGTAGCTCAATTTGGCAGAGCACCGCTCTCCAAAAGCGGGGGTTGTGGGTTCGATTCCTGCCTGGCCTGCCTGAATAACGCCGTCTAAAAGAGGCGGCGTTTTAACCATAACTGGAGGAAAACCGTGCCTGATTTAAAAGCTGTTCGCCATGAGATGAACTTTTTCCAACGTTTCTGGCATAAAATAGAGAAGTTTTTCCAAGAAACGGTGGGTGAATTACGCAAAGTATCCTGGCCTTCACGTCCAGAAGCAATCCGATTAACGGAAATTGTCATCATCGTTATTGGTGCAATGTCGATTATCCTGGGAGGGTTGGACTGGGTTTATGCCAAGTTCTTTGGTTTAATCCTGACTCGGTAATCTATTCGTGGTGACATTCACCCCTAAAACTACTCGAAAAAGCGGACATTATGAGCGAATTTGACCAGGAAGAAGAAATTCAAAAGCCTACGGATATCCCCGAAAAAGCTACCGAACTTGGTGACGGGGATGATCTAGGCGTGCCTCAAGAACCAGGCGAGGTAGTGGCAGAAGAATATCCTGGGCAACCTGATGAGCTGCCTGAGGAAGATGGTCGCGCCTGGTACGTTGTCCATTGTTATTCCGGATACGAGAATAAAGTCCGCCATAATCTTGAGCAGCGTATAGAGTCGATGGGGATGAAAGACAGAATCTTTGATGTCGTCGTACCGACGGAAGAAGAGATAGAGGTTAAAGAAGGTAAACGTCGCACGGTTGAACGACGTGTTTTTCCGGGTATATTCTGGTCAATATGGCCATGTCGGAAGAATCGTGGTACGTGGTACGCAACACCCCTGGTGTGACTGGATTTGTCGGAATGGGCACATCGCCGACTCCACTAAGACCAGAGGAAGTGGCACAGATCATCAAACGTATGGAGGCTGAAGCCCCACACATAAAGGTGACCTTCCGCTCTGGTGAAAGAGTACGCATCGTAGATGGACCCTTCAATGATTTCCGCGGCACTGTGGCAGAGACTCGATATGGAACGGGCGAAGGTGCGGGTTATGGTAAACTTCTTCGGTCGGGAAACGCCGGTCGAATTGGACTTTTTACAAGTTGAGAAAGCGTAAGTGACAGCCCAATAAAATAAAGGCTGTAACAGTGGGAGGGTGTCCCCAATAATCACCCGCTAAAACCACACGCCGTTGCTCCTGGAGAGCGTTGCGGCGAAAGGAGAAAAAAGTGGCAAAGAAATTAAAGGCAATTGTTCGTCTGCAGATACAGGCTGGAAAAGCCAACCCTGCACCCCCGATTGGTCCAGCATTAGCTGGTCATGGCATTAACCTGATGGCTTTTTGTAAGGAATATAATGCCCGCACTAGCAATCGTATGGGCGAGATCCTACCGGCAGAGATCAGCATTTTTACCGATGGATCATTCACTTTCATCTTGAAAACACCTCCTGCAGCTGTTCTTTTGAAGAAGGCGGCAGGAGTTGACAAAGGTTCAGCCATCCCGAATCGTGAAAAAGTGGGTAAGGTCACCCGCAAGCAGGTTCGCGAAATAGCAGAGCTGAAGATGAAAGACCTGAATGCAGTTGATATAGAAGGTGCGATGCGTCAAATTGAAGGCACCGCACGCAACATGGGCTTGACGGTAACCGAAGACTAACCCTGTGGGAGGGTGGTCCACACCCGTTTGCACCACGAAGGAGAAAATATGGCAAAGCATGGAAAGAAATATTTAGCTGCGTTAGCTAAAATAGATGAGAACCGCTGGTATACCCCAGAAGAAGCGGTTGCATTGGTGAAGGAAACTCACTTCGTTAAATTTGATTCGACAGTTGAGATTCATATGCGCCTGGGTGTTGACCCACGACATGCGGACCAACAGGTGCGTGATGTGGTGGTTCTGCCCCATGGTTTGGGCAAATCCGTACGCGTACTCGTATTCGCTCAAGGAGAAGGAGCAACCCTGGCGCGTGAGGCTGGTGCCGATTTTGTCGCTGATGATGACGAAATGATTGCCAAGATCCAGGCAGGATGGACTGACTTTGATGTGACCATCGCCACCCCCGACCTGATGGGTAAAGTGGGACGCCTGGGTAGGGTTTTGGGTCCACGTGGTTTGATGCCAAACCCGAAAGCTGGAACGGTTGTATCCGCCGAAGATCTGCCGCGGGTGATCAATGAATCCAAAGCTGGGCGTGTCGAATTTCGCGTTGATAAAACTGCCAACCTACACATTCCAATTGGAAAAGCTTCTTTTGAGGCGAAACAGCTATATGATAACCTGGCGGCATTAATGGAAGCGATTAAGAAAGCCCGGCCTGCATCCGTGAAGGGTGTTTTCATCAAGCACATCACCCTGACGACCACCATGGGTCCAGGGATCAAGCTTGACCCCAACCAGGCCCAGAGCATGACAGCTACGGAATAAGGATATAACAGGAAAGCTACCCTGACTATAAATAAGCTTCGCCCAAGACAGCAGGTGCGGTAAGCACGCTTAATTACCTGCCGAGGTGAAGATATCTCCATAGATAATGAACCCGCTGAGCGGGTTTGGAATTGGTTACGGAGAGTCTTTGCCAGGCACTGTTTGCGAGGCAAAGACTTTTTATTTGGAAAGGAGGTGAAACAACTTTGGCTATTACAAAGGAACGCAAGAATGATTTGATCGCCCAATATAGTGAGTGGGTGAGCCGCAGTAATGCTCTAGTCCTGACCCAATATGCGGGTTTAACCATGAAGGACATCGATGCCCTGCGTGCAAAGGTGCGAGAGATTGGTGGTGAGTTCCACATTATCAAGAATACGCTGGCCAAGCTGGCATTTGAGCAGGCGGGGTTAAAGGTCCCCAAAGGTCAGTTTGAGGGCAGCACAGCGATCGTATTTGCTTTTGCAGATGCACCGGCAGTAGTAAAAACTGTAACGGAATTTGCTAAAAGCTCGGAATTTCTGAAGATCAAAGGCGGCTTCCTCGACAAGCAAGCATTAACCATTGACAACGTTAAAGCGTTTGCAGCTCTGCCGCCATTGCCGGTGATACGCGCTCAATTGTTAGGCACTTTGCTTGCGCCAGCCGGTAAGCTGGTACGGACATTGGCTGAACCTGGACGTATGATTGCAGCGGTCATCAGTGCACATGCGGAACCTGAACCAGCCCCGGCATAGGATGATGATCCAACCAACATTCGATTATCGTATGTGTCACATAACCAAACCTATCCATCAATATCATGAACTAATAATTTTGAAAGAACAAGGAGTTTACTAAAATGTCTGATCTAAATAAACTGGTCGAGGAACTGAGCGCCCTCACGGTTATTGAAGCTGCTGAGCTCGTGAAGCAATTGGAAGCGAAATGGGGTGTTTCAGCCGCTGCCCCGATGGCGATGGCTGCAATGCCTTCGGCTGCCGCAGCTGCAGCTGAGCCGGTCGAAGAAAAGACCGAATTCGATGTAGTCATCAAGGATGCCGGTGCAAAGAAGATCGAGGTGATTAAAGTCATCCGCCAATTGACCAGCCTGGGGCTTAAAGAGGCAAAGGATGTCGCAGAGACTACTGGTTCCAAAGTACTTGAAGGTGTAAGCAAGGAAGCAGCCACCGATGCCAAGGGCAAGCTAGAGACCGCTGGTGCCGTGGTAGAGGTCCAATAAATGTGAATGACTTTCCTGGAGGCTAAAATCCTCCGGGAAAGTCACTTTCTCCTTTTGTGTTTTTGGCTGCCCTGTGGTATATTTTAATCTTGGAGGGCATATGAGCGCACGAATTCTAATAATTGAAGATGACGAGGCCATCCTTCGGTTCCTGCGCCGCGGCCTGGCTTACGAAGGTTATCAAGTCGATACTGCGATCGATGGACATTCGGGTTTGGCTACGGCGCGTGATAACCCGCCCGACCTGGTTGTATTGGATATCATGCTTCCAGGCATCGATGGCTTAGAAGTATGCCGGCGTCTGAGAGCTGGAGGTCCCGTACCGATCCTGATCTTGACTGCCAAAGATTCAGTCAATGATCGGGTGATGGGGTTGGACGTAGGTGCCGACGATTATATGGTAAAGCCATTTAATCTAGATGAGCTTTTGGCTCGCATCCGCGCTTTATTGCGCCGTGCGCAACCAAGCCGACCTCAGGTGTTGCGTTTCGCTGATCTGATCCTGGATACAGGCACACGCCAGGCTTCCCGCAGCGACCGAGTTATCTCCCTGACCGCCAAAGAATATGAGCTACTCGAGCTGTTCCTGAGGCACCCACGCCAGGTATTGACCAGAGAAATGATCTTTGACCGGGTGTGGGGATATGATTTCGGTGGTGAAAGTAATATCATCGAAGTCTACATCCGTTATTTGCGCCAGAAGCTCGAAATTCAAGGAGAACAACGCCTGCTCCATACTGTACGCGGTATGGGATACGTTCTGCGCGAACCATCGTAAATAAAATTTCATGTCACTGCGAAGCCGGCTTACCTTACTATATACCACTATAGTAGGGGGCATTCTGCTATTATTTGGATTAGCCGTCTATTACTCGGTGAGCCTGACGGTCATTCATCAGTTAGATGATAACCTGAGGACCTGGGCAGAGACAGTTTACAATGAATATAAATATTGGTGCAAACGGGATTCTGACTGTAGATATACTCCAGCTTGGTTTACCGGAAGACGTCTTTGTGCAAGTCTGGGGAAGAGATGACAGCTTAATTTCAGCTTCGCAAAATATCCGTATCCTGAACAGCCCACTCGATACTACGGGCATGCATAGCTCCATCCCGGTGTTCCGGGATGTGAACCGGGGTGGGGCACGTTTGCGGGTATTAACCGTCCCCCTGGTGACAAACAGCAACCGGCTTGAGGGGCTATTACAGGTTGGCACCCGGATGGATGTGGTCAATGCCACTCAGCAAACCCTGTTAGAGGTGTTGTTAGTTGGGACGGTTATTGCAATCATTGCAGCAGGGCTGGCAGCCTGGTTCAGCAGTCTTCAAGCACTCCATCCATTGGATAATGTGACCAAGACCGCATTGCAAATAACCAGCGCAGATGACCTTTCTCGCCGGATCCCATATCGTGGTTCATCCACAGACGAAGTGGGACAGCTGGTGGCGGCATTTAACCAAACTCTGAGCCGTTTAGAAAATCTATTTCATACACAACGTCGTTTCCTGGCGGATGTGGGACATGAGCTACGCACGCCACTCACGGTGATCAAGGGTAACGTGGGCTTGATGCGTAAAATTAAAGATTTTGATGAGGAATCCCTGGCGACGATTGAGGATGAGGTAGATCGCCTCACGCGGATGGTGGGAGATTTATTACTACTGGCTCAAGCTGAGTCTGGCAAAATCCCATTGGCACATGAGCAGGTCGAATTGGATACGCTGCTGCTGGAAGTGCTCAACCAGATGAAGGTACTGGCCCATGATCGGGTCAAGTTAAGTTTAGGTAACTTCGATCAGGTATTGGTGTGCGGAGATCGGGATCGCCTTAAACAAGTGGTGGTGAATCTGATTGGAAATGCGATCAACTATACACCCAGGGGAGGGGAGATCATTGTCGGGCTGGGTAAAGTTACCGATCGAGCTCAACTTACCGTGACTGATAATGGTCCGGGGATACCACCCGAGGATTTGCCTCATATCTTTGAGCGTTTTTACCGGGGAGAAAAATCACGCACCCGACAGAAGGAGGGCAAAGGCTTTGGGCTGGGCTTATCCATTGCTTATTGGATTGTTCGCAATCATGGAGGGCGAATCGAGGTTAATTCGACAGTGGGTCAAGGAACCACCTTCTGCGTTTGGCTGCCACTGGCTGTGGATGAATGCAAAGAAGTGGCAAGCTAAACCTTGAAACCTTATTGTTAATGACTTATAGGTACGAAGATGCGATCGATTAAAACGTGCTTTTCAAGAATGATAACGACCCCTATTTCCACCTGGGTATGGTTTATTGTAACAATCCTGACGATTGCCATTTTCACGACACTTGGCCCAGCAGAAGCAAGCCTGGGAAATCATATCCGCATTGTTTACCTGCACGGCGCCTGGGTATGGGCATCCATCGCAGCTTTCCTTAATTGCGGGAGTATGCGGCGGTATCGGTTTATTCACACGCAGACAAGCCTTCCACTGCTGGTCAAGCGCTTTCGGGCGAACAGGTTTATTCTTCTGGATCACCTATCTTCCCCTGTCGCTTTGGGCGATGCAATCGAATTGGAACGGCTTATTCCTGGCAGAGCCTCGATGGAGATTAGCCCTGGTTTTTGCCATCAGCGGTTTGATGTTGCAAACTGGACTGAGCCTGGCTAATAAGCCCATCCTTACCTCCGCCTTCAATTTAGGCTATTTTATATTGTTAATGATAACATTGCAAAACACAGCCAATGTGATGCACCCTGCCTCGCCCATCCTGAACAGTAATGCCTGGCGGATCCAATTCTTCTTTTTTGGACTGGTCTTGCTGACCATCATCGCAGCATGGCAGATGGCAAGGTGGTGGTTCAAGGGTGAGTCAAATTGCGTCTCGCGATAAACTAGAATTGAAACGCACGCTCAATTTTCAGGTCACAGCAGTAGTTTTTATCCGGTTAGCGTTTAATACCACTTACCGGATGATTTATCCCTTCTTATCTTATTTCGCCAAAGGGATGGGGGTCGATCTACGCACGATCTCTTATGCTATCACCACGCGTTCATTGATGGGTTTGATCAGTCCGCTGCTCGCATCCGTAGCAGACAGCCGTGGTCGAAAAACAGGGATGTTAATTGGCACAATCATCTTCACGGTTGCAATCAGCCTGGTTGTTTTTTGGCCCACATTTACAGCATTCTTCATCGCACTCAGCTTGTCGTTCATTGGCTATTTGATATTTGTCCCTACTCTGCAAGCCTATCTTGGCGATCAGGTTCCTTATGAAAAACGCGGCCGGGTATTGGGAATCACCGAGTTTGCATGGTCATTAAGTGCCATCCTCGGAGTACCGCTGGTTGGACTGATCATCGCACGGAAAGGTTGGCTGGCACCCTTTCCACTGCTTGCCTTGCTTGGGGCCCTTTCATTTATTGCATTGGCATGGATGTTACCCAAAGACCCAGCCCCGCAAGCAGGAAATCCTGGGTTTTGGAGTAATTTGCGTAAGGTATTTACCTATCCACCGGCAATCGCGGCGTTGGTGATGGCGGCGTTTTATACGGCTGCCAATGAGACCATCACCCTGGTGTATGGTGTTTGGGTGGAGCAGGCGTTTACTCTCAGTATCGCCTCGCTTGGAGCAACAGCCCTGGCGATTGGAATATCAGAATTAGGTGGGGAAACCCTCGTCACCGTGTTTACCGATAAAATGGGCAAGCACAAGGCATTAGCGGTGGGGATCATAGGCAACTGCCTGGCAACCCTGGCGCTCGTGGTATTTGGACGTTCACTCGTGGGTGCCATGCTGAGTTTATTTCTCTTCTATCTCACTTTTGAATTTACCATGGTGAGTGGGATCCCCCTGATGACTGAAATCCTGCCTTCAGCACGCGCTACCATGCTGGCTACGCATATGGCTTTTATCGCGGTTGGACGTTCCATCGGGGATTTGGTAGCGCCATCCTTGTTTACCCAATCCGTCATCCCAGGGATCGCTGCCAATGCAATAGCTGCAATTGGGTTCAATTTACTTGCCCTGGTTGCTCTGACCCGAGTAAAACTCCCCCAGCAGTAATTACATCATCGAAAGCATCATTGCTCCCCCCACAAGCGGAGGAAAGATGTCCACATGGTCTTCGGCGTTCAAGGGAGTATCCAAGCCGGATAGCTGGTGGAAATTTACGCCATTTACAAAAACATGCACGAACTCAGATAATTCCCCTTGTTCTTTCCAAACGAATTTTACCAAACCCGGAACACGTTGGGTGACCTCGACCAGGACATCCCGGAGGGATATGCCAGGATGGAATTCCACATCCATCAACTTCGTACCAGCAACCTGACGTAATGACGCATAGAACTTAACTTGCATTTTACTCAACCCACTTTGAAGCTTAACATGGACACTTCCGGTTGTTGCATCAATCTATAACCCCACCCGAAGGAACCAATAAGGATCTTCCTTCGGGCGGGCAGTATCCAACGAATTAATCAGGCGCTTAAGCCATCCAGCCTAAGCCCAGCTGCTCCAGCTTGGCACGTGTAGGTTTGCCGGTAGCCACATCCCACCCACACATCTCATAATACATGTCCAGGGCTGCCTCCACTTCCTGGCGGGTCACAGCCACACCATCGGAAGCACCACCTTTGAGGGGTTCATCGTAGATGCGCCTGGGAAGGGTATCCCGTTCACGCCCTGCACCTTCGCGGGCATTGAATGCGCGCAGCATGTTCAAGCGACGCTCACCAATCTTAAGGATGTCTTCCACAGACCAATCCCAACCCGTTGTTGCGCGCATCAGCTCGGCCTGATCTTTGGGACCATAAACCTGCCAGGCAGGTCCATAGACGAACTGGCATAAATCAGCTGTGTCCATGAAGCAATAATCCAATTCAGTGAGTAAAGCCATCTTGACCTTTTCGCGGTCGAGCACCCGGTCAGACATGGGGTTGGTCAGACCGATTTCTGCCATGCGTTCCAGGTTGTAAGAGGCAGTATCGGGTGTGTATCCAGGATCATGCTCATGGGATTGGTGATCAGCACCGAATGGATTAACGGCATAGATCAATGCGAGACTGCGTTTGACCTGAGGCATGTGAGCGGGTAATTCGTGGTTTTTAACAGCCACCACTAAATCCTCGGCACCGTGACCAATTTTTTCAGCAGCATAAGCTGACCCATTTGCCAGCAGGTCACCCAATCCATCTCGTTTGGTGATCTTTTCGAGGATGGCGAGCATAGCATCGACATTGCCGAAACGAAGGTCTATACCACCGGTATCCTTTAATGTTAGATATCCATGCTCGAAACAATCCATGGCGAAGGCGATGGTTGCCCCACAGGCGATGGTATCCAAACCATACTGGTCACAGATCTGGTTGGCCAGTGAAACTGCCTTGAGATCCCCAATGCCGCAATAAGAGCCAAATGTGGAAAGAGTCTCATATTCAGGACCACCATAATATGGATCGACACGCTGATTTTTATATTCCGTTTCTACCACGCGCTTACAGCGAACTACACAGGCATAGCAGGTATCATTATGCTGCAGGATGGTTTCTGCCATGGTTTCGCCCGAAATATCTTCAGCTTGCTCAAAAGTTCCACTGGTATAGTTACGGGTGGGCAGACCGCCGGAAGTATTCTGGTAATTCAATACTGAGCCGGTTCCAAAATCTTGCAAGCCTTTCATATCGGGGATATCCTGTACTCGCTTGGGAGCCAGGCGAGCCAGCCTGGTGATTGCAGCGGGGTCAGCGGTTTTTACTTTTAGGTGACCACGCACGGCAATGGCTTTAAGATTCTTGCTGCCCATGACCGCTCCCATGCCCGTGCGCCCGTTTGCCCGGTTGGACATATTCATGATGGCAGCAAAGCGGGCCAGTTTTTCTCCGGCAGGTCCAATCTGGGCGACTTCGATCTTAATATCGCCAAGCTCTTCCCGAATGGCTTTCTCTGACTCACCGGTAATCTTTCCCCAGAGATGGGTGGCGTCGCGCAGCTCTGCTTCACCATCATGGACCCACAGGTAGACTGGTTTGGCTGATTTGCCGGTGATAACAATGCCATCGAACCCTGAAAACTTCAGCTCGGCAGGGAAGAAACCACCCGCCTGGCTATCCCCAATCAACCCGGTAAGCGGGCTTTTGGCGGTGGCATTCATGCGACTCTGACCGCTAATGGAGACACCCGTGGTGGGAGAGATCATGAAAGTCAGGGTGTTTTCAAGTCCCAATGGGTCTGCGCCAGCGGGGGTATTTTTGAATACATAATAAGTTCCCATCGCGCTGCCGCCGAGATAGGTTTTGTAGAATTCCTCTGTTGGCTCTTCCTTGCTGATGTTCCCCTTGGATAGATCCACATGGAGGATTTTGCCTGCATATCCGTAAAGCATATAAAATTCTCCTTTCTCACATGAACGTAGATAGGTTTTGCCAGGGCAAGCCTGCGAAATCACTAACAAGTTAAGTACCTGACCATCCAAGATCAGGGAATCTACCCAGTGTTGTACTCTGTGAATAGTAGTTTATTTTAACTGAAAGAATAATGCCTATTATATCAACCAAATTCCACCGTTGCATTTGAAAGAAGACAGAGTTTTATTTATTTTAGAAATCTCCCCCTGGTGGAGAAAAAAACTCCAGTAAAATATGATTCATCTAAATTGCAATAATCTTTAGAATTCTTGCAATAGGGTCTATAATCAATTAATCAATACAAATACTTTCAGATTCCTATTCCGGAGGTGAGGCGATATTATGAGAGCATCAGCATCTAAGAACCAGCCCACCCAAGAGATGGATCTATCTGTTCGGACGGGGGTGGTGAGGGTCAGATAGCATGTTTAAGCACGGATGAGCCATATCATGTATAATTCTCAACCGAGATGAACAGACGGATATTTTCGGGTGCATTCCTAATCGGGATTGTACTCTTAGTTTTATCACAAGGTTATCGTACCCTGGCAGCCCCCCAGGCACAATGGACGGTTTTCCCCACTCCCACGCCAGGGCCAGATGGCAGGATCATTTATATCGTCCAACAGGATGAAACGTTATGGCGTATATCGGCCATCACCGGGGTGAGTATTGATACTCTGAGGGAATTAAACAATATGGGTGCGGATCAATTCCCACAGCCCGGTGATCGCCTGCTGATCGGTTTTGCCGGTCCATCGGGAGGAGCACCCACAGCAGGTGCATTACCCACACAGGGCATCGTTACCCCCTCACCAACAGCCCCCCCAGGTTGGGGCATTTTATGCGTCTTACTCTATAATGACCTGAATGGCGATTCGATGCGCCAGGAAACTGAGCCTTCCATCCCTGGGGGAGAGATCAGTGTGAGCAACCGGCTGGGTAGCATATCACTGACCGCACAGACGCCTTCTGGAGGCACAGATACCTCTATCTTCAAACCGACCCCTCAAGAAAGAGGTTATACCTGCTTTGAGCAATTATTGGAAGGCGAGTACCTGATCAGTGTGGCAGCGCCCAAGATGTTTAATCGGACCACTATTCTGAACCAGACTTTACGGCTGGAGGCAGGTCAGACCACCCTCCTGGCTTTTGGTGCCCAGGCAAATTCTGAGCTAGAAGCTGAAACAGCTATTATCCCAGAATCTCCACGCAAAAGCCCCCTGATGGGCATCATCGGTGGAGCTCTTCTGGCAGCTGGTATTGGCTTGGGGATATACGCTGCTTTTTTACGACGCATAGGAGGATTTAAAGGCGAATAGCTGGCTTACCTGTATCCAGCCTTACAGACTGGCCTTTTTCTTTTCTACCCTGCGCAAGAAACGTGCTTCTTCAATAATCACCCGCTCGTGTTTTCCCTCGCCAATCTTTTCGAGACTATCCCAGGCTTCAACCGTAAAATGTACCCGATTTCCATCCAAGGACAGTACTTCTACCCTAACGTGGATCGTTGCACCGACAGGTGTGGGAGCCAAATGGTGCACGTCCAGGTGAGTACCTACACTGGAAAAACCGTCTGGCAGGCAACATGTCAACAACCGGTGCGAAACACGCTCCATAAAGGCGATCATCCACGGGGTTGCCAGCACGCGAGAAGACCCGCTGCCTAAATGAATAGCGCTATTTTCCACCGTTATGGAGAAACTGTCTTCGCGTGTCATGCCAGGGTGGATCAATTCTGAGATTTCCATGTTTTTTTCTCCTATATGGCAGGCAGGTTTTGTCGATTATAGCATGCGGGACGATACGCAAAACGTTGATAGACATTATTTATCTTCAAGGTGTATACTTACTTTCCATGCTTGAAATCTAATTTGATCACTGCTGGTTGTGTCTACCGAATTATCTTGTTATCAATACTGATTGGCTAATTAAGATTTATGGACCTCATTGATCAATGCTAAAATAATTCTGTGAATATCAATGATCTAGGTGGAGGATAGAAATGAGCATCAAAGTAACCTGGTACGGTCACGCTACATTGGGTATAGAGATTGATGGAACTATGCTATTGGTCGATCCTTTCTTCACTGGAAACCCGGCTGCCACCGTGACTGCCAAGGATGTGATGGCAGATTATATACTCGTCACGCATGGACACTCTGATCATGTGGGTGATGTGGTTGAAATTGCCAGGCGCACAGGAGCGATGGTGATTGGCAATTTTGAGATTGCTGAGTGGGTGGGAAAACAAGGTGTAGAAAAAACACACGGCCAGCATATTGGAGGCGGGCACCTGCACCCATTCGGGTATCTCAAGCTGACCCAGGCACTGCATGGCTCAGGTCTTCCAGATGGCAACAATGGTGGAAACCCCGCTGGCTTCCTACTGACGACGAAGGATGGGTTGAAAATCTACATTGCTGGCGATACAGGATTGTTCAGCGACATGCAGCTGATTGGACAAGAAGGCATCGAGCTGGCGTTCGTCCCGATTGGTGATAACTATACTATGGGACCCGATGACGCCTATAAAGCAGTCGAGCTAATCAAACCAAAGCACGTCATCCCAATCCACTATAACACCTGGGAGCTGATCGCCCAAGATGCTGAGAAATGGGCTGAACGGGTGCGGAAACTGGGGGTATATGCACACGTATTAAAACCTGGAGAGAGCCTGACGATTTAGAGGATACATCCAAAGTGCCTATATTTGATGGAATATTTAATCGTAAAACCCTGGAAGATCAGAGCAAGAAAGCCGGTCGTCTTCCCCCCGGACAATCTCTGACCCAAAAGTTCCCTGTACTCCATTATGGGGGAGTGCCAACTTTCAACCCAGCCACCTGGGATTTTCGCATCTGGGGTGAAGTTGAGGAGGAGAAATCCTGGACGTGGGATCAATTCTCCCAAATCCCACATACAACTCTTACCATGGATATCCATTGTGTCACCCGGTGGAGCAAGCTGGACACAACCTGGGAAGGGGTGTCCATGCGCACATTGATCGATCAAGGATTGCTAAGGCTTAAGCCAGGTGCAAAATATGTGCTTCAGCATGCGGAATATGGGTTTACGGTGAACCTCCCGGTGGAAATAATCCTGGCGGAAAATTTCTTGCTGGCAACGCATTTTAATGGACTGCCGTTAACCCCTGAGCACGGTTCCCCTTTACGCGGCGTGGTTGGTTATATTCCTGGTCGGGAAGACCTGATGACTCCATATTTCTGGAAGGGTGCCAAGTGGCTGCGAGGATTAGAGTTTATGAGCAATGACCGTCCAGGCTTCTGGGAGCAAGCAGGTTATCACAATGAAGCTGATATTTGGAAGGAAGAACGCTTTGGCTGATTCTCCCAATCAACCCTGGGGAATCGATCAAGCAGAACCAAGACATCACCAAGTATAGTTCAGGACCAGCCTGAGGTGGTATCAATCGGAAGGATAATCGCAGGGTTATAATTTTCAGAATTACGGAACCCAGTATCCAGATTTCTGTGTGGAAAAATCGACAGCATATAAAGAGGAGGATAAATTGAAAGAATACCTTATGCGTGCGCTTGACCTTGCTCGGTTGCGAGGGGCACAATATACAGATGTAAGAGTGGTGAATCATCGTGAAGAAAGCATCTCTGTGAAGGATGGGATTGTCGAACAATTGAACTCATCTGAAACCGAAGGCGTGGGGGTGCGTGTATTGGTCAATGGTGCCTGGGGTTTTGCTTCCAGTCGTACCCTGTCCAATGACGAAATTGACCATATCACCACTCAGGCAATGAATATCGCTCACGCCTCGGGATTGGTGAGTGGTGAAAAAGTAGACCTCGGTCCAGCTGTAACCAGCCAGGGGACTTACCAAACACCGGTCCAGATCGATCCATTCACTGTCTCATTAGAGGATAAGCTTGGCTTGCTGATGAAGGCCGATGGTGAGATGGGCACTGTGGAGGGTGTGCGAACACGCCGTACCCACGCTACTTCGCTCAAGCAACACCGGCATTTCGCCAATTCCGAAGGGGCATTCACAGAGCAAACCATCATCGAGACCGGAGGTGGCATTCAGGCTACAGCCGTGGGGGGGAGCGAGGTACAGGTGCGTTCCTATCCCAATGCCTTCGCCCGCCAGCAGGTTACTGGAGGCTGGGAGGCCATGGTGAGCTGGGACTTGCCTGGAAATGCGCAACGCATCGCCAGTGAGGCGGTTGCTCTGCTCACGGCAGACCCATGCCCGTCCAATATCACCACATCCATCATCCTGGGAGGCTCGCAATTGGCGCTTCAGGTGCACGAATCGTGCGGTCACCCAACAGAACTCGATCGTGTGTATGGCAGTGAAGCTGCGTATGCCGGGACATCCTTTTTGACCACCGATAAACTAAACACGTTTCAATACGGCTCACCGGTGGTGAACCTGACGGCAGACAGCGTGCGACCCCTGGGTTTGGGTACATTTGGCTGGGATGATGAAGGCGTGCCTGCTCAATCCTCACCCCTGGTGAAGGAAGGGCAATTTGTTGGATATTTTAATGTCGCGTGAGACAGCTTCTAAATTAGGCAGGTTCTCCAATGGGTGCATGCGTGCCTCGGGCTGGAACCGAATACCCATTATCCGCATGGTCAATGTCAGCCTGGAGCCGGGTACATGGAAGCTAGATGATTTGATTGGCGATACTGAGGATGGAATTTTCATGGATTCCAACCGATCGTGGTCGATTGACGATAAACGTTATAACTTCCAATTTGGAACTGAGATTGGATACGAGATCAAAAAAGGTAAGATGGGACGCATGCTACGTAATTGTACCTACACTGGCATCACCCCCGAGTTCTGGAACAGCTGTGATGCTGTTTGCAATGCTGACCACTGGGTAATGTGGGGCACGCCAAACTGTGGTAAAGGTCAGCCCTCACAGGTGGCTCATACCGGGCATGGAACTGCTCCAGCGCGCTTCCGCAACGTGAAGGTCGGAGTGTTGAAATAAGGTTTAGGGACACCAAGGAGATATCATGATCGATGAAAAAGAAGCACGTAAAATCTGTGATGCCATCTTACTGCGATGTAAAGGGAACCCGGCGGAAGTCACGCTCCAATTTAATGATGCGGCTTTAACCCGCTTTGCAAATAACATCATTCATCAGAACGTTGCCGAGCGTGACGCCGAAGTGACCCTGCGCTACTTCATTGGCAATCAAATTGGGACAGCTTCCACCAATCGAATGGACCAGGTGGGTTTGGACCAGCTGGTTGAGCATGCCAGAGACAATGCTAAAGCCAGCCCAGCGGACCCCAATTATCCAGGCCTACCGCAACCAGAAGGATTTAAAAGGGTTGCAGCGTGGGATGAAACCACAGCAGATTATTCCCCTGAAAAACGAGCCAGGGCAGTGGGCTCAGTCTGCCAGCTGGCAGTGGAAAATGGGCTGAATGCTTCAGGTGCATTTTCCACGGGTTCCGGCGGACTGGTGGTTGCCAACACCGAGGGTGTATTTGCCACCCACACGCAAACCAACGCAGACTTCCAGACGGTAGTGATGGGTAATGATTCGTCGGGTCGCGCTCAAGAGTCGGCCTGGAAAGTTGATGACCTGGCTGTGGAAGCTCTCGGTAAGGAAGCTATTGATACAGCCCGGCGCGGTCATAATCCGGTTAAGATTGACCCAGGTGAATATACGGTGGTCTTCGAGCATTACGTCACCGAGGATCTGGTTAGCAGCCTCGATATCTATGGCATGGGTGGACAGTCACTTAAAGAAGGTCGTTCGTGGATGAATGACCGTATTGGACAACAGCTGATGAGCCCGCTGGTGAGCATTTGGGACGATGGACTCGATATCAGTGGGTCGCCCTTACCGTTCGATTTTGAAGGAGTGCCAAAGCAGAGGGTAGACATTGTAAAACAGGGTGTGGTGATGGGACCAGTCTATGATCGTTATACCGGAGCGCAAATGGGCAAACCCAGTACCGGGCATGCAACACCGATCGGGTTTCGCGGTTTCGGACCCATAGCCATGAACTTATTTATGGCACCGGGCGAGGTATCTGTCCAGGAAATGATCGCCTCCACCAAGAAAGGTCTATATATCAACCGTTTCTGGTATACACGCCTGGTCCATCCACGGGATTGCGTCATCACTGGCATGACACGGGATGGAGTATTCATGATTGAAAATGGTGAGGTGACGTATCCGGTGAAAAACCTGCGTTACACCATGCCTTATGTACAGGCACTGGCAAATGTGGAAGCTGTTGGGAAGGCTTCCCATTTATTAGTGGGTGAGTATGGTGGCTTCGGCGCATGCGTCCCGGCTCTGAAGATCAGTGGGTTTACTTTCACTGGGAGCACGGTGTAACGATAATCAGCGTTACACGTTAGCACGTTAAACGTTGGGACGTTAAAAAATTTAGAACCTATATAGATTGAGTTTATTATTTACCTGAAAAAAGTAAAATAAGAAACTGCCCCGATCTATTTTGAGGTCGGGGTAGTTCTTTTATTTTGAGCTGTTGAGGTCCGTACCTGGCTCAACCTTTACGCATTCATCACGCCGGACCTGAAAAGTATCAAAATCACGGGCGACAAAGGTGTTTGGAAAAATCGCCTGTGCTTCTGCCAGTACATCTCTCTCGCGATAGCGGCGTGAGATGTGAGTCAGGATGAGATGCTTGACACCCGCATTGACAGCCAACTCAGCCGCCTGTCTGGCGGTCAGATGGGCAAACTGGTCAGCCATCTCAACTTCTTCCTGCATATATGTAGCTTCGATAATCAATGTATCGACATCCTGAACAGCTTTAATCAGGTCATCCGTGCGACCAACATCTCCCACATGCGCCATACGTGTCCCCGGACGTTCTGGGCCAAGCACCTGATCGGGGAAGATGACCCGACCATCTGGCAGGGTAATGGATTCACCGTTCACCAGGTCACGCCGCCATGGTCCAGGGGGTATAGTCAGCTGCTCTGCCTTTTCAGGCAGGAATGGTCGGTGTGCCTTTTCCTCGAAAAGATAACCAAAGCAGTCGGGTCCACGGTGCCAGACCGGGAAGGCAGTCACAGTGAAGTCTTTTTCATCGAATATAGGTCCGGCTTTGATCTGGATCAGCTGCAAGTCCATGGGTGGTTTGGCACCCCGCAGTACGATTCCGTATATGAGATCATGAATTCGGTCTAGTGCCCACTCCCCGCCGTAAATCTCCAGCTTGTCGATCGTCTCCCAGCGCATAAAGGTGGACAGCAACCCAGCCAACCCCAGGATGTGATCCAGATGCCCATGGGTGATGAGCACACGGTTCAGGCGTTTAAAGCCCAAGCCAGATTGCAGGATCTGGCGCTGGGTGCCTTCTCCACAATCGATCAGGAAGCGGAATTCATCGTGAATGACCACCTGGCTGGAAAGCCCACGGTGGACGGAGGGTGCAGAAGCGGAGGTGCCGAGGAAGGTAATGTCGAACAAGGGAGTCTCTGGTTTGGGGATAGAAAGTGGTAACCTGCTTGAATTTTACCTTATTTCCGATATCATAGTCTTAAGGAAAATTAGTAATAGACAGTATTTCGGAAAAAAATCAATATTTTCTTTACAGCTTGTAATGGAATCGATGCTGTGTAGTGAATTGAAAATTTAGTGCAGGTTACACAGAAGACAAGTGTATGGTCCAGAAATATTGAGTTTGGATATTATTAGCAGCAGATCAGTTTCTTCCTATCAAAATCGTAAGCAGTTAAAAACCCTTCCACCTGAGAGGATACTATATAATTATCCAGGAATGCAATCGTTCAAACAGGATCATAAAAAATAGAATCAATATTTGTGGTAAGAGCGAGGTAGTTGTGTTCGCTATTGCGGAGAAAGTTGAAGATGGTCTATTAACTTACATTATATAGAGAGGAAATTGCAATGGTTAACCGAAAGAATAAAATCCTGTTCATATTTATTGGGATTATAGTTTTGTTCTCACTGGTTTCATTAGCTTGTGCTATCCCGCTGGTAAATAGTCCAGCTCCATCTCAAGAGATCCTTGCAAGTCAAGAGAGTGCAGTTAGTGCTGAACCAGATCCCGACCCATACCCTGACCCTGACCCCGACCCATACCCTGACCCTGACCCCGACCCAGAATCACCACAGGTTGAAGGTTCAGTTGAGCCATCCAATAAACCGGCCCCTGTTTTGGAAGGCGAACCATTAACAATGTTGGCAAAGGGATTCGGACAAACCGATCAAGAGGTGGGAGTGAGTTTTATTGCGGAAAATCCAAATAAAAATATCGCATATAAAGATTCTCAATATCAATATGCCATTTATGATGCTAAGGGAACCGTTGTAAAAACGGACGGAGGTTATATCGACTTAATCCTGCCAGGCCAGCAATTAGGTATAGGTGCATCACTATATCTGGATGAAGGGGTAACAGCAGCAAGAGTTGAAGTTCAGCTTAATGCGGGCGAGGCGGTTGAGTCAAAACTATCCGACACATTTAAATCGGAAAAAGTCACTTATATGCCAAGCGAGTATACTCCTTCAGTTAGTGGGGTGATCACTAATCCATATTCTAAGGATCTAACATATTTGCGAATTTCAGCAATCGTATATAACAGTGCCGGGGATATTATTGGTGGAGGAGAAACTTACCTAAGCTTCTTATTAGCGAATAGTACAGTAGGTGTTATCGTTCCTGTCGTCAGCAATGGAGATGTATCCCGGGTAGAGATTTTCCCTGCATTGTCGGGTCTTGAGGAATTGGAGATTAGTGAGCAATTGCCAGAAGGAGCCAGTAATTTAGTGCTGTCAAAACAAGGGTTTGGGCAAGATGAATCGTATATTGGATTTGCTATGATCATCAAAAATCCTAATCCAGGATATGTTATTGAAGGCAGCATGTATCATTTGACAGCATACTCCGATGACGACGTAGTGCTAAGTGTCTATGATGGGTATATCGATTTATTCCTACCAGATCAGATTCTTGGGATTGCAGCTAATTTATACACTGATGAAGGAGTCATAGTTTCCAGGATTGATGCCCAATTAAAAACAGGTACTTTTACTGCCTCGAAGGTAATCCCTACTTTAACCAGTGAAAATGTTAACTTTTTGCCGGATGAATATTCCCCTGAAGTGACTGGTGAAATTCTCAGCCCTTACAATAAGGACATAACATATGTCCAAGTGATTGCTATTGCGTACAATGAGGCTGGTGATATTATTGGTAGCGGTTCTACATATTTAGATTTTATCCCAGCAAACGCAAAAGCAGCAGTCACTGTAAGCATGACAGTTGCAGAGACACCTGCGAAGGTCGAGTTATATGCATTTGCTACTTCGTTATCAGATATTGAATAAATATAGAAACCAGTCAGGTGTGTAAGGAAGGATAAACCGGACACGTTGGTTTACGGTCGATACCCAAATAAAATCCAAATGTTAGCGACGCACCCATAAAGTGCGCCGCATCATTTAATCAGATCCTATGTGCTATAATGCCAAAGATGACTGAAACAGCCAGGGCTAAGAAAAGCAAGAAAAGCAATAAAAAAAGCACCCGCCAATATACCAAGACCAGCCGGGATGCATCCTATCGCCGGGGCTCAACCAAACGCGGCCGGCCAGCGGGAAGTGGGACGGCAAAACGAAGCTCCAATCCGTCCCGCAGAGGTCGACCGGCACGAAGCACCTCCGGTGGTGGATTGGGTTCAATTCGCTCGCTTCTTCGTGGGTCAGCATCTCCGAAGCCGCGTGGCAGACCGCCGGTGATCCATCCCCCAACACCAACGGGGATGTCACTCGATCGTAAACTCGATTTGGTGGGCATCCTGTTGTTGTTTGTCGGGCTGCTCACTTTACTGAGCCTGATCTCTGCCAGCCATAACAAGGCAACGGGCAGCTGGCTGAGCTTTCTGGGGCAGGCTTTCGGTTGGGGAGCGTATCTATTTCCGGTAGGGCTGACCATCGTAGGATTGTGGCTGGTATTACGGAGTTTTGAACATGTGCCTCATGTGGGGATTGAACGCCTGATCGGTGTTGTTTTCTTCTTCCTTAACGTCTTGGGCTGGATGCACTTCTTTTCCTTTCCTGAAGATGCTTACCTCCTGGCGGCTGATGCCGGCGGAGGAGGTTACACAGGTGCATTCATTTTCAAAGTACTTCTCACCAGCCTGGGATGGGCAGGCACAGCGATCACCCTGTTTGCCTGGCTGGTCATTGCCTTAGTGCTGGTACTGGACGTGTCGGTAGTAGAGCTATTCAAGTGGGCGCCACCCTTGATGATCCGCATCCAGGATGGTTTCCAGGATTGGATTGATGAACGTCGCAATCATGGCAGATCCAAAGCCGACAAATTAAGTTCCAAGGCCACCAACACCCTTCCGCCAGCCAACTGGCCGGATTTGGATGTGATTCCCGGGCAAGGAGCTAATACCCTCCCACTCAGCACGATGAACACCAACCAGCCACGCCCATGGGCATTACCCGCCATTGATCAAATCCTTGAAAAGGGCAACGAGAGCGTTTATGACGATGACGTAGACCGCCAGCGTGCCCGGGTGATTGAGGAAACCTTGAGAGTGCTGGGTGCCCCCGTGAATGTAGTCGAGATCAACCGTGGTCCAACCATCACGCAGTTCGGTGTGGAGCCCGATTTTATCGAGACGCGCGGCTCACGCACGCGCGTGCGGGTGGCGAAGATTGCTTCCCTGGTAGATGACCTGGCCCTCGCCCTCTCAGCCCGGACGATTCGTGTGGAAGCCCCTGTACCAGGCAAGGGTTATATTGGTATTGAAGTACCCAATGAGCAGATTGCCCTGGTGACCTTACGGGATGTGGTGGAGAGCGAAGCCTTCAAGCGCTTGAAGTCACCGCTACGCTTTGCCTTGGGTCAAGATGTTGCCGGCAACGCAGTGGCGGCGGATCTTTCAGCGATGCCCCACCTGCTCATCGCTGGACAGACTGGCTCGGGTAAATCAGTATGCGTTAACTCGCTGATCTGCTGCCTGCTCCTGCACAACACGCCGGATGACCTGCGCTTGATCATGGTGGACCCCAAAAGAGTGGAGCTGACCAACTATAACGGAATTCCACACTTGCTAGCCCCGGTGGTGGTGGAAACCGAAAGGGTGGTGGGTGTGTTGCAGTGGGTGCTGCGCGAGATGGACATGCGCTATCACAAACTGGCTCAGGCAGGCACACGGAATATTATCGAGTATAATGCCCGCCTGGATAGCCGGGGTGATGGAAAAGAGAAGAAATTACCCAAGCTGGTTGTG
Source organism: uncultured Chloroflexia bacterium (assembly GCA_963774275.1). Classification (GTDB taxonomy): domain Bacteria; phylum Chloroflexota; class Anaerolineae; order Anaerolineales; family UBA4823; genus FEB-25. The sequence goes on along the minus strand of CAVZEP010000030.1, from coordinate 45,133 downwards.
TTCATCGATGAATTGGCAGACCTGATGATGCTGGCACCAGAGGAAACCCAGGGGGCCATTACACGCCTGGCACAACTATCACGCGCCACCGGTATCCATCTGGTGATTGCTACCCAACGCCCTTCCGTGGAGGTTGTGACAGGCATCATCAAAGCCAACTTCCCGGCACGGATTGCCTTTGCGGTGGCCTCCAATACAGATAGCCGCGTGATCCTCGACCAGCCTGGAGCGGAGAGATTGCTGGGGCGGGGAGACATGCTTTTCCAGGCCCCGGACGCGCCAGCTGCCATCCGATTGCAGGGTACCTATCTCTCGGACAGCGAAATCCTAAGCCTGGTTAGCTATTGGCAAAGCTTTTTGCCCAGCACGACATTAGCACCGACCGCGGCAGGAGGCATCCCAGATTTTAATTCCTTCAGGAATACCGCTTGTCCAAATCCCTTTATGGGAGGAGATGCAAGCACAGGACGATAAAGACCCGCTGCTTGAGGAAGCCATCGACCTTTCACGCCGCCAGGGGCGCGCTTCCGTTTCGATGCTACAACGCCGTCTGCGCGTGGGTTACACACGCGCTTCACGGCTGGTGGAAGCTATGCAGGAAAAAGCCATCATTGGTAAAGAATCAGGCCCGCAGGGGTATGAGATCCTGGATTATGGACAGGCAGCTCCTCCAGTTGAGGAGCAATGATCTATAGGATGGTGAACGAGGAGAACCAAACCAACCAGGCTGCGTATATAGGTTAAATAATTCTCCGGAGATTAAAATGTCTGATAAACCCAATCGAAAAATTATGCTTTCCAAAAATGGGGGTTTCTTCCAGGATTTAACGTTACGCCTTAAGCTTATCCTGCGCCTGTTGGGGGATGGGCGGGTGAACCCATTGCTCAAGATATTACCGATTGGATCGCTGGTGTACCTGCTGGTGCCAGACATCGCCCCCGGGCCGATTGATGATGCAGCTGTCATTTGGCTGGCGACATATTTATTCGTCGAGCTGTGCCCACCGAACGTGGTACAGGAACATCTGGAAGGATTGAACGCCACCCGCAAAGTGATGGATAGCTATCAGGAGACATCCCAGGAGGATATCCATGGTGAGGTGATCGATGGGGAGATTGTGGAGCGAGACACGGAGGCGAAATGAAGCGCCTCATTCTTGCGCTCGGCTTGCTCCTCTCCGTCATGCTGGTAGGATGCAGCCTCGGAGCACCCACTCCAATTCCAACCAGCACACCTACGCAAGGTTTATTCATCCGCGTTCCAACCCCATCGGTGGCACCGCAAGCCACTCTTACCCCAACGCTTGAACCAACCCTACCAGCAACCGCCACGGTCATCGTACCCACGAATACTGCAACCCCTATTCCTATAACTGTCACTGAGCTCCCTGTCCCAGCAGGTTATTCTTGGCAGGAAATCATTACCGGTTTGGATAAACCTGAGGGATTGGTGAATGCGGGAGATGGCTCAGGGAGGCTGTTCATTGTTGAGCAAACTGGCTTGATCCGCGTTTTCATCGATGGCGCTTTGCTCCCTACACCTTTCCTAGATTTGACCCAAAAAGTGTCATGCTGCGGGGAGAAAGGCCTGTTGGGACTGGCTTTTCATCCAAAGTATGCTGAAAACGGGTATTTTTACGTTGACTACACCGAAAATGTGAATAATCAGCTATTCACGGTGATTGGACGATTTAATGTGTCGGCAGGTGACGCGAACCAGGCGGATCCGAAGAGTGAGCTGCGCTTGTTGCACATCGAGCAACCCTACCAGAATCACAACGGGGGAGAGATCCAGTTTGGACCGGATGGTTACCTGTACATTGGTATGGGTGATGGTGGATCAGCTGGTGACCCGTATGGCAACGGGCAATCCCTGCAAACTCTGTTGGGGAAAATCCTGCGCATCGACGTAGACCACGAGCAACCTTACGCCATCCCACCTGAAAATCCATTTCTCGAGGGGGGAGGTCTATCGGAGATCTGGGCATATGGATTGCGCAACCCCTGGCGTTTTTCATTTGATAAGCTGACCGGTGACCTGTACCTTGGAGATGTGGGGCAGGACGCATGGGAAGAGATTGATACCATACCAGCAGGCAGCCCCGGCGGAGATAATTTTGGCTGGAATTATTATGAAGGCTCCCATCCATATCGCGGTTCTTTGCCCACAGGAATGAATCTAGTCGCACCTGTGGCAGAATATGGGCATGATGAAGGATACTCTGTGTCAGGCGGCTATGTTTACCGTGGAGGGAACCTACCAGCATGGTATGGAGTGTACTTATACGGTGATTACGGCTCTGGAAAAGTGTGGGGGTTGTTACACCTGGCAGATGGAAGCTGGCAGAATGCCTTGATGTTTGAGACCAGTGCAAACATTTCTTCCTTTGGAGTGGATGAAAATGGGGAAATCTACCTGGTGGATTATGGCGGCAGGATCTTAATGTTGCGATGAACAACCGCCACTGGTTGAGCGGGGTTCGTACGAGGGGACATCTTGCTGACCTAAAGGTGATTCGTGCCTCCGCTCTGGTGGTGTTGACCCTATGCTTGATTCTAGTTCAGGCTTGCAGCCAGTCCGACGCAGGGGTTAAGTCCAACCACTGGAGTAGTCACAACCATTCCATCCACAGCAAGCCTCCTGGTTTCTCCTGAACCCGAAAACCAGGCACCCATGCTCATCCCTGGGTTGCCCCCCATACCACCAAACCTTACCCGCTATACCTTGCGCGTGGAACTTGATTATACAGGGAAGGCATTCAAGGGCTTTACGAGGGTTGATTACACCAATGCTGAGGAAATAGCCCTCGAAAAGTTGTACTTCCGCTTGTATCCCAATCTCAGGCAATCTTATGGTGGTGGCAGGATCGCAGTCGATCTTGTAACCGTGAATGGCCAACAGGCAGTGACCCAAATGAGCTTATTTGATTCGATCCTGGAAGTATGGCTGCCGGAGCCGATCCAGCCAGGTGGGCAGGTGAGAGTTGGTTTTGACACCAGTGGAAGCATCCCGGTTGACTTCGGAGGAGGGGATGTAGATAGCGGTTATGGAATGTATAACTACTCACAGGGTGTGTATGCGCTGGCGAATTTCTACCCTATGGTGGCTGTATACAATTCAGGAGGCTGGTGGTTGGACCCGGTGTATGCTTTCGGGGATTCGGTATTCAGCGATGCGGCATTGTATACCGCGGAGGTGCTCACGGACCCGGGAATGGTCGTTGCGACCAGCGGAATGCTAGTGAACCAGCAGGCGTTGGATGGTAAAGTGATGCATCGCTATATCAGCGGACCTGCCAGAGATTTTTTCATCATCACCAGCCCAGACTACCTGGTTATCAGCCGTGAAATGGGTGGGACCACGATTAACTCCTACTACCTGCCCGAGCACAAAGCAGGTGGCGAAAAGGCGCTGGATACTGCCACCCGTGCCCTGGAAATCTTCAACGAGCATTTTGGCCCATATCCATACAAGGAATATGATGTGGTCGAGGCTCCACTTAATCGCCCTAGCGGACTGGAATATCCTGGCATGGGCGTGATTGCTTCACGCCTGTATGCTGACCCAGCTGCGCCTGATTTCAATACCACGGTGGCGCATGAGGTGGCGCACCAGTGGTGGTATAACATGGTCGGTAATGATGTGCTCCGGACCCCATGGATGGATGAAGCCCTGGCCACTTATTCATCGATCCTGTATTGGGAGATGGTCGCAGGGTCGAGCGGCAGGCAACAAGCGCTTGCCTATTACCAGGAAAATTATAACCAGAACACTCAAAATGGCCTGGATGCACCCGTTACGGAGCCGATGGCTTATTTCCAGGAGAGTAATCGGATCCAATCTTACGGCCCGGTGGTGTATGCCAAGGGCGGGCTGTTTTTTGAAGCCTTGCGTAATTTAATTGGTGATGAGGCATTCTTTAAAGCACTGCAGTTTTATAACGGCACACACTGGTTCAGCATTGCCAACAGCGGAGAAATCCTGGCAGCGTTCCAGTTGGCAACAAACATCCAGCTGGACGACCTGTACCAAACCTGGTTATATTCACCGGAACCTGCCACACCAACACCAGAGCCAACTCTAACTGCCACATGGACACAAACCCCAGAACCCACCCCGACCTCCACGCTGACGCCTACCCCGGAACCCACCCTGACACCTACATTCACCGAAACACCCGAGCCGAGTTATACGCCCGCTTCGAGACCGCTGGTTTTTGCTGCGATTGGAGATTATGGCGGGGGTAACCAGGCTGCAGGGGAGGTGGCCAGCGTGATGATGGGCTGGCAGCCCGAATTCATCATCACCCTGGGGGATAACAATTACCCCGAAGGTTCGTGGAGAACGATTGACGATGCCATCGGGCAATGGTTTCACCAATATATCTACAACTACCTGGGAAATTATGGAGAGGGGTCCGTTACCCTGCGTTTCTTCCCCACCCTGGGCAATCACGACATGATGACGGATGGTGGTCAGCCTTATTTCGAATACTTTACCTTGCCGGGAAACGAGCGCTATTATGACTTCACCTGGGGACCGGTGCATCTTTTTGCCCTGGACAACCTTGAAACCGAGCCGGATGGGTTTAGAGATTCATCCGTCCAGGCAGCCTGGCTGAAGGACGGATTGGAAGCCTCATCATCGCCTGGAATATCGTTTATATGCATTACCCGCCTTACTCATCGGGATGGCATCGCTCTACCACCTGGGCGCGCTGGCCGTATGCGGAGTGGGGTGCGGACGCGGTGCTCGCCGGGCATGATCACATGTATGAGAGGCTGGAAGAGGACGGGATTCCATATTTTGTGAATGCCATGGGTGGCTTCGTGATGTATGAGTTTACTGAACCCGTGGAGGGCAGCCTGGTGAGATATAACGATGATTATGGAGCCATACGGATTGAAGCCACGGAAGAGTACCTGCAATTCCAGTTCATCAACCGGCAGAACGAGCTAATCGACATGCTGGCGCTGTGGAAATGAAAAGATGGTAATCAACTGCCCGGTAAACCAACATGATCCATGCTTTAATATGTCGTTGGATTGGCAGGAGGTCTCTAGATTATGCGTCATAACCGTGAAGAAGTGATCGAACGTACAATTCAGGAGTTCGAACTGCTTGGACCGTTTGGTGGTAAACCTTTCCAACGAGGATTGGAATCAGCTCCTGATCCGGCCTGAAACGAAAGACCCCTGGACGGTGAAGGATGCCCTGGCCCATATAACGCATTGGAAAGCTGACGTGGCCAGGTCAGCCAGGGGGCAGCGCCGACCGGTAGAGGAGCGCGGTCTTGATGAAAATGAGGCAAATCATCTCATCTACCTGCGCTGGCACGATCGCTCTCCCCAGGAAGTTCTGGCATGGCACAGGCTGGTCCAGGCGGATGTGCTGGCCACCCTGAGAGAAGCGCCGGATGAATGGTTCAGCGGTAGGGAGCGCAGACAGGAGTGGCCCTATGACCTAGACGGTCATTCTGCAACCCACCGGGTAAGAGACATCGAACGGGCCCTGGCACACAAGGGAGGAGTTGACTGATCGCCTGGAAGCAGGTGCAGCACCCTCTTGCTGATTTACCAGGAGTGCTGTACAGCGTGAAGGCAACTGGTGGCTGTTCCTCCACCTGAATTCCTGGTCCAGGCGAAGCTAAACAATAGCGAGGCGAGGGTTAAGCATAATACTTTGGTGCGTGGAATTTCTGCCCACCTGCAGGCTGGGATCAGCAGATTCCCTCTTGACGTATTCTTGAATATAATGGTAAACTCGAAAAGTTGTAAATAAAACTAACCAGAAAGGATAGCGCGTTCGATGAACGATCTCATCAATCGAATTTACGAAATACACATGCTCGCCGCTGGTAGCGGGTCTGTCGTGCCTTCGCGGAGCGCGCCTATTGCTCGTTAGGTTATCGTCATAGTACCTTGCGACCACGGTGAGCTCCAGCCCCGTGGTCGTTTTCTTTTTTTTGGTGTATAGTATCTGACCGGTCACGGGGACCTTCTCCATGACCGGTTTTTATTTTGGAGGGAGAAGGTAGCTCAGTAATGAATGCACAGGCGACCTCGCTTGCAAAGTGCGCTCTTCATCGCTCGTAAAGAGCACTCTTCATTGCTTGTAAAGAGCACTCTTCATCGCTCGTAAAGAGCACTCGCGATGCTTCGGGCAAAGATCGCCCTCGTTGCTTCGGGCAAAGATCGCCCTCGATGCTTCGGGTAAAGTTCGCCCTCGATGCTTCGGGTAAAGATCGCCCTCGATGCTTCGGGCTTCAAAGATCGAAGTTCACCCTCGCTGAAAGTTATCAAGGAGTTTGAAATGTTTGAGGCAATACAAGTAAAGGATGCATATAAAAAGTTCGGCAAGACCTCCCACCCATTATGGAAGGGAAGGGATAACCACACCGAGACTGGTAAGCTGGTCAAGGTGGCAGTGGACCACGTCTCGTTTTCAGTGCATGAGGCGGAGATCTTTGGCGTGCTTGGACCCAACGGATCGGGTAAATCCACCCTCATCCGACTGATTGCCACACTGCTGCTGCCCGACACAGGCTCAATCACGGTGTTCGGGCACGATGTGGTGAGCCAGTCGATGCAGGTTCAACGCCTGATCAACCGGGTTTCGGTGGAAGCCAGCTTCTTCAAGAAGCTCTCACCGATGGAGAACCTGCTGTACGGGGCGCGCCTGTACGGGATGGAAGGCAAGGAAACCCGCCGCAAAGTGGTGGAGATCCTTACCCGCCTGGGACTGGAGAAGAACACCATTGGGCAACCGATGGAGGAGATGTCGAGGGGTATGCAACAAAAAGTCGCGATTGCACGCGCCCTGTTATCTCATCCCAGGCTATTGCTGCTGGACGAGCCAACCACCGGACTGGATCCACGCTCCAAGCATGAGGTGCAAGCGGTGGTACGCGAGCTAAACGAGCAGCAGGGCACTACCATCCTATTGACCACGCATGATATGGGTGAAGCGGAAGCACTTTGCCATCGCATCGCCATCGTAGATAACGGCAGGATCGTAGCGCTGGATACTCCACAGGCACTTAAGAAGCTCATCCCACGCAACGGGCATGAGCCCACCCTGGAAGAGGTGTTCCTGGAATTGACGGGCAACAAGCTGGTATCGGAAGAGGATGAGGCAGGATGAAGAAGCTGGTATATGCATGGTTGTCAGTGCGAGGAGCGATTTATGCGACGAAGCAATCTTCTTTATGCTCATTAAGACTACTAAAGGATGTGAAAATACCTGGAATATCGCATTTTCTAAACTGTTGAGGATGAGTAAAGCAAGTTGGAGATTGCTTCGACCAGCAAAGAACGCTGGTCTCGCAATGACAGATCGTGATTACTTCCCACAAAGAACGCTGGTCTCGCAATGACAGATCGTGATTACATCCTACAAAGAACGCTGGTCTCGCAATGACAGATCGTGATTACATCCTACAAAGAACGCTGGACTCGCAACCGTTGAGGATGACTAAAGCAAGTTGGAGATTGCTTCGACCAGCAAAGAACGCTGGTCTCGCAATGACAGATCGTGATTACATCCTACAAAGAACGCTGGACTCGCAACCGTTGAGGATGACTAAAACAAGTTGGAGATTGCTTCGACCAGCAAAGGACGCTGGTCTCGCAATGACAGATCGTGATTACATCCTACAAAGAACGCTGGACTCGCAACCGTTGAGGATGACTAAAGCAAGTTGGAGATTGCTTCGACCAGCAAAGGACGCTGGTCTCGCAATGACAGATCGTGATTATTTCCAGCAAAGAACGTCTGTGATGTCTCGGACATAGAAAGTCCTCGATGACAAGATAACAACGAAAGGATAGCACCATGAGTATCGACACACAATTGTTTGAAGGCAAATTGATCCGCCTGGCACCGATCGACCATGAGAAGGACCCGGAAGTGGAATCACGTTGGACGCACGACCTAACGCTTCAGCGTGCTTTATGGTGGCGACCGGCAATGCCTCTCTCGGTTGCGCAGGTCAAGAAAAAATACGACGCCATCGAGAAGGAAGTGGATGAATCGAAAAGGTTGTTTTACTTCACCATCCGAGGACGGGAAGATAACCGGTTATTGGGATTCGTGCGCATCGAAGGAATCGAGTGGACTCATGGGACTGGGAACCTGAAGATCGCCATTGGAGACCCCGCCGAGCGTGATAAAGGTTATGGCGGCGAAACCCTGCAGCTTATCCTGCGTTTTGCTTTCCGCGAGCTGAATCTGTACCGCATGTCAGCGGTGGTGAGTGGGGATAACCCGGATGCCCAGCGATTTTTTCTGCGGTATGGATTTGTAGAAGAGGTGCGCCGGCGCAAGGCAATCCTGCGGGATGGGCAAACCTGGGATTCGATCCACTTAGGTTTGCTGAGAGATGAGTGGCTGTCCATGAATGGGAAAGAGGAAGACCAAAATGAAAAATGATCTACTGGCTGGAAAGCTGGTCCACCTGACAGTTGAAAATCCCGAAGTCATGGCAGGGTGCTTTTCGCGTTGGAACCAGGATACCGAATGGCAACGTTTATTGGATACCAATCCGCCCTGGTTAATCTCAGAGAAGAAGTGGAAAGAGGTGCTCGAAAAAGACCTGGATAAGGCGGTTACGGATGAGTTGTTTTTTGCCATTCGAACCCAGGAAAGCCATGATTTGATCGGCTTTATCGGTCTTTTCGATCTTTATCCGCAGCATGGTGACGCATTGGTGGCTATTGCCCTGGGCGAGCGGAAAACCTGGGGCAGTGGCTATGGCACAGATGCGATGAGGGTGATGCTGCGTTACGCATTCAACGAGCTGAACCTGAGAAGAGTGGGTTTGATCGTCTTTGAGTACAACCCACGGGCGATCCGTTCGTACGAGAAGGCAGGCTTTGTTCCCGAAGGACGCATACGGGGGGCAATGCTGCGAGAAGGTAAACGCTGGGATTTCTTGTACATGGGTATCCTAAGGGAAGAGTGGATCGCTAAAGGGATCATGACCGGCTGATGGCTAAAGGTATTAAAAGATGGAGTTCTTCATTTGATAACCGAAGGTGATTTATGGACACGAACTTATTATACGGTAGCCTTGTGCACCTGACAGCTGAGGAACCGCAGGAACACGCAGGAGTATATGCAAAGTGGAATAGGGATTCAGAATTCATGCGTCTGCTGGATGCTGAACCTGCTTACCCACCCTCGGTGAAGAAACTGACGGAATTAATCCAAAGAGACCAGGAAAAAGACCCACCTGCGTTTTATATATTTGGCATCCGAACCCTTGAGGGAGACAAGCTGGTTGGTTACATTGGTCTGGACGGAGATGCCTTCCCCCATGGCGAGCTCTTTGTGGGGATTGCCATCGGTGAGCGCGAACTTTGGGGAAGGGGGTATGGTACGGATGCAATGAAGGTGATCCTGCGCTTTGCCTTCCGGGAGCTGAACCTGAGAAGGGTGGCTCTCGACACTTTTGAGTATAACCCGCGTGCGATCTGCTCCTATGAGAAAGCCGGGTTCGTCCACGAAGGTCGGGTGCGTGAATTTCTCTGGCGGGAAGGTCGTCGCTGGGATTTGATCTTCATGGGTATCCTGCGCGAGGAATGGCTCAAACTGGATAGCGGTTAATATTTTTGGAGTAATTGAAATGACTACATTGGTTAATGAATTTAGAGCAACTTATGCATTCATGGAACGCAATGCCAACCTGGTAAAGCGTTATTGGTCGTGGGAATTGGTGTGGATTGTATATTCCATTGCCAACAGCCTGTCGGTCAGCTTTATTGGCCTGGGTATGGAAAAGATCGGTGGGGCTTCGGAAACGAACGGACGCTACCTGGTGTTGTACCTGGTGGTGGGCACACTGGTCTGGCGCTACCTGTCGCTGATTTTCTATTGGATTACGGATGTGATTGGCATGGAACGCTGGGAAGGCACGATCGAATATACACTGATGGCTCCCATCCGGCGAATCACCCATATGGCGGGTCAGACGCTGTGGGCTGTTATCTACAGCATGTTCTCGACAGGAATCATCCTGGTGGTGACGGTGGCAATCTTCCACATCGACCTGAGCCAGGCCAACCTGTTAGGTGGCTTTGTGATGCTGCTGGCGGGAAGTCTTTCGTTCATCGGCGTCGGCGTGATGGGCTCGGTGCTGCCATTGCTCTTTCCTGAGCGTGGCTCGCAGATGACGCACGTCATCATTGCCGTCCTGCTATTGGTTTCCGGGGTATATTACCCGGTGGACGTATTGCCAAGCACTCTGCAAAAACTTGCAGTTTACAGCCCGGCGACATACGTGTTGGATGGCACTCGACGTGCCCTGCTTGAAGGCACACCCACCCTGCAGCTATGGCAATACATCTGGCCAACGTTGTTGATGGGTGTGGCAGCCATTCCAGTGGGTTTATGGGTGTTTGGCCTGGCAGAACGCTATGCCAAGCGCACAGGCAAGCTGCACCGGAATGGGTAACGATGTTTTTATAGTGTACTGGATGGAGGAAGAAAGTCTATCCTTTCTGCTTCGCCTCTGAATAAATGGAAGGTACAAGAATGTCTATAATATCGGCGAATAATCTAAGTTTATCCTTCGGGGCGTTCGACTTGTTCCGAGGAATATCCGTAACAATTGCCAATGATAGTAAGATCGGTCTTATCGGCCCAAATGGAATTGGCAAAACCTCGTTGATGATGATCCTGGCGGGTATCAACCAACCGACCACGGGTAGTATTCATATTGCCCGTGGCAAGCGCCTGGGCTACCTGCGCCAGGAAGCAAGTGATACCCTCGGGCGAACCTCGGGTACTGGGGCCTTCACAGCCGACAAGAGCACGGTGTATGCCGAGATGCTGACTGTCTTTGCCGGTTTACAGGATCAGCAAGCTCACCTGCACAAACTGGAAGCTGACATGGCAGGCGGCTGTTACACGGAAGAAATTTTGACCACTTATGGTGATCTCCAGGCAGCTTTCGAGCACGCCGGTGGGTATGATTACGATCTGCGCATCCAACAGACCCTGCAAGGGTTGGGTCTGGGTAAGCAGACCTGGGACATGCCCCTCAGCCATCTGAGTGGAGGCCAGAAGACCCGCCTGCTACTGGCACGCCTGCTGCTTGAGAAACCTGCCCTGCTCATGCTGGACGAGCCTACAAACCATCTGGATGCTGAAGCTATCGAATGGCTGGAGCATACCTTGAATGATTGGGAAGGTGCAGTATTGGTGGCGAGCCATGACCGGTATTTTCTGGATAATACGGTGAGTACGATCTGGGAAATGAGCCAAAGTGGGATCGAGGTTTATACCGGCAACTACAGCAAGTACCTGCTCCAACGCGATGTACGTTGGGAATATGCCCAACGGGTATTTGAGGAGGAGAAGGAACGATTACAGAAGGAGATGGATTTCATCCAACGCAATTGGGTGCGAGCCAGCACTCATATGCGGGCTTTAGGGAGACTACGCAAGGTAACGCGTGAGCTGGCAGCTGTGGACGCCTTTGGGATCATGGTTCTGAGGAGTGGTCGGAACTGGCATGAGCTGGACCTGACGGCTGACAAACCCCTGGATGTGATCGAGGCCATCCGCAAGGTTAATGCCCTGACCATGTTCTCCCGCCCACCGCTCATCCGACCGCGCTTGGTGCCTTCCAAAGACAGCAGCAACATCATCCTGCGGGTTGAAAAAGCTGAGGTAGGTTATCCTGGGAAAGTGTTGTTCCAGACCCAACACCTGGAGCTCAGGCGTAGCGAATGTGCTGCGCTGATTGGTCCAAATGGGACAGGGAAGACGACGTTTTTGAAGACCTTGCTCGGACAGGTGGAACCTCTCTCTGGTGAAGTGCGACTGGGAGCCAGCCTGGAAATCGGCTACTTTGCCCAGACACATGATGACCTCAACCTCGATAATACGGTGCTGGATGAGCTGTTAGCCAACCGCGAAATGGACCCCGGGGTGGCGCGTGGTCACCTGGCACAATACCTGTTCCGTGGAGAGGATGTGTTTAAGCCAGTCAGCGCGTTGAGTGGTGGCGAGCGTGGAAGATTGGCGCTGGCAATCCTGGCTTTACGCGGGGCGAATTTCCTGCTCCTGGATGAGCCCACCAACCACCTCGACCTGCCCGCACGCGAGATACTTCAGCAGGTGTTACAGGATTTCGCGGGGACGATCCTGCTGGTCTCGCATGACCGCTACCTGATTGACCAACTTGCAAGCCAAATCTGGGAGCTGCGCGATGGAAGGTTGAACATATTCAACGGAACTTACCGTGAATTCGTGCTCCAACGGGTGGTGCCTGCCTCCCAGTCGAAGCGTATGCTGCTTCCAGCCAGACCCCTGGTGCGGGATAACAGCCGGGAGACGCGCAGGCGCCAACAAGCCCTTTCACTTTTAGAGGAACGCATCCGTGAGCAGGAGCATGCAGTGAAGCGCATATCGCAAGAGCTTCACCAGGCAGGGGGCTCGAGAAGTTTCGAAAGCCTGAATGAATTGAGCTGGAAATACGCCCAGGCTCAAGCTGAGCTGGAAAAATTAACCGGTGAATGGGAAAAATTGGTCGATTGAAAGGACTGGGTAAATGAACATTGAAGAGCCGCGACCCTACCGCGATGAGCAAGACCTGATAGCCATGCGTCATCTGCTCCAGCTGGGACGGAAAGCGCACAACGGCAGCTACTACATCCATCAGGGAGACCTGAATTGGTGGTTATACTACCCACCCCTGGAAGGGGATTTCTGGGACCAGATTCACCTGTGGGATGATCCTGCACAGCCTGGTCGATTGCTGGGATGGGCACTGCTCTCCCCCGACTGGGTGGGATTCGATGTCTACGTCCAACCGGAACTGAGAGGCAGCCCTCTGGCACGCGAAATGTACATTTGGGCAGAGGAACAGGCGCTGAGGATTGCCCGGGCAAGTGAAAAAAAGACCATCTATGTGTTATGGGTCTTGCATGATGATGATATCCTGGACGATCATTTCCGGCAGCGAGGCTACTGGCGTCGGAGGGGCTACGTACACCTGTCCCGAACCCTGGAGGATACGGTACCCCCTGCACAGGTCACAGACGGATTTATCATACGCAGCTGCAAGGGAGAGCTTGAAGTGAATGCCCGGGCGACAGCCCAATATGGGGCATTCCGTTCATCTGCACCATTCGAGCGTTACCAGCAGCGTTTTACCAGCTTCATACGCTCGCCGGTATATGATTCGGAGCTGGATGTGGTCGCTGTGGCAGGGGATGGGCAGATCGGAGCATTCTGCATCGTGTGGACCGATCCGCTCAACCAGGTGGGGCTGTTCGAGCCAGTGGGAACTCACCCAGCCTTCCAGCGCAAGGGCTTGGGGAGGGCCATCATGCTGGAGGGGCTGCATCGATTACAGGAACGGGGAATGCGGAGCGCCATCGTCTCCACATTTGAAGATAACCCGGCAGCGATTAATTTATATGAATCTGTTGGGTTCCAGATCATTAATCAACTGGGAACCTATGAAAAGGATGTGTGAAATGGACGTAAGGGCATACAATCGAGAGAAATGGGACCGGCAAGTGGAAAATGGCAACCCCTGGACGATCCCTTCAAGCCCGGAGAGGATTGCTGATGCTCGATTGGGGAAGTGGTCGGTCCTGCTTACGGAGAAAAAGTCGGTACCGCGCTCCTGGTTCCCCGAGGATATGCATGGGTTAGACATCCTGTGCCTGGCTTCGGGTGGCGGGCAGCAAGGCCCCGTCCTGGCAGCGGCTGGGGCAAACGTCACCGTATTCGACAATTCTCCGAAACAGCTGGCGCAAGACCGGATGGTGGCAATGCGGGATGAGCTGGTGCTGAACACCGTTGAAGGTGATATGCGTGACCTTTCTATCTTCAGTGACAGCAGCTTTGACCTGGTCTTCCATCCTGTATCGAACGTTTTTTGCCCCGAGGTGCGCCCAGTCTGGCGGGAGGCATATCGGGTGCTACGACCGGGAGGCATAATCCTGGCTGGATTCGGTAATCCATCCATGTACATCTTCGATATCCCGCTGGCGGAGAAGGGTGTGTTCGAGGTGAAATATCCCCTGCCGTTCGTGGCTACGGAGCTAAGCGAAGAGGAACGCCAGCGCATTTTTGGGGAGGACTATCCTCTGGAGTTCAGCCACAGCATCGAGGAACAAATCGGTGGTCAGCTGGAGGTAGGTTTCCTCCTGACCGGTCTGTATGAAGACCAGCAAAATTCCCCCTTGGGGAAGTACATGCCAGGTTATATTGCCACGCGTGCGATCAAACCCATGTTATGAGCTACCTGGGATGGCACCTGACTGAGGTAATCAAAAAGAAAGAATAGTTGTAAAGGAAGAGTTGCATGGAATCCGCTGAAAACCCGGTGAAAGCCGGACCATTATTAAATAAAATGCTGTTGCTATTTTTAATCGCCATGATCCTGGCAAACATAGGTGGTGAGATGTACGGGATGCTTCTGCCACTCTATCTGAAGCAGCTGAATGCGAGTGTGGTGCAGATTGGGTTGTTCTTTACCATTTCACAGATCATCCCGCTGGTAATGCAGATCCTGGGTGGCTGGGTTTCGGATTCACTGGGACGCCTGCGCAGTATTGCCATTGGGAGTGTTGCGGGCAATCTGACTTACGTGGGCTTCATCTTTGCACCCACCTGGCAGTGGGTGATGAGCGGGCAGTTCTTCAGCGCAATGACACGCTCACTGATTGGACCCAGCTTCAGTGCCTTCATCGCGGAGAATTCGGCTGAGCACAACCGGGCACGCGTGTTTGGGGTCACTGATACATTGTTCATGATCGTGGGCGTTATCGGACCACCCCTGGGCGGATACCTGGCGGACGCATACGGCTTTCGGATCATGCTTGCAGTGGCATGGGTATTTTATTTCTTTGCCACAATCATCCGGGTGAGCATGGCACGCACAGCTGCACGGGGGCATGAGGCTAATCCACAAAGACTGTCCATGGGGAATTTACGCTCCAGCCTGGGGACGATGATTGGATTACTGCTCAGTGGTGGAGTAATCAGCTGGGTGTTGATCACGGACGGCGTGCGAGATATCGCCTTTTCGCTTTCCGGTAACCTGATGCCGGTTTACCTGGAAGAAATTGGCGGGATGACTTTCCAGCAGATCGGCTGGCTTGGCTCGATATTCAGTGTCTGCATGATGATGGTCACCATGCCGGCAGGCTGGCTGGCAGACAAAAAAGGTGAACGGGTGGGGATTGTAATTGGCTTCCTGATCGAGTTCATCGCCATGATTACCTTCATGCAAGTAAAGGGATTTTTGGGTTATGCGGTGGTATGGGCATTGTTCGGACTGGCGATTGGGATGATGTCTCCCGCGTACAATTCGCTGATCAGCAAAGCAGTGCCGGAAAAGCTGCGGGGTACTGCTTTCGGATTGTTTGGCACCAGCCTCGGACTGGTCTCACTGCCCGCACCGTGGGCAGGGGCGCAGATGTGGGAACGTTACAGCCCGCGACTGCCTTTTTACGTGACGGGTTTTGCGGCTTTGTTCAGCGCCATCCCGGCATGGCTCAAATTCAAGCTACCCAAGAATGGAGAACCCGTGACGCTGAATAGTGAGAAGGAAGACCTGGAGGTTAAATCATCATAGATAGGGATGCCTTAAAATAAGCTGGTTAATATTTTGACCTGGTGAAGCATAACCAGAAAAGGTTGTACAAAGCCCGCCACAACAAGGGGCGCGGGTTCAGTCGCACTTTTACGTATAGGACAATCAATCACAGCAAGTGTTAAATTTGGAGAACTTCATGAATACAATGACACCTAATTTTGAAGAAATATCTTTTCCCGGAGTGGTTAACATTCCAGGGTTTACCTGGCGTAGATTTCAAGGTGAAACGGACTTTCCCAAGATGCTGAGGGTGCTGCATGGCTGCAAGGTGGTGGATGGGATCGAGCGCTCGGAAACCCTGAAGGATGTTGCCAACAACTATGCCCACCTGCATCACTGCGATCCCTATCAAGACATGCTGTTTGCTGAAGTCAATGGGGAGGTGGTTGGTTACAGCCGGGTATGGTGGGCGATGGAAGGCAGCGGCCAGTGGATTGGATTCAATTTTGGCAATGTGCTACCTGAATGGCGCCACAAAGGTATTGGCAGCAAGATGCTTGGCTTTAACGAAGATCGTTTACGCCTGATAGCCACACAACTCAAAGAGACTGGTCAGATTCCCATAGATGCTCCCTGCCTTTTGGATAACACGGTTAACAACAGCGAGGTCGCGCGGATCCACCTGCTTGAGCGCAGAGGTTACTTGCCTATCCGCTATGCATTCGAGATGATCCGACCTGACCTGGAGAACATCCCTGACCTGTCCCTGCCGCCTGGTGTGGAGGTGCGAGCGGTTGAAAACCAGCACTTGAGACTGATCTGGGAAGCATCCAACGAAGCCTTCCGCGATCACTGGGGGTACATCCCCGACCCGTGGGAGGAATTCGAACGCATGATCAATGATTCGGATTTCGACCCCAGCCTGTGGCGGGTAGCCTGGCAGGGGGATCAAATCGCAGGGATGGTGTTGAGCTTTATCGATAAGGACGAGAATGAGCTTTATGGCCACAAACGTGGCTACACGGAGAACATCTGCGTGCGGCGCCCATGGCGAAAGCAAGGCCTGGCAAAAGCCCTGATCGCGAAGGAGCTTGATGGCGCTCAAGGAACGCGGGATGACTGAAGCGGGGCTGGGTGTGGATGCAGAAAATATCTCGGGTGCGCTGCATCTGTATGAGAGCATGGGTTACCGTGTGGTGAAGACCACCAGCATTTATCGTAAACCACTCCAATAACGTTTGAGGATAGGAAAGATAAACTTTGGAACGTGTAAACGTTCCAAAGTTTATTATTTGTGGAATAGCATTTCGCCTGCCCGAATCGGGACTTTTAGACGATTTTCAAAAGGTGTGAGGGGGCAGGACCAGTAATCGTTGTACGCGCAATAAGGATTATAAGCCAGGTTGAAATCCACCTGGAAGTGCCCATTCGCCAGGGGTTCAGGCTCCAGGTAGCGCCCAGCCGGGTAAGTTTGCTTGCTTGCCAGACTATCTACAAATGGCAAGAACCAACCGCTTTCACTTTGATAGATAGTCAGCTCAGCGGGTTGACCATCTACCGTAAATCTAAACCTGCCGAACCGTTGGTAACCCTGGATATCGCCGGTTGAAGTCTGCATCTCGATCTGTTGATTTTCGGGGAATTCCTGCACGGCAACTTCAAGGATCAATGTTGGGTTGGGCGGAAAATAATTAAGTCCTTTGAAAGCTTTTTTTTGCTCAGGTGTCAGCGGGCTCTGGCTATCATGGGCAAAGAATTCATCCTTCATTTTTCGGAAATCTTTTAAACTGGTCATATAGCCTCTCTATTATGATTAATTAGATGAACCGAGAGATGAATGGTGGCACGAAAACGGTAAAACCTATTGAAACATTAATATAGGTATCAGATTTACTCAATATAATAATAGGCGAGGATTTACTCGATCGTTGATGTCGAAACTAGAGGAGAAATAGCATGCCCAGAGATCTACCACTTGGAAATGGCAGGTTACTCGTAGCTTTTGATCAGAGTTATCAGATCCGCGACCTGTATTGGCCGCATGTGGGTCAAGAAAACCATGCCCTTGGGCATCCGTTCCGCACAGGAGTATGGGCGGATGGACAATTCTGTTGGTTCGATGATGGAAAATGGCAACGCTCAATGAAATATCAACCCGATACCCTGGTTAGCGCGGTGAGATTGGTACACCATGATTTGTCGGTGGAAATCCAGGCTGCAGATATGGTAGATTTTCACGAAGACCTGTTCATCCGGCGGATGGAAATCAGCAACCTGGAATCAAAGGACAGGGAGATTAGGATATTCTTTCACCATGATTTTCATATATCAGGCAATGAAATTGGGGATACAGCATACTATGAGCCTGAACGTCGGGCAGTGTTCCATTATAAAGGGAAACACTGGTTCATGATGAATGGTGCCATCACCAGTGGCGATGACGAGCCAGGACCAGGCTGGGAACGCGCGCAAGATACTTACCCGGGGCTCGTGGCAGGCATCCACCAATGGGCATGTGGATTAAAAGAAATCCGCAACCTGCAAGGTACCTGGAAGGATGCTGAGGACGGACAATTGGAAGGTGGGGTGGTGGCACACGGGTCTGTAGATTCGACCATCGGCTTCAACTTGAAAATCAAAGCGGGAGAAAAACGCTTGCTGTATTATTGGATGGGCGTCGGGGCGAACTTTGAAGCTGTGACCACGCTTAACCGGACGGTGCGCCAGCGGGGTCCGCAATCATTCATAGACAGAACCACAGCCTTCTGGAAGTTGTGGCTGCAGGTACACCTGCCTGAAATGGATGATCTTCCACAGGAGGTGGTGAACCTGTACAAACGCAGCCTGCTGACCATGCGTACCCAAATTGATGAGGGAGGTGCGATCATCGCGGCTAATGATTCGGATATCTCATCCGATGTGCGTGACACCTACAGCTACATGTGGCCGCGGGATGGAGCATTGGTCACACATGCCTTCAACCGGGCAGGTTACCTGGACCTGCCGCGCGCCTTTTTCCAGTTTTGTGACCGGGTGCACAGCTGGGAGGGATACTTGTTGCATAAATATAACCCGGATGGCTCCCTGGCATCCAGCTGGTTGCCATGGGCGGTGGATGGCGAGAAACTTTTACCGATCCAGGAAGATGAAACCTCCCTCGTGCTGTGGGCATTATGGGAACATTTTTCGCGCTATGGGGATGTGTCATTCATCAAACCGTTATACAGGTCTATGATCTGCCCCCTGGCAGATTTCATCGCCGGGTATAGGAACAAGGCGAGTGGTTTACCTCTCCCAAGTTACGATTTATGGGAGGAACGCTGGGGAATACTGAGCTGGACGGTGGCTGCAACATGGGGTGGCTTGAATGCGGCTGCGCATTTTGCCAAGGCATTCGGTGAGACTTCGAGGATGCAAACCTACCAGCACGCGGCGGCTGAAATCAAAGCTGGGACCGATAGGTACATCTGGCAACCCAGGCTTAATCGATTTGCCCGCATGGTTAATAACAAGGAGCATGGCAGCTGGGTCATCGATACGACCATTGACGCGTCCCTGGTGGGATTATGGCAGTTTGGCATGTACGCCCCGGATGATCCAAAGATCCTGACCACCATGCAAGCCATCCAGCAACAGCTGTGGGTCAAAACGGATGTCGGCGGTGTGGCGCGTTATACCAATGACCACTATCACCAGGTGAGCCAGGATATCTCCAACGTCCCAGGCAACCCGTGGTTCATCTGCACCTTATGGTTAGCTGAATGGCATGCCCTGATGGCAAAGCACCAGGATGAGCTTAAGCCAGCACTGGATATCCTGGAATGGGTGGCTGCGCATGCCCTGCCGAGTGGGATTTTAGCTGAGCAGGTCGATCCGTACACAGGCCAACCGCGTTCAGTCAGCCCACTGACGTGGAGCCATGCAGCTTATGTGAACACCGTGCTGACAACCTTGCAGCGCAAGAAGCATCTCAGAGCAGCATAAAACAGAATGCAAAAGGGCAGGTAGTGGTGAACCCTGCCCTTTGGTTTGTGGGTGATTACGATGGTCTATCCGAGCTTCGTCCCACATTCGGGGCAGAACTTGGCACCCTTGGTTTCAGCCCCGCAGTTTGGACAGTTTGCCGGAGCCTGTTCCATTTTCGCGCCACAATTCGGGCAGAATTTGGCGCCATGGGTGTCGGTACCGCATTTTGGGCACAGTGCTGCCACCGGCTGGGTCATCGGGGATCCGCATTCCGGGCAGAATTTCGTTCCAGGGGCAGCCAGGGTACCATCCACGGGGCACTTTGCCATTTGGGTTGTAGCACCGGTTGCGGCTGCTTCCACTGCCTTACCGACGTTCTTAAATGCATCTCCCAACCCAAAAGCGGTGGCGAAACCTTTAATCGCTGCGCCCGCCTGAGCCCCGCGGGCTTCAGTGATCTCATCCGTGCGTGGGCTATCTTCCTGGCAGAACCCGCTTTGGGTATCAAAATCCGACAGGCAGACGATACGGTTGCAGGTTGGGCACTCACGGAAATGCACCTGCGTCTGTTGCCAGGCTTTTTCAAGTTGAGCAGGATTCATCTTATAACTGTAGCGTGGGTCTTCCCCAACTACATTCTCTGCCATCGTGCTGCCAACAAGCGGGACTTTACGCAACAGTCCACCGAGAGCAGACTTTCCAAGATCCTGCTTCACAGTATCAACAAGATCTGGCTGGCTGCGAAATTCGCGACCGCAGGAATCACAATAGAAAATAGCATACGGACCAGCGCCATCATTGCGGATGTCGTAGCGCGGCATTCGAGAGAAAGTAGGCATTATTTACTCCTTGAATGTGAGATTTTGGATGAATTATCCATGAGGATTGCAGTAGCTGGTAAGTATACATCGGGCATCTGAAGGATGTCAAGCCATGTCGACAGCCATGTTGAGGGCAGGGGAGATTTACTCGGCGGAAACAGCCGGACACGACCACGCTCGCAAAGCCGCTTGTTGCGCAGCGCTTGCCAGGAAGCACTCTCCATCGCTCGTAAAGTAAACTCGCGACGCTGCGGGCAAACAACGCCCTTGATGCTCTGTCGCATAGAACGTTCTTTGATTGAACACGAATACACGAATAGTAACCCCCTCCCGGCCTCCCCCAATCCCGAAACGAGATCACTCGGGATTAGGGGAGGGGAAGAAGACCGTCCACGAATAGAGCACGAAACCACGAATGGAGAATGTCCGAGAGGGCTATTCGTGTATTCGAGGACGGTTCACCCCTCTTCCCATCTGTTATACTTATCCGCATGACCATCAAAGCCATCATTTTTGATCTCGGCGGAGTGCTGTTGCGCACCGCCGATTTTGCGCCTCGCGAACGATTGGCTAGCCGGCTGGGAATGAGCCGCCATGCATTGGAAAATTTCATCTTCGGAGGTGAGTCGGGGGACAAAGCTCAGAAGGGTGAGATCAGCGTTCAAACGCATTGGGAAAACCTGCGCAGCCAGTTAAATTACTCGCCACAGGAGTTCAAAAACCTGGTGGATGAGTTCTTTGCCAATGATGTCCTTGACACCAGCTTGTTAGATTACGTAGGTAAACTCCACAAATCTTATAAAACCGGGCTGCTTAGCAATGCTTTTGGAGATTTACGCCAGATCATTAGCGAGCGCTGGCACTTCGAGGACGCTTTTAATGACATGGTTATCTCGGCTGAAGTGGGACTGGTGAAGCCGGATGCACGCATTTTCCAGCTGGCGTTGGAACGGTTGGGCGTCGAAGCCAGGCAGTCAATCTTTGTGGATGATATGCTTCGTAATATTCAAGGAGGGGAGAAGGTGGGTTTAAAGGCCATACGTTTTCAAAATCCACAGCAAATGTTGTTCGAGGTTGAACAACTGTTGAATAATCATAAAGGTTGATAAATGGCGAAAATTCAAGCTGTGATATTTGACTTTGGAGGTGTGCTGGTGGGGATGGTCGATGATCGACCCCGCCGCAAGCTGGCTGAGCAATTGGGAGTGTCATTATCCCAGCTGGATGACCTGGTTTTCTTCAGTGCATCAGCCCAGAAAGCCTCTCTTGGGGAGATCAAAATTGATACGCATTGGAAGGTGGTGGGGGAGGCTTTAGGCATCGATGAAGAAGCTATGCCTCAGTTCCTGCAACAATATTGGTCGGCAGACGATGTGAATTGGGAGCTGTTGGACTTTATCCGAAGCCTTCGCCCACGCTACAAGGTGGGATTACTTAGCAATGCCTGGGATGATTTGCGCCAAACCATGCATAACCGGTGGAATATAGATGGGTTGTTTGACGAGATGATTATCTCGGCTGAAGTGGGGATGACTAAACCCAACCCCCGTATATTTCACCTGGTGGTGGATAGACTCGGCGTGCAACCCGGTGAAGCGGTTTTCATTGATGACATTTTGACCAATGTGGAGGCGGCTCGTAGGGAAGGACTGGTAGCGATCCAGTTCCTCGACACCCAGCAAACACTAGCAGACCTAAGAGGCGTGTTGGGCGAGGGGTAAGTGTGGGATGAGAGAGATCATCCTCTCGCATTATCAAGCCCAGTTATTGCTGGATGCCAGGGCAAAAGGCAAAGCCATAGTACAGGTCTCATTGGACCTGGGATTAAGTGTGGAGCAGGTGAGATTGGATGAGGCTGGGGCGCAGCTCAAAGTGGGCGAGGAGCTAAGCTGGGACGAAGCAGAATCCATTGCAAGCTCTCTCTCGAGCTGCTACGTCATTGAGAATGGGGTAAAAACGGCGATTCAATTTTATTCCGAAGCAACTGAGCGCTTATATAGCCTGTACCCCACTGCTGGTGCACCCAGCATGCTCGTTTCAGGCATCCCCATGCACCGGATTAAAGACACCGACCCGCATCAAGACACGTTAGAAAAGGTCCGCAGCATCAAGCCGGTGGTTGGGCAGGTGCTGGATACTGCCACTGGTTTGGGATATACCGCCATACAGGCTGCGCGAACTGCAGAGCATATAACAACGATTGAACTGGACCCCATGGCGCTGGAAGTCTGCCGGCTAAACCCATGGTCTCAGGAGCTGTTCGGTAACCCGAAGATCACCCAGCTGATTGGCGATAGTTTCGATGTGGTGGCAGAGATGGATGCAGAGCGCTTCACGCGCGTCATCCACGATCCACCCGCTTTCAGCCTGGCAGGTGATCTATATTCGGGGGAATTTTACCGGCAGCTATACCGGGTGATGCGTAATCGGAGCCAGTTATTTCACTATGTTGGTGACCCAGAGAGTAAATCGGGTCGTAACATTACCGCGGGGGTAATACGGCGTTTGGAGCAGGCAGGTTTCAGGCAGGTGAGGCGTGCCCCCAGGGCATTTGGCGTGGTAGCAGTGAAGTAGATGATGAGGATATGGAGGAAATGATGGCTGAACTAACATCACTTTACCTGTATGAAGCAGCGGATCTTTTGAACCGTAAAAAAATCTCGCCCGTGGAGCTGACACAAGCACACCTTGAACGCATCCAATTGTTGGACCAGCGATTGAATTCATACCTGACCTTAACCCCTGAGCTTGCCCTCCAGCAGGCGCGTGTGGCTGAAGCAGAGATTCTACAAGGAGATTATAAAGGGGCGTTACATGGCATTCCCCTGGCATTGAAAGACCTATACGAGACCCAGGGTGTGCGCACGACTGCGGGATCTACCTTCTATGCCGATTACATACCTGAGACGGATGCTGCCGTGGTACAAAGATTGAAAGCAGCCGGTGCGGTGCTTTTGGGAAAGCTCAACATGCACGAGATTGCCCTGGGAGTGACCAATGAAAACCCGCATTATGGGGACTGCTGCAACCCGTGGGACCTGACCCGCATCACCGGTGGGTCATCCGGTGGAAATGCGGCTGCACTGGCGGCCGGACTGTGCATGGGTGCGTTGGGTAGCGATACCGGAGGCTCAATCCGCATCCCATCTGCCCTGTGTGGTGTGATGGGTCTTAAGCCAACTTATGGACGAGTGAGCCTGCGAGGAGTGATACCTTTGTCCTGGAACCTGGATCATGCCGGACCGATGGGTCGCTGCGTGCGGGATGTAGCCATCCTGTTGCAGGCAATTGCCGGTTATGATCCGCAGGATGCATGGTCATCTGATATACCCGTGGAGGACTACCTAGCCATGCCTCAGGAAAACCTGCGAGGCTGGCGGATTGCCCTGGCTACGGATGACTATTTTACAGATGCAATGGTCGTGGATGGAGAAATCCAACAGGCTGTTCGCAGGGCTGCCCGGGTCTTTGAGAGCCTGGGAGCAAGGGTGGAAGAGGTCGCTTTTCGGAATGCGCGCGAGGCTGCGATGGCGAATGGATTGATGACTCCCAGCGATGCAGCAGCCTTCCATCACCAGCGATTAGCAGAGAACCCCCTGGGTTTTGGGCGGGACGTGCTTAAACGCCTGCAAACTGGAGCGGCTTATAGCTCCACCGAATATTCACTGGCGCGCCGGATGCAAACCATCCTGCGTTGCCAATTTAGCGAATTCTTCAATGATTTTGATCTATTGCTTACGCCCACCACCCCCATCACTGCCCCGGTACGAGGCTCAGCAGATGCGGTTGAACGCGCCCGGTTGCTTACTCGTTTTACGGCGCCATTTAATTTAACAGGTCTACCTGCTCTATCGATTCCCTGTGGCTGGTCAAATGAAAAACTGCCCATCGGCTTGCAAATTGTGGGCAAGCCTTGGGCAGAGGCAAAAGTGCTATTGGCGGGTGAGGTTTACGAGCAAGCGAGCGGTCTGCAGTATCCAATGGCTTCACTCGCCTAATTTACGCAACAGCATGGATTGCTGAACGCTGGTCACAGCAAAGAAGTAGATCAATAACAGAGTAATGGCAGTCACGTATAAATCATAGGGGCTGATGGCTGCTGTGACGGAACCCAGAGGAAGCTTGAAGGTGAAAAGACCACCAAAGTACATGGCTGTGTTGAGCAAAATAGCCAGCAAACGCACCTCGGTGGGACCGAGTTTGCCGTAAGAAATTTTAAACTCCCCCATCACGTTCATACGCACATACACCAAGACCGACATGGCTATATAGGCTATGCAGCACATACTGGCAACCGAGAACTTGATATAGGGTGTTAGACCGAGACCCAGAATGATGATAATCTCCGTCAGGACATCGGCGACATGGTCGATAAAAAAGCCATACTTCGGACGTTCGATATGGCGGTAGCGCGCCAGGGTGCCATCCAGGCTGTCGCCAATCCAATTGATAACAAAGCCGAGTGTAGCCAGCCATAAGAAAGCTGGATGAAATTGGCTAAGACCATAACCGAGGGTGATCACCAATGCTCCAGCGATCCCGGTAACAGTCATCAGGTCCGGAGTCACCCAAGCCGGTGAATGCGCTGCCAGCCACTGAAGGGCAGGTCGTTCCAAGGGCCCTAAAAAGATGTCATTCACCCGCTTATGCTCTTTGATATCACCCATCGCATTTCTCCATCATTACGATTAAGTTGGTACCTGGTCGATCAAGTCTGGCCAAACTGGAAAGGTCATCGCCCATTGGCTTGGAGCCTGTCGGATAAAATCCTCCGCCACCGATAAGACTGCCTCAGCATTAAGTATAATTTCGGTGTGCCTATCGGGGTGAGGTTGCATCTCGATCGGATCGGAGAACAGGAAGTGGTATTTTCCATCCGGGCGCCGAAGGGTAGCAGCAACGATCACCGGCACGTGTGCCTTCACTGCCAGGAAGATATGGTGTATAGGGATGGAGGCAGGTCGACCAAAGAATGTTGGCTTGTAAAGGTAACTCTCGTCCGGTCGGTCGATCCCAGTAATGACCAGTCCGCCTGAACGTAAATGGTCCACAGCCTGTTTGATTGTCCCAACCGAAGCCTGAACAATGTGTAAACCGTATTTTTGACGCATCTCCAGCTGATTCCGATACCCGGCATTCAACTCGGGCAGGGTTAATACCAACGCTTTTATGCCCGCCAGCCCGCCCACTTGAAAGGCCATATCAAAATTACTCAGATGCACTCCAGCCAGCACCAGGCCACGACTGGAGAATTCAGGACGTTGCACCAGTTGAATCGCGGTAGGATGTGGCTCGAAAATGCGTAAAGATGCAGCCCGATTATTTAAGTTGTGATACAAGTCGAAAATCGAACATGCAATACTGCGAAAATTTATTACCACCAACTTATCCAGGGCAGCTTGACTAATATCGCCTCCGTTAACCACCCATTGGTTACAACGAGCCGCCCGAACCAATTTCCAACTCCGGCGAGCCGATATTCGATCGGCAGCAAATATTGCGACGCGGTGACCCAACCAATAAGGTGAGCACCTGCCGAGCATATAGGCAAGATTGAGGCCGATTGGACTGTTGATGATTACCCGAGGATCGATAGCCATGTTGGTCTAGGATAACACAGATTTGTTAATTTTAGCATGGACTGGTCGTCTATCACCAGATAGATAATGATTTTAACTATCATTTTCATGCCGAATAAAGAAAGAGTCACAAGGTTAATGTGATGATATACACTCG
Organism: uncultured Chloroflexia bacterium; assembly: GCA_963774275.1. Lineage (GTDB taxonomy): Bacteria > Chloroflexota > Anaerolineae > Anaerolineales > UBA4823 > FEB-25. The sequence continues at coordinate 19,050 of CAVZEP010000030.1, read as the reverse complement.
AAAAATTGGCTATTTATCGGTTACGATGAGAATCAGCAAAAAGTATAATGATTGGATAAGATAAGTCTAAATTTAGCTAAACCGGGTGAGGATGGTAAGCATGAGCGAGCCTTCAGTGGTTGAACAACCCAAAGCGGAAATTAAAACTACGACCAAGAAAGGGCCGCGCGGACATGTAACAGTGTTTGCAAACTGGTGCAAAGGCTGTGGTATCTGCGTTGCATTTTGTCCAACTGGTGTCCTGGCACTGGATGATGATGACCATCCAGTGGTGGTCTACCCTGAAAAGTGTACCGCCTGTCATTGGTGTGACACCCACTGCCCAGATCTGGCCATTGTGGTCAAGAAGATCGATATATAAGGAGGGTAGATTGACTGTTCGATTGATGCAAGGGAATGAAGCCGTTAGTTGGGGAGCGATTGCTGCGGGATGTAAATTCTTTGGTGGTTACCCTATTACACCCTCCACTGAGATTGCAGAGATGTTATCCAGAGAGCTACCCAAAGTGGGTGGTAAATTTATCCAAATGGAAGATGAGATCGCCAGCCTGGCAGCCTGTATCGGAGCTTCTGTGGGTGGCTTGAAAGCGATGACCGCCACTTCTGGTCCGGGTTTTTCATTGATGCAGGAACACATTGGTTATGCTGCCATGACCGAGATACCGGTCGTCATTGTGGATGTTCAGCGCCTGGGACCCAGCACCGGTCAGCCCACCAGCGCATCACAGGGGGATGTGATGCAGACACGCTGGGGCACCCATGGAGACCACCCTATGATTGTGCTCTGCCCCATTTCGGTTAGCCAATCCTTTGACCTGACCGTGAAAGCATTTAACTTCTCAGAGAAATATCGTACCCCGGTTATCCTGTTATTAGATGAAGTGATCGGGCACATGCGCGAGAAGATTGAGCTACCCGAATTTGAATCAGTTGAGAAAATGGAGCGTATCGCCACAGACGTGCCTCCTGAATGGTACAAACCCTATGGGGATTCGCTGAGCGATGTACCTCCGATGGCGAATTTTGGAGAGGGTTATCGCTATCACATCACGGGTCTCTTCCATGATGTGTTGGGGTACCCAACCACCCGATTAGATGAGATTGACCCATGGATCGAGCGGGTGCACCGCAAGATCGAGCGCAACCTGACGGATATTGTTCTGGTGGAAGAAGATTTGTCGGAAAGTGATAAGACCATCGTGGTTGCTTATGGGGCATCCGCACGCAGTGCCCGCCATGCGGTTAAGCTGGCACGCCAGAGACGTACGAAGGTTGGAATGGTCACTTTACTGACCATCTGGCCATTTGCGGAAGCAGAAATCAGCCGGGTGGCTCGCTTTGCCAAACGCATCATCGTCCCTGAGATGAACCTGGGGCAGCTTGCATTGGAAGTTGAGCGAGTGGCAGGGCGTAATAAAGTTGTGCGCGTCAACCGTGCCAATGGCGAGATGATCACCCCGCAGATGATTCTTGAGGCGATTGAGGATAGATAATTATGCCTACACAGGTCGAACATTCTGAATACATGTATCTCCGTCCGACGAAGAAATTCCCCAACGTATGGTGCGCTGGATGTGGGATTGGCATCGTAATGGGTGCATTGATCCGCGCGATTGACCGTATCGGACTGGATAAGGATAACGTGGCCCTGGTATCAGGGATTGGATGTACGGGTCGCATGCCGGTGTATATGGATTTCAATACCATTCATACCACCCATGGTCGTGCACTGGCATTTGCGACGGGTCTAAAAATAGCGAAACCAGCCATGAAAGTGATCACCATCATGGGGGATGGGGATGCTACAGCGATTGGTGGGAATCACTTTATTCATGCTGCCCGCCGAAATATCGGAATTACTGCCATCGTGGTCAACAATGCCATCTACGGCATGACCGGTGGACAGTATAGCCCGACCACCCCCATCGGGTCACGCGCTTCAACTGCGCCTTACGGGAACATCGAGCCTCCCATGCCAATCTGCGAGCTGGCGAAAGCAGCCGGGGCAACATTCGTAGCCAGGAGCACGGTTTATCATGCGGTTGAGCTGGACCGCTTTATCGAGCAAGCCATCCGCAAGAATGGCTTCAGCCTGGTGGAAGCAGTCAGTTACTGTCACACGACGTTCGGACGAATGAACAAGCTGGGTACGCCAGTGGACATGATGCGCCAGCTCAAGGAGAATAGCATCTCACAAAGTGCAGCAGAAAAAATGACGCCGGAAGAACGGGAGACAAAAATCGTGCGAGGCATCATGCATGAGGTCGAAAAGCCGGAATATACCCAGCTTTATGAACAGCTCATCCAGCGAGCACAACAGACCAGCCAGAATAAATCTTAGGGAGGTGACCTATGGCAGTTAAAAACCAGGGAAATCGAATGGAAATCCGGCTGGCAGGGGAGGGTGGGCAGGGTATGATCCTGGCAGGCATCATCCTGGCGGAAGCAGCTGCAATTTATGACAACAAGAATGCCACTCAAACCCAGAGCTACGGTCCAGAGGCACGTGGCGGAGCCAGCAAAGCTGAAGTGGTCATTTCTCAAGGAGAGATTGACCATCCAGAGGTGATCGTATCGGACGTCCTGGTTGCGATGAGCCAGGAGGCGTGTGATAAATATGCCGGGAATATGAAGAAAGACGGATTACTGATCGTGGACCAGGAAAGGGTGGGACGTGTCCCATCCAGCCGGGCAATTAAGGTACCCATCACGCGCCTGGCACAGGAGAGCAGCGGGAAAAGCATCACCGCAAACGTGGTTGCGCTAGGGGTACTGGTGGGCTTGACAGGGGTCGTATCAAGGGAAGCAATCCTCCAGGCTGTTGCAGCCCGGGCTCCCAAAGGTACTGAAGAGATGAACCGGGCCGCATTGTCTGCGGGTTTTGCCGCTGCCGATTTGGTGGGTAAAAAACATCCTCATAAAGCATAAGTAATCATTATGAACCTGCGGGGTATAGAGACCGCAGGTTTTTTTGTTAAATCCATGAACCATCTCATCTATCGAAAGGTAATTAAGGTGTGGAATCAGGAGGAAAGTGCGCCAGCCATGTATGAAAAGCGGATAGATCGATGCCGATGGAATGGTCAGTCTCGAATACTGTTTCGGGCATTTATTGTAATCCTGGCCCTGGTGATCTCTGGCTGCAAGAAAGACCAGAAAGTTGAGTTCATCCAGGGAAGCTGGTACTATAACGATGTACACCTGCAAAATATTGCGGGAGAGCCTGAACAAGTGACCACCTGGGTATTCGAAAATGGATACTTTTCAATCGATTCGTGTTGCTTTATTGAGGCTTATTACTCGGGAGATTATTACATCACAGACAGACAAGACAACCAACTGACTCTGGAATTGTTCGACATGAAAGGGCAGATTGGTGGAACAGTATTATTTAAAGATGATACACAGACCATCGTGATCAAGATTGACAGTGAAGCAGATACAATTAAAGTCAGTGGAGATGGGCCGTATACTCGCATCAGTCCGTAACCATCCATCTTGACGGGTGTTCATTCGCGTAATACAATAAAGACACAATTTTATAATATCCAGTTTGGGTGCCATATCCCCCGGATGGGATGGCTCAAAGGCGAAGCCGGTGCATAGTCCGGCGCTGTCGCGCAACTGTAAGGGATAACTTTCCCCAAGCCAGGTCGCCCGCCCAAATTGGGTTCACCAAAGCCTCGCGGCAAGGAGCTGTGAACACATGCGGGTATTCAACCCATGACTCCCACCCCTGTCGCATGGACAGGGTTTTTTTATTATATAAATCTGTAGATTTTCCTGGAGACAATCATGAGACAAAAAACCTATTTTTTCATAGCAATCATATTAGGACTGGCGCTGGTAAGTGGGTGGTCACTTTTCCTCCCTAATACCACAGTTGTGGCAAAGACAGCTCCAGAACGGTCCCAGGTTATTCTGGCTGCCCTGGACTATCTTCGAACCCAGCAACAGGCGGATGGGGGCATCCTGGGTTTTAGTAGCTCTTCAGACCCCGACACGACTGCCCGCAGCCTGCTGGCATTCGCAGCGGCTGGGGAGCCTGCAAGCGGGGTTGTATCAACGCAGGGCAATTCCATGCTGGATTATCTCTCCACTCAAGCAATCTCCTTCACTCACGACACCACTGGCACTTTATTCCCAGGCCGGGCAGGGCTTCTCCTTAGTGCGATATCGTTGGCGGGAAATGCCCCAGCAGATTTTGGCGGGATGGATTTGGCAGGTGAGCTGGTGGCGAGTTTTCATCCGGACACAAGCGCTTACAGTACCACTGCCCAGCAGGATTTTAGCAGCGGGCAAGCCAGTGATTTTAACCAGGCGTGGGCAATCCTGGGATTAAGCCTGGCTGGGCAACACCTACCAGATAGCGCCAGCCAATACCTGGTCGGGTCACAATCTGAGGACGGTAGCTGGGGTTCTGATGACCCGGATACAACTGCACTGGCGATGACTGCACTGCTAACCAGCCGGCTGGTAACTACACAAGATCAGGCTATCCAAAAAGCGCTTGCGTTCTTCCATGCCACCCAGGCAGCCAGTGGAGGATGGAAGCCTGCCTGGGATACAGAACCGCTCAACGCGGATTCCACTGGTTGGATTTTGCAAGCATTGATTTCAGCAGGTGAAGATCCCACAGGTCAAAGTTGGATTATCGATAAGGCAAATCCTGTGGCCGCATTGCTGAGCCTGCAAAAACCGGATGGCTCAATCGGTGGCACATATGCCAACACCTACAGCACGGCTGAAGCCATCATTGGTCTTTCGGGGATGCCGTTTTCCGACCTGAGATTACTCCCCTCCAGTCATCAAGCCGGCCTGGCAGTGTTTTATGGGGATGGCTCAATGTTTACTGCCTGTGTGAGCTTTACTGAGAGTAGCATCACCGGATTGGAAATCCTCCAGCGGACAGGGCTGAGTGTCGAAACCGCTACCAATCCAAACCAGGGAACTGCGGTGTGTAAAATTGGCGATGTAGGAAACTCGTCCAACGATTGCTTTGGTAGTATGCCCAATTACTGGTCATATTTTCAATGGGGCGAGAATGGTTGGGAGTATTCTACCCAGGGTGCAGACCAGATCCAGGTGGTGGATGGAAATGTGAATGCCTGGAACTGGGGAACTGGGAACCCACCTGCCGTGATTTCATATCAAAATATCTGCGAGGGAGTCCCGTTCGTGTTGCCAGCAGCCACACCAACAACCATCCCAGTAAATCCAACCCTGCCTGCAATATCTACCTCTCAACCACCCGAGATTACCACATCAATCCCAGCCAGAAATACTGCTGAAGCGACTCCTCAGGTAGCTGAATCTAAAAGTGGGCCTGGTACTTATTTTGTTTATGCAAGCATTCTGATTGTATTGATTGCGTTCGTCATTTACATCATCATCTCACGGCGTAAATAATGGCCGCAAAATAATAGAAGATGCCAACGAGGGAGTTGTGATCTAGATGAAATCCCGTTTGTTCAGCCTGTCCATCTACCTGGCAGCTACGCTTTCGGGGTTGCTGGTTCTACTTTATCCATTTTTCTTACCCACGATTTCCAGCCAATCGGGTTTTGGCACATACCGGGCTGGAGAAATGCCAGCTATGATGACCCTGCTGCTTGGGTTATGCTTGCTGGTGCTGTTAATCGAAGCACAAAGCCCAATGAGGAACACCAAGTTGATTGCCTTACTGGGTGTTTTGGTGGCGATCAATTCGGCATTAAGGTTTGTCGAGACTGCCATTCCAGGTCCGGGAGGCTTCACCCCCATATTCTTTCTCATCATCCTGGTTGGATACGTCTTTGGTGGGCGGGTGGGTTTCCTGATGGGAGCTCTGACCATTCTTGTCTCTGCACTGGTGACGGGGGGTGTAGGCCCATGGCTGCCCGGGCAGATGTTTACGGCTGGATGGGTGGGGATGAGCACCCTGCTCTTGCGCCCGATCGCTGGAGCATGGATGACTAACCATCCGCAGAGAAAAGGCTCATCCATCAACCCGGAGATCATCTTGCTGGCAATATTCGGTTTATTGTGGGGCTTTATCTATGGTGCAATCATGAATTTATGGCAATGGCCATTTATCATGGGACCACAAGGACAATCCTGGTCAGCAGGCCTGGGACTATTTGACACTCTCCAGCGCTACCTGGCTTTCTACCTGGTGACATCCCTGGCCTGGGATACGATTGCCGCTATTGGGAATATCCTGCTCCTTTTAGCTTTTGGTGCACCAGCACTCCGGGCATTGAGGCGGTTCCAGCAGAGATTTACCTTCAGTTACGTTCCTGAACATAACCCAATATCCCAACAGCATGGAGGGGGATTAACCGGATGAGGCAGCCCTGGGTGTGGGTAATCTGGCTGGCTGCGGTACTGGTGATATTATCGATCACGCGCAACCCGTTGTATCTCTTGATTATCTTATTGTGCGTTCTATTTGTTGGATTAGCGATGAAAAAATCTGGCTCAGAGCTGCTTCGACCATTCTCATTGTGGAAATTTGCTATCTGGATCATCCTGCTTGCCACCGGATTCAACGCCTTCACGTCACATTATGGCGAGACGGTCTTGTTCATCATCCCCGGTAGCCTGCCACTCCTAAGCGGAAATGTGACCTTGGAAGCATTGGTCTACGGGGCAACCAATGGGCTGATTTTGACCGGCATGTTGATGTCGGTCTCAGTGTTGAATATGGCGATCCCTGTGCGTGAGCTGATCAGTCTCATCCCGCGGGCGTTCTTCCCGGTGGCGGTAGTGACATCCATCGCGGTCACCTATTTGCCCACAACTTTACGCCAGTTCCAGCAAATCCGTGAAGCACAGGCGGTGCGGGGTCACCAGGTGAGATCGCTGCGGGATTGGCTGCCATTGCTGATGCCACTCCTGGTGGGGGGACTGGAACATGCCATGCAGCTGGCAGAAGCGATGACTGCGCGCGGGTTTGCCAGCCACAAACCTATGCCTGGCAAACGTCAGTTTTACCCGCGTTTATCCATGCTCCTGGGGGTGATACTCCTGGCAGCAGGCTGGGTGGCGCAATTGGCATCTGCGCGAGGAACCGGATGGGTGCTGATCCTGTTGGGGGCGGGATTGATCCTGTTAGGATTATGGTTTTTAGGCAATCAATCTCAGCGAACGGTTTACCATCGCCGGGGGTGGAGCTGGCAGGATGGATTGAACTTGATGGTGGTGGCATTTATGTTAGCGCTTATTTTGCTCCCTGTGCCAGGATTGAGCCATGAGTCGTTGTATTATGAGCCATATCCCAGGCTGACACTGCCGCTCTTCAATCCGGTGCTGGGATTGGTTATGCTGGGATACCTTATACCTGGGTTATTGGTGACTGATAGACATCCGGATATAAACAAGTAATATGAGACCATGATAGAGGATGTGAAATGTCTGAACCAGAATATGAATATTATGGAATGATGGCACAAACGTGGGATTTATTTCGCGGCGATACTTCCGCATGGGAGGACCGAAATTTTTATCTTGAAATCATTCGTGAATCAGGCGAGCCTGCCCTGGACGTTGGCTGTGGAACTGGTCGCTTGCTCCTCGATTACCTATCCCAAGGGGTGGATATCGATGGCGTGGATAACTCGCAAGATATGCTAACGCTTTGCCAACAGAAAGCCGAGGCATTGGGTCTACATCCATCACTCTTCAACGGCAGTATGGAGGCATTGAACCTGCCGCATAGCTATCGCACGATCATCGTCCCATCCAGCTCGTTTCAGCTTATCGTGGACCCTGGAAAGGCACAGCAGGCGATGAAGAATTTCTATAATCACCTGTTACCGGGGGGAGTTCTGGTAATGCCTTTTATGCTGCTTTGGAAACGTGGCGACGCTGTGGAAACGGATTGGAAACCGACAGGCGAGAAGGTTCGACCGCAAGATGGAGCAGTCATACGCCGTTATTCACACAGTCGTTACGACCCTGTGACCCAGCTGGAGCACACGGAAGACCGTTACGAAGTTATGCAGGATGGCAGCCTCATCAGCAGCGAGTATCATAAGCGTTCTCCTGCCACACGGGAATACACCCAGCCACAAGCATTACGCATCTATGAAGAGACTGGATTTAAGGACCTGCGCATGTACAAAGGCTTCAGGCGCGAATTGGCTTCGGCGGACGATTGGATTTTCTCGATCGTTGGTATACGACCATAAAAGGTTCCCTTGAATACGCCGATAGACAAAGGCTCGTGGATTGAGAGTGCGCCTTGGGAACATCTCCTGAGGATGGCTGAGCAGAGGCAAATGTTATAATTACCAAACTTTTGGATCATCGGGGAGTGTGGTAAACGATGTCTGAATCCTGGCGCAAGAATATCCGTAGCTGCCGTGAAATCATCCAGTCAAACCAGGGACCCAAACTGGTCAATGTGGTTTCCGGTAGCCTATCTGACCAGGCTTACTGGCGGGAAAGGCTGATTGAGACTCGCCGGGATGTGTTTCGGGCGGATGACGGGACAATGATCCTCTCCAGCCTGGAGAAAACGCGCAAGGGAAACTTCCTGGGTTCGTTGAATGCCTGGATTGAAATACAGGGAGCACTGCAGGACCAGCCATTGCCATCGATGATGTTGATGAACATGGTGTTTGGCATGGGCAAGCGATTGAGCCCCTTCACGCAAGCCCTCGCTAACCGCAAGCCAGCATTCCCCACACCCATGCGCAGCGCAAACCAGGAGCTTTATCTGACCACCGCTGATGTGGCATCCATGTCGGCAGCTTTATGGCAACATCATCTGGAATCCAATGGTTTCAAAGGCGTGATCGTCAAATGGGGTGATGAAGCGGTAATTCCAGGGAAAATATGGGAATCAGGCACTACCAAGTACCAGGATGTGGATGGTTTGCGCTTCATCTGGCAGACCGAACCGACCGTGGACCTGGCGCGTGAGAAGGAATGGGTGGAATACGATGCTCAGACGGCGCAAATGACCTTCCAATATACCCGCCAGGATCTGGATAGCCTGCGTGAAAGGCTTTCACGTCATGGGCAAGGTCGCCGGGTTGGAGTCAACCTTGGCAGCCTGGGGATCAGTTATGCCTTGATGGAGGTGGCGGAAGAGGTATTTCGAGAAGACGTCGCGGATGAGAATAAATGGGTGGATTGGGATCCCTATACCTGGATCGCAATCTCCTGCCAGGAGGAGAGCGAGTGGAGAGCTGAAGCCAACCTCGAAGAGCGGATGGGTAAAACCGGGATGCGCGACCTGGAGAAGCGCATACCAGATTTTTTCCATAAAATACAACGGTGCCGTGAACTATTCCGGCAACGTTACGGGCGATGGCCGGTGATTGGCGTGCTGGATTTTGGTGAACCCTTTTGGATGGATTGGGGGTTGCACCTGAGCATGAGGCGTTCGTTGGAGGCCTTGGTCACTGATTCGGACCAGGGTGCGGCATCACGCGAACTCTTTCACTTACCCCAAGAACGGGATAAAAATGGCAATATCCTCGTGCGCAGCTCGATCCCACACCACGCCGACATCCGTGATTCGCTGCTGATAGACACAATCATCACCGACCCGGAAACGGTGATGCGTGCCGGATTGGTCGTGGCTGGCAGGCACCGCAAAGTGGAGATGCCATACGGTGGGAGTGCGTTATTCTGTGCGAGCGATGAGCTGAAATTTAATGGACCGCATTGTATTGCATTTTATGCGATTGGGGATAAGCTCAAGCTTGAAAAGGGTGACCGCCTGACATGTCTGTACCTGCCTGATGGGTCTGTGGAAATGCGCTCCAACGAATCGCTGGTAAATTATGAAGGGGAGAATTATTCAATGCCGGTGATGAATAACACGATTTCGTTTGAAGAAGCAGCCAGGCGGATGGCTGTGCAAGATACCCGCCTGGTGGAAAATCGCTGGTGGGAACAGTGGAAAGACTGGCCTGGCTGATTGGGTCTAAGGCTGGACCAAACCAGAAACCGCTTGAGCAGTGGATGAATCGGGGGTGATGATCCAAATGGTCGTATCTGCTGAATGATAGAAAGAGCTGTAACCGCCGGAATAACTCCAGCTGAGTGTATCACCCTGCTGGGTGGCTGACACACCGAAGCGAATATTCGCATACTTCTGGAATGCCGTGGTAAACTCCGCAGCGTCGCGAGTAGTATCCCAAATTGTCTTCATCACCAAGGCGGTGGAGTTTGTGGCATCGTCGTGGAGCACCTGGTACGCATCCCCTCCCCAACCTGCAGCAGCTGCCTGGGCGGTCGCATCCTCCAGGCGGGCGTTTGAGTTCGCGGCACGTGCCAGGATTAGATAGGTATACCACTCCCCCATCTGACCATACGAGACTTCACGCCAGCCTTCACCCAGAACCGTGGTGAGCTCAGGTAAATCCACTTTGATAGGAGTGTCGGATGGATAGAGTTCAGGGTGCAGGATCTGCTCGGTCGAAACAGGCGGATTGTTGTAGGCTGCATCCACCGCAGCCCAACCTCCCTGGTCGTATAGGGATTGGACAAATGTGAACCCCTGGACATAAGGAAACACAAATTCTTCCTTGAGAAATGCAGGTGCACTATCGTAGACGGGGCTTGTTAGCGTGGTGTAATAATCGATTACTTGTTGTTGGTCTTGTGCGGTGGCGTAATATTGGAACCAGATTGAACTCAGACAAGCTTGCATCGCCTTCAATCAACGCCAATATGGCACTGCAGCGTTCAGAATTCTACTTCACAGGCATCATCGTTATAATTTAACCCATGCTTAATATCATAATTTTGATCTTGAAGCACATGCGTATATTCGTGAGCATAGGTAAGGTGTTCAGGACCTTGAAAACCCTGCCCCTGGACGACGAACATTTCTGCCATTTCACTGTCATAATATCCAGCAATCTGCTCGCTGAGCAGATTGGTATAAAATCCACCCCAGTCGAAATCCGGGTCAAGCAAACCGATGATGGAAAACTCCATGACACCATCTGCGATATCTTCATTGGTATTGTTTGCCCAGAAGTCATTGATCACATTTTGTCGCAATTCATCGGGGGAAAGCAGGACGAACGGAACTGGAAATATTGGCTGAAGACCACGTTCATCGCTCACCTGGGATTGGATCTGATTGATTGCACGACTCATTTGCGAGTCCAGAACCGAAGTGGGGTAGGGAGTCTTGGTGGGTTCTTCCTGGGTGGGTGCAACGGTGACTTCAACAGCAGGGGTCTGTGTGATAGTAACCTCAGCAGCAGGGAGGCGAGTGGTGTGGAGTTCTGCACTGGGGGTCGCCATCAGCGCAGGCGTAGTACGAACCGGCGTTGGGTTGCTGGTACGCGTGGGGCTCGGGGTGGCGGTGGTGATAAAGCCACACGCCAGGGAGCTTAAAAGCAGGGCGATGATCAGACCAAAGCCTTGGCGCATGGGTCTCTCCTAATTAAGTTTGCAGGCAAGCATCACCTCCCGCAGGACCATGGATCCGCGGGAGGTAGTATGTATATTTTTGGGAATGATTTAATGGTGTTTAGCAGCTTCAGCAGCTTCAGCTTCGACCTTGGTCTTGTGCACCGTACCATCCGGGTGATTGGGTGGGGAGTAAAGGGTGTAGAGCTTGAGCTGCTTTTTCGATGAAGTGTTAATCACGTTGTGGAATGTGCCAGCAGGGACAATCACTGCATCGCCTGCGTGGACCAGGTGCTCTTCTTTTTCATTGAAAACGAATTTGGCTTCACCTTCTTCAATGCGGAAGAACTGGTCCACGGTATGGTGAACTTCATCGCCGATATCTTCGCTGGGCTGCAGGCACATCACAACCAGCTGGGCATACGTGCCGGTATATAACACCTGACGGAAATATTCATTTTTCTCAGTCAGTTTCTCGATATCTCCAACAAATCCAGTCATTGAATTGCCTCCTGTAAGGTCAAATTTAGTCCTGTTGATTTCAAGTATAGCATAAGAATTGTGGGACTTTTGTTGAGACTAATCTCAGTATGGATAACGATTTAATCGAGAAAGTATCGTGAGAGATGATATTGCTCTTCTCCTCGAATGAGAGCATGGGAAATCCTGGCAAATGTGGTCATTGGTGGAGCCTAAATGGCATCACGTAAGAGTGGGCAGGTCATACAATGACCACCCCCCCGGCCTTTACCAAGCTCAAACCCAGGGATCGTGATGACTTCCACGCCTGCTGTGCGCATCTTGGAAATCGTGTGCGTATTGCGTTCATATGAGACAACCACGCCTGGTTCCAGGGCAATCGTGTTATTGGCATCGTCCCATTGCTCACGCTCCATCTGATACTGGTCGCCACCCGTTTTAACCACCGTCAATTTGGGGACGTTGAGCGCATCTGCCACTGCTGAGAGCATATCTTTCTCAACCGTCACGTGGAAGTCGCCGGCTTTTTTGCCGGGACGAAGGCTGATGGCCCGCACCTGGTCGACAACTTTGGGGTAGATGGTCACCTTATCCCGGTCGAGCATGGTGAAAACTGTATCCAAATGCATGTGAGCGCGGTCTTTCGTCATCACACAGGCAATCACCCGGTCGGCGCTGCCTTTGGAGAAAAGCGCATCGGCGATCTGTTCGATCATGCTCCCCTGGGTGCGTTCAGACATCCCGATCAGAACGGTACGGTTTCCAATCGGCAGCACATCACCGCCTTCCAGAGAGGAACGCCCGAAGTTTTGCAAATTGAATTCACCCTCCGTGGCGTTGGGGTACCAATATTCAAAACCGGCATCCTTGAACAAAGGATGGTAGTGGTAGACGGCATAAAGATTGAGCGACTCCCTGCGTCGCGCCGGCCAGTACATTGGATTAACTGAAACGCCTTCATAGATCCAGCAGGATGAGTCACGCGTGAAGAGGGTGTTGGGCAGCGGCGGAAGGAGGAAGGTGTTCATATCATCCAGGGCGGAGGCATACAGCGAAATTTTCCCGTATTTCCCCCAATCGATACCCGATTCACCTACCGTCAGACCACCAATCAGGTGCCTGGCAAGACTCTCCGGACTGAGGTTCCATAAAAACTGGCGAATCTCATCCACAAGTGCCCAGCCGACGGTATATTCAGTTGCCACCTGTTCGATCAACAGCCGCTTAGCCTCCGGGCTGGCTTGCAAAGTCTGGCTGAGCAAGTCCATTACATAGAATACCTCCACACCACGCTGGTGCATCACTTCCACAAACTGATCGTGTTCCAGCTGAGCACGTTCCACCCAGAGCACGTCGTCAAATAAAAGCTCGGCGCAATTTGCTGGAGTTAGCCGCTGCAGGCTTAATTCGGGCCGGTGGACCAGTACTTTACGAAGCTTTCCAACCTCTGAATGAACACCAAAGAGTGACATCACAATTCTCTCCTATTAATTTACACGATTGGATTTGGGCAATCTCTGGAAATTATAAACGATTAGAACCCTGATTAAATTCAATGCTGATTTTCCCCACCAAGAATGCATAAAATTACACAGAAAAAATGATCAAAAACGTGGCTAGAATGGGCAGCTTGGGCGGCTGGCACGTATATTGGCAAAGTGAGGTCACAGGCTGATGAGCCGACCTGTGACCTCACCATTATCATGGTCAATTCATCGACCCGGATTCACCCAGGGTAGCCTGCACCTCGACTTGCTTTCCATTGCGCATCAGCGTCAGGGTAACGGTATCACCAGCCGCGTATTGGAACAGGGTATTGACGTAGGCATGAGTTTCGTCCAGGGTGGTGTCGTCGATCCCGGTTATGATGTCACCCACCTGGAGCCCAGCCTGTTTGGCAGGACTGTTGGTAGCCACATCGGTAATATAAATCCCATACTGAACGGGGAGCCGGTAGACGGCTGCTACGCGCGGGGTGATCGGCTGGTAGTTAATCCCCAGATATGGACGGGAAACAAATCCATGCTGGATGATCTGATCCGCCACAGCACGGGCTGTATTGACGGGGATGGCGAACCCCAAACCCTCAGCAACGGTGCCTGAGCCACTGCTGCGAATGATCAGGGTATTGATGGCAATCACCTCGCCCGCCAGGTTCACCAGTGGGCCACCCGAGTTACCCTGGTTGATAGCGGCATCGGTCTGGATCAGACCGTCAATGGAATAGCCCAGGCCGGAATCGATCGAGCGTCCGGTGGCACTGATCACCCCGACTGTGACAGTATTCTTGAAATCTCCCAAGGGAGAACCAATGGCGATGACTGTCTCGCCGGGGTTGAGAGCATCCGAGTTACCCAGGGTGGCTACTGCAGGCACTGTCCCGGTAATCTTAAGCACTGCCAGGTCGGAATATTGGTCGGTACCCACCAGGGTGGCAGGCAGCTCGCTGCCATCGGAGAAGATGACCGAATAGGACTGTGCACTTTCAATGACGTGGTTGTTGGTCAGGATATAACCATCTTGTGAGATGAATACCCCACTTCCGGTGGAAGTCGAATCGCCGGTGGGTCCAAAGAATGTATTTTGTCCAGGGATGGTGGCGACTACGGTCACCACAGTTGGGCCGACATTCTGGACAGCCTGGGTAACAGCGGTCTCGACGTCAGTGGTATTCACTGCCAGGGTTTGTTCCTGGCTGCTGGCTGGAACCGCTTCGATAGTGGTTTCTGCTACGGCCGGTGGGATGGTGGCTTCTTGTTGGCGGACGTATTGATACACCAGGATGCCACCCGCGACAGCACCGAACATGGCTGAAACGCCTCCAAAAATGAGGACGAGTAATGTAAAGATTAGTTTTTTCCAAGGCATAAGATCCCTCCAAAAATAAACCTTTGTCTCACCTTTATGTAGTAAGTATAAACAGCAGGTGTTCAGAAATTATTAAGAACTGATTGGCGGATTATATGGATTTTGGGTGGTATTTTAATGTGTAAATGAAATCCCATGGGCATGAACCAGGAGGTCATCAGAAATAAAATGGTACCACTGGTACATGATAAAATAATTTATAGATTCTCTGTCGTCAGGCAACCATCATTTAATTTTACCCAGGTGTTCTCAAACGAAGCTATGCCCTCCATCCCACAAAATCGAATTCTCTCCAGATTGAATAAAAACCTGCTATCCACACCGGCGATTTGGTATTTGATACTCTCGGTGTTTAGCCTGATCGGTACCTTGATCATCTTATACAGCACCGTGTGTGGGGCCGCGCTCAGTGATGATTCATACTTTTACATCAGCTCTGGGCGTAATTTGCTATCAGGAAATGGCTTTGATCTGAGTTCTAAAGTTCCTCCGGCATTACCATTATTGTTAAGCTTGATTGGATTATTCAAGGTTGACCCATTATCTTCCATCCGTTGGTTAAATGCCATTGTTGTTTGGATTTAATATTTTTATGGTCGCCCGGATACTACGCTCCCTCACCAACTCTCCTGCTTTATCGCTCTTTGGGGCTTTGCTGACGTTGATCGCAAGCACGCTGATCGTGGTTCATTCCTGGGCGATGAGCGAAGCGCTTTATATCAGCTTCACCCTGGCAGGCGTTTGGGTACTATACGGTCGTGCGTCATAAACAGGATTGGAGGGCACCTTTTTTTACCGGGCTGTTTTTTGGCCTGGCGGCCGCAACACGTTATATCGGTTTGTCAATGCTTCTGGCTGGAGGAATATTTTGGTTGATCGAGTCAGGAAAGAACAATAAAGAGAGAATCATTAATGTCTTTTCTTACAGTTTAATCGGGATCGTTCCCCTTCTATTCTGGATCATTCGCAATCTAATCATTACTGGCAGTCCCACCTACCAAGAAATTAGCTGGCATCCAATGACAGTAACCGCCTGGATTACTGCTCTGAATACCATCTTATTATGGTTTATCCCAGGTAGATTTGTGCATGGTAAGGAGTTGATCTGGTTGGGGGCAATAGGCCTCATGCTTATCTTTTGGTTGGGTGTACCTATGCTTAGGCACCGAAATAAACACGTTCAACAGATGCAAACTGTACGCCCGAACAAGACAGTGCTTATGCTTAGCCTGTGTGTTCTGGCTTATGGGCTTGTGTTGATTATCTCGCGCTCGTTGGTTGATGACCATATTCCTATGGATGAGCGATTATTAAGTCCATTGCTTGTGATGGGATTAATTTTGCTGATATGGCTTCTCTCCAATTTATGGTCTCGCCATAATTGGTTGGAAAGCAGCTTTATTTTGGCCATTTGTTTGATTTTTTTGCTGACCAATCTTACCCGCTCTGCCCAAACCGTTCAAAGTTATCACATGGATGGCCGAGGGTATGCCAGTGCAAGAGATCATGTCTCAGAAACCTACGCTTATTTAAGGAATCGATCCAATATCCCACTTTATAGCAATGCATGGGTCGCAATCTATTTTTGGACGGGTCGAGTAACAAGCCCTATACCCTCTCCAGATGGAATAGCGAAAATGAAGGCGAATATGCAGGAAACAGGCGCTTACCTGGTTATTTTTAACTCAATCCCGGTTGAATTATATGGTGATACAGAAAAAGAGCTTACTGAGGGCCTGGTAGAACAAATCCGCCTGAGCGAAGCGACGATTTATCGTTCTCCATAGGTGGTGTAGTAATTATCGGTGTGGGGGCGGTCCCCGATACCAGGTTGATCCCCGAGATGAGATCAGACACAGTGCAGTCATCGATCAAATCATTTTAGCAGAGGCCTACAGCTAATTTGTTACGATCATAGGGGGTAAAGACCCTCGGGCAAAGCATGCTCCATATTATCCGCTTATTGATGGATACAATTTTGTGATATACTCGAATATGATATTAAAGGTAATTTAGCTCCACAATCCTAGGAGGAAATTCAATGAGCGAAGAACAATCACAACCTGTAAACGCCCCTAAAGTACCACTTGGAGGAGACTATTGGGAAGCAGATCCGGGAGTGCCTTTATGGGGTTTTGCCGACTTACACGCACATTTGATGGCACACCTCGCATTTGGTGGTAATGCTTTCTGGGGTCTACCCTATGACCCAGAGCATCCCGGTCCGGAGGGGATACAATATGCCCTGCCCTCCTGTGAGCCGATCCATGGTGGCTTGATCGATGTGAACCCGGAGTTTGGCCATCCGGCCGGGGGTGGCTGGCCTGATTTTATCATTTGGCCGCGTTTCACTACCCTGGTGCATCAGCAAGCATATATCGATTGGCTCTACCGAGCCTATCAGGGTGGGCTGCGCCTGATAACCTGCCTGGCAGTTAACAACGAGCTTCTGGCGACTAAATCGAATCCCCGCCTGTTAACCGATGACAAAAGTGCCATCGCAACCCAGTTAGCTGCCATGAAAGCGATGGCAGAATATATCGACAAACAGAGTGGGGGTCATGGGTAACGGGTGGCTGCAGATTGCTTATTCTCCACAGGATGCCCGCAAGATCATTGGTGAAAACAAATTGGCAGTGGTCCTGGGAGTGGAAGTGGACTCGCTGGGCAACTGGCGGCGCGTAGGAGACCTGGATGATGCCTGTCAGGGTGATATCACCCAAGCCCGCATATTAATTGGGGCTGAGCTGGATTGGCTGTGTTCCCTGGGAGTGCGGCAAATCACACCCATTCACCTATCCAATAATGCTTTTGGCGGTACGGCAATCTACATGCGCTTTCTTGAAACGATCAATGTGTTCAATACCGGAGAACATTGGGAGGTGGAAGATGCCTGGCAAACCGGCGTGCGCTACCGCATGGATCACGATAATGATGTGATTGAAGATACGGAACGTGCGCTGGCAATGAGTGGGGGACGCAAACGGGCAATGCATCGCCATAACTTGATCGACCTTATTCCCGGGGTTCGCAATATAGTAGATGCGATTGAAACGCCAAGAATGGGTGGTGGTCACGCCAACGTGCGTAGCCTGAACAAGTATGGGGTCATCCTGCTGGAAGAAATGATGGCACGCGGCATGATCATCGATGTCGACCATATGTCAGAAAAGTCAACCGATGCGGCCCTGGACCTGGCAGAGGCACACCAATACCCGGTCATCACCTCCCATTCCTGGTTCCGCGACTTGTTGTACGGCTCAGATAGCGAGTTCGACCCGCAGAAAGACAGTTTTCACACGAGTGACGTGCATAAGGTGGCCCATGAAGCCGGTAAAGCGCGGCGACCAGATCGAGCGGATTGCCCGCCTGGGTGGGATAGTCTCTGCCATACTCAACCAGGGTGATATCGCCGGGCTGCGTCAAGCCATGCCCGAGCTTGCCGGAAAAATCAAAACTCCGTGTGCTGGCTCGAGCACAGCCTGGGCGGAGGCTTACTTATACGCCGTGGCCAAGACCGGAGGCAAAGGCGTCGCCATTGGCTCCGATATCAACGGCGCAGCGGGTTTGCCTGGGCCGCGCTTTGGGACTTTTGCTGCCTATGGGGCACGCCGCGATGCCTGTCGGGAACCGCAACGGCGCACTGAAATTGATAGTCAGTCCAATGGGGTAGCATACAGCGAGCCGATCCGCGACTACCGTTGGCATCGATTTGAACCCAGCGGATCGAGTGGGTATGATGAACAAACCTGTGATATCTGGCACGCCATCGCCCAATATGCTGCTGGATTTAATCCTTCATTGCAGGAACACCCCAAAAGCGATTTTCCCGAGCTGAATATCCAGCAATTGTTTGAAGCTGCAGACCTGTACCTCGATCAAGATTGGATCGATAACATTACGTTGGGCTTTTGGGCTGCCGATCAGACCGAACGACCCGATGCAGACCAGGTCGCTGATTGGCCGCGCGAAAAACGGGCGGCTTATTATGCCCGCCAGGATTCTATTGTGGAAGAGGGTGTGACTCTTGATGAGCGCACCCAGGAACTGATGGAGAAAATTAAATCGAGCTGGATTAAATGGCAACAAATGAGTGGGGACAATCGGCCTCTGACTCGCTCGACTGCTGGAGAGCGGCGCGACTTCGACATCAACATCGACGGCATGGCCCATTACGGCATGCTTCCTGATATGCTACAAGACATACGCAACAACGGCCTGACGGCAGAGGACCTCGCCCCACTTTTCCGCTCTGCCTATGATTATGTTCAGATGTGGGATAAATGTGAACAACGGGCGCACAACCTGAAAAACAGTACGCCTGACCAGCAATAATGCTCT
>CAVZEP010000029.1:0-12681 GCA_963774275.1 uncultured Chloroflexia bacterium | reverse complement strand
TACCATTGATATCGAGTTACAAATCTCTTATCGTGAGCTGTTGAATACTATACAAGATAAATTCGAATGCCAAGATAAACGATACACCCATCACGGGTGCATCATGCCTCAGCATAAACAAAAGCCTGTGAGGCTTTTGTTCATCTCATTTTTTCGGTCAGGAAGCGTTCTTCCGGTTGGCAAACGCAAAAATCAAGACCCCGGCAACGATCGCGATGCCACCATAGACCGCCCATTGACTCTGACCCGTCATAAAACTACCAGGCAGGACGTTGATCCCTTGTAAGAACCAAACGAAACCTACAAGAATTAATAAAACCGCGAAGAGTTTCAACAAGATTCTCATCTCATCCAGCTATAAGGCAAGTTCTTTACCGTTATTTCGGAAAAGGGCGACCAATGGCGAGGGCTTGCAGCAGTTCGGGTTCAAATTCCATATATTTTTCGTCAGGGACTGCGCCGAGTGCATCGAGAGTCTTGCTGAAGAAATTACCGCGCCGTGCAGGCTAAAACCACGTCCAGGATTTCTTCATCCGAAAGGCCGTACCCGCGTAATTCATTAAAATCATTTTCGCTCATCTGGGTTGCTTGCGTGCTGATTTTCTGAGCAAAAGCCATGATCGCCACTTCTTCGTCTGTGAGACCAGCGTTGCGGAAATCTTTAACGATCGCCGCCAGCTCGTCTGCACTGAAGAAATTTTTACGGAGCAACGCTCCGTGGGCAAGCATTCAGTAGGTGCATTTAAGCGCCATGGCGGTGGCAAACGTCACCAGCTCATAGCGGCGCAGTCGCATTTTGGATCGGACGGCACCGATGAGTTTCTTCCAGGCATCGTAAACCTCGGGGTGTAAACTAAATGCCTGGGTGTAGTTTGGCACGTAGCCATTGGCTTTCCCTTCGGCCTGATAGAGTTCCTGTAGCAGGCCTTCGGCCTGGTCTTCTGATATTGTCTTGATGAATGCCATAACTTTCCTCCCGTGTAGAAACACTTAAATTAAACTCTCAAAATACTACGACCATGCTTATCCGGTATAATTCTGGACAAGAATGGTTATATTATACTGCAGGGTTCCACTCTTGTAGCTGAGCGTTGGGTGAATAAAAAGGCCTCACGAGAAGCAAACGCGTGAGGCTTGATACACATACGCTTCATGGATGAGCGCAGTTTTACCTATACCCTATCAGCGCAGCACCACCGGCATAAAGAAAGTATAAGTCAGCTGGCTTAGGTGCCAATCAGGGTCTTTTTGGGATAGGAAGACCTGCAGCGGGACATTTGGATCTGGATAGTTGCCTGGGACATTCAAGCGGTTGTAATCGAGGGATAAACCATCATTCCCGCCATATTGGCCCGGATCGACGAGATTTACCAGGGCAAGCAACGCCACAGGAATATCTCCACTTAGTTTGTTGTTTTGCAACCAAAGTAACCTTAGTGGGGCAAGGTTGCCTATCTCAGAGGGGATGTTACCACTCAGCCGGTTTTGCCCCAAATTTAAGCTCTCCAGGTTGGTCAGGCTGCCCAGCTCGGATGGGATGCTGCTGCTCAGCTGGTTCGTGTATAAAGATAACGCTGTCAGGTTGGATAGTGTACCCAGCTCGGGTGGAATGCTGCCACTCAAAAAGTTAGCGCCCAAATATAACCCAGTGAGGTTGGATAAATTACTCAACTGGGTTGGAATAGTACCGTTCAGACCATTCCCATATAGCAATAATTCTTCAAGACTCGTCAGATTACACAGGCTGAGTGGAATGGCTCCAATTAATCCATTCCAACTTAAGGCCAAATATGTGAGGTTGGTCAGGTTACCCAGCTCGGTAGGGATGCCACCGCTCAGCTGGTTAGAATGCAAATTCAATTTCTTCAGGCTGGTCAGGTCGCCCAGCTCCGCGGGCAGGCTGCCATCCAGCCTGTTGTACATTAACATCAGCTCGGTCACATGACCATCACTCACACTCACCCCATACCAGTTACTGGGTGTGGTCGTCACCAGCCAGTTGGTGTGGTCCGTCCAACCAGGTCCATTGGTGCTGTTGTACAGGGCAACCAGGGCTTCGCATTCGATCTGGGGGATTTCGGTGACCTCCGCGCACGAAAATATATTTATCTCAGTAGCCATAACCACATCTGCCTGCAGCGCAAATACGAATACCACACTGATTAATACGATCGTGACGGAGAATGATAAGTGAGGTATGCTTTTCATAGGTTCCCTCCTGAACGGTTATCCGGCTACTCCCAGGCTCAAATACGAAACCGCTCAACCAGTAATGAAGCATTTCCCCCAAGAGCATGATGTGAGGAGTGTGTAATTTATTGTAGCAGAATTCTTGAAAAAATAATATTAGAGCTGAAATTTGTTCTCATCGGTAAAAATCTGTGGTTGAAACCGCACCTATGGAGTCCACGATGTAGGGGCGGGCATAGTGCAACCCTTTTTGGTTGCGCGCGACCCGCCCCTACAATGGGATGATTGCTATTGAGGAATTGGTTCAACCTTCCTGGGGTAATCATGTTCTAAAGAATAGCTACTGGCACAACATTAGGATAAATGTTGAGCGAGAATAATAAGATCCAAAGCTCTTCCTTTGGCTGATTGCCGAGAGCTCAAAGCTATACGCTGCTCTTTTATGAGAAATCTTAAAGAATTGCGCAATTCCCTTAAACCCCTTGTGGATTAGAACAATTGTGCTATAATATTCTCAGAACCCCTGGCACGGGCAATGCGGAGCGAAAGCTCTGCTCACCTGTGCCACTATTTTTTTAACGCCTTAGGGCAGCTCCGCTGTCTGCCCGGCTTGTACCGGCGTCCTCCCCTGCCAGGGAACAAGGCACTGCAACATCGTCATCCACCCGTGCCGGGGGTTCACTTCCTATGCGTTATCACGCTCACACGTTCAAAGGTCCACACGTTCTTATTTATCTTTTCATCTGCGTTTATCTGTGTACATCTGTGGCTGGTAAAACTGTTTTCCATCCGCGATACTCTGCGTATATCTGCGGTTTATTTTATTAAGCTAATTGCTAACTGCTAATTGATAATCCCCATTCTTATGACCAATCCCCATGGCGCCCCCAAAGGCAACCTGAACACCCTAAAACACGGCTTTTACTCACGCCTGTTCCACGCCAGCGAGACCAGTGAGCTGAGTGATGCCCCAACTGCCAGCCTGGAGTACGAGATCAGCCTGCTCAGGGTGATGATCCGGCACACGATGGAGCTGGCGGATGGTATCGATGACCTGCGCGAGGCTACACGCGTACTGGATGCACTGGGAGCGGCAGCGGGCAGGCTTGCCACCCTGCTGCGAGCGCAAAAAAGCCTGAGTGAAGGCCAATCGCCACTGGCAAACGAGATCTCCGACGCCATCCAACAAGTGAACGCAGAGTTAAGGAATAAAAAATGATCACAAAGATTCCAAAACCCCGATATGTGAGCTCCCGTCCCACTCCACCTGGCATACCCAACCCGGCTTGTACGGCCCTGCTAGAAGCCAAGGTAGTGCTTGACAAAGCCGAAAATCTGAACCGGGAGATCCGGCACTTGAGGAACTCCACTCAGCGCTGCCCCACCTGCCCTGAGAGAGCGGAGTGCCCCACCATGCTTTATTTCGCCCAGGCAGTGGATACTGCCATTCGCGATCTGAGGCAGGAATGGGGATTAGACCAGGAATGATGACTGAGACCGAAATCACCCACAACAAGCTGATCGCAGAACAGCTCGGACATACCCTCGATCTGGTGCGATCTGAGCTGGCTGCAGTCCAGGCAGAGCAGGCACACCAGGCTGAGATGGATGCCATGCGTCTGGCGACCCTTGAAGCCCAGGCCGCGGATTTTGAGAAACGCCTGCGCACGCTCACTGAGAGTGCCACCCAATTTAAGCTGCTGGTCAGCTTGGCGGTGGGCGGTGGATTGCTCTCGCTGATCGAGCTGGTCCGTAGCCTGATCCATCCATAATGACGGAAGGATCATGACACCATGCCCACTCAAAACTCATCTCCCCAAAAATCCTCAGGCAGTCAGCCAGGCAACCTCAACGCCCTTAAGCACGGTTTCTCCACCCGCCATTTTTCCAATCATGACTTAGCCTGCGCCACCTCACCAGCTCCACTCGTCAATGTCTCACCTGCCTCAGGAATGACGAATGCCTCTCCCTGCGTTCCTTTAACCAGGCAGTGGACTTCGCCATTCAGCAGCTCACGCGTGAATGGGGTCTCGATCAGGATTGAAGCACTCCAATGTTCAACATTCATTAAGGTCCGCGATGGATTTCGATTTTCTAAAAATGTTACGCATTCTGCGCGATGTCTCTCGTTTTCCCGAGCTGAGTGGTATCCATCTTCGTTCCTACCAGCTCGCGGTCGCCCGTTCAATCGCCGCTTCAGTTATCGGCAACCAGGGCCTCACCTTTGTGGTTATCTTCCCCAGACAGTCAGGTAAGAACGAGTTACAAGCTCAGATTGAGACATATCTGCTTGGCCATTTACTCACTCAACAGATGCTGAGATCGTCAAGGTCATCCCCACCTGGAAGCCCCAATCCTTGAACGCCATGCGCAGGTTACAACGAGTTATCTGCAAAAACCTGGTTACCCGGGACCGCTGGGGCAAGAAGTCAGGCTATATCTATGTGGTCGGTAATTCGATGATTTACTTTTTCTCAGGTGCACCTGTCAGCTCAATTGTCGGCGCTACCGCCTCCCTTCTCCTCGAATGCGACGAAGCCCAGGATGTGCAGATTACCAAGTGGGATAAGGAGATCGCCCCCATGGCAGCCTCCACCAACGCCACCCGTGTATTTTGGGGAACAGCCTGGACCAGTCGCACCCTGCTCGCCCGTGAGCTACGGGCTGCTCGCTTGTCAGAACAGAAAGACGGCATCCGTCGCACCTGGATACTCACTGCTGATCAGGTGGGTGCCGAGGTGCCGGCATATCGTAAGTTCGTCGATGAGCAGATCGCCAGGCTGGGCCGTAATAATCCCCTCGTTCGCACTCAATACTTTAGCGAGGAGATTGACGCTGAAGGAGGCATGTTCCCCCTCTCCCGCCGTGTGCTCATGTTGGGTGCGCATCGTCGAGAAGATTATCCATTACTCGATAGAGCCTATGCCTTCACCATCGATGTGGCTGGTGAAGACGAAGGAGCCAACGAAGACCCATTGCAGTTATCCAATCCTAAACGTGATAGCACCGTAGTCACCATCTTCGAAATTCAGGTCCCACTATTAGGTGAGATACAAACCAAGCCTATCTACAAAGTCGTCAGTCGGATCGCCTGGCAGGGAGTTAAGCACGTAGCACTTTACGCCACCATCATAGCCATGGCCAATGCCTGGCAGCCAGTCAAGGTGATCATCGATGCTACCGGCGTGGGGGCCGGTTTAGCTAGCTTCTTAACCGATAAACTTGGCACAATTGTGCTACCTTTCGAGTTCAGCACCATCAGCAAGAGTGATCTTGGCTGGTCGTTTATTTCAATCATCGAGAGCGGTCGGTATAAAGAGTACCTCCCCATGGATAAGGAAATGTCCCGCCAGCTCGAATATTGTACTTATACCATCCAGGATGGGCCAGGTAAGATCATGCATTGGGGAGTACCAAACGGCACCCGTGACATCTCCACCGGTGAGCTGGTCCATGACGACTATATCCTCTCAGCTGCATTGATCAGCTTGCTCGACGAGGAAACCTGGGGCATCGGTGACAGTCAGGTAATCGAGCAGCCAGACATTCTAAAGGAGTTGTCATTTTGAATACCATCATTCGCACTCTTGGCATTGATGTCTCCCATTGGGAGGGGCTTGATCGACTGGCAGGTTGCATCTCAGTACGTGTGCTTCGTTTACTACAAAGCCACCGATGGCCTTTACTTCATCGACAGCCAGCTGGGTAACAACATGGATGGCTGCAACGATGCAGGCTTACCCCATGCAGCCTATCACTACCTGCAGCCAGGTTACCCAGGAGATGTACAAGCGGATCACTACCTGGACACCATCGAAGGTGGTAACTACAAGCGAGAGATCGCTGACTGTGAAGAACCAGGCTTAACAGCAGCCACTATCAGAGCCTTCCTGGATTACTGCGAACTGCGCACCGCTCGCAAGCCGGCCATCTATACCAGTGCTGGCTTTTGGGACAGCCTTGAGCCCACACCCAGGGTGGTTATACCAATATCCCCTCATCGTGGCTAACTACCGGCATGGCCTCAATCCTACCCTCCCCTCAGGACAAACCAGCTGGGATATCTGGCAGAACACCGCTTACTTTTGGGTTCCAGGCTGCAACGAGATCGCCGACGGTAACTGGTTCAATGGACCGCTCGATGCAGCTCGAGCTTGGTTCGGTAACTATCGCCAGGGCACCCCACCCCCACAGGACCACCGGACCTTTTTTCGCTCTCATTTCGAAGGATTACACATCAGGCAGAACCCCACCAATCTATCCAAAGAAGTCGGCCATCTCACCCGTGGTGAGATGGTCGAGCTCGAAGATGTTGGCGGTAAGGATGCGTGGGTAAAGCATGCCCGTGGCTGGTCGGCTGTAGAATGTGACGAATATCGCTACATGGAGGTAGTCAAATAATGTATACCCCAAGCATTTATAGGCAAAATAGACGCAGGTTCTATGGAGGAGTTGAAATGTCATTAAGCACAATTTTGTCTCAATTACTGAAACGATCGAGACTTAACCCAGGAATGGTATATTCAGAGACTTTGCCCCATGGTTTGACAGTCGCATTTCGAACAAATTTCGATCACACCACCATGCAGCTTAGCCGGCCAAAGCCCATCGAACCAAGTTATCTCGAACTTGTTACTTGTTTGAAATCTATCAATGTAAGTAATCCAGAAATCATCCCATCCAGAAAACTTGAAGATACAAGCAATTTTTATCTTCTTGTAGACTTATCCAAGGAGGTAGTTTAACAATGCTCAAAGGATTACAAAAAATCTTGTTTCGAGATCTTCGGGCGAACCAGGTGAATTCAACAAACTTTGCAGTAACCCCCAACCTGGCCAGTGATGATCACTGGCAGACCATCTCAGCGGTCGCAAACACGACCGCTCCTGGTCCGAAATCCAGGAACTGTACACCGATGCACTCACCGCCTGGCGTAAGAACCCCTTCGCCTGGCGCATCATTGCCACCACTGTGAATTATGTCGTAGGGACAGGCATCACGTTCACTAGCGCCAACGCAGATATGGACGCCTTTATCAAGACCTTCTGGCTGCATCGTAAAAATCACATGGATTTTAGGTTGTATCCGATGTGTGAAGAACTGGCCAGGTCAGGTGACTTATTTGTTTTCTTGTTCAGGAATAATCTCGGATGGAATGTCTTACATCAGGTTCGTAACCAAAGATCAAATCCTCAAGATCGAGACTGCTCCCAACGATTGGGAGACTGAACTGGTTTACCACGAAGCCCCACCGGCCGGTGAGTACCAGCCCAGGAAGTGGCTGGCCCCTGATCATCCCGATGCTGGCATGGCAGACGCCATCATGCTGCATTACTCAGTGAACAAGCCCATGGGTGCACAGATGGGTGAGAGTGACTTGACTACGATCATCCCCTGGCTGCTTAGATATTCAAGGATGCTCGAAGACCGTGTACGTCTGCATTGGGCTGCACGTGCGTTTCTCTACCTGGTCACCGTCCCAAGTAACAAAGTCGAGACCAAGAGCGTGCAATACGGCAGTGCTCCGGAGAGTGGATCGATCATCGTCAAAGACGAAAGCGAGACCTGGGAGACCATCACTCCAAGCCTGCGTGGTGCCGATGCATCTCACGACATGAAGGCAGTACGTAACATGATCGATGCAGGTTCCGGATATCCTCCCCATTGGCGTGGTGAAGGTGGAGAAGTCAACGTCGCCACAGCCGAAGCCATGCAAGCCCCGCCAGAAAAGTTTCTGATAGAAAGACAGAAATATTTCATCTGGATGTTGGAGGACATTTTAGCCCAGGCCTTCCTACGGGCAGTTGATATCGGTGCACAACCCGCACCAACTGAGACGGACTATACGAAGTTGTTCAATTGCGAGAGCCCCGACGTGACCTTGAGTGACAATGCTCAGCTCTCCACCGGCGCAAGCACCCTTGCCACTGGCTTCGCTACCCTGCAGAATACACTGCTTGGCAAATCGCCTACTATGCACCGGCTGGCCACAGATTTGTTTTTCAAATTCGCAGGTGAAAACCTGGACGATGAAACCCTGGACATAATTATCAATGAAGCCAAGGCGGACCCGATCCTTCCGGTGTTCTTGCCGGCCAGGATGGAGCAGGCAGCTGACGCGCCTCCCAAGGAGAACCACCAGCCATGATCATCTTTTTAGCGATCTTGTTGACCATCGGTGCCATCGCCCTCTTAGGTCTTTACTTCCTGTGTCTGATCGGCAGTCCCATCTGCAGGGTCATGCCCTGATAGGTTTTACTTCAAATATCCCCTGGGGCGAAGCGTTTTTTGCTTCGCACTTGGTGTCCTTTGTGTACTTTGTGTTTTTTATTTCTTACTCTCTTGAAAGGAGAATATCATGGACCTTGGTAATTTCAATCTCAACCCCCTCACCCTCGCACTACTCATCATGGGACTTGTCGAGTTCGTAAAACAGTTCAAGGTGTCAGGTAACAAGCTGATCATCTTCTCGATGATCATCGGCATCGTGCTGGCCGTGGTCTACAAAGTAAGCACCCTTGTACCTGCAGCTCAGGTGTACATCGAAGTCGCTTTCTTTGGGCTTGCAGCTGGCTTGTGCGCCAGTGGCATCTATAACTTCATCAATGCACGTTTTCCAGTGCAGACCAAAGCCACGTTGAAATACACCAAGGTGACAACGAGGACCACCCCAACAGGAGGCGTAACCCAAGAACAGGAGGACTTTCCCCAGTGACAGAGAAATTTATCTCAGTACCCATCAGCTTTACCGGCTACACCACCGACGAAAAGGACGTCATAATCGGTGTAAGCATCGCTTCCACAGGCGAGGCGGCCGGACATCGCCTTCTGTTTGACGATAAGAGCCTGGTCCAGCTGCAGCAGCTTGGATCGTCCAAACAGACAGGCATCAAATCACGCTTCACTCACCCCGACTGGTTCCATGATGGCCTGGGTAAGTATCTTGGCCGTGTAAAGAATTTTCAGATCGTGGGTGACAAGCTGACCGGTGACCTGCATATCTCGCCCACAGCCCACACCACACCAACCGGTGACCTGGCCGGCTATGTCCTGCAGCTGGCACAAGAAGACCCATCAGCCCTGGGTGTCTCAGTCGTTGTGGACCTGGATCGTGTCTGGATCACAGCGGATGGCAGCGAAGTACCCGCCTCCGGAGGTCGACCCTCCAACGCATCCGGTAAGTATCCAGTCGCACGCATCAAGGAATTGTATGCAGCTGACCTGGTCGACGAGCCTGCCCTCAATCCAGGAGGGTTGTTCAGCCAGGCAGAAGACGACCTTGAGTATCATATGTCCGAGGTCGAAAAACAAGGGGCTTTAGCCCCTTGCAATCCAAAAGAAGGAGAATTGCAAAACATGGAAGAAGAATTAATCAATGCTCGTTTATCAAAACTGGAAACCAATCTTGAGAAGATCAGCGCAACTGTAGAAAATAACACCATCCAGATCGGCAATCAACCACCCCGAGGGCAGCAAGTATCCCTTGGTCCAGCTGCAGCTGATCAATTCCAGTCTTACTTTGATTGGCTGTTTGGTGCCCCAGGTGCCAAGCTACCCCCTCCGGAGTTGCGAAGGGTAGATGCTTTGTACCGAGCTGTCACCGGCGATGTTGAAATGCGAGGCGTGTTCGATCCCTCCCGCATTGCGTTCGCATCTGCGAACACCACCACGCTGGCTGATATGGCTGTCAACGCCATGAACAAGGTCGTAATGGACCTTTACACCAATCTCACCGCTTATCGTTGGTACGAGCTGATCACTGCAGTGCAGGCCAGTGATGGAACGCTGCAAGATATGCAGTGGCTGCAGTTCGGTGGTGTGGGTGCTCTTCCTGTCGTCGCAGAAGGAGCAGCTTACACTGAGCTCAACGTGGTAGACACGAAGGAAACTTCAGCTTTCACCAAGTACGGCGGGTATGTTGGCATCACCGATAAGATGATCCGTAACTCCCGCATCGACGAGATGCAGGCCATTCCACGTGCCTTGACCATATCAGCCATCAGAACACGCTCAGCTGCGATCGCTGCGATCTTCACCCAGGCAGTTGGCTTAGGACCAACCCTGGCCCAGGACAGCGTTGCCCTCTTCAACCTTGCAGCTCATGCCAACCTTGCTGCTACCGCTTTCAGCTGGACAGCCTGGAAGGCAGCTCGTCTCGAAGCTGCCAAACAAGCTGAATTGGGATCAGCCAAGCGCCAGGTGCTTTGGCCCAAGTATTGCTTATTGCCTGTGGACTTGTACGACCAGGCACTCATTGACTTTGGCTATGGCTTTGGTCCAGGCGGAAGACCAGGTACCGGTGACAACGATACCAACATCTATGCAGTCGACCGGCCAGGTGACACCCGACCCGTACCCATCGCAGTGCCAGAATGGACTGACGCAAATGATTGGGCCTGGATCGTTGACCCCAAGATCGCACCTGTAATCTGCATGGCTTATGGTGACAATCCAGGTGGGACCACACATCCGGCACCTCAGCTCTACAGTGTGACTGATCCAACCAGTGGATTACTGTTTACCAATGACACCCTCCCCATCAAGGTCCGTGATCTCTGGGCCTATGGTGTTGCAACATGGAGGGGTGTTGGTAAACGAAACGTAACCTAGACCGGTGCTGCCATCCACCGTTTAGGACCTCTTCTCTAATGCCCTGGGTGTCCTCCCCATCCAGGGCAGAAAGGTCAATACATGAGCACTACTCATTTCTCAGGTCTCAATCTCAAAATGACCGCTATTACCGAAGGTGCAGCTGGCAACCATACCGTTGCCGGCATCGCCACAGAAGACACACTTCTGGCCGTGGTTGGGTGCAAGCTCACCTTGAGTGAAGCAACTCCGAACACAATTGCTTTCTCAGCTGCAAATCTTACCAGCGAGTTCACCATCACCGCAGCCAACACCATCAACAACACCGGTGGAACCAATCTCACAGACAGTGCTTTCTTCTGTCTCTGGTTAGACAAGGACGCAGCCTGAAATACAACGATCGTTGTATTTTTGGATCCGGATCTCGCTAACTAATTCAATTACTTTTGCAAAAAGGAGATATAACAATGCAAGGAACCCGTTTTACCATCTCATATCACACAGCCGGAAACCTGGCTGCCAACCATTCCTTTATCTTCAAGCTGCCCTTCGATGCACAGCTGATCGGTGTCTCAGCTGCAGCCTCCAACGCCAGCTCAGCCATTCTCGATATCGGTTACACCGGCGCACTCGAAGCCTATGTCCTCAACATGGACGTGGGCGACAGCGCAGTGGCAGCTGTGCTCGACGAGAAGGATGATTTCGTTGGTGACGAATATCCCCACATCGTAGCACTCACCAACATCATCGTCACCCTCGATTACGACGGTGCCGGTGGGACCGCAGCTGCTGACTTCACTTTGGTATTGTGCTTCACGGAGGGATGATCATGTCCCCTAAATCCAACAAGGGGCTTCAGCCCCTTGCCTTAGTCAAGCCACCACCCTCCAAACCCAAGGCCAGGCCAGCCC
This sequence comes from uncultured Chloroflexia bacterium, assembly GCA_963774275.1. Classification (GTDB taxonomy): domain Bacteria; phylum Chloroflexota; class Anaerolineae; order Anaerolineales; family UBA4823; genus FEB-25. The sequence continues at coordinate 991 of CAVZEP010000029.1, read as the reverse complement.
CTCTGCATCCACCAGCTCAGCCGGTGCAGATCACCCCTGCAGTGATCAAGAAAGTCGCTGACCTCCTACGTGCAGCTGGGTTCGATCGAGCGTTTACTGTCCTCGAAGCCAGAACCAACGTGTACGTGGTTCACCTGGAAGGCGAGTATAACAACCGTGTGATCACCCTTATGGGTGAGAAGACGGTGATCAATTAGACAAAAACCCTATAGACCAACAAGGTAGGTGAACGAAGTAATTATCTACCTTGTTGGTCATGATCCCAAGGAGTTTACTCATGAGTGAGATTGCGATCGAAACTGTAAAGATTACCACAGCCGGTGCCGGTGCTGCAGTGGGTTCAGGTGTCACTGTTCCTATCAATGGCTTCCTTCTGGACGTATTCCTGAATTACGATGGTGCTGCACCAGCCACAACCGATGTGACCATCAGTGACCCCACCTTTGGCAACATCGTCGTCAAGAGCAACAACGCCACAGATATCTGGCTGGCACCCCGTAAAGACACCGTAGATGTGGCAGCTTCAGCGACAGGCCTTTATGACCTGGTCCCTCTCCATGGACCACTCACCATCGCTGTAGCTCAGTCAGATGCTATTACCGATTGTCTCACTGCCACCATCCGTTGGATCACACCCTAAACCTATGATACCTCCACTCTTGCTCAGGTCTAAGAAGGTCCCTTATCGCTATCGGGACCGCTTCCTCACCGATCTGTCAGCTGGATCGCTCAATGGCACACCATCAACACCAGGCCCAGGCGTGCGGGTTGTTGCAGATACCACCAGTCTGATGTCTATTGCCAGCGGTTCACTGGTCACCGTTGGCACAGGTGTGGGTGCAGCTGATCCTTACCTTTATCTGACCGGCACCATCACCCGTGAGACCGGACTAACTGGACGGGTTGTTTTCAAGGTTCATAATATAGTAACAGAAGATTCAGGTTGCCTTGGTTGGATACATCCGGCAGATGTTAATTTGTCACATAGCAT
>CAVZEP010000028.1:0-16848 GCA_963774275.1 uncultured Chloroflexia bacterium | reverse complement strand
ATAGAATTGATGGGATAATGCTAAGGAGACTTCCCTACAAGATAAGACAATGGGTCCAATTCGTTCTACTCCGGTCGATGTGAGAAAAGATACGGAAGGAATCATTTTGAATGGATTGTGTGAGAGGAGAATAAGATGAGTAAGATAATTTCATTTAGCTCTCGCCATTTTCGACTCGAGCAGCTTGCGGAAGGCGTGTATGCATGCATAAACGCCGATGGTGGTTGGGCGATTGGCAATGCAGGCATCATTGACCTGGGTAATCGTACCCTGGTGTTTGACGCATTCGTATCAACCGATGCCGCCAGAGACCTGCGTAAGGCTGCCGAAAACCTTACTGGCCGGCCGGTTCATGCGGTGATTAACAGCCATTATCATAATGACCATATCTGGGGCAACCAGGTTTTTGATTCAGGAGCGGATATCATCTCAAGCGCTCAGACACGGGAGCTGATTGCCACCGAAGGACCCAAGGAAGTCCAAGATTTTCGTGACGTGTCACAGAAGCGGCTGGAATCATTGGAAGCCCAATATGCTGAAGCCCACGACGAAACCGTAAAAGCAAGTCTCAGGATGTGGATGGGTGAATTTCAGGGTGTCATCGCAACACTCCCAGAATTAAATGTCCGCCTTCCCAACCTTGTGTTTAATAATGAGCTCACCTTTGTCGGACCAAAAAGGTCGGCCAGGCTCATCGCTTATGAAGGTGGGCACAGTGCGAGTGATGCCATCCTGCATCTTCCTGAAGATGGGATTGTGTTTATGGGAGACCTTTTGTTCATCGAGGCTCATCCATATCTGTCAGAGGGGGATGCTGATAAAATCCAAAGCATCCTGGCCCAGGTAAGAATGCTCGCAGGCGAGGATATTTGTGCCAGGTCATGGTCCGGTTGGACAAGCTGCTCACCTGGATCAATTGGATGAATATATCGATACTTTGAGAGCCCTGGTCAGTGATGCAATCCATCAGGGAGCAACAGAAGCAGAGATCGAGAGAATCGATATGCCTGGAAAATTCCAGTCCTGGATCGTTCCGACTTTTTTCCTAAGCAATTTAAAGCACCTGTACCATAAGCAGATCGCAGGTAGCGCCGAGCTGGTTCCATAAGGATATCTTCATGACCATCAAAACATTACTCCTAGAACAAGAGGATGGGAGGAACCAGCTTGATCAATGGATTGACAAAAGGGAGGAGATAAAATCCCGGTTTCTCGACCACATCGGTAACCCGAACTTCCCTCGAAAACCACAAGACATCGAAACCGTTGCAAGCGTGGAATGTGGAAGCTATACCCGGCATAAATTACACTATCGGGTAGAGGATACAGACGAGGTCCACGCTTATCTTTTCGTACCGAACGGCTTAACCACACCCGCCCCAGCAATCCTGGCCATGCACCAGATGAATAATTATGGAAAGGACGAAGTTGCGGGGCTATTCGGAAACAAGGACTACGCCTACGGTCATGAATTGGCCGAACGTGGCTACATAGTCTTTGCTCCGGATTATCTTTGCATGGGAGAAAGGGTGTACCCGGGGAAGGAAAGGTTCAACTCACTGCCATTTTATGAGAAAAACCCGAACTGGTCGATGGTGGGTAAGGATATCGAAGATTCCATGTCTGCCATCGATGTGCTGAGTACATTTGACTACGTCGATCCTAATAAAATCGGTGTGATCGGTCACTCCCACGGGGGGAGCAACGCTATATTTGCCATGGCGATGGACGAACGGATTGCAGTGGGCGTGAGCAATTGCGGGATGTCGGTAATTTCGGAGGAAGAAAAATGCCTGGAGTGGTCCACCGAGGATGGATATATCTATTTCCCCAAGCTGAGAAAGTATTTGCTTGCCGGAGAAGCTCTTCCATTCGATATCAATGAAGTGGCAGCACTGATTGCACCCAGACCCTGGCTTAATATCTCCGCCTATTATGATAAAACCCTGGGGAATCAAGAATTTCTGGCCGAGGTTGGAGCTCAGCTCAACCAGGTTTACAAATTATATGGCCAGCAAAAAGCCTTCGCTTTTTTTATGCACGGGAACGATCATTCATTTCCACAGTTCGCCAGAAGTCTGGCTTATGAATGGCTGGATAGATTTATAAAAACTCAGGGTTAAAAGCTTCCATTCGGACGGTGAAGGGGGTCAACGCCTCGATCATAAACTTAATTTACCACTTCAGGTGTTAATGTAAAGTGTACTTGACATTTTTATTTTTTGATGTATAATATTGTAAAGTTAGCTTTACATTGAAGAGGACTTATGGGAGAAGAAGTATTCAACCGTATCCGAGATTACCGGGTGGAGCACAGCCTGACACAGGATGAGCTGGCGCAAGCTGTAGGAGTTTCCCGCCAAAGTATTATCTCCATTGAGCGCGGTCGCTACACCCCCAGCCTGTACCTGGCATTACGCTTCGCCCAATATTTTCAATGTTCAACAGACGAGCTTTTCAAGCTCCATAAGGAGGATTACCATGTTAAATAACCTGTTTTCCAGGTGGTTTGGTGTGGATGAACGCTATGTTATGCACCGTTACATTTCTACCCGCTGGGCGGTGATTGTGGGCGTGGTCCTGATGGCTGTCTGGGTCAATTATGAATATCTTGTCAACGACATCCTGCGGTTAGACTTGCTGATCATTTTACTGGCCATGCTTGTGACCAAGGTGGCGGTTATGATCTATTACCGCCTAACCCATTAGTCAACTTGCGAGGGTACAACATCTCGGTTGGTAAATTTGTAATTTGATTGAGAAGGCCAGGATGGTTCTCAAAAGAAGAAAATACACTCCCCAGGAATATTTGCAGGTTGGGATGGCTTTTTTTCTGACTGGGTTATTCGCCTCAAGGGTGATCGATGACAGGCTGATCGGGGTTCTCTTTGCTGATTTGATCCACGATAAATCTACACTGGAAGCGATCCAGGGAGCTGCAGCAGGGTTTTCGATCCCGCTCTTTTGTGTTTCAATATTTTTCAACGTGCGCGGCTTATATCTGCTTCGATTGCGATGAGAATATTGTTTTTGTTTAAGTGAGTAATATTTATTTTTGATGAAATTGGGCTATACTTGTATACATAGAGGAAACCAAGATGGCACCGGATCAAAAATCGGATCAGCAAACGAAATTCGAAGAGTGGAAAAAGAAGCAGCAGGAGCTGGAAAAACAACAGGAACAAGATCGAATAAAACGCCAGCAAGAACGCCTGCAGCTGGAGCGAAAACAAGAAGAAGAACGAATACAACGCCAAAAGGAGAGACAGCGGCTGGAACGCCAACAGGAAGAGGAACGAATTAAAGACCAGAAAGAGCGCCAGCAGCTGGAACGACAACAAGAAGAGCGACAACAACCGCAGAAAGATGAGCGATTGCAAGTAGAACAGCAGCAGGAAAAGCAACGTATCGTGCAGCAACAGGAACGACAGCAGCTGGAGCAACAGCAGGAAGATCGACAACAACCACAAAAAGACGAACGGCAGCAGCTGGAACAGCAGCAGGAAAAGAAACGGATCCTTTGGCAACAGGATCGGCAATTGCTAGAGCATCAGCAGGAAGGGCAACAGCAGCCGCAAAAAGACGAACGGCTCCAGCTGGATAAGCAACAGGAACAGAAACGGATCGTACAGCAACAGGATCGGCAGCAGCTGGAACGGCAACAGGAAGGGCAACAGCAACCGCAAAAAGATAAACGACTGCTGCTGGAACAAGAGCAGGAGCAGAAACGGATCGTACAGCAGCAGGATCGGCAGAAATTGGAGCGAGAACAGGAAGAAGACCAGGATCGATAGGGAGGGTGGCGGTAGGCGGATAAGACCATTCCCATCCCGCAGGAAATAAAAGGGGGGCAAGACATCATCCAATTTTTTGGTTTTAAACTGAAAGCCTTTAGGAGGAATGGGCGGAGCAGGTGGGTTTAGTATGCCTCAACAAGATCAGTTTGCATGTTTGGCAGGCAGGTTGAGGTCGATTTTCACTTGACTTTTATCTTTCAATTCACTACACTATGCATACAGGGGTGAAAGCCCAACTCAAAGCCAGCACTGTAATTGAGGAGAATTCAGCATGTTTTCTCATAAGTCAGCTTTTCCAATCGCCAATATCATTGTCCTGGTGGTAATGGTATTTTCGACGGTTTCGAGCGTGGCAGCTGTGCAACCTGCCAACCAGACCAGCGCTCCGCAATCTTTGCCAACCGGTGAGTATGTTCCCAACCGGCTGATCGTGCGCCTGAAAGATGGGATCAGGCAGGCAGAGGCGACATCATTAGCACCATCAGTACTTAATTCACGCCTGCTCCTCGCCAACGGTTCCACCCAGCTATCCCAGATCTATATTCTGCAGCTTGTCACAGGCAGCGATATTCCCTCCATAGCAAAGAGCCTGTCAGTGGACTCCCGCGTGGTGTGGGCTGAGCCGGATTACCTTGCCAGACCAGCAGGCAACACCCAGGCTACCCCCAACGACCCGCTTTTCGCCTCCCAATGGGGTTTAACGATAATCAATGCAGAGGATGCCTGGGATGTGAACACTGGCAACAGCACGGTGGTGATTGCCATGCTCGACTCGGGAATACAGCTTGACCACCCGGACTTAGCTGACAAGATGTGGGTCAACCCTGGGGAGATCCCTAGCAATGGGATTGACGATGATAACAATGGCTATATTGATGACGTGCAAGGTTGGAACTTTGTCAGTGACAATAACGACCCTGGTGATGATAACGGACATGGCACCCAGGTGGCTGGGGCGGCAGCTGCAGCCACAGATAATGCCACGGGCATCGCAGGCACCTGCTGGGGTTGTCGCCTGATGCCGGTCAAGGTTATGTCGGCAGGTGGGGTGGCTAATTACTCGGATATCGCTGCGGGAACGTTGTACGCCGCAGTCAAGGGTGCGGATGTGATCAATATCTCACTGGGCGGCTATTCCAACTCGCATGCCCTGGAGGAAGCAGTGCAGGCAGCAGTAAACAGCTACGGTGCCATAGTGATTGCCGGTGCAGGCAACGATGATACTACCAACCGTTTTTACCCCGCTGCTTATGATGAGGTCATGGCGGTGGCTGGCACAGACCAAAATGACATAAAATCGGAAATTTCCAATTATGGTGATTGGGTAGAACTATCTGCTCCGGCAGTGGACATTATGACCACCTATATGGGTGGCGATTATGGTCCGGCTGAAGGCACATCCTTTTCCGCACCATTTGTCTCCGGTGTTGCCGGTCTTCTGATCAGCCAGCATCCAGAGTGGAGCCAGACCCTGGTTTGGTCACAGCTGACCCACACCACGGACACACTGGATGGGCTCAACCCCGGTTATGGGGGACTGTTAGGCTCAGGCAGGCTGAATGCTGGGGCAGCACTGACCACTGTCCCAACGCCAATGCTCGAGATCAGCTTGTTCAGGGTGAATGGTGACCCGCTGGGCCGACCTACACCGGGGGATTCCGCTACGCTCGAGATCACCCTTTCCAATGGCTGGATGGATGCAGCCGGGGTGACCGGTGTGCTCACCACGAGCGACCCGTATGTGACCATCACCCAGGGAACAGCAGATTTTGGTGATATCCCATCGGGTGGAAGCGGGGTTAGCAGTCCGTTGTATACCTTTGATGTGGCTACGGGGGCGGGCTATGACCATCCGATAGTATTCAATTTGCAAGTTAATGCCAATGGTGGCGGATATTCGCCTGCCTTCAGCTTCACTATAACCACACGCTCAGCTGAGGAACCGGTGTGGGGGACCATAGGAGTGGATACCACCTGGACCAATGACAAGACCTATGTGGTCATGGGTAATGTGGGTGTAGCACCGGGAATCACACTGACCATCCAGGCAGGCACGACCGTAGAGTTCAATGGGAATTACAGCCTGAATGTGGGTGGGCAGTTACTTGCTGATGGGACGGAAGCACAGACCATCCGCTTTATTGGGCACGATGGGAATAGTTGGGGGAGGATTTATTTTGATGACACCAGCATCGATGCCACCGCTGACATCAGCGGCACCTACCAGAGTGGGAATACCCTGCACTGGGTGATGTTGGAGGGGGGAGAGATTTTTTGCAACAATGCCACGCCCTATCTAAGCCATGTGACCATAGCTGGCGGAGGCTTTCTATCCTGTGCCCTGGGGTTTACACCCTTGTGGACGAAAGACAGCGATTTAACTGGCATAATTATCCAAGGCGATACCACAGCGGTAATGGGAAGTTGGCGCAGCCGTGCTAACATGATCACGCCGCGCTATGCATTAGGTGTTGTGACAGCCAGTAACGGTAGAATTTATGCTATCGGGGGTGAAGATGGTGATTACTCGAACAAAGTAGAAGAATACGATCCACTGACAGACACTTGGGCAAGCCGGGCTAATATGCCAACTGCGCGCACATTACTTGGCGTAGCGGCCACCAATGACGGCAAGATATACGCTTTTGGTGGTGAAAATAATGGTGTAACACTAGACACAGTAGAGGAATATGATGTATCCACCGATACCTGGATAACTCGCGCAAGCATGCCCACAGCACGATATTTTATGGGAGTGACCACCGCCAATAATGGCCGAAATCTACGTTATCGGAGGCGTAAGTTCATCTGGCTATCTAAATACAGTTGAAGAATATGATCCAGCGACAAACACCTGGGCAACCCGGACAAGTATGCCAACAGCACGATATGGTTTTGGCGCGGCCACCGCCAGCAATGGTCGGATCTATGCCATTGGAGGAGGGAATGCTGAAAGCTGGTGGTTAAGTACAGTTGAGGAGTATGACCCCACCACAGATACCTGGATAACCCGTGCTAGTATGCCAACTGGTCGGTCGGAGCTTAGCGCAGCAACCACCGTGAACGGCATGATATATGCTATGGGCGGCGATATCAATAGTGAGGCATTGGGGAAATCGGATCTTGTTGAGGAATATAATCCTCAGTCAGATACCTGGGCAGTTCGGGCAGTTATGCCAACAGCACGTTATGTTTTTGGCCTAGCAACCTCCAATGATGGTAAGATCTATGCCATTGGCTCGAGCCCTTTGGTGGAAGAATACACTCCACCGATTGACGAGTATCTGGCTCATATAATTAATGTCCATGTAACCGATGGTGGTTTATCGCTACTGCAAATACCATCCGAGGTAAAAGATAGCACCTCGAATTCTAATATTTTGGCAGATATGCCCAGTACAATACAAGATTCAAATGCTGGTGGAAGTATCACGGTTTCTGGTCAGGGGAGAATTGTAAATTGCACGTCAGGCAACACAGTGAGACTGGGTAGTGGCACGGTACAGAATGTTACTGTAGCTAATGGGGGCATCAATATTGGTTCGGGAGAGGTGTTCTCCAATACCCTCACTGGAGGCGACGTCAATAGTGGCGGCATCTTTGCCGGTGGGGGCACGATAATACGAGGCAACAACATCGAAGGTGCTCCTACATACGGCATCAACTCTGACGGAACGATCTCCGTTCTCAAAAACCGTGTTGTGGGTGCTACTACTGGCATCCGCTCCTACGGTGGGCTGATTCAGGGCAACCTGGTGGTAAACAGCGCTGATGTGGGAATCGAGGTCGTTGGAAATACCACTGTCATTAGCAATACCCTCACCAGTAATTCAGGCAGTGCCATCCGGGTAAATGCAGGGAGTAACTTCCAGATTAATGGCAACAACCTGGAGGGTAACCAAGGAACGTATGACATCGAGAACCTGACCACAACCGATATCCCCGCACAGAATAACTGGTGGGGCACAACGGATGCATTTGCGATATCACAACGCATTTACGACTATGATGACGATTACACTCTGGGTCAGGTCATTTACCAGCCCGTTGCCATCGGACCCATACAGAGCGCCCCAGCGTATGTACGTAGCGTGACGCTGAACCCCGCATCCCCCGTCGGCATCGAGACGGTGAACTTCCTGGCGGAGTTTAGCCGCCCGATGGATGTGGAGGTAATGCCGGAACTGTCCTTCCAGTCCGTGCTGCAAAACACCTGGTCGGTGTATAACACCTCCAATTCCGGATTGCCTGACAATTCAGTTAATGCCTTTGCCACTGATGTGGATGGCTCGCAATGGATTGGAACTACAGGTGGGATTGCCAATTTTAATGGGTTGGTCTGGACGGTGTATGACACTACCAACTCAGGGCTGCCAAGTGATGATGTTCGTGCTATCACCAGCGATACAGATGGCTCGCTTTGGTTTGGTACTGTTGGTGGAGGGGTAGCAAATTTTGATGGAACGAACTGGGTTCTATATAACACTACAAACTCCGGGCTTCCAAGTGATTTTGTATTTGCTATTGTCAATGACCCTGATGGCTCGCATTGGATTGCCACATCTGGAGGAATTGCCAATTTTGATGGCACAAACTGGACGGTGTATAACACCTCCAACTCAGGGCTTCCAAATGATTATGTATATTCCATTGTCACCGACCCGGATGGCTCACACTGGTTTGGCACCAATAATGGAGGTGTGGCACATTTTGATGGGGTGAATTGGACAGTGTATGATAGCTCCAACTCCGGATTGCCATTTGGTGATGTGCGTACCATCGCCAGAGATGCGGATGGCTCGCACTGGTTCGGAACATACGGCGGGGTGGCGCATTTTGATGGTACGAACTGGACAGTGTATGATGATGTTAACTCTGGGCTTCCAAATAATAATGTGTATGCAATTTTAAGTAACGCGGATGGCTCGCATTGGTTTGGAACCTACGGCTATGGTGTGGCAGATTTTGATGGTTCTACCTGGACAGTGTATAACACTTCCAACTCTGGATTGCCAAATGATATTGTAATAGCAATTGCCAGCGGCTTGGATGGCTCGCATTGGTTTGGCACATTGAGCGGAGGTGTGGGACTTCTACGGAATTACCCGGTGTATCCAGTCCAAAACAACCCTCTTTGGCTGGATGAGACCCACTTCCAGGCCTCTTATGATATTACTTCACTGATCCCACGCGGCGACTACCGCATCAATGCAGCAGGTGCGACAGGCATTGATGCCATCGAAATCGCTCCCAACTCTGCTTACACTTTTACTATTGACTATGCTGGTGGGATTGGCGACACCACCCCGCCGCTCAGGCCGTTGGTGCTTGCCTGTGGTGCAGATACACTGGACACACTCTCTGCCCAATGGTTCGCCAGTGACCCAGATGGTGAGATCACGCTGTATAAATATGCGATTGGCAACACACCTGGCAGTGGTGATGTGATCAACTGGACTACGACCGGTGAGACGAGTTTCCTTCGAAATGGGTTAAACCTCGTCGAAGGACAGACATATTATGTTTCGGTCAAAGCTCGCAACAGTGGGGGACTATGGAGTGAAGCAGGGGTCAGCACGGGCGTGATGGCTGGATCAGGTACCTGTCCATCAGCTGATTTTGCTGCAGATCCGGTGAGCGGCGAGTCGCCCTTAACTGTCAGCTTCACCGATTCTTCCACTGGTGATATTACTGCCTGGTTATGGGACTTTGGTGATGGAATTACTGATACGCAGCCGAGTCCAATGCATGTGTATGAAGGTACCAGGGTTTATACTGTCACTCTTCTGGTTTCAGGTCCAGGAGGTTCCGACTTGGAGATAAAACCAGGCTACATCACAGCTACACCAGGCCAGTTGACTGCAGACTTCACCGCATACCCGCAGAATGGTAATGTTCCATTGACTGTAACATTCACCGACACTTCTACAGGCAATATCACGGATTGGTTATGGGATTTTGGCGATGGGATTACTAACACGGAGCAAAATCCCGTTCACGTTTATGAAAGCATGAGTGTATATACAGTGTCATTGATGGTCACTGGTCCGGATTGGTCTGATCAAGAGGTTAAAACCGACTATATAACAGTCACACCTAGTCACCCGATTGCTGACTTCACCGGATTACCGCAGAATGGTAATGCGCCCTTGACAGTGACATTCACTGACACTTCTACAGGCAATATCACTGCCTGGTTATGGGATTTTGGTGATGGGACTACCAGCACACTCCAGAACCCCACGCATATTTATTCTGAATCTGGAATATACACTGTGGGATTATTGGTGTCAGGACCAGGAGGTAGTGATCTCGAAACTAAAACTAATTATATCCTTGTCTCACCAGCAAGCACGACCGAGAGTTTTTATTTGCCAATCATCAGAAGGTAATGGAATATCAAAGCTAGAAATAAATGACCCCGATCTATAGAATAGGTCGGGGTCGTTTATCATTTAGCTAAATAAAGTCTTATGGAACTCAAGGGATGGTAAATGTGTAGAAAATCCCTACTTCGGGTTCCGTTTCACCGCCAGTATCACTACATCTTCCTCAATCTTTTGCTCCTCCACGTACGCGCCCTCCGTGGATGGCGCAGCGAGCAGTTTCGTGGAAAGCGTTTCAGCCGCGATGTACTCGCCCCAGGTGGCAAACACCTCTGCTAGCAATCCTTGTGCCTGGTAGCTGGTGGTGATGCGGTCTTCGATATTAAAGCCGGCTTTCCTGCGCATATCCTGCACCCGGCGCACGATCTCGCGCGCCAATCCCTCAGACTTGAGCTCAGGGGTGATGTTCGCATCGATGGCGACAGTGATGTATTTATCCGCCGCCACTGCCAACCCGGGGACGGGCTCGGTGCTCACCAGGATGGTTTCGGGGGCGAGCTCGACCGTCTCACCTGCCACATCCAGAGTGATGGGTAAATTATCGCGGACATTGGTAGCTACCCAGGATGGATCAGAATGTGCCAAAGCAGCTCGCAGCTCGGGGAAGTGTGCCCCGAATTTGGGACCCAGCAGCTTGTTATCCGGCAACACCTTGTAATTGACCAGCGCGCCTTCCTGTTCGACGAACTCGAAAGCCTTGACGTTCAGCTCGTACACCACGATATCCACCAGCTCCTGGCGTAAGACAGCTTTGCCGGCGTATACCAGCACCTTGCTGAGCGGCTGCCGCACCTTGAGGTTGGCTGAAGCGCGGGCACTGAGACCCAGGGATGCCACCCGGCGGGCGAGGCTCATTTGCTCGAGCAGTGCATCATCCTTTGTTGCGGGGTCAGCCTGGGGCCAGGAAGTGTGGTGGATGCTCTCGTAAGCGTCCGACCATACTGAGCGCACCAGGTTCTGGTACATCACCTCGGTGACGAAAGGCATGAAGGGTGCCAGGGCTCGGGCAAATTTAACCAGCACGTGGTACAGGGTGGCATAAGCCGTGTTTTTATCCGTGTCAAGTTCCGACTTCCAGAAGCGCCTTTTCGATCGGCGCACATACCAGTTGGTCAGGTCATCCAGGAAAGCTTCAGCCACCAGGCAGGCGTTCATGAAGTCAGATGCTTCGATGAAATTAGTCACCCGCTCGACCACCTGGTTCAGGCGTGACAGGATCCATTTATCCAGCAGGTTATCACTCTGGGGAGTATCACCTTCCGGGAAATTAGGGTCGAAGGTTGGGGCAACCGTACCACTGCCAGGCTGCCAGCCATCCAGGCGGGCATAGGTGACGAAGAAACTGTATACGTTCCATAATGGAATAAGGAAATCAGCCCTTACTTCATCTCCGCTTTTATAACTGGACGAAAGATCATTTTTATCTTTATGGTAGCCGAACAGCAGGTCGTTTTCAGGCTTATGCGTGCAAAACAACCAGCGCATCACATCCACGCCCATTTTATCGGCAGCTTCGTTGAACTCGATGGCGTTGCCCAAGCTCTTATGCATCGGGTCCCCATGCTCGTCCAACAGAGTGGCGTAACTGAAGTTCTCCAGAAAAGGCGGAGTTCCGTCCATGACGGTAGCCATGGCCAGCAGCGAGTAGAACCAGTTGCGGAATTGCCCGGGGAACGATTCGCTGATCCAGTGAGCCGGGTACCACTGCTTCCAATAATCCGCATCCTTGCGGTAGCTGAGGGTGCTGAAGGGTACGATGCCGGCGTCCAGCCAGGGGTTGCCCACATCGCGCACCCGGTCCATCGACGCTCCACAATTGGAGCAGGCGACCTTGACTGCATCGATATATGGACGGTGGGGAGTGTGGTCAGCCAGCACATCCAGCCCGGCTGTGGCGCGCTGCGCCAGCTCATCGTCACTGCCGATGACCTCGAAATTACCGCACTCGGCACATTCCCAGATGGGTAATGCCAGCCCCCAATAGCGCTTCTTGCTGATCATCCAGTCGTGCATGTTGCGCAGCCAGTCCATCTCACACGAGTACCCAAAGTCAGGCACCCACTTGATCTGGTCGACCACATCCATGATCTGGTAGCGCAGGGAGGCAGCTTTTTCTGCAGGGGTGAGGTCTTCACGCGGCTTATCATAGCTTGCGCCCATGCTGATGAACCACTCGTCCACCAGGCGGAAGACCAGCTCGGTGTTACAGCGCCAGCAGACCGGGTAACGGTGGGTGAAAGGTACTATGCTGTAGAGTAAACCTTTGTGGCGCAAATCGTCAAAGATGGGATCTGCCACTTCAGATACGTGTTTTCCGCTTAGCCAACCAAAGCCCTCCAGGAACTCTCCCTCTTCATTCAGGGGGGCGATAAGCGGCATGTGATACTCCTTGCCCAGCTGATAGTCTTCAGCCCCACAGCCTGGAGCCATGTGCACGATTCCGGTGCCTTCCACCTCACCGACTGCATCCCACAGGATGATGCGGTGAAATTGGGCGGCACTGACCTTGACATCACGCACGAGCTGGGCCAGGGATGTGTAACCGCCCGGGTTCTGGGCAGGTTCCAGGTCATCAAATGGGCCGGAATATGTCCAGCCTTCCATCTCGGTGCCCTTGAGCTCTGCCAGCACTTCATAAGACCCCCGAAGCATGGAGAGTGTACCTTTGGAGAGGTAGAATACTTCATCACCCTGCTTCACCTTGACATACACCAGCTCCGGTCCCACTGCTGCGGCTACGTTGCTGGTAAGCGTCCATGGGGTGGTGGTCCACACCAGCAGAGATTCTTTCTCACGCCCCAGCAGCGGGAAACGCAGGACCACTGAGCGGTGGGTCAATTCCTGGTAACCTTCGGTGACAATCTCGTGCTGGCTGAGACCCGTGGCACAGCGCGGGCACCAGGGCATCACGTCGTCCCCCTTATACAGCCAGTCTTTTTGCCAGCATTTCTTCAGGAAAGCCCAGATGTTGTAGTTATTCTCATTCGAGAAAGTGAAATACGATCCGCCCAGCTCGGGCAGACCCAGGTGAGCCACCACCTGCTCCACCGTCCCAGTGAATGGACCCTCTGGTCCCTGCAAGGTGATGACCTGGGAGGGGTCCTGCATCAGCTTATCCGCCAGGTCGTTTAACGTATCCGGGTCATTCCAATCCACCCAATAACCCAAACGAATGGATTGGTTGGTCTGCCGACGGCAGCAAAGCGCAGAACGCGTTCCTTGCACTTGAGCACGAACCTGGCTAATCCGTATTCTTCGATATCCAGCTTGGACTTAAAGCCCAGGTCACGCTCGACATTGACTTCCACCCACAAGCCCTGGCAGTCGAAGCCGTTCTGGTAGCGCATCTCGTGCCCCTGCATGGTGCGGAAGCGCAGCATCAGGTCCTTATAGGTGCGTCCCCAGCCATGATGCACACCCATCGGGTTGTTGGCGGTGATGGGCCCGTCGATAAAGGACCACCTGGGCTGCCCCTGGTGGATCTTAACCATCTTCTCGAAGGCGTGGTTCTCCTTCCAGAATTTAAGTACCTCCAGCTCCTGGGCTGGGAAATCAACTTGTCGGGCACTTCTTGAAATGGCATTCCTGCTCCGATCTCTTTCTATTTGGATTAAAAATATTTTATTTGTATTTCGCATTCATCTATCTTCTGCCACCCGTCAGGGTATGCGGGCGGGAAGTTTCATGGGGCAAGCACTGCAGGTCAGGTGACTCCCTGGCGGTGCATTGCCAACATTCCCAGCTAGTAAAGGAGCGATGACCCGGATACAAAAACTCCCATCCCTGTTCAGGGACGAGAGTGAGAATTTCAATACCTCCCCGGGTACCACCCTGGTTCCCGCCCGCTGGGACGAGCACCTCCGCTGCGTGGGCAGTCATCCGCTGAGCGGATTATGATCCACGTGCCGATGCTAACGTTTGGCAGCTACGGCTTTCCTACTCACAAGTACCTCGTTTTCAGATTGCAGCTCCGGAAGGATTTTCAGTCTGACTCACTGCCCCGGCTTGCACCGCTCCCGGGGTCGCTCGAGTTGTTGCCAGGCTTACTCGTTTCCATCATGGCTTTTAATATTCGATTGGCGGGAATTATATGACAAAATAAGGGAATGGTCAATTAGAGATCAGTGAATCAGGCTGGACGGAGCATACTTTTGAGGTTGAAACTATCGCATAAAAAGAAACCGGCATTTCTGCCGGTTTCCACACTTTTTTCTCAATCATGGTTCTGGATAGTTTATCCAGATCAGTGACCTGAATAGGTCGTTGGTTTATCTATCTAAATCCCCTCTTCAATTGGATGGATTGGATCTTATTATAAGCTTACTCGGCGCCTCCTTTCTTATTCCATCTAGGTATGAGACGGGTAAGAACATGAAATTGAGAGCACCTCCTTTGAGTATTTACCTGTTTTTCAATCGCCAAGATTTCTATGAATTGTCTAATGATCTATTTCAATAATATTAACTAGTTTCATTATAGCAAGCGCTAAAAAAAAGTCAATGACAGAATTGAAAGGAGGACGAGGAATACCATTAAGACATACTCAGGATCTTGAATAGATCTATCCGTTCAGGCGTGGCTATGATTCAATAATTGAAGAGCTAAGATGGGGTTTAATGCACCTGGTTTACCAGAAAAGTAACTAAGTGAGGTCGTGATACCCCATTGCAGAGAGGTCTAAAATTTGCTATACTGATTTTAGTTCCTGCTTGTACAAAGTGCCAATCGTAACCTAAGTACTCCACATTTGATCCATTAAATATCTACCTGTTTCAGCCCGGTGAAGGAGATACCAATGAAAAAATCCACACTTCTATCCAACCGGTTCAATAGGTTCACGCCTCAGGTGGTGATAAAGGCAGCGCTGATTGCGCTCATCTGTGCTCTATTATTCGTTGGTGTGGCTTATGCAGCCATCGTCAGCCACAAGATAAGCGGGCAGTTGCCTGAAGACCATTGGGTTTCACTTTCATATCAGATCAGCCCGGATGGATCTCATGTTGTGTTTACGGTGCGGACGATTGGCGCAACTAGTAACCTGTACAGTGTATCTACCCGGGGTGAAAACCCCATTCAGCTTAACCGCCATCAGGTTGACATCAAAAGTGATATTGAATTTAAAATCACATCCGACAGCTCAAGGGTGGTATACCGCGCTCTCCGACCAACAGAGGACGGATTCAATTTGTTCAGCGTACCAATCAATGGTAGCGCCACTCCCCATTCAACTTAATCCTGCTTCAGAGGCTGGAAGGAATATTAATAACAATTTCGAAATAACACCCGATGGCTCGGGGGTGGTCTATATTGCTGATGATGCGGCGAATGGAGAGTATGATCTTTATAGCATCCCCATCAACGGTGGATCGCCGATCAAACTAAGCGAGGTAAGTAGCAGAAGGCTGGAATGTGATGGACTGTCAAATCACACCTGACGGTTTATGGGTCGTTTTTCGTGCGTTGTACCCCAAAACCCAGTTTAACCTGTGCGTGCTACCCATTAGGTCGAGAGTATCCTCTAATTCTAGGTAATAACGGTAATGTAAGTAATTACGCAATTTCTCCCGATAGCCAGTATGTCATTTATACCGCCTTCAATTACTCTAGTAATACTACTGATTTGTTTAGCATACCCGTCTCTGGAGGCGTGCCGCCGGTTCAACTTAACCCTGTTTTGGTGGATCGGGGATACGTCAAGAGTAATTTTCAGATCACACCCAACAGTCAGGGTGTCGTATCTCCTCGCTGACCGGGATGTAGTTGGAAGATATGATCTATTCAGCGTATCTATGGATGGGGTGACTCTACACAAACTCAACGAACCACTGGAGGCGAACCAGGATGTAACGGATTTCCAAATAACATCCAATAGCCTGGGAGTGGTGTATCGCGATAACCATGGATTAAATAGTGGATTTAATCTATACAGCATTTATATTAATGGGACCAATCGCACTCCACTCAATCCTCCCTTGGAGAGTGGTAAGGATGTGAAGGAATTCCACCTCGCTCCCAACAACCTGGGGGTTGTCTACCGTGCCGATCAGGACAGGGATGAAGTATGGGAATTGTATAGTGTGTACATTAACGGAGATGAGCCCACCAAGCTCAACGTGGATTTCAACTTCTGGCAGGATGTCGAACCTGATTTTATGATCTCACCCAACAGCCAGGCTGTGGTTTATCGAGCAGATGTGTGGATGGATGATGTCTTTGAGCTGTATGTTGTGCCGAGTATCGGTGGGTCTTCAACAAAGTTGAATGGAGAAACACCCATTCTAGAAGGAGATGTACTCAGCTTTGCAATTACTCCAGACAACCTTTCAGTGGTTTTTTTTGGTGACCTGGATGTGGATAGTCAAAGTGAACTCTACGTTGCATATAATGCACCGTTTATCTATCTGCCGATGGTAACCCGCTAACGATGATCTGATTAATCGCCAGGCGCAACGTCGTTCTGTCACACCGTTACAACAATAGTATATTATGCGCCTTGCACTGCTCCACCATCTCCTGCGGCCACAGGCTGGATTGGATCTCACCAATGTGCGCCTTTCTTAAATAAAACATGCACAGGCGGCTTTGGCCAATCCCACCGCCGATGGAGAGGGGCAGTTCCCCGTTCAGCAGGCGCCGGTGGAAGAACAAGTCCTTCCGCTCCTGCG
>CAVZEP010000027.1:0-21118 GCA_963774275.1 uncultured Chloroflexia bacterium | reverse complement strand
CCGCAAGCTAGAGGGCAGGCAAATCCAGCCATGAATCATCAACCATAGTCTCGTGGCTGTCATACCTGACGAAATCACTTTGTATACACTCCTTGAAGATTTCTTCGAAGGAGCTCCAGCTTGATGATCGACTACCTTAAGATAATCGGCACATAAATCAGCTGGTTGATCTGGATACTGACCGTTGCAGCCGTGGAATCCAGCACACCGTCGTTCACCACGAAGGCGAAGCTATCCATGCCGCTGTATCCTGTCGCAGGTATGTATATCAGGTTCGGGGCTGTCCCTGTGAGGGTGCCGTGTTCTGGGCCGGATACCACGCGGTAGGTAAGTGGATCGCCATTTAAATCCCAACCCGTCAGCACAATGTTAAGCAGCTTTTCGGCAGCTGTCGACACAGATTGCGGGTTTGCCACCGGTGCGTCATTTGGCGTCACATGGATAGTCACCACCCCAAGCTCCGAGTTGACCTGGCCATCATTCACGACGAAGGATACATAATCTAAGCCACCATACCCATTCACGGGTGTATAGATCAGGTTGGGCACCGTCCCACCCAGGGTGCCATGGGCTGGGTTCGAGACGAGGACGAAGCTGAGTGCATCACCATCCAGGTCCGATCCGCTCAGCAGGATGTCGAGAGGCATGTCCTCCACCGTCGATACGCTCTGCGGGTTAGCCACCGGCGTGTCGTTAACCGGCATCACATCGATGCTCACTGTCGCCGGTTCCGAATTCACCTGGCCGTCATTCACACTGAAAGTGAAGCTGTCAGCACCGTTGGTATTCGCCTCCGGTGTATAGCTCAAGTTCGGCGCTACACCTTCCAGGATTCCGTAAGTCGGGCTCGAGATGATGGTGAATGTGAGTGTATCACTTTCCACGTCCGAGCCAGTCAGGACGAGCTCGAGGGCAGTGTCTTCGGGGGTGGACAGCGACAGAAGGTTAGCCACCGGTGGGTCGTTTACCGCAGTCAGCTCAATGCTCACCGTCGCCGGTTCCGAGCTGGCGTGTCCGTCATTCACGCTAAAGGTGAAGCTGTCGCTACTGGAATAATTCTCCTCAGGTGTATAGGTCAGGTTTGGCGCTGTCCCGCTGAGGCTGCCGTGAGTAGGGCTTATCAGGATGGCGTAGGTGAGTATATCGCCATCGATGTCCGATCCGGTCAATAGAATGTCGAGGGGCGTGTCTTCAGCGCTGGACAGGGTCTGCGCATTCGCTTCAGGTGCATCGTTTACTGGTGTCACTGCGATACTCACCGTCGCCGGTGCTGAGTCGACTTGTCCATCCGTTACGACAAATGCAATGCTGTCAGGTCCGACAAAATTGGCTTCCGGTGTATAGGTCAGGTCGGGCACTTCCCCGCTAAGCGAGCCGTGCGTGGGGCTCGAGAGCACGGTGAAGGTGATCAGGTCGCCATCCGGATCTGAGCCGGTCAGAAGAATGTCGACGGTCGTGTCTTCAGGCGTAGACACGGACTGCGGGTTCGCCACCGGTGCGTCGTTTACCGCAGTCACATCGATACTCACCATCGCCGGTTCTGAGTTGACCTGGCCGTCGTTCGCGAGAAAGGTAAAGCTGTCAGCGCCGAAGTAATTGGCCGACGGTGTGTAAGTCAGGTCGGGCGCTGTACCGCTGAGGCTGCCGTGGGTGGGGTTCGAGACGATGGCGAAGGTCAGTGGATCGCTGTCCGGATCCGAGCCGGTCAGAAGGATGCTCATGGGTGTATCTTCGGGGGTGGATACTGACTGCGGGTCTGCAATCGGTGCCTGGTTGAGGTCCGGAGGATACGATCACCAGGTTGTCGATGCCTGCTTCTACCAGGCTTTCGCTGGAATCGTCCGCTGCCTCGATCAACAGATACACCATCTGACCGGCGAACGAGGTGATGCTCACGTTTTCGATCGCCCAGGCGCCATCGTCGTTGTTGGCCGCGCCGATTTCCTCAAACACCGTCAGCGTGTCTGAGCCCACCACCGACACTCTCAGATAATCTGCGCTCGACGAGTTACTCCCATGCGCCAGGTAGTAGTGGAACGACAGCGTCAAATCGCTCGCCGCTGGCAGTGCGATATCCGGTGAGCGGATGGAAGTCACGCCGCCATCGATATCATAGCTGGTGGCGCTACCACCCGCCAGGCGCCCTGTCACCAGGTCGTTCAGCCCGCTCGGTGTAGTGCCCAGCTGCTTGGGTCCGCTCGGTAGGTAGTCCCTTCGGGGTCGCCCCGTTCCCACTGTCCTGAGGTTGCCGTGTCCGTCCCATTCGGGTTTGGAATCCATCCCTGGTCGGTCTCGAAATCATCCTGCCAGACTGGCGTGCCTGGCGGCGGTCCGATGACGGTGTAGGTGAACGATTGGCTGGCTGAGCTCCCGGCATAGTCGCTCACCGTCACCAGCACTGTGTGCTCCCCGCCAGTCCAGGGAAACACGAACTGCGAATCGG
Source organism: uncultured Chloroflexia bacterium (assembly GCA_963774275.1). GTDB lineage: Bacteria > Chloroflexota > Anaerolineae > Anaerolineales > UBA4823 > FEB-25. The sequence continues at coordinate 18,675 of CAVZEP010000027.1, read as the reverse complement.
GGATAAAGCCGAGGTCGATGTAATAGTCCCGGCAATCATAGTCTCCGCATGTAGGTGGGACTACGATAAAAATCACTGAGGTAGGCTGTGTCGACGCGCCACCCGGCAGGGTATCGAATCGCCACGTGGTCTGCACCGGTCCCCCGTCGACCGAGAAGGTGATTTCCCATGGCGGCAGGTAATAGACATCGTCCAGGATCAGGTCGCGTGCGCGCACGTACAGGCTGTAATTGCCTTCGACTCGTATTCCCTGGATAAATCTGGCCGTTCTGCAGCAGCCCCACCTCCTGGATCTCAGGACCCACCGTGTCGGGCAGCGGGTTGTGGAACTCGAACCCATTGACGTACACCCCTCCGGCGGCCAGGATGTTCAGGTGGATGTGGTTGAACTGCTTGCCAAACGACCATACCGGCCACTCGATGATATTGCCGATGTACGTATTGGCAGGGATAAACCCGCCGTTGATCGGATCGGCCTGGTACTCAGCATACTTGTCCCAGATATACGGCGGGATGGTTTCCATTGTTGATGTGATGGTACTGCCAGATGTACCCGAATGGGTCCAGCACGGCGACTTCCCAGTACAGGTCCCAACCAGGATTATAGTTTTCGATGTTGATCACCTGGCCCCCGGACTGGTTGATCACTGCTGTGCCGTAGATCCTTCATCATGTCCATGCCGTGATGAAAGTAGGGCGTGCCTCCATAGTCCTGGTACGACTGCATGCTCCACCCGATCGAATCGAGCGCAAATGGCCAGTCATACACACCATGGTCAGTGATCAAGTTTGGATCGCCGGTCGCCAGGTCCAGGTAGTCCGGTATCCAGCTGTGCTCGATCTCGTCGTCCAGGTACCATAACGCCTGGTCTTTACCCTGTTCGAATTGGACTGTACCGTCCTGCCTCTGTGTCTGAGCCACCACCCCTGGCAGCGGTCCAGCGTTGAAAGCAACTGTGAGAATTGCAAACATTATCAGCATGGAAATTGATTTTCGATGCATTATTCACTCTATTTGTTGATATGTAGGATCAGAATGGATGCTAACCAGTAAAAGTTGCACTGCTGCAATTATAAGCTTGGTTGTTACTTCACGCAAATGGAGATTATCGGGTTGTTACCGCACACCATCGCCGACCTGACTGCCAGTGAGCACATCCAGTTGGCTTTTCTGGATGAAGGCTTGCAGGTAAGCCTCCGGATGTTCGAGGCAAGCTGATTGATAAGTCCCCTTAAGGACAATTAAATGTATAATAGAGTTGATACTGGGGTTCACATCATTTAAATAACGAATGAATATAAAAATGTGGTCATCTCAAGCAACGAAACTTCCTTCATACAAAATTTGTAAAGTTGGGAGTGATCATCCTATTCGAATATAAAAGATCGGAATCCGAGGAGAATCTGCGATGAAACCTACTTTTAATCTCTGGAAAGGTCTGCTTTTCGGTTCAATGCTTGTTTTGTGCGTTGGTTTATTGGGTATGTGGCTCGATTTTAGCCCACCCGCTGCTGCGGCTGCGCCCGAAGTAATTCTATCCAGCCCTCCGGCACAAGTCAATGATGCATGCAATATCATTGGCCCGGTGACCTGGTCAGCTAGCAGCAGCCCATACGCCTTTTCATGCGACGTGACGGTGTACCCGACCGGCACACTTACCATCGAGCCGGGTGTCGAAGTGGACTTCGACAGCGGTTACGGGCTGGATGTTCAGGGCACTATTACTGCTGTCGGCACTGCACTAGATCCTATTCTATTCACCTCAGTAGTAAAAACACCCGGTGATTGGGTCGGTGTCATCCTCGAAGGTACCGACGTTGCTTTTAACTCCGGTTCGACCTTCGACTACGTCACCATCGAATATGGTGCGACTGCTGATCTGAATCTCAAATATGCCTCGGCAACCATCCAGCACAGCACGTTCCAATATAGTAGCGGGTATGGCATAAAAACTGACTACACCGCCTTTATCGATGTCTCAGATAGCACCTTCTCCGGCAACCTGATGGGTGCGATGTACTTCTACGATGCCTCGGTGAACCAGGTACTTGCCAACCTCACCATCCAGAACAACGGCCCGAGCAATGACAAGAACATCATCGAACTCGGTTTCGGCACGATCCTCACTAATGTCGAATGGCCATACCTGGCACCCGACGTCCCCTATATCGTCGAAGGGAGCATCGACATCGGGTCGGGTGGAGTGCTCACGATCGACCCAGGCGTCGAGGTCCGTTTTATAGATGTGTCTAATACCCTCTCCGCCCTGGAGGAGGGTCAGTTGATCGCAGATGGCACTCCACAGCAGCCGATTACCTTCACCGGAGTCACCCAAACCCCTGGCTCGTGGGATGGCATTCGGATCTCAGGATCCGACTCCACGCCTAATTTAAATTCCCGCCTGCGATATGTGACCATCGAATACGGCGGTGCCAGCGGAGGCAACATCTTTATGGAGTGGGCTAATCCGCTCATCAGCAATTGCACCTTCAACAAAAGCTCGCAGTATGGTATCTATGGTCGAGTCGCATCTGGTCCACGCATCTCCTACACGACCATCACCAACAGCGCTGATTATGCAATTTATATCTCCGATGCGGGATATAAACCCGATTTCAGCTACATCACAGCCACCGGAAATGGCCTGAGCAATAATAAGAACGCCATCGCCTTCGGGGTTGGCATTCTACACGGTGACAACCTGTGGACAAACGCCGGCCTCCCCTATCACGTGCTGGATCAAATCACAGTGGCTGCCGACGGTCAACTGAGCATCGAACCCGGCGTTGAGATATACTTCGCAGAAACCTATGCCCTTTATGTGAACGGTCGGATCCTGGCATCTGGAACAGCTGAGCAACCGATCAAGTTCACAAGACTAGGGGCAACGGGCTGGTGGGGTGGCATCCGCATCGAGGGATACGAGGATGCACCGAGCGTTGGGTCCAGACTGGACTATGTGACCGTCGAGTACGGCGGTTATGATTTTGCCAACATATATACCTATAATGGGCAAGTCGCCATCTATCACAGCCTCATCCAGCAGAGTGAGAAGGATGGCTTGTACGTCGCCAACAGCGGTGACCTGGTTTCGATCCAATCCAGTCAGATAAAAGACAACGGTGACCCGGGAGTCAATTTTGGAGTTTATAACAATGAACCGTTATTCACCGTAGTCTCTGCTCCAAATAATTACTGGGGTGACCCCTCCGGGCCGACCTTTGCAGGCCAGTGTGGTACTGGTGGAACTGGCAGCCGAGTTCAGCGACGGGGTTGACTTCCTACCGATCCTCAGCGACCCGAATGACGAGCCTGGCACACTGGCGCCTGGCATGGCGCTTAATTTGACCCTCGAGCCGGACCGCTGGTTCCTGCCAGCCGACGGTGTGATGCAATCGGTCATTCTCGCTACCCTGCGCAATGGCGCGGGCTTACCAGTGTCAGGCAGGACCGTTCTTGCCACTACGAGCCTTGGATACATCATCGATGGCGGCATCACCGGCCCCACAGGTGTGGCACGCATCTTGTTATCTTCCACCGATGCGGGCGATGCGCTGGTTAGAGCGACAGTCGAACAATCAGCAGACACATGTGAGCTTGTCCGCACAGCAACAACGACAGTCACCTTCACCCCATTAGAAGAGACCCTCACGCCTGGCGATGGATCACCCTATACCAGTGCCGATATTACCGTGGGGCCGAAACCGCTCATGCGCGGTAAGGAAGCGATCTTCACGGTAAAATTCACCAATCCATACGACTATCCCATCCTGGTTAACGCTTCGCTGGCTATTGCCCAATCTGGCATCGGGCTTACTTATGGTCCGATCCAACAGTGGCAAGACGTGCCCATCGAAGCAGGTGCAATTAAGACGCTGAGCGCTCCTTACACCCCGCTGGTGGAAGGGCATTGGTGCTTCGCGATCCACTACTCTTGGCGGCATGGAGCGTCTTCGAGCGTTATGACTGCGAACACATCGCTGTCTATAGACGTGATCCAGGAAGGTGGCACCGGCAGTAGTGGAGATAACACTAGTAGTGGGCCTGGTAATACGAGTCCCGATAACGAGAGCGCAACGTTTAAGAAACCGGTTAATAATATTCAAATTAAACAATATGGCGAGCCGTCAAACGACACACAACCGGCGAAAAAGCCTCTTACCCAACGGATCAATGATTCTTTTCAAGTGACCCGCGATGTCGGTAACGCGATGTCACAAGAACCATCACAAGAACCACCACAATTACTACAACAAGTTACACAACAAGGTCAACCTTCTCAGGACTACATGACCATCGTCCAACCGCTAAAGCCGGTGATGCCCATTTACCACGCTGGGGATCTTGGACTAGCTGCTGAGCAAGCGACGGCTGCCAACACGCTCCTGGATGCATTAGCGGATGCGATCGCCTATGGTCGCGCCGTGGTTGGCTCGAATGAACGCTACGCGGGCGCGGCAGAGGCTTACGACCTGACCTGGGCCGCTCAGCAGACGGCAGCTGTGCTTTACTATAAGCAACAGACCGGCCTGGCTTACCTGCGAGTGGCAGATGCCCTCGAAGTCTGGCTCAACGTCTATTCTGGTGAGCAGAATCCAACAGTCGCAGATGTCATCGCAATCCAGCAGCAGCTTAGCACGACCGGCTTCACAGCCGATGAGCTCGTATCCCTTCGGGAATTGGGCTGCTCCGATGAGGAGATCGAGTGGATCCGGCAGGCAGTCATTGCCAGGGACCCTGCTGAAATGGCAATCAGTGATCGAACAGATTACGCCGAAATCATTGTGCAGTACAGAGAAATCGGCAACCTCCTGGCCTACCCATCACCAACATTCTCCCAGGAGGAAGGCTTAACCAAAGGCATGACCAGCATGACATCGGACAGCGCAATCAGCGCAAATTTGGCAAGCATATCTACATTCGAGCAATCCATCGAGATTGGCAACCCACTTACGTCTGCTGTTACCGTAACGCTGAGTATTCGCATGCTCGGGATACCCGCTGATTGGGCTGTGGCAGTTTTGCCTAACGAGCTATACCTTGCTCCAGGTGAGCACCAACCGGTCACGGTCTTCATCAGCCCAGCAAGAACCTCACCTCAGGGTACATCGCCTGGCGTTGCTGTCGAAGGTTACGCCAACGATCAATTCCTTGGCGGAGTGAAGTTCAATATTGTCGTCCCACGCTACACGCCGTTTGGCGTTCAGCGTCTGTTCCTACCATGTATCACCCGCTAAAGCAGGTTTTTAGAATCTGTAGTCAAAACTTGGAAATAAACTTCAGAAGGGAAGATGCCCCATCTCTTCGAATGAGTGTGCAATAAGCACAAGGCTGAGAGTTATTACTTTTAGCATCCCTGACACAGGGCGGCGTTTCAAGACTGGGATCGGCAAGGTCTAGTCCGCCGCCCTGGTGGTCTCCTTGATGCGCCATGCTCTGGATTACACCCTTTTTTTTAGCGGGGATTGTGATGGAGAACTCTGTACGAACGATGAAGAGGGTTCTTGCAGCGTCTTCACATGTAGGGTCTTCATGGTTGCATAATGCTTTCACTGTTTTGAGAGCGCTCCAGGAGGGCTCTTCGCGATGCAGCGTCGTGAGGTTGATCTGTTAGCTATCCAAACCCGAACCGTGCTCTAGTCAATAAATGAATGCCTTGCGTATGTTTTCCACAGGAGTGGTTATAGCCCTCTGTTAACTTGCTTGCTTTTTCTGGTAATCCCGATGAGATTGGATCTTAAATATCCATACACGTGCTTCTCATTCACCAATAAATTGTAGAAAAGTAAACCTAGCCGCGTACTCATCGATTTGACGCTTGGATTAAACTATGGAATAATGGAAATACTTTAATCAGCCAATGCCTCACTTAAATACCAGACAACATAGATTGATTACTCAATTTCTAATCCAGGGAATAAACACACTTGGAAGGGCTTTCCTTACCAGGGCAAAACCAATGAATTCGAATTCGGGCAAGATTATTTCCGGATTGTTTTTTACATTCATTTTAATAGCTTCAACATTTAAGGTTTCCAGCTTAAATGCTACTGCGGCCTCCGAGATAATTGTGGACGATTTTGAAGGGTTCGATGCTCCAACCCCTTGGACATTCACCAGTGGAGATGAATTTCCCGGGGCAAGCGGCTCACTTACCCTTGGGTCAGGTCACACCGGTAACGGTGCTCATCTTGCCTACAACATTGGTGAGGGTGGACATTACGTAAGTGCTGAGCTCGATCTACCACAGCCACTTCCTGCTTCCATGGTTGCTTTTTGGGTGAAGTCACCCCCCGGGATCTATGTTAAATTGCGCGTTGTGGATGAGACTTTGCAGACGCTCCAATACAATATGCGTCGCCCGTTATATGCAACCGATCCTTCAAGCTGGTACCACCAGGCTGTTGACCTGGCATTACCCGTTGAATATTGGGGTGGAGCAGGCGATGGCATTCTACATGGCAATCTCCAACATATCTCAATTTTAGCTGCTGACCCCCTCGAATCAACTGCTGTTGGGGCTATCGAGTTTGACGATGTGAAAATCATGGATCAAATCCTTGTCGATCTGAATCCATTTGAGAATCCGGTGATTTCTGCTCCACAAGAATCTGCCGATTTGATTCCGCTGTTAGGTGTCAATATTCACTTCACCCAAGACGACACCGCCCTTGACGCCGCGAAATCAGCCGGCTTCACGTGGATTCGGATGGACCTTCTCTGGTGTGACATAGAATCCGTACCAGGAAGTTACAATTTCTCAGCCTATGACCAGTTATTAGCTGATCTTGAAGCCCGAAACATGCGCGCGCTTTTTGTTTTGAGTTATGGTAACCCCCTTTACACAGGCGGCTGGGATTTACCCCCCACAACTCCCGCAGCGGTAGATGCTTTTGGAAACTTTGCCGAAGCTACCGCTCGTCATTATGCAGGCCGCGGTGTGAAATATGAAATTTGGAATGAGCCAGATATCAGCAGGTTTTGGCCACCGCTGCCTGATGCTTCGCAATATGCAGCGCTTGCCAGCGAAGCGAGTTCCCACGTGCATATTGGGGATCCAGTGGCAAAAGTGACGACTGCTGGCCTTGCGGGCATAAACTTTTCATACTTGCGCCGATATCTGACCCATGCAGGCGGCTTAAGCGCTGATGCAATCGGTATTCATCCTTATCGAAATGATGTTCCTGAAATAATCACTGACGACGTGGTTTTATGGCGCTCCATTGTCACCCAGGCATTACCAACCAACCTTCCTAGCTGGGACACGGAGTGGGGTTACTCATCAACCGCGTTTGGGAATGGGCATTCTCTTGAAGCCCGGAGGCAACATGCCACAATGGTTACCCGCGAGCTACTCACAGCCTGGTCGTTGGGCTTTCCTTTGATCATCTATTATGACATCAGAGATGACGGTCTTGACCCGTACGATGCTGAGCACAATTTTGGCCTGCTGGCACTGGATTATAGCGACAAACCAGCGATGCAAGCAGTGCGCACACTTACCAGTGTGGCACGTGAAAGGCGTTTTGTTGGCTATCTCCCCATCGAGCCAACCAATATCCATGCACTAAAATTGGAGGGCTCATCGGATGATGTAGTTATCCTTTGGGCGGATGCTGGCGAGGCGACGGTGTCAGTTCCGTCAGGCACGATGGCTGAAAATCTCTTCGGTGAAGATTTACCCCTCAATCCTATCGGTGATCAGCTTTCCCTGGTGGTTAAGGAACCTGATGGGCCAATGTACCTGTTCTTTCCGAAACGTACCATATATTTACCAATAATCAATCTCCACTAAAAGAAAGTATTCCTTTAGGGATATGAGTTCCTGCCTTTTCTAACTCCATTCCTGGTTCTCAGGTTGTGCTACCCTGCGGATGATTCCCCCCTTTTTTGGGCGGGGATTGTGATAGAGAATGTGGTTCCTGCGCCTAATTGGCTGCTGACAGTTAGAGCCCCTCTGTGTGCCTCTACGATTCGTTTTGCAATATACAACCCAAAACCCATTCCATTGGAGTTATTTTGGATTGGATGGTCAGCATGATAGTACTTTTCGAATAGTTTTGAACACTCTTCTACGGAAATACCGCTGCCTTCATCAATGACATTGATCATGATGTTGCCATTCATCGATTTTCCTGTGACAAAAACTTTACCGTCCGCTTTTGAAGATTTGATCGCATTTTCCACTAATTTGACCATCACGCGTCTAATTCGCCCTGGATCCACATCGGCTTCCAAAGATGGGTTCATCGGGGCAAAGGATAACGAAATCCGCCTCAGGTTGGCTTCATCTCTGAGGGATTGCAGAACGTCTGTAATTAGCTTGATAAGGTCTGCCTTCTCCCAATCCAATATCAAACGTTCATTTTCCGCTTGGGAAAAATCAGATAATTCATCTCCCAAATCGAGTAATCGATGAGCGTCCTTGGATGCACGGGTCAGGAATTCATTCCACTTATCAGGATCGTTCACCTTCCCATTTCGCAGCAGATCTAAATATCCCATCAAACTAAGCAGTGGAGATCGAAGTTCATGCGACACCCTGGAGATAAGATCCTCCTTGAGCATCATATACTGCTTTTCCGATTCAATGGCTTGTTTCCGATCCGTAATATCCTGGGCGATGCTGAAGAATCCTGTTGGGGTTCCTCCAGTGTTGTGTATTAGAACCGTGCTGATTTCTGCCGGAAACTGGCTGCCATCCTTTCGGCGGAGGGTGCACTCGGCATTGATGACCCTGCCTTCATTGAGTGTCTTTTGAGTATTTATCATCGCTTGTTGCCGGTCTTCTGGTGCATATAATTTAAATAGATGCAACCCGAGCATGGCTTCAGGCTTTTCATAACCATGCAGCTGAGCCGCCTGTTGATTACACAATAACAGGTTACCCTCCAAATCGGTCAGGGTGATGCCGTTAGGCGATGTTTCCACCAGCGTGCGGTACCTGGCCTCATTGGTGCGTAATATCGCCTCGATTTGCTTGCGCTCAATCGCATAACGCAGCACGCGCATCACCAATGGACCGCTGATTTCCCCCTTTACCAGGTAATCCTGTGCGCCTCGTCTGACCGCTTCAATGGTGATCGCCTCATCAGCTAATCCACTCAGCACAACAATGGGAATTTTGGGAAACCGCTTAATGGTGTAATTAAGTGTTTCCAACCCACGGCTATCCGGAAGGTTGAGATCCAGCAATATCACATCATAGGGATGCTCGCCCAGCAGGATCAAGGCTTTGGAAAGGCGGTCGGTATGATCCAGCTTGATTGCCCCTGCACCGATTTTGGCGAGACAATCTTTTAAGAGCAGCACATCATCTGGATCGTCTTCAATCATTAAGGCGTGTATATGAGATGTCATTATTAACCTTCTTTTCTTACTCCGCACGGAGCCCAATGATTCGATACCACCCGTGCGTTTTGTTTTGATCTACCGTCTAGTCTGCAATTTCGATAAGCGCATCCTCAGAAAAAGTTTCCATGGAATGATCATGCAATTTATCCTTCTTGGGTAAGCGTACGATCTGCACCCAATACTGCCCCAATCCTTTAATCGCCGCCACCAATCCATTAAACGTCACTGGTTTGGTAATATAACTGGCAGCTCCGATATCATAGCTGCGCATGATATCTTCCTCGGCTTTAGAGGTGGTCAGTACCACCACAGGGATGTACCTTAGCTGGGGGTCGCTTTTGATCTCGATGAGGGCTTCACGGCCATCTTTACGCGGCATATTCAAGTCGAGCAGGATCAAGTCAGGCGTGGGAACATCGCTCGAGTTGGCGAATTTATCCTGTCGGCGAAGATAATCCAGCAGCTCGACGCCATCTTCAACAAAATATATCTTGTTGGATACCAGGCTCTCTTGAAAGGCTTCTTTGATCAGCAGCCGATCATCGGGGTCGTCATCGGCCATAAGAAAGACAACAGGTCTACCATTTCTATGCATGAGAACTCTCTCCATTGGAATGAATGATGGGTAAGATAACAATGAAAGTCGATCCAGCTCCGGGGGCACTGATGGCAGTGATTTCCCCGCTGTGGCGTTCGACAATCCGGCGGCAAATAGCCAGCCCCATTCCGCTGCCCTCATATTCCTGGCGGCTGTGAAGGCGTTGAAAGGGTTTGAAGATGCGATCAAGATACTGCGGGGCAAATCCGACGCCATTATCTTTCACAGAGATCTCGCACGTATTTCCTGAGATTTTCGCTGAAACCTGGATCAATGGGGGGATGCCATTTTGATGGAATTTTAGACCGTTGTTGATCAAGTTTTGCAGTAGCTGGTGCATTTGGATTGGGTCAGCTTCGACCATTGGCAGAGCGCTGATTTCTACTCTGCCTTGTGTGCGGTCGATTTGGTCTTCCAGATCGGAGATCACATCCTGGATGAGTGAATTCAGATCAACTTTGTTAAAGATTTCAGCCCGGGTGGACACGCGTGAGAATGCTAACAGGTCGTTGATTAACGCCTGCATACGCAGGCTTGCATCCTGCATTCGTTTCAGGTAGTCCCGCCCGGTATCATCGAGATTATCACCGTATTTATTGGCTAAGCGGTCACCGAAAGCCAGTACTTTGCGCACCGGTTCCTGTAAATCGTGAGAAGCGATGTAAGCAAACTCCTGCAGATCGCGGTTGCTTTGCTCAAGCTTTGCGGCATACATCTGCAGGCTGACCTCGGATTGTTTTGCAAGGGATATATCATCCACCGATAAAAGTAGATAAGGTTCTCCATTGGAATAAAATGGAGAAAATCTGCAGTCCAGCCATATTTCATCTCCAACGGCATTGGTCGTATGGATTTCCTGCCTTGTTTCAGTATTACCGGCAACTGCCTCATGGGCTGATGCAAGCAGTCCGGAAGTCTTCCAGGATTCTATCTGGTGGTAATTTTGTTCCAGGAGCTGTTCATTGGTGGTTCCGAGCATCTTAGCGATCGATTCGTTGGCTAAAATACACTTTCCTGAGGCATCATAGGTTTGAATTCCCAGACTGGACGAATTTATCAGTGTTTTGATGTATTGCAGCGCGTCGGTAATGCGTTGTTGGTCAAGTTTACGCTCGATTGCCAAAGCTACCTGGGTTGAGATAAATATCATCAGGTCTACGTGCTCTTGATTGTAATTCACCCCCTCCGTGTAGCTTTGCGTTACCATCACCCCGATCACGCGCTCTCCCACGATCAGCGGCACGCCGATCCAATCTACCGAATCGGTTCCAACCATTTCAACTTCACCTTGCCTGATAAGCTCGGAAAAAACGTCACCTGTAGCCCAGAGAGGTTTTTTCGTACGCAGCACATATTCAGTCAAGCCATGTTCTGGTTTAGCTGGAGGTGGAGGATCATCATATTGGTCTACGTAGTACGGGAAACTAAGCAGATCATTAGTCGGGTCATACAGGGCGATATACAGGTTCGTGATCGGCATCAGCTCATCCAGGATACCGTGAATGGATTTGAACAATTCATCTAAACCGGTTGTTGTTACGACCGCATGTGAGATCCTGTAAATTGCCTGTTGAACCTGCTCCGCACGCTTCCGCGCCGTGATATCGATCATGACCCCCTGCCAAAACAGGGGTTTGCCTTTTCGATTGCGGATCAACTTCATTTCGTCGCTGACCCATATAGTCCTTCCATCGCGAGTATTCATCCGATATTCGGAAATGGACGGCTCCATGGCTGAAAAGGTGCGGGTATATTCTTCCAATACCCTTTCACGATCTTCTGGAGATACAATCCGATACCAAAGGTCATCATCAGCAATCCACTCAGCCGGATCGTACCCTGTGATCGTTTTAAGCTGTGGACTGATATATAGCGTTTGGAATATTTTTTCTGCAGAGTCTGTATAAATAATCGCCGGCACCTGTTCCACCAAGGCGCGATAACGTACCCCCATGGTCGATTCGATGCTCTTTAATTCTTTTCCACCCCTCCTTTGGTCATGAGCACTGCCGTTTGTGCCTGTTAGAACCGGCTTTTTAAGCATCCGATAAGCTCCTTAAATAACTATTCTTCTTATTCACCAATAAAAAACACCTGGATGTATTATCTGTGCAAATATCATGCCTGAAAGCAAAACACCTGGGTGATATTCACCATCTTTGCACTGATAAACAATACAATACCTGCTAACCGATGAGGTTAATTTTAACGTTACTAAGATGGGTGTATAAAATCCTTGCAATACTGATAGGACGCACGGATGTTGGCTATCAGGTCGATCGACACCAGGGATTAATCAACGTTGAATTTCCTTTTATCGATTTAGCTTACCTTTCTGGTGAACAGTCCTAATGAAGTGATAATATTCGGAAGTAATTTTTGCATTGTTTTCCAGTTTTCTGTTTTATTTCTTCGTATCGAAGCACCATGATCCAGGATGCTTTATCCTTGCCTGACGCTACTTTTTCGCTGATTTGCCTCTCATCGACCGGTTTTACCCAGTCACGACCGAGGCCGAAAATTGACATTAATTTTGGAATATTGCATAAATATTACGCGAAAATAATTAGTGTATGTTGGAGTGAAAAGGTATCAGACATAATCGCTTATTATTCAAATTTACGAATCCCTTTTCTATTGCCTTATAACTATTAATTTGATAAGATGGAAATTCAATCTATCCTAGATATCTAAAATTGATTGCTACATCTTTAATATTTTAATAGGCGATAGTAAAAATGACATCTCAACTAACTATTCATTGTCCGACATGCCAGACCATAATTCCAGATAATTCTAAATTTTGTCAACAATGTGGCTCTACAATTTCCCTTCCAAATATTACTTGCAAATTGTGCGGCACGAAAAATGATACATCAGCTATTTATTGTCTGTCTTGTGGTTCAGATCTTAAAACCGCAACGTTGGGCATAACAGCAGGAAGAGCCACTGAATGGAATGAATGGCTTAAACAGAATTACAGATTATATAATGAGTGGGTTGGAGCAAATGGTATAGCAATGAAATTATGGGAAGAATGCCATAAATTCATGGAACAATACCCAATAAAAGAAAAAAAACAATTATGTGCATTCCTGATTCCAATAAAATCAATTGATTGGTGTATTAAATCCCTGGGATTTAAAGGTATTTATATTACTTATGGTCTATTTATTGGTGGAGAAACTGATTTATCAATATATAACTTATCATCTTCTACCGTACAACGAATACCTTACAACCAAATAAACGGTTACCATTGGGATCTAAACAATTGGGTGTTGACTATTAATCTTATTGATGGAAATAGTGTAAGGTTAGAAATAAAAAAGTCTAGCACTGCGTTTGCTACAACATTACTTATTGGTGACTTATTCTCGAGTTTCTCACAATCATCAGGTGATGCTGAATTATCTCGTCAAGGAACAAAAAGAGTAACGGATGGGGTTGTTGCTAAATATGAAAACGCTAGAAAATTATGGGGCAGTATAACCGAATTTTTTAACGAAGTATTATCACATGATGAAAATCGGAAATTAACGTAATCTACATACATTAATCGCGGATAATTAATTTAAATATCTTCAAATTTACACGAATCAGTGATCACCTTATTTCCCCTCTGGACAGGATTGCTAATCTTATCTCCTTACTTCATACAGTGGTGTAATTCTGGTAGCAAGGTAATAAAAAATAATGACATGTTGGAGGGTCGGGCAGCAGACTACCTCGCACCTGTAATCGAATTCATGCAGGACAATTGACCTGGAAGGTCATCATCTATGATCAATCTTCCCTATCCTGAAGATACTTTGTCAGCTGGTAGATTGTGATCGTACCACGTGAGCCACCTCTGGAGATATTAAAGATGTCCATTTTAAACCAGCTGTCCTCACAGGTCGGTGATCGCACCGAGTACTCCAATCGTAAGGTCGTGCTACAATGCCTGGAAGATCCCGATTTGCTGCTTGAGATCGCCGCAGGTCTCTCCAGTAAAAATGTACCTCTTGTAGGTGACTGCGCTGAAATCTTGACGAAAGTGGCAGAAGAACATCCCGAGTGGGTGGTTCCTTATGCCGATGATCTATCGGTTCTCATAGGTCACAAGAACACGCGGGTGCGTTGGGAAGCCATGCATGCGTTGTCCTTGCTAGCTACCTATATTCCCAAAACCATCGCTGTCTTGCTTCCCAAACTCTCCGGGATGCTGCGCTCCGATTCAAGCGTCATCGTGCGCGATCATGCCACCGACGCCATCGCCCATTATGCTTCAACCGGCAGATCAGCCGCAGAAGCGGCCCTTCCCTTCCTGAAGGAAATGCTAACGTTGTGGAATGGTAAGCAGGCTGGGCATGCCCTGCACGGGTTGGCGTCACGTCGCCCGGCTGCTGCCGAACCTCGAGCTGCGTGCAATCGGAGAAGAATATATCCACTCTGAGCGGGCTGTCGTGCGTAAAGCCGCCAAAGGATTATTGGATTCGCTTGACTCGCAATAGCAGCGTTGGTGGCAAAACCAGGTATACGGTCGTTGTACTGGACAAACCGGTGATTCGACCTGCTTGACAAACCTTCGAGTCGGGATATAGTATTGGAGGGACATTCAAATTTTGAAACATCTCTAGTGGAGGGAATGTATATGGATAAAAGTTCACGCATCTTGGTCATTGGGGCTGGGGTAAATGGTTCTGCCGTTGCAGCTGGTTTGCAGTATGGGGGTGTGGATGTTACAGTTTTAGCGCGTGGCAACCGCATTGACGAGCTGCGCCAGGAGGGGATTATCATCGAGAATCCGTTTAGCCATAAAAAAACCGTTACTAGGGTGCCGGTCATTGATACCCTCACTCCTGAGGATCTTTATAGCTACGTGCTGGTGATCGTGCGGAAAAATCATGCTCTAGATTTTCTACCCACCCTGGCACAAAATCGGTCACCCAACATCGTCTTCATGGGTAACAATATCTCTGGACCTGGAGAATTCATTAAGGCTCTAGGGAAAGAAAGGGTGATGATGGGTGGTGTATTTGCCGGGGGAAAACGCGATGGCAACCTGATCCGGGCGATGGTATTTAAATCGGTCGCAGTGCCTTTTGGGGAAATTGACGGATCGATTACCCCCAGACTGAATAAGCTGGCGGAGATCATTCGCCAGGGGGGGTTCAAGGTGGAGCTTTCCAGGAATATCGTGGATACCCAAATGACTCATGGCATTGGCGTGGTTCCGATTGCGATGCTGGTCATCAAGCATGGGGGTGACATCCGCCAGCTGGCACGTGCCTCTGAAGATTTGAGGCTTTATGTAGCTGCCAGGCGTGAGGGACATCTCGTGCTGCGCGCTCTTGGGCACCAGGTTCTACCCCCGTCAGATGGTACCCTTGCGATGATTCCAGGCTTCCTGCAGGTGTTGGGGATGCGTGTATTGCTGAATTCCAAATTCGGGGAGGTAGGTCTGGCGTGGCACGTTTCTAAGGCACCCGACGAGATGCACCAGCTTGCCAGTGAGCTGAAGGAATTGGTGGATCAGGCGGGTATCCCGGTTCCTGCCATCCACAAAATTTTATGACCTGTTGGTAAAACAGATGTTTACTAAGGAGAATTGCATCCATGCGACCGATGAATCCGATATCATCTCCCAGTAAATCATGGACCTCCCGGCTATACGAGAGTGAACGTGATCTTCACAGCATGCTGGACATGCTGATGGTTGCTCGTTCACGAACCAATGACTGGCACTATGCCCACGTCGGTGAGTTGCTGTTCAACTTCTTCATGGTCCTCTGCCACCTGGATCCTCGACAGCACATTCGCCTGTGGTACGATGCAGGTGGCACCTTGGTCGCCTATGCTATCTTGGGTGAAGACCCCTCATTCGACTGCCAGATACTGCCCGAGTATGAATGGACCGGCATCGAGAGTGAAGCCTTTGCCTGGGCTGAAGCAAAAGTATCCCAACTCCGAAAGCAGGAGGCAGCCACCTGGGGTGGGGACTTGGTTTCCGGCGCCCGGCAGGATGACCCCAGGCGGATCAGCTTTCTGGAACAGCATGGGTTCCAGTATTGCGGCAGGTTTGCTGAGGTGAATATGCTTCGTTCGTTGAGCGAGCCAATTCCTGAACTCCCCGTACCCTTTGGCTGCCAGGTCCGTGCACTGGCTGAGGGGAGTGAAATTTCGGACCGTGCCGCAGCCCATCGCGAAGTCTGGCATCCCTGGACTGTCGGTAACGTCAGCGACGCAGATTATGCCCGCTTTATGCAGCTGCCCGGATACCTTCGTGAGCTGGATGTGGTCACCGTCACTCCGGATGGGGTTATTGCATCCTACGTAAATGGATGGATCGATCCGCTTAACCGCATCGGTGATTTTGGTCCGGTCGGGGCACGCCTGGAGTACCGGCGGCAGGGATATACCCGCCTGGCCTTGCTCGAGAGCTTGCGCCGCATGCAGGCTCATGGGATGGACCGTGTATGCATCTCTACCGGCATCTCCAATACCCCGGCTCTGAACCTTTACGAGTTGATTGGCTTTAAGGTCGTAAACAAATATCTCGATTATACGCAAACCGGAAAGTCCTAAATTGGTGCCGACCGGTTACCCTATGTACGGAACTGAAGAGGTTCACATCTGCCTGATACCCAACCATATCACCTATCACTATCCTGTCCGGTTCACTCTTAAACCTGATATTTCAGGACTTGACATTAATTGCTAATTGCTAATTGCTAACTGTTATTCAACAACAACAAATCACTACACACGCGGAGAAACCATCTTGGATGCCTATACAATGCCCTACGAAGTCCGCTGGACGGATATCGATGCTAATCGCCATGTGCGCTACTCCGCCTACATTGATGCGGCTGCTGAGCTGCGCTACCGTTTCTTCACCCAACACGATCTACCGCCTGAAGCCTTCGACCAGCTCGGTGTTGGTCCGGTCTACACTTCTCTCACCGCCAACTTCTTCCGCGAGGTCCGCTTGGGCGAGACCCTCACCATCACCTACCAGCTTGCTGGCTTATCCGAGCAAGGCATCCGTTGGAAAGTGAGACACGATTTTCTCAAGGCGAATGGCAAGAAGGCAGTCACTGTGTCATTGGAAGGTACCATCCTCAACCTGACTACCCGCCAGCCGACCATCCCCACACCCGAGATAATGGCAGTCTTTCAGCAGGTGCCACGCACCTCAGATTTTGAACAGCTGTCAGAAAGTCGGTGGTTTACAGTAAAACCCACCTCAGAAAATCTGTAATCATACAGAACGAAGGAGAATCCATTATGATCCCATTCTATGTTGATCTGCTAGACAGGTTTCATCAGTTGCATGCAGATATTGAGCAGGCTTTGCAATCGCTTCCACTGGAAGCTTTGGACTGGCAGCCCGGGCCTGATATGAACTCGATCAGCGTGCTCATTGTCCACCTCACCGGTGCAGAACGTTTCCTGGTCGGTGACATCATCATAGGTGACCCCTCCAACCGCAATCGCGAAGCTGAGTTCTCTGCTGTAGGCTTAACCAAGTATGACTTATTCAACTTGCTCCATGAAAAAGAAGCCTACCTTAAAGCCGCCTTTGAGGACTTGAAGCTATCTGACCTGGAGACCTCGCGCCTCCATCCACGCCACGGTAATCAGGTCAGCGTTGCATGGGCGCTTACCCATGCTTTGGAGCATTCCGCTGCCCACCTCGGTCATATCCAGCTGACGGTACAGCTGTGGCAGCTGAGATCGTGACACATAGGAGGACTTGTGAGCACATCACTTCCCTATATAATATTGTCGATCGTTGTCTTGTTACTGGTCGCCATGCTTGTTTTTCTCATCGGCAAGAATAGATCACAGAACCGGCTTACTTCCCTGGCAGGTCTCGCCTTCGGATTTATCCTGGCCGGTGTCCTTTTTGGCGAGAACCGCTTGCTGGGTTATGGTTTGATGGGAATTGGGCTGGTCGTTGCCGTGATTGATATTTACACTCGGGGAAAGGCAAAATAAGCTTTCGCATGACATCCCGGTGAGCTGTCATCTTGGGGCGAGCGGTTTGTGCGAACGTGGCAATCTTCAACTGATTTAAATTGAACTGTCATTGCGAGGAGCGATCTATGCGACGAAGCAATCTTCAATAAATTGTCATGAAACTTATCCCGTCAAATTCAACTTTGCGATAATATAGCTAAATACGATGATGAAAGAAAACCAATACTTCGTCTATATTATGACCAATCTGGGTCATACCGTCCTCTACACTGGAGTCACAAACGATCTCCAACGCAGGGTTATGGAACATAGATCAGGAAAAGGAGGCAGATTTTCGAAGAAATATAAACTATATCATCTCGTATATTATGAATCAGGCAGTGACATCACCAGTGCAATTTCTCGCGAAAAGCAAATAAAAGCAGGTTCTAGGCAGAAAAAGATCGACCTGATAATCAGCATGAATCCCATGTGGAAGATTTATTTGACAAACACTTTGGGTAAATCACTATTCTAATCAAAGACTGGTTGATTTCGATAGCCAGGTTGAAGATTGCTTCGCTCGCTGGGGAACGCTCACTCGCAATGACCTATGACTGTGATGTCATTGCGAGACCTGCGGTTCAGCGAACTTTGCTGGCAGGTCGTAGCAATCTTCCACATCGATTTCACAATCTCCCAGGTAGATATGAACCAACTTACCCGAGATGAAGATTGCTTCGCTCGCTGGGGAACGCTCACTTGCAATGACCTA
>CAVZEP010000026.1:0-270483 GCA_963774275.1 uncultured Chloroflexia bacterium | reverse complement strand
AACCATCATAGGTATCCCCGCCGAAGGCATAGATGATGCCATCCACGGCAGTCGCCATGATGTAGGAGCGAGCCACGTTCAGATCGCCTTTTGGGTGAATGTATTGGCAATCGGATCATACATATCAGTCCGGGCGGTCATAAAAGGCGTTGGTGCGACTGCAGTGGCATTGAACCCGCCGAATATATAAACTATATTATCCACCACCACCTGTGCACCGGGGCCGTATCCGGTCCACTCAACTGGTAGAGTCGTACCCAGACCGGAGTATTGGCAATGGGATCGTAACACTGGACGTCCAGCGTGACTATTCCAGCTGCATCCCGTCCGCTAAAGGTGCACAGCAATCACTCGTGCCATTGTTCACCAGGTTGACGGTGTAGTTGGAGACCGGGTTGGGCATCACTGCACCCGTATCCAGGCACTGGCTGGTAACAGGATCAAATGAATAGATATTTCCGACCGTAGTTGTACCGGAACGCCCGCCCAGGAAGTAGACCAGACCGGTTCCAGGATAGTATTCACCATCCAGGCGGTTCAGGTCAAAACACATCGTTGGGCCAACCGTCCATGGGCCAAGCAAGGTCTGGTTAGCATCTACTGTCGTATCCTCCGGCAGTGCGTGATTGGTTTCTTGGGTTGCTTTTGGATTATTCGAAGCAGAGGCGAGGGATGAGTTCATGAATTCCAGATAGGATCAAGATAACCATCCCAAGCATTACAAAACCATAAAACAATATTTTATTTAGCTTGCTGTTCTTCATTGATATTCTCCTCATCAATTGCAATCTAATCTTATCTTCAGATGGATTATCTAAATAAAGTCATTATTGTCCTGTGAATTTTCCTCCTTTCTCCCAGAATATACCTCCACGGAATATTAAGTAAATCCAACGTGGTTGGGGGATCTATTGCCCATAATTATTGTGAGGTAACGTGAGAGATCATAAGATGCCCAAGCTAAGAAATACTCCATGATTTGACAGGCGTATTTCCCGGTTTCCTGCAAATAGCGGGTGAGGACAGAATAACTCTCGATCGAGGATAGATGGGTATCATGCTCGTCTCTCAAAAAACAAAATCCCTTATGATTCTGAAAGCTTCAATGCCCCAAGATGTTTGTATCACTTACGATTTGGATGTAACTTCAGTATAACACATGGAAGGCATCTTTTTTTGATGATCAATCAGGTGGGAGCCAGATTGATCATCAATTCATTCCTGTATGGCTGCAAAAAATAATCCATTCACTTTTGTGATCGCTGGAGAAGATATTATTCTAAAAACTGCCCAGTTCGTACTTCGGACCGGGTTTGAGGGTATTGCACCCATGCCCAAGCGGGTGAGCTCAACCATTGCTAATGCGCGGGTATTACCGAAGGTAGTGGAATGGTGAGGTGCCGTCTCTCAGGGAAAATTCGCCGCAGCACATTATCTCTAAAAAACATCACACTTCAGTCAATGGTTGGATTTTATTAATCAGGATGGCTTTACATCCTGCTTGAACCACGCCAGCAGGCGATATTCCTGCATGGTACGATAACCAAGCCTGCGCGCAAGTGAAGCGGAGGGCAGGTTATCTTTGGCGCAGTTCCAGTAGGTACGGTAGCCTTGCTTTTCCATCTCATGGATCAGGTGGGTGCAGGTGGGAGTGGCGTAGCCCTTTCCCATGTGATGGGGATGGGTCTCAACACCTATCTCGATGATGCCGTCAGCTGCTGGGCCGGCAAATGTCTCACACAGCAGCTCATCCCCGCGGCAGCAGGCATAAGCCATAGCCCCATTCCAGCGCATGCTGGACGCTGCCATACATATGGATGAGCAGGTTCCGTCCCACGATTTGCTTGAAGAGGGTCGCGTCCAGGCGGCGCAGTGTGCACCCTGCGGGCAGCTCCGGTAAAGTTTGGGGAGCTTCTCGGTCGATAAATTCCAACGTGTATCCGGAATAATCCGGGTCGGAGGGCAGGAGAGACCAGCGTGGATCATCCTGCCACATACCCACCAGCATATCCCCATCGAGGCGCAGGCGAGCCATTAGCTGATGCAGGGTTGGTTGCGGTACTTCCCCTGCCAGGTACAGCGATCCAAAAGTCGCTTCCTGCAGCACTGCCCAGCTGGGATGATCTACGTGATCGGTGAAGATGCGTCCCGCGGCATGCCCGTCCAGCACGGCGAAACTGCGCACGGAGGCTGGGTCTGAGCGGTTGAATTGTGAACGTAAGGCTTGGGCTACTTCTTCAGCCCTGATTTCTATAATGGACGTGTCACTTGTAATCATGGTCGAACCTTTCTGGCAAGCCCATTATGACATGAAATAGCGCTTTAGCGTAGTTGATGAAAAGCTGAAGTCCTTCCACCCAAAATCCGAAAATGCTATCATTGAAGACGTCTTTTGCGAGCGAGGTCGTCTTCTTATTCGTGGGTGGTCTATCCGCATGATGTGGAATTTGGTGAGGGCGATTATTGTTTCCATTAAAACAAGACCCTGAAGGTCTTCACTCCCTCAGGGTCTTGTCGTTCACTTACTTATGATCGGCAGGTGGTAATGATGGATGATTGCCTCCACCGGTACATCCATCTCCACCTCGAGTGGTGGGTGGTGCATGGGTTCTGAACAGCCAAAGATACCCCATTCACACCCACAGAGACGAAGTTATGTGTCACCACCTCACCCATGGCAGTGGAGCCATCCCCGAACTCCCAGGTGTATCTGATGGGCGGGCTGCCAGTGGCGCTGGCAGTAAAAGTGACCAGCTCACTCACCGTGGGTGTAAGCGGCGAGAATCCAACCTCCAGGTCAGTCAGGGGAGTGCATGCCGCCACCACGGGTATAACCAGATTCAATGTCTGTGCCCCACAGGAGTTTTGGACGATCAGGACGATTGCGAGATCACCAGCGATGGTGAAGGTGTGAGTCACCTGCTCACCTGTGGTAGTGAAGCCATCGCCAAAGTCCCAGGTGTATGAAATAGGCAGGGTACCAGTAGCGCTGGCGGTGAAGATGACTACATCGCCCACTATGGGTGTGGCTGGGGTGACTTGAATGTCAAAGTCAGCCGGTGGGGTGCAAACCGCTTCCACAGGCACAACCAGTTCTCTTACTGTGAGTCGCAGGCATTTTGAGCAGTCAGCGTCACCGTTTGATCTCCAAGCGTGCTGAAAGCATGCATCACCACGTCACCGATGCCAGTGAATCCATCGCCAAAGTCCCAAGTATATGTAATTGGCAGGCTGCCAGTGGCGCTGGCAGTGAAGGTGACCACTTCGCCCAAAGTTGGGGCGAGCGGAGTGAAACTGCTCGTCAGGTTGGTGAGCGGCTCACAGGCTGCCAACACGGGCACAATCATCTCTCTTGATTGCGAGTCACACGCATTTTGAGCAGTTAGAATCACCGTGTGATCACCCATAGTGCTGAATGCATGTGTGACCACAATACCCGTGGAAGTGAATCCATCACCAAAGTCCCAGGTGTAATTTATCGGCAGGGTACCGGAGGCGCTGGCGGTGAAGGTGACCACCTCCCCCACCGAAGGGGTAGGTGGGGTGAAGCTGGCGTTCAGACTAGAAATAGGCTGGCAAAGAGCAGTTACCGTCAGGCTAACCGGTACCATCAAGGGTGCCTGGGGATCATTCGAGTCAATCCGGATACCACCCAGGTAGGTCCCCGGCTGCATGCCTGAAGCGTCGAAGGTTACATCGATGCTCATGTTCTCACCAGGCTCCAGTGTGCCACTGATGATGGACTCGTCCAGCCATGGGATATCATACGGCAATCCGAGTGTGGCTGACACAGCCTCGAAGACGTCGATGCGCCCGTGACCATAATTGTTGTTGGCACCCGGGCATGCTTCTCCACCGCAGTACATGGGATTATCCAGGCATACCGCAGTGTCAAAAAGGATCCCTTCAAGCTGGTCCAGACTCAATCCAGGGTTGGCAGAGAAGAGCAAGGCTGCTGCACCCGCCAGGTGGGCAGTGGAGAAGGATGTACCACTCCATACCTCATAACCGCCATCAATGGTGCTCGAGCGGATATTCACCCCAGGTGCTACCACATCCGGTTTAATACTGCCATCATAGCAGGAGGGACCATTGGCGGAGAATCCACTGATATCGTCATCAATATCCGTGGCTCCGGCAGCGATGGCATTGGGATCTGCCGCCGGTGAAGCCATGATACCGCATTCTGGTCCATCTCCTCCTGGGGCAAAGACAGGCAGGATGTTGGCGGCGCGTAGCGCAACCAAATCTGGGTCGAAGGTGTGATCACACATATATCCAATGCCCCACATGTTAAGCACCACCTGAGGAGCAAGGGCAGGGTTGGGGTCGCTCCCATCCAATCTGGTAGGTGCAAGCATCCACATCAAAGCCGCATGCAGACTTTCGAGAGTACCACCACCAGAACCGTCCAGGGCTTTGGCGGCGATCCATTTTGCCCCTGGAGCGACACCGATTTGATCGTCCCCCCCATTATCTCCAACCGCGATCCCTGCACCGAATGTGCCATGACCATGGTCATCATAAGGCGCTTCCTGATGGTTCAACAAATCGAACCAGTTGTAATTGTGGTCATAACTACCACCGCCCAGATTACCGCGGTATTGAGTATTCAACGCGTCATGGGTATACATCACCCCGGTATCGATGATGCCAACTACCGCTCCCTGTCCGCGTATATCAAAGGTGGACCAGGTCACATCAGCCCGGATTTTAGCAATATTCCATTCGACTGTAATCAGTGGGTCCACCACGGACTGCATCCAATTCCAGGTACCTGGCCCGTCCTGTAGGATTTCTGCATGTCCGTTGATCCCCACCCGTCTCACCTGCGGGAAGCTAAGGACCGTCTCAAGCTGAGCCTGATTCAGCGTAGCGGCGATGGCGTTGGCAGTCAGCAAGCGATGTGGCTCAGTGCCTTTGGAAAGCAGCCAGCTGTACAAATCATCACTCAGGGTGGCAGTCTCCAACAACCGATCATAGACATACTGCACACGCGCGACCCGGTCTGGGATAGAGTAAGCTCCAGCCAGCTCGGGGAGGCTGCGCAGGTAGATGATCAGGCGTGCTTCGCCCAGGAAAAGCTGTTGTAAGCGCACACTCGCATCCACCAAGGCTGGCGCATTGGCGTTGAAGAGGTCTGGAGCGGATAGTTCCACGGGTGGAGAGAGGGGCATAGCCGTTGTGGAAATTTCTTGCAGGGTAAAGGTCAGGATTTCATCGCCAGTATTGCTGATTGTCAGGGTGTCAGTCAGAATTCCATCGACCGGCAAACTGGCGGATAAAGAGAGTGGATCAATACCGATGATTGGACCCACCGGCGGTTGGAGCACACTGAGCGTAACTGGCACATACAAGCTGGGTGAAATTGGGTCAGAGCTGAAAGCGCCGAGCCTGCCCGTGTATATGCCGGGTTCCAGCCCATTGGAATCAAAGGTGACCTCAATGGCTATGACCTCTCCTGCAGGGATTGTCCCGCTGATCGGCTCCTCACTTATCCACGGCAGGTTAATGTATGGAAGATCGCCTATTGCGGCAGATACTGCTTCATATACATCGATACGCCCATGTCCATAGACATTATTCGCACCACCTGGGCAGGAAGTACCGCCACAGGTAAGGTCCTCAATACATGTGGCCGAGGTGTAAAGAATATCCACCGCCT
This sequence comes from uncultured Chloroflexia bacterium, assembly GCA_963774275.1. Taxonomy (GTDB): domain Bacteria; phylum Chloroflexota; class Anaerolineae; order Anaerolineales; family UBA4823; genus FEB-25. The sequence goes on along the minus strand of CAVZEP010000026.1, from coordinate 264,818 downwards.
CATCTATACTCAGAGTAGGGTTAGCTGAAAGGATCATTGCAACTGCACCCGCGGCATGGGCTGAAGATAAACTCGTACCGCTCCATGTCTCGTATCCGCCGACATTATTGCTGGACCGGATGGTCACCCCCGGGGCAGCTACGTCTGGCTTGGTATCGCCATGACAGGAGGGTCCACGCGAGGAGAAGGGCGCAATGCTATCATTCTGGTCCGTCGCGCCGGCGGCAAGAGCATCCGGCAGGTCACCCGGTGAACCCATGGAGTAGCAGGCAGGGCCACTTCCCCCAGGGGAAAATACCGGCAGGATTCCCGCCGAGCGCATCAACCATACATCAACCTCGAATTCACTATCACATCCCATCGCCCCCCATCCGTTGAGCACAATATCCGGCGCTTTGGATGGGTCGGCGTTACTACCCGAGAGATCAGTCGGGTACATCATCCATTGCAGAGCCTGGTGCAGCCAATAATCAGTACAGACTGCCACCACTGTTGCATGCTTTTACCGCGATCCAATCTGCACCTGGTGCAGTGCCGATCTGGTTTGTTCCGCCATCGTCCCCGGAGACGATTCCGGTGAGCATGCTGCCATGGCCATTATCATCATACGGCGCTGGTTGACCGTAGGCGAAGTCATACCAGTTGTAATTATGGTCGAAGCTACCCCCTAGGTTGCCTCGATAAGAATTAACCAGGGCAGCATGGTCATACATCACGCCTGTATCGACAATACCCACCACCGCGCCTTCCCCGGTGACACCAAATGTGGACCAGGCATCATCCGCACGGATCTGGGCAATATTCCACTCGACTGTATCCGGTTGGACCGATGGGAGCCCGGGTAGCAAGGGTTGTAGGAGCGGTGTCGGGCTGGCGGGGATAATCGCATTATATTGTCGGTTAGGTGTGATTTCTCGCACCAGTGGGTTCTTTGCTACAATGGCAAGCTGGGAAGGATTCAGTGATGCCGCGATGGCATTGGCAGTCAACAGGCGATTGGGTTGAGTTCCCTGGGAAACCAGCCATTGGAAAAGCTTCTGGCTGTGTGAGGCAGTCTCGAGCAGGCGATTGTAGACATACTGCCTGCGGGTTGCCTTATCGGGAATCATGGATACCGCCGACAGGTCGGGTAGCTCACGCAGGTGGATGATCACGATTGCCTTGTCCTGTTGTGTCACCTGTGACTGGGCCTCGGGATCGATCACTGGCACCGCCATTGGCTCAATCGTGATACCCGACGTACCAAGTGCTGCCGACATCTCATAGATGGTATAGGTGAGCGGGCTATCACCCGTGTTGGTGATCCATATGGTCTGGGTGATCAGCTCAGCCGGGTAAAGCGTGGCTTGCAGCTCGGTTGGAGAGATGATTATCGCTTGTAGAAGGTTGCTTGCAGGTAGGGGAAGCTCACTTTGGTTGGCGCGGGCAGACGACGCATCGATGATGGTGAAAACCCCCAATAGTCCTGAGATTGCCAACACCAAGCAAAGCAGTAGTAAACCGCTCTTCTTAGTGGCAGACATAGCACACCTCCTTTACGTATTATCATTATAGATAAATCCCCCTGAATTGCAAATGAGAAAATCCGCAATCTGCCAGCTGTTTCTGCAGGTTGCACGGTGGGTCAAATCAGGCTATGATTAGGCTATGGATGATAATACATTTGAATGCCCCAATTGTGGTGCCAGAGTCTACCCTGAGATGACGCGCTGCCCTCAGTGCGGTCAGAATATGTACCCGGAGGATGATGAAACCGTCGCCTCCGAAGCTACTTCGCCTGGTTGGGGATCCATCCTGGGATCCCTCCTGCTTGGGCTGTTGATATCTGCAGGCATTGCGCTGATCTTGCACTTCATCGTCGCCAGCTTCGTCAGCCCGTCCATGCTCGGAGGGCTTAGTAAGGCGATACTCTTCCTGGCAGGACCCTTGGGGTCGCTGATAGGCGGGTACGTGTGTGCAGGTTTAGCCCACCGGAATGCAAAATTGATCGGCGGGGTAGTGGGCGTATTATCACTGCCCGTTGCCGTATTGTTGACCACGCATTGGGTGCAAGTCACACAATCCTTGCTGCTTACCCCGTGGTCATTGGGGATAGGTGTGTTAATCGTCCTGGCCGGTGTCTTTGGTGGCTGGCTCAATCTGAGATTCACGCAAAACGTCGATTGGCAGGAAAAGTGGAAGGTCCGAAGCTGGGAAGACATGCTTTACCAGGATCTCCTGCGCAAGGTGCGTTTTAATGGCTCCATTGCCGATCGCTTGATCGCCTACGAACGTAAACAGGAACCGGGAGCGAACCGGCTCAAGCTGATACAAAATGCCATCGAGCGCTGGGAGCGGGATAACAGGTAGAAGAAATACATCAAAGAAATAAAGCCAGGTCCGGAGAAATCACAGACCTGGACGGGAACATGGGGGTAGTTACGATCTATTCAACAGTTGGATGTGCTGGTTTTTAGCAGGTCATTTATTCCAGGTGGATATTTTTCAACGGATAGGTTGGTAATAGCTATTTGGGTCCAATGATGACCAGCCGGGAGGGTTTTGCCAGGTTGCTGATCAACCAAATTAAACTCAGCAGCCCAAAAATTCCGAAGATCATTACCAAATTGAATGCCCCTACAGATGAAACAAAAAGTTGCAGACCGGGAAAGATGTATTGAAGTTGCCCAAGCTGTGAAATTGGCACGCTACTCAGCATGGGGATACCTATGGTCACACCCCATCCAAGGAATAGAAATAACAACAAGACCGCCAGAGGTGGGACAATTTTGTCTTGCAGGCTGAAGATATGCCTTGTCAGGGAGAAGTCTGGTCCAAGTCGCATTTGAAAGGCTGCCATGGCTTCATCAATTGCCTGCTCACTCGAGAATGTAAGCTTCTGAGTGGAGGTTTTTTTATTAATCCGATGATCGATAGCCAGGCTGTGTGTCTGCGGGTTGGCAGTCAGGCGCAGTATCGCTTCCAGCTTGATCATCCCAGGATTATCACCCAGCAGATCGCGCAACATTTTATTTTCGGCAAATAATCCCACAATATGCGGGATATCTGTGGGTTTTGGGTTGGCATAGATCAGGGATTTGGTACTCAGGATGACTAATCGATACTTTTTTGCCTCAGGATTATCCCACAACAAGAACTCCGGGGTGGCAAGTTCGTCGGCTTGTTCGGCAGTTGCGAAATCATCCAAAATTAATTGTGGCACGCTGCTTATGGTGAAGTCTTCGAGACCGGTTGGTTTGTGAGCAGTCAAGCTTTCCTGCTCGGGTCCCACCAGCTCATCCAGCAACCTGGTATCTTGATCTTCTTCGGGCAAGTATACGCCATCAGCAGTCTCGATCGAAGTATCTTTCTCCGATGCGTGTAAATCTGTGCCTGACAGGGGTTGATAAACCGACTCTGGATTGCTCACCGCGGTAAATATCTTGTGGATTGTCTTGTCCGGCTCGTCGGAATCGTTTGCCCAGTCAAAAGTAGGTTCTGTTCCTGTAAGTTGTTCCGGTTGTTCACTTGTTGCACCGGTTGGTGTAAGCTCGTCCGCCGTGAGGTACTGCTCTTGACCACCTTCCCAGGTGAATGGTGGAATTTCCTCAAGTTTGGGCAGGTTGAGGGGTTTATCCCGCTCGCCACGTGTGACTGGTAAGAGCGGGGATGTAGTGAGTTTGGTCATGGCGATCCTGGCATCGGTATTCTTTGGGTTAATTCCCAGCGCTCTTTCGAGGCAATTACGCCGTTGTCTTATGTCGTCAACCAGATCCGCCATCAACATCCATGCAGCCTCATTATTCGGTTGTTGGATCAGGGCTTGGGAAGCCAACCGCTTGGCTAGGGTAATATCCCCGCTGGCTTTGGCTGTCAGAGCTTGCTGCAGTAATTCAGACATACATCGCTCCTTATTGGTAGGTTAATTATAATCCATGTGAACACCTGGCTTCACCTGACAGGAGGCTGGCATTGGTGTTCTGGTGGCAGGCTAAGGGGTGGTCAGGTCGGTTATAATCAGCTTGTTTTCTAAGGAGCCAAGCATGAGTCAGTCCATTTCCCTACGTTACACACCCACCCAGCAAGATTACGCTGTCGTGCTGAGGTTATTCTTTTGGCAGCGTACAGGCACAAAGGTCAGCCTGGCGCTTCTGGCAGTTGCTTTCGGACTGGTTTTCTTTGTGATTGTCTCAAAGGGTGCTCCACCGACCATTTTTGAGCTACTCTGGTTGTTCCTTCCACCACTCTTCGTGATATACGTCTTCTTCATTCAACCTTCAAGCCTTGCACGCAGGGTCAGTAAGAATGAGCAGCTCGTCACGGAAGCCACCTGGGATGTGAGCGATGCCGGGGTGCAGATATCGAGCCGCTTTGGTTCAACCCTGATAGAGTGGCATACGCTCAAGAAAATGGTCACCACCAAGGATTATTACTTGCTGCTCAGTAAAACCAATAAAAATGCTTTCCGTTTCCTGCCTTACCGGGCATTCACTTCTCCACAAGAGCAGGACATGTTTCTGGAGCTGGCGGCGAAAAATATCCCGGCGGTATAAGCAGCTGACAGGGGAATCCTCACTGATCACCCACCATTTCGAGTTAAGCATGTTGGATTCACTCGTCGACAAATCAGTCTACTCGTCACATTTTATGGACGCAACCTTGTGGGAGCCATATGTGCGTCTTGTATGTCAACGACAATGTTTTGCTGTTTGGAATATTCACCCGGGTGTGCCAGGTACTTTCCCGACTTTTATCGTAGAACTGGATCCTGGTCGTAACCCACAACCCATGCAGTCTGTGGTGGTGAAATTCTTCGGACCGCTCTTTAATGGTCTCGAATTCGTTCCACGTGGAGCGGGATTTGGGAATATGGCTGGAGAAGCAATCCCTACCGATCCGCTCCCCGCGCATTCTTTCAGAAGGTCAGCTTGACCCCGATTGGCAGTACCTGATTTTCGAACACATTCCCGGGGTGAGCATTGGGCAGGTCAGAGATCAGTTGTCTGTCGAGGATTGGGCAGCGGTGGCACAACAAGTGGGAGAGTACCTGAGCGAATTGCATCGGCTCAGTTACTATCCAGAGATGGTTTCGAGCCCGAGAGCTGCAGTATTACCCTCCTGGGAAGGCTATGCAGCCTTTTTGGGACGGCAGCACAAGGATTGCACATCCAACCACAAAGCCTGGAATGATCTACCTGAACACCTGCTCGACCAGCTTGCGGACTTCGTCCTACCCGCAGAGCGCTTGATTGACTTTTCCGCTCCGCCCCATCTCATCCATGCCGATCTAACTGCCGATCACCTGCTCGGAAGGCTGGAGAATGGCAGGTGGCAAACTCTCGCCATCATCGATTGGGGAGATGCCATGACCGGCAATATCCTCTATGAGCTGGTTGCCCTGTACCTGGACATGTTCCATGCGGACAAGCATTTGCTTGACATTTTTACAGCAGCCTACGGCATCCCAGATTTTTACCGGAATAATTTCCACTCAGCTGGCGTTCAGCATGACCTTATTGCACCAGTTTCCCATGCCCCAATCAGTCTACACTCCCCATCAGCGTGTTCGAACCCTGCAAGCTGTGGCGAAGAGATTGTATTCAGCCAGCTGAGCTTTTAGCGCACCGGAAGAACCTCTTCACCTTATGCCCAGTCACTCCCGGTAGGTTGGCATGAATTTTGCCATTCCCTATCAGTAGACAACCTGAATCCTTTTTGAAATTATCAACTCTAATCATGGATTTGGTATTTGGATAAAAATGACACCCTGGATGTGCCTGGTGTCAGGCTTTTCCTGGGTGTCAATCGGTAGTGGTAATCTATGCAAGGGGTCGAAGGTATTTCTTCCTCGACCGATTCTATAGAGGCTGCTATTTCTCCAATACTTATTTATGGATCATGGGTATGAAGAAGCGGATAGGCGTGAAACTATTTGTGTGTTGGAATTCACCCGTGGGATCGGTTGCATGGCAAACGATACATTCAGACAGGGTTCCCGTATGCCCCTGGAGGGCGATAAATTTTAACCCATCATTCGGCTCGCGACTGGGGGCAATGGCGTGTGTGCTATCGTGACAGGCCTCGCAATATATTCCATTATGCCCGGTCGAATGGCGGTATAAAGCCTGGTTTTGCTGGGCGTTTGTTCCGTGGCAGGTATCACAGCGTGGCTCATTCAGCCATGGGTTGGGGTTGGTTGCCACCTGCGCTATATCTCCATGACAAGAGATGCACGTCATATTAAAGTTTTGCGACATCACATCCCGCAGGCACTGCGTTACTGGACCCGGATGGCAATTATAGCAACCATTGGAATCGGGAGTAATATCTTCTAACCCGCTATGCTTGCTGTGCATGGCATTGGACAGGCTCGGGATACCTGTCACACCTGGGGCACCCAATGCATTCGAAGAGTGACACTCGGCGCACAAGATCGGCCGGCGGTTCATCAATGCCCCAGTATGACCCGCAGGATAATCTTCCATTTCCTCTTTATCGTGTAAAGTCAGTATGTTCGTCTCAACTTTGCCAGTGGGTGTTATCCCCCCTTCTGTCGTAGCATCACCATCATCGCTGTGGCAGAAATCGCAATGCATCTCAGTAGAAACAGGGGCAACCACCTGCGCTTGAGCCAGTATTGCCTGGGTATTAATATCCTTAACTGTAATCAAGGCCAGCTGAAACGGAGAGCTGAGCGTTGGGGAGATGTCACTGAATTCGGTTAATGGGATTCCTTCAGCCACGAAGTGATCGCTCACCAGGTCCATCGTTCCAGACAGCCCTTTCCCGGTCAATCCGATATTATCCGGAAGTGGGGAGCTTAATCCGAATATTTGCTGGGCATAGGTCCAGAAGTTGGACTTGCCCACTGAATACGTGTTGTCCGGGAATTCATAAGTCACCTGGATCCCTTGCGTGACCAATTGAGGCGGGTCACCCCGTAACACCACCTGTGCCCACAGGTTATTGTATGGGGGTAAAACTGCCAGGTCGGCGAAATCATGGTTGTAGCAGTGCATGCCAAGGTCATTCCACGACAGGAGACGGTAATTTGTCGTTGGAAGGTTTACTACGGATGACCTGGCAGCGGATGCTGTGGATAAGGACCTTGTACCATCCGAATAAGCCAGGCTAATAGTGATTACCAAAATTATGGACGTAATGAACAGAATACCCAATTTGCTTTTCATATTCCCTCCCAGTTATGACCGAATTTTAGATTAAAATACTCTCATACTTATTATATCAAATATTAATTTTGGAAGAATTGGGAATCTTTGGCGTTCATTGGGAAAGTCGAGCACCCCATCCCATGGATTATTCTCTCAATCTGCCTAAAATCCCCCCTGCTGGATGCCCCGGTATTCACAATGGCATATCTAGCTGGCTAGTAACTGAATTGCTATTCTCAACCACTATTCACCAAGCCAAAAGCATTTCTCATCGGATCAACACTATCAGTCTGCCTGTTTATGGTTCTACTAAATGGTTCCCGTCATGGAGCCATCCTCGGAACAATCATAGGTATAACTCATGGGTTGCGAAAAAGTAAATCCAAAGCTATCCCCTGGTTTTAAACTACCTGAGCTGAATTGACTCTCATCTTCGATAGATTTAGCCCGAATAATATGATCCTGGTTTCCTTGATTCGTCCAGAGTACTTGTTGGCCTACTTGCGCGGTAACACTTGGGCAGTTATCGTCCGTTATCCCCACGACAATGCCTGGACCGGAGGGCGTCGCCAATGTTGGTGTGGATTGACAAGAGACTAAAAATCCAGTGTTGAACAATACCAGGACGAGAAGAACAGAAAGGTTTTTGGTCGAAAGCATTAGTACACTTCCGATGTTTTATCTTTGAAGGATAAGTAGAAATTCCAAACCCGCACACACTTTCTAAATCTCAGGTTACCCTACGATTATTTGATCCATCACAGAGTTGCTGAAGCCAGGCAGGAGTTGGTTTATAAAATCAATGATGCCCAGGCTCGCATGCACCTACACTCCAGCAGCCCTCGATGGATTTAGTGCAAGTCACTTGATATTTTATCAGCCTGCAGAAGTACCTCGTAATAAACTAAAACGCAATTGCTATAATTCATTGTACGTTCGGATTATGGCATCATGCCATCCATGATCATGTAGTTGCGCATCATGGTCATATCTTCATGTTCCAGGATATGGCAATGGTACATGTACATGCCTGCATAGGGCATAAACTGCATGGCAACCTTCACGCTTTCACCTGGCCAGACCAGGACGGTATCCTTCCACCCGCTATCGATCAAGCCCTGGTTGACGGTATTGTAACTGGTCGTGTCGGACGGGGGTGTTCGATTAACCACCTGGAACTGTATATTATGGATATGCATGGGATGTGGGATGGGTGAATTGTTGATCCATTCCCAGGCGATGGTCTGATTAAGATCGACCATCTCATCTTCAGCAACTTCCATCATTTCATAGACCCGGCCGTTGATCGTCCAGACCATCATTCTCATATCCAGGGTGAACGGGACTGGCGTGTAAAAATTGGGCACATTACTTGGGTCGTATTGCACAGAAAGTGGAGGGAGAGGCCCTAATTGCGGGTTGGATGATGCCCTTCGGCCTACATTTACAGTCAGGATATCAATGGCTGCACCGTTTGGAAGACCCATGCCTCCACCACCTCCTCCACCACCGCCTCCCATTCCATCAATTTGCATGCCTGATCCACCCATCCCTCCGCCCCTTCTTCTGCCACCGCCCATACCCATTGGGTCAAATGCCAGGCTGCGTAGCACCACCTGGCGACGCGCCAGCGGAGTAAAGTTTACCCATAGATCGACGCGTTCGCCCGGCATGAGCATGACGTAATTCCTGGTTTCAACTGCTGGGAGCAATCCGCCATCGGTTCCAATGACATTCAAGGGCATGCCATTGCTCCACGCCAGCTTGTAGGTGCGTGCGTTCGAGCCGTTGAGTACTCGCAGCCTGTATGCCCGGGGTTCCACCGAGAAAGCAGCATTCAAGGCTCCATTGACCAGGATCCGTTCACCCAGGTAACCCCACATATTGTTCGGGTTATATAGGAACTGGTTGTTGCTGTCGAAGGTCCGGTCCTGGATGATCACAGGTAGGTCATTAGCCCCCGTGCCAGCTCCGGGAACTGCGATCAGCCTCCTCCGGGTCGGTGACGTAGAATAGACCTGCCAGGCCCATCAGCACTTGCTCAGCGGTGCGCATATGAGGATGTGGGTGGAACCAGTAAGGTCCGGCACGGTCGATCACCTCGAACTCGTAAATCTTTGTCTCGCCTGGTCCAATCGCCTGCATGGGTTGCCCATCGCAGTCCTCGGGCACGCGCAGACCGTGAGGATGTACCACGCTATCCTCGGTCAGGTTATTGTGGAAATACATGCGTAGTTTCGTGCCGCTCTGCACGCGCAGGATGGGTCCGAGGTAATTGCCAGGTAGATTTTGCACGGTCACCCCCGTGCCATTCAGGAGTTGACCTTCATAGCTCCACACCAGCGTTTGCGTGCCTGGCAGGATCTGCACCAACTTCTCGGCTGCGGTAACAGAAATTTCTGCATCCGGCATAAAAGGCTCCATATCAGCACGGACCTTGCTGAATTCCTTCGCCCCATACGGGTGAGTGCATTGAACGACGTGGTACTGCGAGCGAATGGATTGAGATTGCTCCCAAACAATGCGATCGCGCCTACTCCGGCGCTGTGTAAGAAATTACGTCTGCTTATCTTCTGCGAAACCATGTGTCCCTCCAATATTTTAATATCGTGGCACTCTGAGCCCGGTAAGGCGCTTTTATTTGCTCGTTGTACCGGATGATTTGCTTACCTGAGTAGTACGAGTAATAATTCAACAGAATATCTTTCGCTGCAGCGCCCTTTGTGCGAAAGAGTACATATACATTTTATAAAATATTTATCATCGAATAATTGGGAAACCTTGGTTTTTATGGGTTCCAAGCAAATTTATCGAGTTCGTTCGTAACGGACAAGTAGATCGGCCATTGACTATCCATTCCCCTTGCATAGAACCTTCTCTTGGTATATTATTTCCGTATCTGTTCTTATTTTCTCAATGCGACCCGCTAACTGGTGATCCTGATGAACCGTCCAACCCTACCCAAACGTATCCTCAACGAACCAGTGCTCGGTGCGAAAACATCCTTCACCCGCACCCTCACTGAAGCTGATGTTGCCTTGTTTATCGGCACCACCTGGGATGTCAATCCGCTGCACACCAACGAGGTGTATTGCAACGCCACCCCTTTCAAGCACCGCATCGTGCCCGGCTTGCTCACTGCCAGCCTTCTCACCCATCTGGGTGGGCTGTGGGCTTTCCTGGCCACCGAAATGCATTTTTTCTACCTGGCACCGGTCTATATTGGCGATAGCATTACTGCCGAAGGACTGGTGGCGGAGTATAACGCTCAAACGGGGGAAGTGCTCCTGCGTTGCACGTGCACCAACCAGGATGGCAAGCAGGTCTTGCGTGCCGATGTCAGAGGTTTCCCGGGAAAGTTTGAGTGAGATCTAATCAGCTCCTGCTTCTATTATCACTATTGCTGGTAACCGCCTGTGGACCGGTTGGCTCAGACCTGGTCCCCGTGGCTGAGCTGCCAGACCCGTCGATTTACGCCATCACCCTCTCAGAGCTGCCTGATGTGCGCGTGAGCTGGCAACAGTCCTACAACCTGGCCACCCAGGAAGAGGGGTATAAATGGTACTACCTGGCTTACCAGGCTTACCAGCCCGGCAGCCTGGGTGGTGAGCTGGACTCGGCTTTTGCGGTAAACAATGATGTGGCATTGTACGAAGTCGATATGAGCCGAGAAAACCTTCCTCAACCGCCAACCTCTCTTGGAGAGCTGCAGGGTATCTCCTGGAAAAGCGCTGCACAGTCCCATCGCCTGGGCGATAAATCTGCAGTCTGGAAAACCACCCTCGGTGAGCTGCTCACCCCTGTCTGGTGGCTGGAATTCTACCAGGGGCATGCCTATGTCCGTATCTCGCTATTTGGTTTTCCCGATCAAATTGCCCCCTCGATCATCTACGGGCTGGGGGATATCCTGGCTTCACGCCTGCCCCGGTCTGTGGATAGCCTGCGTTCGGATGCCTCTACCCTGGTTGCCACTGAACCTTCACCCAAGCCTTCTGCCACTAAAGGGCTTTTCTCTACTCCTAGCCGAACCCCCTTGTCTCCAGCACAGACAATTATCATTCCCGTGGATAGAATCACGCCCATTTCATACACCGCTCCACCAGGTGATACTGGCATGGTGGCTTTTTTCGACGAAACCGGGAGCCAGCTGACCGATGGGGTTTATGGCACGGATGATATCCTAGTTGACCAGGGGCAGGGTACCGCTTACGAGTGGGTAGGCTGGACGGATGCCACCGAACCGGTCACACTGACTTTCACCTTCGCGGGAGATGCCAGCATTTCTGCCCTGGAGATCGGATTTAATCACCGTGAAGGTTTGGGTGTTTTCGTCCCCAGCCTGGTGAGCATCAACGGGGTGAGTATTGAGCCTGGCGGAGATGATGTAGCCAACAACCAGCGTGAAGATCTGGTTTTCGATGGTCCTTTCACCGGACCCGTGGTGCAGGTAATTCTGCACCACCGGGGGCGCGGTTGGATTCTGGTGGACGAGGTTCGTTTCATCCCTGGAGAATAAAAGCCATCCATCTGCATACCTGGATTGGGCAGGAGGTAGTGTTTATCCCCATGATTAGCAACTGCTGCACTGGTGAAAGTAGTGTTTACAGCTGGCGGGTCCAGAGGGTAGCGGTCAGGTTGGCAGCCAGCACCATATGAAGGCCGATTGCATACCTGGGAGAATAACGATCCGTAAAGAAGATCACCAGGGGCATGCCGGTGGAGACATAGGCTTCAAAGTAGTTTGGTGCCAGCTGCTGAGGTATTGTCATAGAACGTGACCAGTGGAACACCGGATGAAGCTGTGATCACCAAGCCGACCAGCTGACCCTGGCCAGTATCGACGGTGGCTGTAGCTGCGTGGACGCTAAGTTTGTCTGCCATATATAATCTCCTAATCCGGGATCAGCGATCCCAGCTACATTAGTAGACCCGATCGTGTTTGTCGACCTGCATCTGTGGAGTGGTACGACTGTCGACCAGCTTCTTACTGCCAGAGTCGACCAGGCGGTCATAGTTCTGTTCTGCGTGGTGGACCATCTCAGTCATTTGGCCGATGATCGAGCTGTGAGCTGTGGGGTCTTGCATGAAGAAGCCTAAACGCTCACGGAAACCTTTGGCAACACAGTAAGCGATGAGGATATTCTCGTACTCGTCAGGGACGGTGATCTCGTCGGTGCTATCATCTGTCCTGGCCAATGAGATGATTGGCCAGGTAGTTAACGTACACGTGTTCGTTGATCAGCACTGAGTTGGAGATATACATAAACCAACCTATGCCGGCCTTGTAGTTATGAGTGACATCATAACAATCCATGGTCTGGTAGAAATCAGGGTCCAGCTCATTCTTACGGGTAAGATAATGGGGAGGGTCCTGGTTGACCGGATACTCCACGCTGATCACTTCCCTGAAATCATCCGGAAGGGCGAAATTGTGACCGGTGGCTGCCATGGTGTGATTAAGGGCCATGGGTCGCAGGATGGGAAAGGCTAACATGGCCTCGTCTGTCCAGGCAAACATGGTGGTTGGACGTGGCCAAGTGACAGCCATGGGATCACCCATCGCTACTAAACAGTCACTGAGTAATTTGGTATAAGTGATGGCCATAAGAAAACTCCTATGAAAACGGTACGCCTGCGACGATGGCTGCAGCTGCAGCTTGAGCGCCGGCCCAGCTGGTGTGTAAGTGGGAACCATCATCGTAAGCTGCTAGTAAACAGTCTTCAGCTGCAGGGTCTTCGAGAGCGGTGTATGTGTCAATTATGTAGTCTACATCGACCGCCGTATTAAGTATCCAAGTGTTGACTGCATCTGTGACAACCTGCCTGCCGGCAGACCAGTAGATTGAGTTCTTCCAAGGGAAGAGGGTAAGAGCGATCACAGTCTTACCTGCATTGTGAGCTGCCGTGTACATGGCCTGCAGGTTGGCTTCGATATCTACGGCTGCTACGTCAGCTGCAACATCGTTTATGCCACCCAGGATCACGACGTAAGGATCAGACTTCAGAATGACATTGAGATTAAAGCGGGTGAGCATCATCGTTGTGTCTTGACTTGGAACACCACTATCACGAGTGGTCCAGGCGTCACCTAAGGCCTGGCGCAGTGCGCCGGTGTAACGCTGCAGGCCAGAGGTTAGACTGTCACCAAAGCAGTTCACCACCTTCAGGGTGTGGGTTGGGAAGGGAAGATTGGGGAATAAATCCCAAACAGCAAAATCATCGAAGGAGTTACCGGTGTTGGTTGAATACAGACCCACCTTCGTGCCACCTAACGGTAGATTGGCTGAACCTGGGAAGGTCATATAGGTTATTTGTTTGACACCATCGTTGTAGTAACAGTGGACATTCATCTCGTCTACAGCCACGGCAATGTAAGCGCCTGCTGCATACGTGGCTGCCATCGTAGTAGACATTGGTTGTAGCTCCCCCGACCACACGATCTACTTTGAGATTTGTGCCATCGTAATGGATCAAGAGGTAATTCTGATCATCGATATATTTCACAACCAGGCCAACACTGCCAGCTGAGCGGTAGGTTTTGACGTGAGCATAAATGTTCGATATACCAAGGTCAACTACGCTAATTCCAATACCACCCGTAAGAGCGGAGAATTTGGCAACGTTGGTTGAGATTTCACTGGTACCTAAGGTATCAGTCCAGGCCAACCCTGCCCCTCCGCCTTCTTCACAGCCGGCACCATCGGTGAGACCTAATGCACCATCAGCCCGATTGAAACTATCTGATGCGATGCAGAGCTGAACCCACTTTTTAAAGTAAACTTCAAGAGCGGATACTGACGTGTCATAGGGCATGGATGCAGCGTAACCCTGCTGCCCAAAGTACAACGGCGAATGGTTGTTGATATTCTCAACGAACACCAGGCGATAACCTAAACCGTCATTGAAGTAGTACATAGCACCTGTGGCACGCAGGCTGATCAGACAATCCAGCCAGCGATCACTGATCAGCACGAAGCCGTACGCCTGGCACCCCCGCACCTGATGTTGAAAGATGGTGGACCACCAGCATAATAAACCTGTAAAACGGTGTGAGATATATTGACGTCTGCGGGGTGTATCCAACCAAGGCAGCCAGAGTCTTCGGTTACTACGTTTGCCACCTTGAAGACCACACGGCCAGTCAGTCCAGTCTCACGGTTGATGGTGCCGGTCAGATATAAAAGGGGATCGATCGAGCTCACACCTGTGCCATTGGTGACTAATGCTCCACCGGAAATAGACACAATGCCGGCTGTGTCTGTGGGTGCCATTCGAATGCCTGGGCCTGGGGTGGATGGTGTGTTGTTGATCGATCCAGGAGGCAGGTCAGTTAAAAAGAGGTCACGATAAAGATAAGGGACTTTCTTAGACCTGAGCAAGAGTGGAAGTTTCATAGGCTTAGGGTGTGATCCAACGGATGGTGGCAGTGAGACAATCGGTAATAGCATCTGCCTGAGCTACAGAGATGGTGAGTGGTCCATGGAGAGGGACCAGGTCATAAAGGCCTGTAGCTGCAGCTGCAGCGTCAACAGTATCCTTACGGGGAGCCAGCCAGATATCTGTAGCGTTGTTGCTCTTGACGACGATGTTACCAAAAGTGGGGTCACTGATGGTGACATCGGTTGTGGCTGGTGCAGCACCATCGTAATTCAGGAATACGTCTAGAAGGAAGCCATTGATGGGGATGGTGGTACCTGAACCGTACTGCAGCACCGGCTCCGCCGGCTGTGGTGATCTTTACGGTTTCGATCGCAATTTCACTCATGTAATTCTCCTTGGGAGGATAAGGGCGTAGCGGTAAAGATTGCTACGCCCCTACCAAAATAATTATCTGATTGTAGGTTTGTCACCCTGGAGGGTGATCACACGATTGTTGTACTCGCCTTCCAGGTGGACCACGTACACGTTGGTTCTGGCTTCGAGGACGGTAAACGCTCGATCGAACCCAGCTGCACGCAGGAGGTCAGCGATCTTCTTGATCACTGCCGGGGTAATCTCCACTGCAGCTGCTGGTGGATGCAGAGGGGACTGGCTTAGCCTTGGGCTTCGAGGGTGGTGGCTTGACCATTGCCTTGGCACCAAACAGCATTTGAAACAAAAACAATACTGCTGTGAAGAAAGAAAAAGTGATCCCTTTCATGATCATCCCTCCGTGAAGCACATTACCAGGGTGAAGTCAGCGACTGCGGTTCCACCGGCACCGTCATAATCGAGGGTGGCGATGATGTTGGTTCCAGCTGCGATGTGGGGGAATTGTGACCCAACGAAATCGGTGTTCTCGTCGAGGATGGCAGCCACTGAGCTATCGCCCACGTCCATGTTTAGAACGTAGGCTTCGAGTGCGCCGGTGTAGCCAACATCGAGGATGCCGTGAGCTGGCGTTGGACGCTGCAGCTGAAACACTGATCAGCTGGCAGGCAAAGGGTACTTTGAAGATGAAAGAATGGTTAGCAGCCAGCATTGCCAGCTGTGTGATAACTAACTGTGAAATGAGTTCCTTGCATGGGTTCTATCTCCTTATTTTAAAATAGATGGTTAGTTTGCAACAATTCTTGTTTTTAGCTTTGAGATCTGGATCACAATTATACAACGATCGTTGTATTTTGCTCTTCGCCCTGGATGCGGAGGCACACCCAGGGCTTGGAGAAGAAAATGCGCCTATCGGTGTGTGGCACACCGGTTAAGCAAATATTATCCACCTGCGACAACACGTTTACCAACACCACGATAAGTGGCTACACCATAAGCCCACAAGTCACGTACCTTGATGGGGAGGGTGTCATTGGTAAAGAGTAGTCCGCTGGTGGGGTCAGTCACGCTGTAGAGCTGCGGGGCTGGATGCGTGGTACCGCCTGGGTTGTCACCATAAGCCATGCAAATGACAGGAGCTACACGTGGGTCAACGATCCAGGCCCAATCGGTGGTGTCGGTCCATTCGGGCACTGCGATGGGGACGGGTCGAGCGTCACCTGGACGATCGACTGCATAAATGTGGGTATCGTTGTTGGGTGTTCCTGGGTATCCACCTGGGCCGGAACCATAACCGAAGGTGATCAGGGCTGTGTCGTACAAGTCTACTGGCACCAGGCAATACTTGGGCCAAAGTATCTGGCGCTTGGCTGATCCCAACTCGGCTTGTTTAGCTGCTTCAAGACGAGCTGCAGCCCAAGCTGCGATGGAGAAGGAAGTGGTTGCATAGTTGCCATGAGAATTGTCTGCGACGAACAATGCCTTGCTATCTTGGGCCAGGGTTGGTCCTAAGCCGGCAGCCTGGGTGAAGATGGCAGCGATCGCTGCTGAGCGTGTTCTGATGGCGCTGATCGTCAATGCACGTGGGATGGCCTGCATCTCGTCGATGCGAGAATTGCGGATCATCTTGTCGGTGATGCCAACGTACCCGCCGTACTTGGTGAAAGCTGAAGTCTCTTTTGTGTCTACCACGGTGAGCTCAGTGTAGGCTGCTCCTTCTGCGACGACCGGTAAGACTGCCACGCCTCCGAATTGAAGCCACTGCATATCTTGAAGGGTGCCATCACTGGCCTGCACTGCAGTGATCATCTCATACCAGCGATATGGAGTGAGATTGGTGTAGAGATCGAGCACGACCTTGTTCATGGCGTTGACAGCCAGATCGGCCAGCGTGGTGGTGCTGGCAGCTGCGAAGGCGATGCGGGAGGGATCGAACACGCCTCGCATCTCCACGTCGCCGGTGACAGCACGATACAAAGCATCCACCCGTCTTAACTCCGGAGGGGGTAGCTTGGCACCTGGTGCACCAAACAGCCAGTCAAAATAACCCTGGAATTGATCAAGAGCTGGTGCACCCAAGGAAACCTGTTGTCCTCGGGGTGGTTGGTTGCCAATTTGGATGGTGCTATTTTCAACTGCAGCACTGATCCTTTCGATGTTGGCTTCCAGTTTTGAAAAACGATCATTGATTAATTCTTCTTCCATGTTTTGCAATTCTCCTTCTTTTGGATTGGGTTGGCGTTCTTGTTCTGACATATGAAACTCAAGGTCGTCTTCAACCTGGCTGAATAGACCTCCTGGATTGAGAGCTGGCTCGTCGACCAGGTCAGCTGCATATAATTCCTTGATGCGTGCGACTGGATACTTACCTGGTGCGTTGGAGGGTCGACCTCCGGAGGCGGGTACTTCGCTGCCATCGGCTGTGACCCACACACGATCCAGGTCCACAACGACTGAGACACCCAGGGCTGATGGGTCTTCCTGTGCCAGCTGCAGCACATAGCCGGCCAGGTCACCGGCAGGCGTAATGTGAGCTGTGGGGCTGATGTGCAGGTCACCGGTGAGTTTGTCACCGTTGATGTGAAAATTCTTGATGCGTCCCAGGTACTTACCCAGGCCATCATGGAACCAGTCGGGGTGAGTGAAGCGTGATTTGATGCCTGTCTGTTTGGACGATCCAAGCTGCTGCAGCTGGACCAGGCTCTTATCGTCAAACAGCAGGCGATGTCCGGCCGCCTCGCCGATGGAAGCGATGCTGACACCGACTATGACGTCCTTTTCGTCGGTGGTGTAGCCGGTAAAGCTGATGGGTACTGAGATAAACTTCTCTGTCATAGTGAACTCCTGGGGACACTATGAATACCGACAGTAACGTTATTCATTGGGGAAAGTCCTCCTTTCTTGGGTAACACCTCCTGTTGGGTTGGTCCTCGTTGTGACCTTGGTGTACTTCAACGTGGTTTTGGTTTGCACGGGGAAACGTGCATTGATGAAGTTATAGATGCCAGATGCACACAAGCCAGCTGCAAGCCCAAAGAAAGCTACTTCGATATATACCTGGGATGCGGGAACCAGGGCGCTGACTTTGTAGACCACAGCCAGCACGATGCCGATGATCATCGAGAAGATGATCAGCTTGTTACCTGACACCTTGAACTTTTTTACGAACTCGACAAGGCCTAAAATGAGTAGTGCGAGAGTGAGAGGGTTGAGATTGAAATTACCTAAATCCATGCTATTCTCCTTTCAAGAGTAAGAAAAACAAAATGATAAACACAAAGGAACAAAGGACACCAAGGGATATTTGAAGTAAAAACAATTCATGGCATGACCCTACAGATTGGACTGCCTATCACACACAGGAAGTAAAGGCCCACGAGAGCGATGGCACCGATGGTCAACAAGATTGCTAAAAAGATGATCATGGTTGATGGTTGGGTTTGTCAGGGTTGGCAGGATCAGGCCCGCTCGCTCCCGCTCCCTTGGCAGGCGCGTCAGCTGCAGCCTCCTGGCCTGGCATGAACACAGGCATGATCGGGTCTGCTTTGGCTTCACTGATGATCTTGTCCAGGGTTTCATCGTCCAGGTTCTCACCTGCGAATTTGAAAAACAAATCTGTGGCCAGTCGGTGCATGGTGGGTGACTTGCCAAGCAGTGTATTCTGCAGAGTAGCGAAGCCAGTGGCAAGGGTGCTTGCGCCGGTGGAGAGCTGAGCATTGTCACTCAACGTCACGTCGGGGCTCTCGCAATTGAACAGCTTCGAGTAGTCAGTCTCAGCTGGGGCTGGCTGTGCACCGATCTCAACTGCTCGCAGGAAGGCCTGAGCTAAAATGTCCTCCAACATCCAGACGAAATATTTCTGTCTTTCTATCAGGAACTTCTCTGGCGGGGCTTGCATGGCTTCGGCTGTGGCGACGTTGACTTCTCCACCTTCACCACGCCAATGGGGAGGATAACCAGAACCTGCATCGATCATATTGCGGACCGCTTTCATGTCGTGAGATGCATCTGCTCCACGCAGGCTGGGGGTGATGGTCTCCCAAGTCTCGCTTTCGTCTTTGACGATGATCGAACCGCTCTCCGGAGCTGAACCATACTGCACTGATTTAGTCTCGACCTTGTTGCTCGGGACCGTGACCAGATACAAGAAATGCTCGGGCTGCCCAATGTAGCCTGACACGGTCCTCTAACATACGACTATACCGAAGCAGCCATGGAATAATCGTGGTCAAATCGCTTTCACCCATCTGTGCACCCATGGGTTTGTTGACCGAGTAGTGCAGCATGATGGCGTCTGCCATGCCAGCCTCGGGATGATCAGGGGCCAGCCACTTCCTAGGCTGGTACTCGCCGGCCGGTGGGGCTTCGTGGTAAACCAGCTCAGTCTCCCAATCGTTGGGAGCTGTCTCGATCTTGAGGATTTGATCTTTAGTTACGAACCTGATGTACGACATTCCATCCAGGTTGTTTCGAAACAATAGAACAAATAAATCTCCGGACCTGGCCAGTTCTTCACACATCGGATACAGTCTAAAATCCATGTGGTTCTTTCTGTGCAGCCAGAAGGTCTTGATAAAGGCGTCCATATCTGCGTTGGGACTGGTGAAAGAGATGCCTGTCCCTACAACATAGTTAACCGTAGTGGCAATGATGCGCCAGGCGAATGGGTTCTTACGCCAGGCTGTTAGTGCATCGGTGTACAGTTCCTGGATTTCGGACCAGCTGCGATCGTGCTTGCGTCCACTGATGGACTGCCAGTGATCATCACTGGCCAGGTTGGGGGTTACTGCAAAGTTTGTTGAATTACCAGGTGCAGATCGGAAATCCCGAAACAAGAATTTTTGCAATGACTTAAGCATAGTTGATCACCTTTGAAGAACGAGGGGTAGAAAAGATTTGTTGTCTAGTGGGATGGGTTGGCGGTAGTTACCGAACCAGGCTCGAGCTGCATCGAGCGGTCCATTGAACCAGTTACCATCTGCTATTTCATCACAGCCTGGCACCCAAAAGTAAGCGGTGTTCTGCCAGATGTCCCAGATGATGACCCCCTCCGGAAGTGTTGGGTTGAGGCCGTGCCGGTAGTTAGCTATGATGAGGGGGTACTGGTACAGCCAACCTGGGTGTGGATAGAGGCTGTCCCAAAAGCCAGCGCTGGTGTAGATGGCTGGCTTGCGAGCGGTGCGCAGTTCGCAGCGGTTTAAGAAGGCTATGATAATGGCTGCTGTAAGGCCTGGCTCTTCACAGTCAACGATCTCTCGCTTGTAGTTACCGCCTTCGATGGTGTCCAGGTAGTGATCAGCCTGGACGTCACCTGGGTAACCTGGCTGTAGGTAGTGATAGGCTGCATGGGGTAAGCCTGCATCGTTGCAGCCATCCATGTTGTTACCCAGCTGGCTATCGATGAAGTAAAGGCCATCGGTGGCTTTGTAGTAAACAAAGCACACGTACTGAGATGCAACCTGCCAGTCGATAAGACCCTCCCAATGGGACACGTCAATGCCAAGGGTGCGTATGATGGTCAAAATGTCAACTCCTTTAGAATGTCTGGCTGCTCAACGATCTGACTGTAACCTATTCCCCAGGTTTCCTCGTCAAGCAAGCTGATCAGTGCAGCTGAGAGGATATAGTCGTCATGGACTAACTCGCCGGTGGAGATGTCACGGGTGCCATCAGGCACCGACCAGCGCATGAGTTTGCCTGGTCCTTCAACGATGGTGTACTGGCAGTATTCAAGTTCAGTTGCCATGACCTTGTCGATCGGGCAATATTCTTTGTAACGACCGCTTTCGATGGTGGAGATGAACGACCATCCAAGGTCACTTTTACTGACGGGAGTAAACTCGAAGGGGAGCACCTTTGTGCCAAGCTTGTCGGCTAAGAAGCTGGCTAAACCGGCCCCCACACCGGTAGCATCGATGATCACCTTGACCGGATGCCAGGCGTCAGTCATGGCAATTATGGTGGCATACAGAGCTGAATGTTTGACACCCTGCCAGGCTATCCTGCTTACCACCTTGTAGATTGGCTTACGCTGAATATCCTCCTGAGCTGGTGAGACGATCTCGAAGATGGTTACCACGGTGCTATCACGCCTGGGGTTGGCCAGCTGGGTGATGTCTTCGAAGGCGCCTTCGTCTTCACCGGCTACGTCGATGGTAAAAACGTAAGCCTGGCCTGGCGTGGGATAGTCGTTGCGTGGATGCCCTCCAAGCATGAGCACTCGACGAGAAAGCGGAAACATGCCACCTTCGGCGTCAATCTCCTCGCTATAGTATTGGGTGCGGATCAAGGGATTGTTACGGCCTAGCCTGGCTACCTGCTCATCGACGAATTTGCGATAGGCCGGTACTTCAGCACCGACATTATCTGCATTCAACACCCAGGTGCGCTGCACGTGGTCGCCTTCTTCTGCGATGCGAGCTGCTCTAAGTTCACGAGCGAGCAGCGTTCTGCTAGTCCAGGCTGTGCCCCAAAAGATGCGGGTAGCGTTGGTGCTGGCTGCCATGGGGGCGATCTCCTTATCCCACTTACCTACCTCCACGTCTTGCGCTTCGTCGCATTCCAGGAGCAGGCTGGCCGTGGCTCCCACGATCGAGCTGGTAGGCTGCCCGCTGAGGAAGTAGATCATAGCGGTGCCAACCTTGTAGATGTAGCCGGAAGATTTGAACCATCGGTCCCGGGTGATAAGGTTGTGGCTGATCACACGCTCTAGCCGGCGCATGGCGTTAAGCGACTGCGGTTTCCAGGTGGGTGAGACCTTCACGATCTCAGAGGTGGTTAGTGAGTAGATGGCCAAGAGGTATGTCTCGATCTGGGCCTGCAGTTCGTTCTTCCCTGACTGCCTGGGGAAGACGACCACGAAAGTGAGGCCAAGCTTGTCGATAACTGAAGCGGCGATTGAACGGGCGACCGCAAGCTGGTAGGAACGAAGATGAATACCACTCAGCTCGGGAAAACGAGAGACATCGCGCAGAATGCGGAACATTTTTGGAAAATCGAAATCCATCGCGGACCTTAATGAATGTTGAACACTTGAGTGCATCAATCCTGATCGAGACCCCATTCACGCGTGAGCTGCTGAATGGCGAAGTACCCTGCCTGGTTGAAGGAACGCAGGGAGATGCATTCGTCATTCCTGAGGCAGGTAAGCCATTGACGAGTGGAGCGGGTGAGGTGGCGCCGGCTAAGTCATGATTGGAAAAATGGATGGTGTAGAAACCGTGCTTGAGGGCGTTGAGGTTGCCTGGCTGACCACACCGGGATTTTTTGGAAGACGAGTTTCGAGTGGGCATGGTGTCATGTTCCTTCCGTCATTATGGATGGATCAGACTGCGGACCACTCGATCAGCGAGAGCAATCCGCCGCCCACCGCCAAGCTGACCAGCAGCTTAAATTGGGTGGCACTCTCTTTGAGCGTGCGCAGGCGTTTCTCAAAATCCGCGGCCTGGGCTTCAAGGGTCGTCAATCTCAATGCATCCATCTTGGCCTGGTGAGCCTGCTCTGCCTGGACTGCAGCCAGCTCAGATCGCACCAGGTCGAGGGTATATCCGAGCTGTTCTGCGATCAACTTGTTGTGGGTGATTTCGGTCTCAGTCATCATTCCTGGTCCAATCCCCATTCCTGCCTCAGATCGCGCATGGCAGTATCCACTGCCTGGGCGAAATAAAGCATGGTGGGGCACTCCGCTCTCTCAGGGCAGGTGGGGCAGCGCTGAGTGGCGCTCCTCAGGTGCCGGATCACCCGGTGCAGATTTTCGGCTTTGTCAAGCACTACCTTGGCTTCCAGCAGGATCCGACAAGTCGGGTTGGGTATGCCGGGTGGAGTGGGACGGGAACTCACATATCCGGGTTTTGGAATCTTTGTGATCATTTTTTATTCCTTAACTCTGCGTTCACTTGTTGGATGGCGACAGAGATCTCGTCTGCCAATGGCGATTGGCCTTCACTCAGGCTTTTTTGCGCTCGCAGCAGGGTGGCCAGCCTGCCCGCCGCCGCTCCCAGTGCATCCAGTACGCGTGTAGCTTCGCGCAGGTCATCGATGCCGTCTGCCAGCTCCATCGTGCGCCGGATCATCACCCTGAGCAGGCTGATCTCGTACTCCAGGCTGGCAGTTGGGGCATCACTCAGCTCACTGGTCTCGCTGGCGTGGAACAGGCGTGAGTAAAAGCCGTGTTTTAGGGTGTTCAGGTTGCCTTTGGAGGCGCGGCGGGGATTGGGCATTGGAGTGGCAGATTACAGCTGTACTAAAGATATACGGTAACTACTCAGCATCCATGATTCGCTTTTCTATGGATACGATATGGTTCCGGATTTACCTGAAAAATGGATAGGCGAGGGGCGTAGACCCGAAGCCTATCCATTTTTCAGGATCTTTCCCCCATTCCCTGAAAGGGAAGGGGGGATAAAGGGGGGTTGGGTGAGTAATAGCGTGATAACGCATAGGAAGTGAACCCCCGGCACGGGTGGATGACGATGTTGCAGTGCCTTGTTCCCTGGCAGGGGAGGACGCCGGTACAAGCCGGGCAGACAGCGGAGCTGCCCAATGGCGTTAAAAAAATAGTGGCACAGGTGAGCAGAGCTTTCGCTCCGCATTGCCCGTGCCAGGGGTTCTGAGAATATTATAGCACAAATGTTCTAATCTACAAGGGGTTTAAGGGAATTGCGCAATTCTTTAAGATTTCTCATAAAACAGCAGCAATTAGCTTATTGCACTCGGCAATCAGCTAAAGGAAAAGCTTTGGATCTTATTATTCTCCTCAACATTTATCCTAATGTTGTGCCAGTAGCTATTCTTTAGAACATGATTACCCCAGGAAGGTTGAACCAATTCCTCAATAGCAATCATCCCATTGTAGGGGCGGGTCGCGCGGGACCAAAAAGAGTTGCACTATGCCCGCCCCTACATCGTGGACTCCATAGGTGCGGTTTCAACCACAGATTTTTACCGATGAGCTCAAATTTCGGCTCTAATATTATTTTTTCAAGAATTCTGCTACAATGAATTACACACACTTCACATCATGCTCTTGGGGGAAATGCTTCATTACTGGTTGAGCGGTTTCGTATTTGAGCCTGGGAGTATCCGGATAACCGTTCAGGAGGGAACCCATGAAAAGCATACCTCACTTATCATTCTCAGTCATGATCGCATTAATCTGCTTGGTATTCGTATTTGCGCTGCAGACAGATGGGGTTAATGCTTCTGATATAAATTCATTTTCTTGCGCGGATGTCACCGAGATTCCACAGATCGAGTGCGAGGCCCTGGTGGCGCTATACAATAACACCACTGGGGATATGTGGGGGAACCACGACAACTGGCTGCTCACCAACACGCCCAGCGATTGGTTTGGAGTGTCAGTTTCCTCGGGGTATGTGACCAACCTTTATTTAAGCAGCAACAATTTGAGCGGCACCATCCCGCCCGAGCTTGGTAATCTTACCCACCTGTCGAATTATTTTCTTAACAACAACCAGTTGAGTGGCAGCATCCCACCAGAGCTGGGTAATCTTTCCAGCCTGGAATGGTTGGTCCTTGAAGGCAACCAATTGAATGGCAGCATCCCAGCTGAATTTGGTAATCTCACAAACCTGTATTGGTTGAATCTTTCAAACAACCAGTTGACCGGCAGCCTCCCCCTTGAACTGGGAAACCTTACCAGCTTGAATTCTATCTACCTGAATAATAACCAATTAAGCGGTAGCCTCCCACCTGAGCTGGGTAATTTAACCCAGCTTCAAATATTACGATTAAATGATAATCAATTTGAAGGTGATGTTCCAGGTACAATGATCAACCTGACAAGTTTGTATGTGTCATTTGGTATGGAAAATGGACTGGATTTGGATTTTAATCATTTGAATGTCCCGCCTGATTACCCGGACTCGAATAATCCATTTCATGTCTTTCTTAATTGGAAAGATCCTGATTGGCATTTCCGTCAGGGGGAGAAATTTGTCGATTGCACAATGGTCACAGAGATACCTCAGATCGAGTGCGAGGCTCTGGTGGCGTTATACAATAGCACCTATGGCTGGACAGACAGTATGAATTGGCTGGTGACCAACACCCCGAGTAACTGGTATCACGTGGGAGTGGAATCGGGTCACGTAAAATCAATTTATTTATCCTCCAATAACATGATGGGTGAGCTTCCTCCTGAGCTAGGGAACTTAACCAGCCTGTCTATGTTGGATCTTTACAACAACCGATTGTGGGGTAGCCTGCCGCCTGAACTGGGTAATTTAACCAATCTATCTACGTTGAATCTTTTCGCCAACCAATTTATCGGTACCCTACCAGCTGAATTTGGGAATTTAACCGCCCTTACTGTGCTCAATATTGGAGAAAACCCTTATTTAACCGGTCCTTTACCAGCCAGTCTCATAAACTTGTCTTTAGAATCCTTTGATTTTAAATATACTACTTTGTGTGAGCCTGAAGATCCGTTATTTCAAGCCTGGTTGAGCAACATCCTGGATTTGAAGCGGACCGGGGTAATATGTGGCGTTGAATTTTCGTGTGACCGTGTCATGCAGATACCTCAGGGTGAGTGTGAAGCCCTGGTAGCGCTTTATAACAGTACCAATGGTCCCGAGTGGTACCATAACACTTTTTGGCTCTTTAGCCGATCTCCCAGCAATTGGGATGGGGTGACGGTGGTATCCGGGCATGTCACTAGTATTGGTTTAACCGGAAACAATTTGAATGGCCACCTTCCGGCAGAATTGGGCAATCTTACCTGGCTGACAGCTTTGGGGTTGGGCAACAATACTATAAGCGGTAGCATTCCAGCTGAGCTTGGCAATCTTACCAATCTGACACTCCTATATCTTTCGAGTAACCAATTAAGCGAGAGCATCCCGCCTGAATTGGCTAATCTTACCAGTCTGACAGGGTTATATTTGGACCACAACCAATTGACCGGTAGCATCCCACGGGAGCTGGGCAATCTGACCGACCTGCTGTTGCTTATCCTAGATGATAACCAATTATCAGGCAGCCTCCCGGCTGAATTGGGCAATCTTTTCTACCTGAGACGGTTGTATATCTACAATAACCTATTAAGCGGCAGTATCCCACCTGAGCTGGGCAATCTTACCAATTTGGAATGGTTGCTTCTTTCCGGCAACCAATTGAGCGGTAAAATCCCAGCCGAACTAGGCAATCTTACTAAACTATATGAGTTGGATCTTTCCCGCAACCAATTAAACGGCAATATACCGGCTGAATTAGGCAATCTTACCAGCCTGTGGGAGTTATATATGGATAATAACCAGTTGAGTGGCAGCATCCCGCCCGAACTGGGCAGTGCTACCTACCTTCGAGATATGACTCTATCCAATAATCAATTAAGCGGCAGCCTCCCAAATGAGCTGAGCAATCTTGCCAATCTGTCGTGGATGAATCTTAGTGGGAACGGTTTTACAGGCAGCATTCCAGTTGAGTTTGGTGGTCTTGATAGTCTTGGGTACTTGGATCTCAGCGGGAATCAGCTGAGCGGTGGTATTCCGGTCGAGCTTTGTAGTCTGGGTGGTCTTCGGGGCTTGGATCTCAGCAGGAATCAGCTGAGCGGTTCCATTCCAGTTGAGATAGGTTATCTCGGCCTGGGTACACTGTTGCTGCAGGAAAATCGGTTTACGGGGGATATCCCAGACACCTTTATTAACCTGGGATATTGTGATAAGGGTGGATGTTATGATATACATAACTTAAACTTGGATTACAACCTGCTAAACGTCCCACTCAACTATCCTGATCCCGCAGATCCTTTGCAGGTCTTCCTCAGTCAGAAGGATCCCGACTGGCACCTATATCAAGGCTTTGAGCAAATGATCGGTACTGGCGGAGGTGAGCTCATTTCGCTGGATGGCAGGACCCATTTTCTCATCCCCGCCAATGCACTAATTGGGAATACAACTTTCACCTTTATGCCTCAACCAGCACCTCATACCAATTTTGGGGTTCATCCTTTTATCCATAACAGCTTCGATCTGAGCGCAATAGACTCCTTCAGCAACCCGGTCACAACTTTCAACCAACCGCTGACTGCTACTCTCACCTATACCAATAGCGATGTTACTGACATCCCTGAGAATATGCTCAGCTTGTACTATTGGGATGACGCAGCTACTGGCTGGGCAGATGCTGTGACCACCTGTGAGGCTGGTGAGTATACGCGTGATCCTGATGCGAACCTGCTTGCCCTGCCGCTGTGCCACCTCACGGAGTTTGGTGTATTTGGCACACCCATGCTTATTTTCATACCGGTGGTAGGTCGGTAAGGCTGTCGATGATATGACAACCTCACAAGTCTCCGATCCATGTGAGGTATTTTCGTGGAATTCGATGTTTTTATGAAAATTGGGTTTTTTAGGACTAACAACAGCTGAGATACAGCTCGATTTTGGATGAGAAATATTACACGTCCAGGAGGGGATCCATGAAAAGCTTAATCTATATAGCCATGCTAATTATTCTCATGCTGACCAGCGCCGTACCAGTTTTTGCTGCTGGTGAGTCTTTATGTAACAATGTCACCGAGATACCACAGCTCGAATGTGAGGCACTGGGGAGGCTCTATGTAAGTACCAATGGATCTGGGTGGTCATCTAAAGAAAACTGGCTGGTGACCTACAATCCCAGTGAATGGTATGGAGTGACGGTCACCTCCGGTCATGTAACAGGTCTCTCATTGGGCGGCAACTGGCTGGATGGCAGCCTCCCCTCTGAGCTCAGCAATCTTCCTCGCCTGCATAAGTTAGACCTTTCCGACAATCAATTAAGCGGCAGTATCCCTCGTGAATTAGGTAACCTTACCGGGATAAGCATTCTTGACCTCCGGGATGACCGTTTGACCGGCAGCATCCCGGATGAGCTTGGCAATATTACCCATCTTACACAGCTGCGCCTTGGCTCTAACCAATTAACCGGTGCCATCCCTTCCTCATTGGGGAATCTGATCGAGCTGCGGCATATTGACCTCTCTTACAACCAATTGAGCGGTAATATCCCTCTTGAGATGGGCAATCTTAGTAATTTATCACGGTTTGACTTATCGAACAACCAGTTTAGTGGCAGCCTCCCTCCTGAGCTTGGAAATCTTACCAATTTGACATGGTTAAACCTCGCCTACAATAAATTGAGTGGCAGCATCCCGCTCGAATTAGGCAATCTTACCAACCTGACAGTTATGGCTCTTTCGGGCAACCAATTGAGTGGCAGCATCCCACCTCAGCTGGGTAATTTTACCAATCTCACAGATATGGATCTTGACGATAACCAATTAAGCGGCAGCATCCCACCAGAGTTGGGGAATCTAACCAATCTTAACGGGATGTATCTTAACTCCAACCAATTGAGTGGTAGCATCCCGCGTGAAATTGGCCATCTTACCAATCTATGGAATTTACATCTTGAAAATAACCAATTGAATGGTAACATCCCACCGGAGCTGGGAAATCTTCCATTAGGGTCTCTGTTTCTTAATAACAACCAACTAAGTGGCAGCATCCCACCTGAGCTGGGAAATTTGACAGGCATATTATATTTCTCATTGTATAACAATCATTTGAACGGCAGTATCCCACCCGAATTAAGCAACCTTACCAGCCTATCTGAGCTAAACCTTAGCTCGAATCAATTGAGCGGCAATATCCCCGTTGAACTTGGCAATCTTACCCATCTGTGGGTGTTGGACCTGGGTAACAACCAATTAAGTGGTGGTATCCCGCTCGAATTAGGCAACATGACTTACCTGAGTCATATGTCGTTGAAAAACAACCAGTTGAGCAGCAACATCCCAGCTGAACTGGGTACCATCGCAGGCTTGAATAGTTTGGATCTTAATCATAACCAATTGAGTGGTAGCATACCGGCTGAGCTGGGTACCTTGAGCAATCTATATCAGTTGGATCTTTCCAGTAACCAAGTGAGTGGTAGTATCCCGTTTGAATTGGGAAATCTTGTAGGTTTGTACTCGCTTAACTTACAAGATAATCGTTTGGTGGGCGAAGTCCCGGCTAGTTTTGTTAACCTAGGAAATATTTGTGATTCTGATCGATGCTTTTGGCAGCAAGGATTGGTCTTGGATTATAACCTGCTCAGCATCCCTACAAACTACCCGGATCCTGCTGACCCCCTGCAAGTCTATCTCAGCCAGAAGGACCCCGACTGGCAGCTGTACCAGGGCTTCACCCAGACGGTCAGCGCCGGGGGTGGGGAGCTCATCTCACTGGATGGCAAGACGAACATCATCTTCCCAGAAGGAGCTGTGGTCACGGATACCATCCTCACCTATATCCCTCGCTCCATGCCCAGCCGGCGTGCACCATACCTGGCATTCGCCTATAACAGCTTCCTACTGACCGCCGAGGAGGCGAACGGTAGCCCGGTCACAGACTTCAGCCTGCCCATCACGGTGACCCTTTCCTATACGGATACCGATTTCTATGGGAGTGAAGATAATCTTGGAATGTACTATTTCGATATCCCCACCAGTGCGTGGGTGGATACCATTACCACCTGCCCGGACGGAGTGTACACACGTGACCTGGTTGGGAACACACTCGCCCTGCCAGTCTGTCACCTCACCGAGTTTGGACTGTTCGGTATCCCGGTTAGGTTTTTCCTTCCATTGGCGCAGCGCTGATGGATAATTCATATTGCTTGATCTTTAACGGAGGTGCCTGATGCAACGCATAATGCATGTATGTCTTGCACTTGTTATTGTTTTGGTCTCTACAGTACCCGGGTTAGCCAACCCCGATTTTTCCTGTACCTCCGTCACCGAGATCCCCCAGATCGAATGCGAGGCCCTGGTGGCCCTGTACAACAGCACCAATGGACCTGGTTGGACGGACCACTCCAACTGGTTGGTGACGTCCACTCCCAGTAACTGGTATGGGATGACTGTGAGTGACTGGTCACGTAACTGAGCTGATGTTAAGCAGTAACCAATAAGCGGTAGCATTCCACCCCAGCTGGGCAATCTAACCAGCCTGACGAAATTAAATATGCATTCTAACCAGCTGAGTGGAATTATCCCGCCCGAGCTGGGTGACCTGACCAAGCTCACATATTTGGCCTTAAGTTGGAATGGATTAACCGGAGCCATTCCACTCGCCTTGTCTAATCTGACAAACCTTCAAGAATTATTGCTTTATGGGAATGGACTGACTGGCAGTATTCCCCCTGAACTGAGTGAACTTACCAACCTCACTGGCTTATATTTGGGCGCTAACTTTTTAAGTGGCAGCATTCCACCCGAGCTGGGTACACTGTCCAACCTGACAGCGTTGTCTCTATACACGAACCAGCTGAGCGGCAGCATCCCATCCGAGCTGGGTAGCCTGACCAACCTGGAGAGCTTAAATTTGGGGCAAAACCGGCTGAGTGGTAACATCCCCTCTGAGATAGGCAACCTTGCTCCACTAAGGTTACTTTGGTTGCAAAACAACAAACTAAGTGGAGATATTCCTACGTCGTTGCTTGACCTGGTAAATCTCGCCGATCCGGGCCAATATGGCGGGAATGATGGTTTATCCCTCGATTACAATCGCTTGAATGTCCCAGGCAACTATCCAGATCCAAATGTCCCGCTGCAGGTCTTCCTATCCCTAAAAGACCCTGATTGGCACCTGAGCCAGCTGACATATACTTTCTTTATGCCTGTGGTGCTGCGCTGATAGGGTATAGGTAAAACTGCGCTCATCCATGATGCATATGTGCATCAAGCCTCACGTGTTTGCTTCTCCGTGAGGTCTTTTTATTCACCCAACGCTCAGCTACAAGAGTGGAACCCTGCAGTATAATATAACCATTCTTGTCCAGAATTATTCCGGATAAGCATGGTCGTAGTATTTTGAGAGTTTAATTTAAGTGTTTCTACACGGGAGGAAAGTTATGGCATTCATCAAGACAATATCAGAAGACCAGGCCGAAGGCCTGCTACAGGAACTCTATCAGGCCGAAGGGAAAGCCAATGGCTACGTGCCAAACTACACCCAGGCATTTAGTTTACA
Source organism: uncultured Chloroflexia bacterium (assembly GCA_963774275.1). Classification (GTDB taxonomy): domain Bacteria; phylum Chloroflexota; class Anaerolineae; order Anaerolineales; family UBA4823; genus FEB-25. The sequence goes on along the minus strand of CAVZEP010000026.1, from coordinate 233,896 downwards.
CCCCGAGGTTTACGATGCCTGGAAGAAACTCATCGGTGCCGTCCGATCCAAAATGCGACTGCGCCGCTATGAGCTGGTGACGTTTGCCACCGCCATGGCGCTTAAATGCACCTACTGAATGCTTGCCCACGGAGCGTTGCTCCGTAAAAATTTCTTCAGTGCAGACGAGCTGGCGGCGATCGTTAAGGATTTCCGCAACGCTGGTCTCACAGACGAAGAAGTGGCGATCATGGCTTTTGCTCAGAAAATCAGCACGCAAGCAACTCAGATGAGCGAAAATGATTTTAATGAATTACGCGGGTACGGCCTTTCGGATGAAGAAATCCTGGACGTGGTTTTAGCCTGCACGGCCCGTAATTTCTTCAGCAAGACTCTCGATGCACTCGGCGCAGTCCCTGACGAAAAATATATGGAATTTGAACCCGAGCTGCTGCAAGCCCTCGCCATTGGTCGCCCCTTTCCGAAATAACGGTAAAGAACTTGCCTTATAGCTGGATGAGATGAGAATCTTGTTGAAACTCTTCGCGGTTTTGTTAATTCTTGTAGGTTTCGTCTGGTTCTTACAAGGGATCAACGTCCTGCCTGGTAGTTTTATGACGGGTCAGAGTCAATGGGCGGTCTATGGTGGCATCGCGATCGTTGCCGGGGTCTTGATTTTTGCGTTTGCCAACCGGAAGAACGCTTCCTCACCGAAAAAATGAGATGAACAAAAGCCTGTGAGGTTTTTGTTTATGCCTGAGGCATGATGTACCCGTGATGGGTGTAGCGTTACTATTGGTATTCGAATCTGTCTGGTTATAATTCAACAGCTCTCGACAAGACATTTGGGCATCGATAGCAATGGCTGAGAAAAGCACCGCTCTCCTTTTCATTCCTTTATGCAGAAGATAGCCGCCTCCCGCTTCGGAACCTGGCTGTTTTCCCGCGCTGCCCTTCATTCCGATAAGATTTTCCTCAAATTGACCCATGGACGCATAACCTTGTCAACCATCCTGACCGGCTTGCCGGTGGTCCTACTCACCACCACCGGAGCCAGAAGTGGGTTACCTCGCACCTTACCGCTCGCCTTCATCCGCGATCCTAATTACCCGGGCGTTTTTGCCATCATTGCGTCTAATTTTGGCAGCCAGCATCACCCAGCCTGGTATTTCAACCTCAAGGCTCACCCTCGTGCCTCCTGTTCAATCACCGGTCGAGTGGATACCTATGTTGCCCACGAAGCCACGGGTGAAGAATATGACCGGTATTGGCGCTATGGCGTGGAAACTTACATCGGATTTCCACGTTACCAACAGCTGGCAAAACCGCGCATGATCCCGATCATGGTGCTGACCCCCGAAAACCGTAATCTTAGCTGACTCCACGGTCATCCATCCAACCCAATGACCGCAAGCCATGGCTACTCCTCGAGACTGGTCGATTGGTTGGGTTGATCCATTTTGCGTGAGATGCCCAAGCGTAAAAAAGGAGCTTGAGGATACCGGTAAACCTGCAAGGTTATGGGATTTAAATTAAACTTTCCTCAATATACTCATGCTGCGTTAACTGATCTCTCAGCAACATACGATTGGTTCGAATATAAAATAATACCATCCTCCTCTCCATGCTTCCATCACGCTGTGGAGGGCATTAATTTATCTAACCAAGTGCCAGATAGGATTAAAAAGTGGAGGAACTTCCAGATGAACAGCAAGAAAATTTTACACGTAATTTTGATTCTAGTATTCATGGTGAGCCTGGTTCCAGTAAACCACACCTCAGCCAGACAGCCAGTTGAATTAAATACCCTGTCCAACCTTGCCACTGATTCTGCAGTGCCTGCCCCGACGAATGGCCCAAAACCAACCATCCATCTCAGCGTGAATCATGGCTACGTCGGGCAGAACATCACTGTATCAGGCAATGTACCCGCCGCCACGTATACCGGGGTCAGGGTCAGCTGGGTGATATCTGATACTACCTATACTGCGGCCGTGGTTGATCGCGATGCCAGCCTGGCTTATCAGGCAAACACGGGTGTGCCCCACACCCTGGATACCGGTCCTGCAAAGGTGTGTGCAGCATTGACCGGTATTGATATCGCCGAATTCGCATGCCAGGATTTCACCCTGGATCCTGCCCCGAATGGCAGTGTTTCTGGTTCAATTCCAGTGGCCCTGATGGCCGCTGGCCCGTCTGGGAAGGTTGCTAAGCCTGGGGCACTAAGCGCATCGGCAAACCTGTTGGACCGGGGAGGGAATATCCTTTACAGCGGAGCGATTGGCGGTAATGGCGCATTTGATATTCCCAATGTAGCCCCCGGGATATACCAGGTTGCGGTAACCGGAAGTTTGGATCAGCTGGTTATGCCTTCTCTGGTGGTTGTCAATCCAGGTGCTTCCGCTGAAGTCAGTCTTGCTTCAGGGTTAACCATGCAAACTGATCCGGTAACGGGTCAGCGATGTATCGGTAATTTCGCTGCACAAGTCTCTGCGGTGCATAACACCGCCACATCAACCAACTTTTTGTATCAAGTCCAATATCTGCCTTTTAATTTCGACCTATCCAATATATGGAATTCGACCCCGCGTGATTATGACTTTGGTATCTATCTCAGTGGCGTAAGCCTGCCAGTGCCCTTCAGCTCATACCTGCAGATCACAAGTGGATCCACTGTCGAGGAAGTGCAATATCATGTAAAGCTTCCGAATGGCACGATTACGTCGATTGGCAGCTCGTCCGATCCGGGCAGCAACTATGGTCTGTCCTATGATGTCGGCAATTTACCGGCAGGTGACTCCAAATTGATTGTCTCCCCGGTCGTCGCAGGTGAGCGCCAATGTCCGAGCCAGTATAAAATTCGGGTGATGGCGGATCCGATGAAAGATTCCATCATGCAGCCTGGAGCTGCCACCACCTGGGATAGCAGCCAACATCGATATAATTTCCAGGGCACCCTGGTCAATGTGGGGGGGTTGCTTCCTTTCATCTATCCTGACCCGCCTCCAAGCTTACCCCTTGTCGGAACGCTTACCAATGAGTTCTCGGCGGGGCTAAATCTATCGGGCAATATTACCCTGGACGGCGTGATCCATATTCAGGTCATGCAAGCCCAGGCCTTGGCTAAACTTTTCAGTATCACGGTATTTAATAGCCAGCTCGATCTATCTGAAATCGGGTGGAAATACCACGGATATCGACCCGAGCGATCCATTAAACTCGAATATCGCCTTTGGACCTGCCACCCTGTGGCAGGATAGTTTCGAAACCCCGTTATTTAGCGGTGTCATCGCTTCTTTCTGGGGCATCGTTTCTGTCAATGCCAGTGTCAGTGTCGGCCTGGATGGATCATTGTCCATCTCTGGCACTATTTATCCGTTCCAACCTAACCTGAATACCACCCTGGTAACCCAGATTACTCCCAGCCTGACGATCAGCATTTGGGTTGATATTTTGCTGGGGGTCGCTTCGGCTGGAGCAGATGCTAAGGCTTCGGTGGGTTTTGGACTGCCGTTACGCATTGATAGCAACGATCCGAGTCACCCGGATATGGTTTGGTTGGATACTCCCTGTTTCTCCCTATCGGTTACCCTTTCTGCCTGGGCGCGGGTGAACCTATTGTTCTGGAAGCAGACCTGGAATATTGGGACATATACCCTGGTTGATTATTCCGATCCAGACGGTTGTACCGCCCTTGCGCAAGCCATCAAAGCCATTGATCCCAATGCGGTAATCTCGCCTCCGCGCATGATGGCTTCTCCGTCCGCTGCCTCCAGCCCCACGGGAGACGCTCTTTCAGTGTATATTGTGGATACGACGCCTGACCAGCAGCAGCCTACTCCCAAAGTGGCAGCCAGCTTCTGGGATGCCAGCACTCAAACCTGGCAAGCACCATCCTTCCTGACCGCTGGTAACCACGCCGTACAGGATCCTGTGGCGGCATTTACTGGACCGGATAATACCCCCATCGTAGCCTGGACCGAGACGAACCTGACCCTGGCTCAAGAACAAACCATGGGGGCAGATATTAACGCCTATATGCAAGCCCAGGAAATATTCTATACCACCTGGAACGGGATAGCATGGAACACGCCTACACAATTGACCAACAATACGGTTCCCGATGGAAGGGCTTCAATCTCTGGCGACCCCAGCGGCGCCACGCTTGCATGGGTGGAAAATACGGGTGGCTCAACCAGCACCCCTCAGAAGATGCGCATTGCGGTCACCGAATGGAACCCTGCAATGAACACCTGGGACACGATCAATTTGCTGAACGGTAATCCATCCGGGGGAGATGCATTGAATGTCCAGCCAAGCGCAGCCCGTTTTATATCACAGCAGGGCACTTCAGAGCGAGCAGTCGCCTGGACCGTCGACCTGGATGGAGATGCCACGACCAACAGCGACCGCCGGCTTGTCAGTGGCACGTTGGAATGCCAATGGTGGATGGTCATCCCCAACCTTTGACCTGACCAGCCAGCTACCTGATGGAGCAGAATCACCCAGCCTGAGTTTTGACTCCCAAACCGGGCTGGCACATATGGCGTTCCTGGTGCGAGGCGTGGATGGCGATGGTGTCACCAACACCGGGGTGGGTAACCGCTCCATCCTGTGGAGTGCCGATGCCAATGTGGATACTTTTTGGACTGGGGCGCCGGTGAATGATGGTGACCAGGCAATTTTCGCTGAAAAACCCGTTCTTCAAATCAGCAATACCGGTGAAAGGCTATTGCTCTTCCGGCGTTTCGGTATGCCGGGTACCAATGCGGAGCTTGGTCAATTGGCTTTATCGCAGGGTCTTATGGCTGGGGGATATTCTTCACCCCTGTATATGACCGATGCACCCGTTAACCATTGGCAGCAGTCATTTACCATCAATCCGGTATCTGGAGATGCCATGGTCCTGAATGTCAACCGCTCAACGATCATGGCTGGTCAGAATGTCGAGCTTAAAAATGCAACCGATGCTCCTGTCTCTACCAGCCCATCTCTATCCATCACCGCTGGAAACGACAGCGTAGAGAGTTTCAACGTTTCTTCAGTTGCCGACCTGGCTTTGGATCCAACCCTGGCCCTATCGGCTCTGCATGCACCTTCTGGTGATACCGTGGTCGTTACTGCTACACTAAGCAACCTGGGACGCGGCGAAGCATCCAGCAACGCAGCCCTCCCAATCAGCGTGTGCTTCTACAGCGGCGTTCCACCAACCGGAACTCAGCTCGGTTGCAATGACCTGCCTGCGGGTACTAACTTCACTTTCAACACCTCCCTGACTACAACTTTCGATATTGTCGCAAATGGGAGCGAGCAACCCATCTACGCCCAGGTCTTTAGCGACGGGTTTAATGGCAACAGCGCCAATGATATCGCCACGGGTGCTTTGGGGACCATCCCTGCTCCCAGGCTTACCAGTGTCGGCGAAGATAAACAATATCTGGTCAATGCCTTGGGTATCCACTGGGTGCCACCGCTCGTACCTGCAGTGATCGGTTACAGGGTCTTGCGTAGCATGAATTCAGGCGCTTCTTATGAGCTGGTCGGGGAGACCTCAGGCAGCTACTTGCCGGATCTCCTGTTGAATCGGGGCGTGAATTATTGCTATGTCGTGCAGGCTTACGATTCATCCGGTACCCTCTCCCCTGTCAGCAACCAGATTTGCGCTTTCGTGCCGTTGTTATCGCTATACTTGCCGATTACAGCAAAATGAAATTGTAGACAGAAAACATTTGTAACCAATGCATCTCTTCCTGGTATAAAGTCAGTGCAGGCTGTCTTCGTGATTTTCTCAGGTGCGGTTACAACCACTGTCTCCACTAGTAAAAAAACCTTCCCGCCGAGACCTTATCGGCGGGAAGGGTGATTTATTGATTTTACTGCTTATTCGTTCTTCATGAACGCAAAATACCCGAAACCGATTGCCAGCAGCAGATAGATGACCACATTTAACCAGATGAGATTATTTCCACCTCCAGCGAACTTATCATACAAGGCTACCAGGAAGCCCAGCACCATGGTAACGAAGAGGGCGGACAGCACGGCCTTGCGAGTGGCTGAGGCAGGTGCATTCCGTGTGACCCAGGTCAGAAAGGCGATGCCAAGCAGTGAAGCACCCAGGTAACGGCCTAAGAATAGACCAGTCACATCCGTTGTGGTCCCATAAGGTTTTAACGACGCCTCGGGTGCCAGGATGAATCCCAAACCGAAAATAAACGCCACAATCGCAGCGATGAGCATAAACGTGCTAAGTTTCATTCTAAATCCTCCATTTGGTCAGGTACGTGTTATTTCGAATGATTGATGATTGGTAAGATTATGGGAGTACAGGCATGATTCAGTTTTGTTTCCCACCAATAACCATTATAGGTAAGTCAACGACTCCTTCCTCCCCAAATTCCTCACCAGTAAGTTGATCGGGGTTCCGGGCATATCCTTCGGTTTCCAGCACCCAATTTTCCTGGATATACTAGTTCTAACACCCATGGGTGAAAATAGTTTTGTCCTCAGCGACAAAGCTCATTCATACCCAATTAGAACTTCTCAGCTCATATTGACGAACTATCCATCTGAGGTGTACGATATGATTATGTCACAGTCCCAGGTCGAAACTGGTAAGGTAACCACCATCAAGGTGGTTCAATAGGCTTATGCTTTGAGCCATTATCAGCAAGGATAACAGCTGGTTTTACTCTAAGGCGATTAATATTAATGATTGGGAATACTGCATCCATTACCAGAGAAGATATCAAAGCCGGTCTGCGACGCCTCGGTATCCATTCAGGTAGTGTAGTCGGCGTTCACAGCTCGTTGGGTAGGTTCGGTTTTGTGGAGGGTGGCGCAGAAACTGTCCTTGAAGCTCTATTTGCAACTGTAGGTCGTACTGGTACGATCGTAATGTCGACATACCTGGTTAGTCCACCCCTTGAGCTGACCGAACAAGATATCGCCAAAGGGGTAAGCTGGAAAATTAGACGCATTCCCTTCGATGATCTCAGAACTCCAAGTGGCATGGGAGTCATTGCTGATTCCTTTCGCCGGCACCCGGAAGTTGTACGGTGGTACCACCCAGTTCATTCGGTGTCTGCCTGGGGTAAAGATGCTGATATCTTTTGCCAGAGTTTCAAGCCGTTGGTGAATGCGGGTGGCAAGATTCTCCTTCTCGGTGTACAAATGGATCGATGTTCAGCTTTGCACCTTGCTGAAGAACAGGTGTCGCTACCTGAAGATATCCGCAAACTCATGCAATGGGAAACACCCAAGGAATTATTGGAAGTTTATCCACCTGATAAGTGGTTGATTGGATGTAAAGGTGTATGGGGCGATTTCCTAATTGTCCAGGATGAAGCTGAAAGGCTTGGCCTTATCGCCAGCACAAGGGTCGGGCTTGCAACAGTCCGCTTATTTGATGCGCGGTTAATGGTGGAATTGTATGCGAGTTTATTGATCGAAAATCCTTATCGAATGTTCGGCCTCCAAAATTTGTAGAGTTTGTTGCGCTGAGGACGGTATTATTCCGCCCGGAACCAGACCAGCTGCTTTATTCGTGGACAGGCTTCTCCTCCTTGATATTGCCCTTCATTCAAGTTGGACTCGAAACCCAACACCTGGTTTGGGTATTTTAAGGCACACTCGTGGCATAATTAACCTCCAGAATAGGAGGAGTTAAACACGATGCCATCCCAAAAATCCAGGCCAGTGGCACAGGATGCTTATGATGAGCTGGCGGAAGCATATGCCGCCATGGTGGATACCAAGCCACACAACGCCTATTACGAAAGGCCAGCTACGCTGTCTCTTTTACCCGATGTAATTGGTAAACGTATGCTGGACGCAGGCTGTGGACCGGGCGCTTATGCTGAATGGTTGTCGGCTCACGGGGCACAGGTACTGGCGATTGATGCCAACCCGAAGATGGTCAGGTTAGCCCAGGAGCGTTTAGGAGACACAGTCGAGGTACGCCTGGCGGACCTTGAAGCCCCCCTGGATTTCCTGGCAGAGGCTTCGTTCGATGTCATCGTCTGCCCGCTGGTGATGGATTATGTGAAAGATTGGCTGTCTGCCTTTGGCGAGTTCCATCGCATCTTGAAACCCGGAGGCTGCCTGGTATTTTCGATGGAGCATCCATATGCGAAATATGATGACCATCGCGAGACGAGCAATTATTTCGCCGTCGAGCTTGTGGAATACACCTGGCGGGGGTTCGGCAAGCCGGTCAGCGTGCCCTCCTACCGGCGCTCGTTGAGTGAGGTGATCAACCCGTTGCTAAAAGCCGGCTTCTCCCTGGACCAGGTCCTGGAACCTCTCCCCACGCAGGAATTTCAGGAGAAAGACCCCGAGGAATATGAAGAATTAATCCGCAGTCCGGGTTTCATGTGCCTCAGGGCGATAAAGAGGTAGCATTGAGATTGAATACAATGTGGGTCTGTGCAAATCAATAGCGCCATCGCACCCAGGCAGAAATTTAACCATAAAGATACAGGTTTAAAGGCAGGAAAGGTACCGTCTTGCTGCCAAGGAAACATCTGATGCAGAATTTATATATCGACCCCCCATCAGCCCATCATGCCATTCCCATCCTCATCCAATGGGCACTAACGAACGTTCAAGATTGGATATGGTATAGTCCTGTAAATATCGATATGCTTCCCATCAACACGGGAAGACTATTATAAGAAGATATCAATACTGATACATCTCGGAGGCAAGCTTGATCAATTTAATCAATGTACCAGCTATCCCTGGTTTGAATTTTCGCCACTTTCAAGGGCTGAACGACTACTCTAAAATCGCGTCTGTCTTGATGGATAGTGAACGCGCAGACCAGATGATGCGTGAAGTTACCGCGGAGGATATTGCGAAAGCATATCAGCGCCTCAGCAACTGTGACCCTTATAAAGATATGATCATTGCTGACGTCTCAGGTGAAATGGTCGGTTATTCTCGCGGCTGGTGGCAGGATGATACTTCATCAGGACGGTTATATGTACATAATGGCTTTCTTATTCCGGAATGGCGGCGAAAGGGTATTGGGTCAAGTATGTTGCTTTGGATGGAGAATCGACTTGGTGAGATCGCAGCGAGTCATTCGACAAAGATTGCCAAGTATTTTCAGGTAAACGTCACCCAATTTCAAAAAGGTACTGCCATCATGCTGGAGCGTTCCGGCTATAAGCCAGCGCGCTTCTTCTTTGAAATGGTGCGACCAACACTGGATGATATTCCTGAATTTCCACTGCCTGATGAGGTAGAGATTCGCACCGTTATTCCAGACCATTATCCTGCCATCTGGACGTTAGTAGACGAGACTAGCCAGGACGAATGGGGGTATCAAAAACCAACCCAGGATGATTACCAGGATTGGCTGACCAGTCCCCACTTTCAACCCGACCTCTGGCAGGTTGCCTGGGACGTTGCTTCCAACCAGGTGGTTGGTACGGTATTGACGTTTATCCATCATGCTGAGAATAAGCAATTCAATCGTCAACGCGGTTACACCGAAGGCATTGGCGTCGATCGATCCTGGCGGCGCCGCGGCCTGGCGCGGGCGTTGATTTCTCGAAGTCTTCAAGCCCAAAAAGCTGCCGGCATGACCGAGTCAGCTCTGGTTGCGGATAGCGACAGTACCAGCAATGTTGTTCGCTTGTATGAAAACTGCGGTTTCCAAATTGTCAAAAAGGATACCCTGTATCGAAAGCCCGTGGGATCAGCATGAAAAGGCTGGAGCTGCCTGTTTTGGATAGCTGGTCTGCGGCTCTATCAGATTAGCCTGGTGTGTTAGCGAATGCAGGCATACAGCGATATCTCCAAGCGAGGCAAGTTCCGCCGACTGCGAGCGTTGGCTGTTATTGCCCTGTCCTATCTATGACCTCAAATCCCCTCAGATTTCCTATCATGGTTTTTTCACCAACCTGCTCTACCGGGTGACCACAGCCTCCGGAGAGCGTTTCATACTCCGGCTCGCTGCCCCCGGCTGGCGTACATTTGAGGATCTGCAGTCAGAAGCACTCTGGCTTGCCGCTCTTGGAGGTGACACGGATATCCCAGTGCCGCGCATCCTGCCGGCGCGCTCGGGAGAAGTTGTACTACCGCTCAGCGCACCTGGGGTTCCCCAGGTCTGGAACACTTCCCTGATGAGCTGGGTGCCAGGCCGCTTGCTGGGGCATTACCTATCGCCGCTCAACCTGGAGAAGATGGGCGGGCTGTTTGCCAAGCTCCATCACCATGGTGCGGTGTGGGTTCCTCCCCTCGGGTTCACCACCCGACGGTTTGAGCACTGGTTATCCAGGGGCGAGCCAAACCTGATCATCCCTGGTCAAGGAACGGCATTCGCAGCGCATCAACCTGGCGAAGGGAGGGGGATCACCCTGCCTTCCCACCTGCAGGATCTGCTGGAGCGCATGCACCAGCATGTGGAGTCAGCTTACACGGCGATGGATCGCTCCGACCTGCGTATCATTCACTGCGATTTATGGCACGACAACATTAAGCTCTATCGGGGGGTGTTACATCCCCTTGACTTTGAAGACACAATTTGGGGATTCCGATCTCACGATCTCGCCATGGCGATGCTCGACCTGCACGAGGCTACAGATGGGGAACAGTACACCGGGCTGTTGGCGGCGTTTCGTCGTGGGTATGAAGCTCATCTGGCCTGGCCGGATGAGCCCATCCAGCCGTTCCAAATCGGGCGCATGCTCTGGAAAATCAACTGGGTCGCCCGTTACGAACCAGGGCAGCTGGTGGGCATGGTTGAACGCTACCTTCCTGTATTCGAGCACTATGAGCGGACGGGGCAGGTCGTTCGCCCTCCCGCAAGCTAGAGGGCAGGCAAATCCAGCCATGAATCATCAACCATAGTCTCGTGGCTGTCATACCTGACGAAATCACTTTGTATACACTCCTTGAAGATTTCTTCGAAGGAGCTCCAGCTTGATGATCGACTACCTTAAGATAATCGGCACATAAATCAGCTGGTTGATCTGGATACTGACCGTTGCAGCCGTGGAATCCAGCACACCGTCGTTCACCACGAAGGCGAAGCTATCCATGCCGCTGTATCCTGTCGCAGGTATGTATATCAGGTTCGGGGCTGTCCCTGTGAGGGTGCCGTGTTCTGGGCCGGATACCACGCGGTAGGTAAGTGGATCGCCATTTAAATCCCAACCCGTCAGCACAATGTTAAGCAGCTTTTCGGCAGCTGTCGACACAGATTGCGGGTTTGCCACCGGTGCGTCATTTGGCGTCACATGGATAGTCACCACCCCAAGCTCCGAGTTGACCTGGCCATCATTCACGACGAAGGATACATAATCTAAGCCACCATACCCATTCACGGGTGTATAGATCAGGTTGGGCACCGTCCCACCCAGGGTGCCATGGGCTGGGTTCGAGACGAGGATGAAGCTGAGTGCATCACCATCCAGGTCCGATCCGCTCAGCAGGATGTCGAGAGGCATGTCCTCCACCGTCGATACGCTCTGCGGGTTAGCCACCGGCGTGTCGTTAACCGGCATCACATCGATGCTCACTGTCGCCGGTTCCGAATTCACCTGGCCGTCATTCACACTGAAAGTGAAGCTGTCAGCACCGTTGGTATTCGCCTCCGGTGTATAGCTCAAGTTCGGCGCTACACCTTCCAGGATTCCGTAAGTCGGGCTCGAGATGATGGTGAATGTGAGTGTATCACTTTCCACGTCCGAGCCAGTCAGGACGAGCTCGAGGGCAGTGTCTTCGGGGGTGGACAGCGACAGAAGGTTAGCCACCGGTGGGTCGTTTACCGCAGTCAGCTCAATGCTCACCGTCGCCGGTTCCGAGCTGGCGTGTCCGTCATTCACGCTAAAGGTGAAGCTGTCGCTACTGGAATAATTCTCCTCAGGTGTATAGGTCAGGTTTGGCGCTGTCCCGCTGAGGCTGCCGTGAGTAGGGCTTATCAGGATGGCGTAGGTGAGGATATCGCCATCGATGTCCGATCCGGTCAATAGAATGTCGAGGGGCGTGTCTTCAGCGCTGGATAGGGTCTGCGCATTCGCTTCAGGTGCATCGTTTACTGGTGTCACTGCGATACTCACCGTTGCCGGTGCTGAGTCGACTTGTCCATCCGTTACAACAAATGCAATGCTGTCAGGTCCGACAAAATTGGCTTCCGGTGTATAGCTCAGGTCGGGCACTTCCCCGCTAAGCAAGCCATGCGTTGGGCTCGAGAGCACGGTGTAGGTGATCAGGTCGCCATCCGGGTCGGAGCTGGTCAGCAGAATATCGACGGTCGTGTCTTCAGGCGTAGACACGCTCTGCGGGTTCGCCACCGGTGCGTCGTTTAGCGCAGTCACTTCAATACTCACCATCGCCGGTTCTGAGCTGACGTGCCCATCGTTCACGTGAAAGGTAAAGCTGTCAGGTCCGAAGGTAGTTGGCCGACGGTGTATAGGTCAGGTCGGGTGCTGTTCCGCTGAGGCTGCCGTGGGTCGGGTTCGAGACGATGGCAAAGGTCAGCGGATCGCTGTCTGGATCCGAACCGGTTAATAGGATGCTCACGGCTGTATCCTCTGGTGTGGTTACTAACTGTGGGTTAGCAATGGGTGCCTGGTTGAGGTCGGGGGTTACGATCAGCACGTTATCGATCGCTGCTTCCACCAGGCTGTCACCGGAATTATCGGCTGCCTCGATCAACAGATGCACTATCTGTCCGGCGAAAGAGTTAAGACTCACATTTTCGATGGCCCAGGCTCCATCGTCGTTATTGGCTGCGCCGATTTCCTCAAACACCGTCAGCGTGTCTGAGACCACCACCGACACTCTCAGAATATCTGCACTCGACGAGTTGCTCCCATGCGCCAGATAATAGCGGAATGACAAGGTCAGCTCGCTCGCTGCTGGCAGTGCGATACCCGGTGAGCGGATGGAAGTCACGCCGCCATCGATATCATAGCTGTTGGCAGTACCACCCGCCAGGCGCCCTGTCACCAGGTCGTTCAGCCCGCTCGGTGTGGTGCCTAGCTGCTTGGGTCCACCGGAGGTAGTCCCTTCGGGGTCGCCTCGTTCCCACTGTCCGGATGTTGCCGTGTCCGTCCCATTGGGGTTTGGCACCCATCCCAGGTCGGTTTCGAAATCATCCTGCCAGACAAGCGTGCCAGGCGGTGGACCGATTACGTTGTATGTGAATGTTTGGCTGGCTGAGCTGCCGGCGTAGTCGCTCACCGTCACCAGCACTGTATGTTGGCCGCCACTCATCGGAAACACAAACTGCGAATCGGGAATAAAGCCCAGGTCAATATAGTAGTCACGGCAATCATAGTCTCCACATGTAGGTGGGACTAGATAAAAGTCATTCAGGTAGGCTGTGTCACTTGCGCCACCCGGCAGGGTATCGAATCGCCAGGTGGTCTGAACGGGTCCACCATCCACCGAGAAGGTGATTTCCCATGGTGGCAGGTAATAGACATCGTCCAGGATCAGGTCGCGTGCACGCACATACAGGCTGTAATCGCCTTCGACTGTATTCCCCGGGTAGATTTGGCCGTTCTGCACCAGCCCCACCGCCTGGATCTCTGGGCCCACCGTGTCGGGCAGCGGGTTGTGGAATTCGAATCCATTGACGTACACCCCTCCGGCAGCCAGGATGTTCAGGTGGATGTGGTTGAATTGTTTGCCAAACGACCATACCGGCCACTCGATGATATTGCCGATATGCGTATTGGCGGGGATGAACCCACCATAGATCGGGTCAGCCTGGTACTCAGCATACTTGTCCCAGATGTACGGCGGGATGGTTTCCATTTGGATGTGGTGGTACTGCCAGATGTACCCGAATGGGTCCAGCACAGCCACTTCCCAGTACAGGTCCCAACCAGGATTATAGTTTTCGATATTGACCACCTGGCCTCCGGACTGGTTGATCACTGCTGTGCCGTGATCCTTCATCATGTCCATGCCGTGATGAAAGTAGGGCGTGCCTCCGTAGTCCTGATACGACTGCATGCTCCACCCGATCGAATCGAGCGCAAATGGCCAGTCATACACACCATGGTCAGTGATCAAGTTTGGATCGCCGGTTGCCAGGTTCAGGTAGTCCGGAACCCAGCTGTGCTCGATCTCCTCGTCCAGGTACCATAACGCCTGGTCTTTACCCTGTTCGAATTGGACTGTACCGTCCTGCCTCTGTGTCTGAGCCACCACCCCTGGCAGCGGTCCAGCGTTGAAAGCAACTGTGAGAATTGCAAACATTATCAGCATGGAAGATTGATTTTCGATGCATTATTCACTCTTTTTGTTGATATGTAGGATCAGAATGGATGCTAACCAGTAAAAGTTGCACTGCTGCAATTATAAGCTTGGTTGTTACTTCACGCAAATGGAGATTATCGGGTTGTTACCGCACACCATCGCCGACCTGACTGCCAGTGAGCACATCCAGTTGGCTTTTCTGGATGAAGGCTTGCAGGTAAGCCTCCGGATGTTCGAGGCAAGCTGATTGATAAGTCCCCTTAAGGACAATTAAATGTATAATAGAGTTGGTACTGGGGTTCACATCATTTAAATAACGAATGAATATAAAAATGTGGTCATCTCAAGCAACGAAACTTCCTTCATACAAAATTTGTAAAGTTGGGAGTGATCATCCTATTCGAATATAAAAGATCGGAATCCGAGGAGAATCTGCGATGAAACCTACTTTTAACCTCTGGAAAGGTCTGCTTTTCGGTTCAATGCTTGTTTTGTGCGTTGGTTTATTGGGTATGTGGCTCGATTTTAGCCCACCCGCTGCTGCGGCTGCGCCTGAAGTAATTCTATCCAGCCCTCCGGCACAAGTCAATGATGCATGCAATATCATTGGCCCGGTGACCTGGTCAGCTAGCAGCAGCCCATACGCCTTTTCATGCGATGTGACGGTGTACCCGACCGGCACACTTACCATCGAGCCGGGTGTCGAAGTGGACTTCGACAGCGGTTACGGGCTGGATGTTCAGGGCACTATTACTGCTGTCGGCACTGCACTAGATCCTATTCTATTCACCTCAGTAGGAAAGACACCCGGTGATTGGGTCGGTGTCATCCTCGAAGGTACCGACGTTGCTTTTAACTCCGGTTCGACCTTCGACTACGTCACCATCGAATATGGCGCGACTGCTGACCTGAATCTCAAATATGCCTCGGCAACCATCCAGCACAGCACGTTCCAAAATAGTAGCGGGTATGGCATAAAAACTGACTAC
The DNA here is from genome assembly GCA_963774275.1 of uncultured Chloroflexia bacterium. Classification (GTDB taxonomy): domain Bacteria; phylum Chloroflexota; class Anaerolineae; order Anaerolineales; family UBA4823; genus FEB-25. The sequence continues at coordinate 218,708 of CAVZEP010000026.1, read as the reverse complement.
ACCGCCTTTATCGATGTCTCAGATAGCACCTTCTCCGGCAACCTGCTGGGTGCGCTGTACTTCCGCGATGCCTCGGTCAACCAGGTGCTTGCCAACCTCACCATCCAGAACAACGGCCCGAGCAATGATAAGAACATCATCGAGCTCGGTTTCGGCACGATCTATGGAAATGTTGAGTGGCCCTACCTGGGAGCTGGAATCCCCTATGTGATCTCGGAAGGCGACACGAACGTCGGCTCGGGTGGGGTACTCACGATTGACCCAGGTGTCGAGTTCCAGTTCGCAGGCCGCTCCCTAATTGTGGAGGAGGACGGTCAGCTGATTGCAGATGGCACTCCGCAGCAGCCGATCACGTTCACCGGAGTCACCCAAACCCCTGGCTCGTGGGATGGCATTCGGATCTCAGGTTCCAACTCCACGCCTAATTTAAATTCCCGCCTGCGATATGTGACCATCGAATACGGCGGTGCCAGCGGAGGCAACATCTTTATGGAGTGGGCTAACCCGCTCATCAGTAATTGCACCTTCAACAACAGCTCGCAGTATGGTATCTATGGTCGAGTCGCATCTGGCCCACGCATCTCCTACACGACCATCACCAACAACGCTGATTATGCTATTTATATCGCCGATGCGGGATATAAACCCGATTTCAGCTACCTCACAGCCACCGGAAACGGCGCCAATGATGACAAGAACGCCATCGCCTTCGGGGTTGGCATTCTACACGGTGACAACCTGTGGACAAACGCCGGCCTCCCCTATCACATGCTGAATCAAATCACGGTGGCTGCCGATGGTCAACTGAGCATCGAACCCGGCGTTGAGATATACTTCGCAGGAACCTATGCCCTTTATGTGAACGGTCGGATCCTGGCATCTGGAACGGCTGAGCAACCGATCAAGTTCACAAGACTAGAGGCAGCGGGCTGGTGGGGTGGCATCCGCATCGAGGGATACGAGGATGCACCGAGCGTTGGGTCCAGACTGGACTACGTGACCGTCGAGTACGGCGGTTATGATTTCGCCAACATCTACACCAATCATGGGCAAGTCGCCATCTATCACAGCCTCATCCAGCAGAGTGAGAAGGATGGCCTGTACGTTGCCAACGGCGGTGACCTGGTTTCGATCCAATCCAGTCAGATAAAAGACAACGGTGACCCGGGAGTCAATTTCGGTGTTTATAACAATGAACCGTTATTCACAGTAGTCTCTGCTCCAAATAATTACTGGGGCGACCCCTCCGGTCCGACCTTTGCAGGCCCGTGTGGTTCTGGTGGAACTGGCAGCCTGGTCAGTGACGGTGTCGACTTCCAGCCAATCCTCAGCGATCCTAATGGTGTACCCGGCACACTGGCGCCTGGCATGGCGTTAAACTTGACCCTCGAGCCGGACCGCTGGTTCCTGCCAGCCGACGGTGTGATGCAATCGGTCATTCTCGCTACCCTGCGCAATGGTGCGGGCTTACCAGTGTCAGGCAGGACCGTTCTTGCCACTACGAGCCTTGGATACATCATCGATGGCGGCATCACCGGCCCCACAGGTGTGGCACGCATCCTGTTATCTTCCACCGATGCGGGCGATGCGCTGGTGAGAGCGACAATCGAACAATCAGCAGATATATGTGAGCTTGTCCGCACCGCAACCACGACAGTCACCTTCACCCCATTCGAAGAGACCCTCATGCCTGGTGACGGGTCACCCTATACCAGTGCCGATATTACCGTGGGACCGCAACCGCTCATGCGCGGTAAGGAAGCGATCTTCACGGTAAAATTTACCAATCCATACGACTATCCCATCCTGGTTAACGCTTCGCTGGCTATTGCCCAGTCTGGCATCGGGCTCACTTATGGTCCGATCCAACAGTGGCAAGACGTGCCCATCGAAGCAGGCGCAATTAAGACGCTGAGCGCCCCTTACACCCCGCTGGTGGAAGGGCATTGGTGCTTCGCTATCCACTACTCTTGGCGGCACGGAGCGTCTTCGAGCGTTACGACTGCGAACACATCGCTGTCTATAGACGTTATCCAGGACGGTGGCACTGGCAGTAGTGGAGAGAACACTAATAGTGGGCCTGGTAACACGAGTCCCGATAACGAGAGCGCAACGTTTAAGAAACCGATTAGTAATATTCAAATTAAAAAATATGGCGAGCCATCAAACGACACTCAACCAGCGAAAAAGCCTCTTACCCAACGGATCAATGATTCTTTTCAAGTGACCCACGATGTCGGCAACGCGATGTCACAAGAACCAGCACAAGAACCACCACAAGGACCACAACAAGCTACACAACAAGGTCAACCTTCACAGGACTACATGACCATCGTCCAACCGGTAAAGCCGGTGATGCCCATTTACCACGAAGGGGATCTTGAACTAACTGCTGAGCAAGCGACGGCTGCCAACACGCTCCTGGATGCGTTGGCGGATGCGATCGCCTATGGTCGCGCTGTGGTTGGCTCAAATGCACGCTACGCGGGCGCGGCAGAGGCTTACGACCTGACCTGGGCTGCCCAACAGACGGCAGCTGTGCTTTATTACAAGCAGCAGACCGGCCTGGCTTACCTGCGAGTTGCAGATGCCCTCGAAGTCTGGCTCAACGTCTATTCTGGTGAGCAGAATCCATCTGTGGCTGATGTCATCGCAATCCAGCAGCAGCTCAGCACGACCGGCTTCACTGCCGATGAGCTCGTATCCCTTCGGGAATTAGGCTGCTCCGATGAGGAGATCGAGTGGATCCGGCAGGCAGTCATTGCCAGGGACCCCGCTGAAATGGCAATCAGTGATCGAACAGATTACGCCGAAATCATTGTGCAATACCGAGAAATCGGCAACCTCCTGGCAAACCCATCGCCAACATTCCCCCAGGAGGGTGGCGGAACCCAAAGTATACCAACAGACAGCTCAATGAACGTAAACCTGGCAAGCATATACGGGGTGGAGCAATCCATCGAGATTGGCAATCCACTCACATCTACAGTTACGATTACGTTGAGTGTTCGCCCACTCGGCATACCTGCCAATTGGGGTGTAGCAGTAATGCCCAATACCCTGAGCTCTTGCCCCGGGTGAGCACCAGCCGGTTACAGTATTTATTAGCCCGGCTAGTGCGTCCGTCCAGGGGACGACGCCGAGCGTTGCTGTCGAAGGTTACGCTAACGGCCAGTTCCTTGGTGGGGTTGAGTTCAAGATAGTCGTTCCGCGCTACACGCCATTTGGTGTTCAGCGTCTTTTCCTGCCAGTGATTACCCGCTAAAGCAGGTTTTTGGAATCTGTAGTCAAAACTTGGAAATTAACTTCAGAAGGGAAGAACCCCCATCTCTTCGAAGGAGTGTGCAACAAGCACAAGGCTGAGAGTTATTACTTTTTGAATCTCTGACACAGGGAGGCGTCCCATGGGCGGGATCAGCATGGTCTTGTCCGCCGCCGAAGTGGCCTCCCTGGTTTGCTATGCTTTGGATTATGTCCTTTTATTGGCGGGGATTGTGATGGAGAATGTGGTTCCTGCACCCAATTGGCTGCTGACAGTTAGTGTCCCTCTGTGTGCTTCTACGATTCGTTCTGCAAGTTACAACCCAAAACCCATTCCATTGGAGTTCTTTTTAATAGAATAGTCATCTTGATAGTACTTATCAAATATTTTTGAGCAATCTTCTGACGAAATACCGCTGCCTTCATCTATGCCATTGATCATGATGTTGCCATTCAATGATTTTCTTATGGCAAATACTTTACCATCCGCTTTTGAGGAATTGATCTCATTTTCTACTAATTTGACCATCACTCGTTTTATCCGTGCTGGATCCATATCGGCTACCATAGAAGGGTTCATCGGGGTGAAGGATAGCGAAATCCGCCTCCCAACGAGGCAATCTCATCCACCAGTAATTGTCATTGCGAGACCTGCAGTTCAGTGAACTTTACTGGCAGGTCGTGGCTCCAAATACGTGCTTCTCACTCACTAATAAATGGTAGAAAAATAAACCCAAGACCGTGCTCATCGATTTGACGCTTGGATTAAACTATGGAATAATGGAAATACTTTACTCCGCCAATGCCTCACTTAAATACCAGACAACATAGATTGGTTACTCGATTTCTAGTCCAGGGAATAAACACGCTTGGAAGGGCTTTCCTTACCAGGGTAAAACCAATGAATTCGAATTCGGGCAAGATTATTTCCGGATTGTTTTTTACATTCATTTTTATAGCTTCGACATTTAAGGTTTCCAGCTTAAATGCTACTGCGGCCTCCGAGATAATTGTGGACGATTTTGAAGGGGTCGCTGCTCCAGCCCCTTGGACATTCAATAGTGGAGATGAATTTCCCGGGGCGAGCGGCTCACTTACCCTTGGGTCAGGTCACACCGGTAATGGCGCTCATCTTGCCTACAATATTAACGAGGGTGGACATTACGTTAGTGCTGAGCTCGATCTACCACAGCCACTTCCTGCTTCCATGGTTGCTTTTTGGGTAAAATCACCCCCCGGGATCTATGTTAAATTGCGCGTTGTGGATGAGACTATGCAGACGCTCCAATACAACATGCTTCGCCCGTTTTATGCAACCGATCCTTCAGACTGGTACCACCAGGCTGTTGACCTCGCATTACCCGTTGAATATTGGGGCGGAGCAGGCGATGGCATTCTACATGGCAATCTCCAACACATCTCAATTTTAGCTGCCGACCCCCTCGAATTCAACTGCTGTTGGGGCTATCGATTTTGACGATGTGAAAATCATGGATCAAATCCTTGTCGATCTAAATCCATTTGAGAATCCGGTGATATCTGCTCCACCAGAATCTGCTGATTTGATTCCGTCGTTAGGTGTCAATATTCACTTCACCCAAGACGACACCGCCCTTGACGCCGCGAAATCAGCCGGCTTCACGTGGATTCGGATGGACCTTCTCTGGTGTGATATAGAATCCGTACCAGGTAGTTACAATTTCTCAGCCTATGACAAGTTATTAGCTGATCTTGAAGCCCGTAACATGCGCGCGCTTTTTGTTTTGAGTTATGGTAACCCCCTTTACACAGGCGGCTGGGATTTACCCCCCACAACTCCCGCAGCGGTAGATGCTTTTGGAAACTTTGCCGAAGCTACCGCCCGTCATTATGCGGGCCGTGGTGTGAAATATGAAATTTGGAATGAGCCGGATATCAGCAGGTTCTGGCCACCGCTGCCTGATGCTTCGCAATATGCAGCGCTTGCAAGCGAAGCGAGTTCCCACGTGCATATTGGGGATCCAGTAGCAAAGGTTACGACCGCTGGCCTTGCAGGCATTAACTTCTCATACTTGCGCAGATATCTGACCCATGCAGGCGGCTTAAGCGCTGATGCAATCGGTATTCATCCTTATAGAAATGATGTTCCTGAAATAATCACTGACGACGTGGTTTTATGGCGCTCCATTGTCACCCAGGCGTTACCAACCAACCTTCCTAGCTGGGATACGGAGTGGGGTTACTCATCAACCTCGTTTGGAGATGGGCATTCTCTTGAAGCCCGGAGGCGACATGCCACAATGGTTGCCCGCGAGCTACTCACAGCCTGGTCGTTGGGCTTTCCTTTGATCATCTATTACGACATCATAGATGACGGCCCTGACCCGTACGATGCGGAGCACAATTTTGGCCTGCTGGCACTGGATTATAGCGACAAACCGGCGATACAGGCAGTGCGCACACTTACCAGTGTGGCCCGTGAAAGGCATTTTGTTGGCTCTCTCCCCATCGAACCAACCAATATCCATGCACTAAAATTGGAGGGCTCATCGGATGATGTAGTTATACTTTGGGCGGATGCTGGCGAGGCAACGGTGTCAGTTCCGTCAGGCACGATGGCTGAAAATCTTTTCGGTGAAGATTTACCCCTCAACCCTATCGGTGATCAGCTTTCCCTGGTTGTTAAGGAACCTGATGGGCCAATGTATCTGTTCTTTCCGAAACTTACCATATATTTACCAATAATCAATATCCACTAAAAGAAAGTATTCCTTTAGGGATATGAGTTCCTGCCTTTTCTAACACCATTCCGGGTTCTCAGGTTGTGCTACCCTGCGGTAGATTCCATCCTTTTTTGGGCGGGGATTGTGATGGAGAATGTGGTTCCTGCGCCTAATTGACTGCTGACAGTTAGAGCCCCTCTGTGTGCCTCTACGATTCGTTTTGCAATATACAACCCAAAACCCATTCCATTGGAGTTCTTCTGGATTGGATGGTCAGCATGATAGTACTTTTCGAATAGTTTTGAAGACTCTTCTACGGAAATACCGCTGCCTTCATCAATGACATTGATCATGATGTTGCCATTCATCGATTTTCCTGTGACAAAAACTTTACCGTCCGCTTTTGAAGATTTGATCGCAGTTTCCACTAATTTGACCATCACGCGTCTAATTCGCCCTGGATCCACATCGGCTTCCAAAGATGGGTTCATCGGGGCAAAGGATAACGAAATCCGCCTCAGGTTGGCTTCATCTCTGAGGGATTGCAGAACGTCTGTAATTAGCTTGATAAGGTCTGCTTTCTCCCAATCCAATATCAAACATTCATTTTCCGCTTGGGAAAAATCAGATAATTCATCTCCCAAATCGAGTAATCGATGAGCGTCCTTGGATGCACGGGTCAGGAATTCATTCCACTTATCAGGATCGTTCACCTTCCCATTTCGCAGCAGATCTAAATATCCCATCAAACTAAGCAGTGGAGATCGAAGTTCATGCGACACCCTGGAGATGAGATCCTCCTTGAGCATCATATACTGCTTTTCCGATTCAATGGCTTGTTTCCGATCCGTAATATCCTGGGCGATGCTGAAAAATCCTGTTGGGGTTCCTCCAGTGTTGCGTATAAGAACCGTGCTGATTTCTGCCGGAAACTGGCTGCCATCCTTTCGGCGGAGGGTACACTCGGCATTGATGACCTTACCTTCATTGAGCGTCTTCTGAGTATTCGTCATCGCTTGTTGCCGGTCTTCTGGTGCATATAGTTTAAAGAGATGCAACCCGAGCATGGCTTCAGGCTTTTCATAACCATGCAGCTGAGCCGCCTGTTGATTACACAATAACAGATTACCCTCCAAATCGGTCAGGGTGATGCCGTTAGGTGATGTTTCCACCAGCGTGCGGTACCTGGCCTCATTGGTGCGTAATATCGCCTCGATTTGCTTGCGCTCAATCGCATAACGCAGCACGCGCATCACCAATGGACCGCTGATTTCCCCCTTTACCAGGTAATCCTGTGCTCCTCGTCTGACCGCTTCAATGGTAATCGCCTCATCAGCTAATCCACTGAGCACAACAATGGGTATTTTGGGGAACCGCTTAACGGTGTAATTAAGTGTTTCCAACCCACGACTATCCGGAAGGTTGAGATCCAGCAATATCACATCATAGCTCTGCTCAGCTAGCTGGATCAAGGCTTTGGAAAGGCGGTCGGCGTGATCCAGCTTGATTGTCCCTGCACCGATTTTGGCGAGACAATCTTTTAAGAGCAACACATCATCTGGATCGTCTTCAATCATTAAGGCGTGAATATGAGATGTCATTTTTAACCTTCTTTTCTTACTCCGCACGGAGCCCAATGATTCGATACCACCCGTGCTGTTTAGCTTGACCTAACGTCTAGTCTGCGATTTCGATAAGCGCATCCTCAGAAAAAGGTTCCATTGAATGATCATGCAATTTATCCTTTTTGGGTAAGCGGACGATCTGCACCCAATACTGCCCCAATCCTTTAATTGCTGCGACTAGCCCATTAAAAGTCACTGGTTTGGTAATATAACTGGCAGCTCCGATATCATAGCTGCGCATGATATCTTCCTCGGCTTTAGAGGTGGTCAGAACCACCACCGGGATGTATCTAAGCAGGGGGTCGCTTTTAATCTCGATGAGGGCTTCACGGCCATCTTTGCGCGGCATGTTCAAGTCGAGCAGGATCAAGTCAGGAGTGGGAACATCGCTCGAGTAAGCAAATTTATCCTGCCGACGAAGATAATCCAGCAGCTCGACGCCATCTTCAACAAAATATATCTTGTTGGATACCAGGCTCTCTTGAAAGGCTTCTTTGATCAACAGCCGATCATCGGGGTCGTCATCGGCCATAAGAAAGATAACAGGTCTACCATTTCTATGCATGAGAATTTTCTCCATTGGAATGAATGATGGGTAAGATAACAATGAAAGTCGATCCAACTCCAGGGGCGCTGCTGGCAGTAATTTCCCCGCTGTGGCGTTCGACAATCCGGCGGCAAATGGCCAACCCCATTCCGCTGCCCTCATATTCCTGGCGGCTGTGAAGGCGTTGAAAGGGTTTGAAGATGCGATCAAGATACTGTGTGTCAAATCCGACGCCATTATCTTTCACAGAGATCCGGCATGTATTACCAGATATTTTTGCCGAAACATGGATGAATGGGGGAATGTCTTCTTGATGAAATTTTAGACCGTTGTTGATCAAATTTTGCAGCAGCTGGTGCATCTGGATAGGGTCTGCTTCGATCACTGGCAGAGCGCTGATTTCTACCCTGCCTTGTGTGCGGTCGATTTGGTCTTCCAGATCTGAGATCACATCCTGGATGAGTGAATTCATATCGACTTTGTTAAAGATTTCAGCCCGAGTGGAAACGCGTGAGAAAGCTAACAGTTCATTAATTAACGCCTGCATGCGCAGGCTTGCATCCTGCATTCGTTTCAGGTAGTCCCGCCCGGTATCATCGAGCGTATCACCGTATTTACTGGCTAAGCGGTCGCCGAAAGCCAGTACCTTGCGCACCGGTTCCTGTAAATCGTGAGAAGCGATGTAAGCAAACTCCTGCAGATCGCGGTTGCTTTGCTCAAGTTTGGCTGCATACATCTGCAGGCTGACCTTGGATTGTTTCGCCAGGGATATATCATCAACCGATAAAAGTAGATAAGGCTCTCCATTGGAATAAAACGGAGAAAATCTGCAGTCCAGCCAAATTTCTTCTCCAAAGGCATTTGTCGTATGGATTTCCTGCCTTGTTTCAGTATTACCGGCAACTGCCTCATGGGCCGATTCAAGCAGCCCTGATGTCTTCCAGGATTCTATCTGGTTGTAATTTTGTTCTAGGAGCTGTTCATTGGTTGTTCCGAGCATCTTAGCCATCGATTTGTTGGCTAAAATACACTTTCCCGCGGCATCATAGGTTTGAATTCCGAGGCTGGACGAATTTATAAGTGTTTTGATGTATTGAAGCGCGTCGTTTATTCGCTGTTGGTCAAGTTTACGCTCGATTGCCAAAGCTACCTGCGTTGAGATGAACATCATCAGGTCTACGTGCTCTTGATTGTATTTCACCCCCTCCGTGTAGCTTTGCGTTACCATCACCCCGATCACACGCTCTCCCACGATCAGTGGTACGCCGATCCAATCTACCGAATTGGTTCCAACCATTTCAACTTCACCTTGCCTGATAAGCTCGGAAAAAACGTCACCTGTTGCCCAAAGAGGTTTTTCGTGCGCAGCACATACTCAGTCAAGCCATGCTCTGGTTTGGCTGGTGGTGGGGGTTCATCATATTGGTCTACGTAGTACGGGAAACTAAGCAGGTCATTTACCGGGTCATACAGGGCAATATACAGGTTCAAGACCGGCATCAGCTCATCCAGGATGCCGTGAATGGATTTGAACAATTCATCTAAACTAGTTGTTGTTATGACCGCATGCGAGATCCTGTAAATTGCCTGTTGGACCTGTTCCGAACGCTTCCGCGCCGTGATATCGATCATGACCCCCTGCCAAAACAAGGGTTTCCCTTTTCGATTGCGGATCAACCGCATTTCGTCGCTGACCCATATGACCCTTCCATCGCGAGTATTAATCCGGTATTCGGAAATGGACGGCTCCATGGCTGAAAAGGTGCGGGTATATTCTTCCAATACCCTTTCACGATCTTCTGGAGATACAATTCGATACCAAAGGTCATCATCAGCAATCCACTCAGCCGGATCGTACCCGGTGATCGTTTTAAGCTGTGGACTGATATATAGCGTTTGGAATATTTTTTCTGCAGAGTTTGTATAAATAATCGCCGGCACCTGTTCCACCAATGCGCGATAACGTACCCCCATGGTCGATTCGATGCTCTTTAATTCCTGTCCGCCCTTCCTTCGGTCATGAGCGCTGCCGTTCGTGCCTGTTAGAACCGGCTTTTTAAGCATCCGATGAGCTCCTTAAAAACCATTCTCCTTGTTCACCAATAAAAAAACAACTGGATGTATTATCTGTGCATAAATCATGCCTGATGGTGAAATGCCTGCGCAATCTTCATCATCTTTGAACTTGTAAACAATACAATTACTACTAGCCGATGAGGTTAATTTTAACGTCACTGAGATGGGTGTATAAAATCCTTGCAATACTGAAAGGCATGATTGCTGGTTAGATTTTGGTCAATCTTGGTCAGGAGCTACCCGGGTTTTTATGATATTGCGGCAGGCTGTCCTCCGAGTATGATTGATGGTTCGTTCTATAATTGTTAAATGTATAATGTTACTGTATCTCCATCCAAGGTAGGGAGAGCAGCAGATGATACCCAAATTCGTTTTATTCATTATCCTGCTGGTTTTAGTCTTGATTATTCTCATTTATGGGGTATGGTCACTTTTTAAATTGTACATGCTGAAATCAGCGGTTAAAACAAAACCAAATGGTTCTGAGAACTCCTGCCGATGCAGGTCTGGAATATGAATCTACAACCATCCAGAGTGGACCCCGCGAGTTGCAGGCCTGGTGGGTGAATGCTTCACCCGGGAATGACATCCACAAGGCCGTCCTGGTATTCCATGGAAACGATGAATCAATTTCCGAATGGATTCCAGCACAAAAGATATTTTCCCAAAATGGCATTTCCTCGCTTGTTTTTGACTATAGTGGTTTCGGTAGCAGTACCGGCAAGGCTACCTTTCAAGCCTTCCACCAGGATGTTTCCGCAGCGTGGAAGGTTTTCCTGGGTAAAGCAGGCAGCAGTGTGGATAAATATTTGCTTGCCTTGTCCCTGGGCACCGGGATCCTTCTGGATGCGTACGCTGACCTCGTGCCTGAGTTGTGCGGGGTTATCTTGATCGGTACATTTTCGTCATTTCGTGGAATTGCTGCGCAAATGAACAAGTTCCCGTCATCGTTGGTAGGTGTTCTACCCGATATCTACAACAACCTCCGGCACGTGCAGTCTATACACGTCCCGCTGTTGATGGTGCATAGCGACAGTGATGAGCTGTTCCCACCTTCCATGGCGCAACAAGTGCTTTCAGTGGCAAATGAGCCCAAACGCCTGGTATTTGTGCCCGGCTTGAAACATAATGACATGTTGGAGGGTCGGGCAGCAGAATACCTTGCACCTGTGATTGAATTCATGCAGGACAATTGTCCAGGAAGGTCATCATCTATGATCAATGTTCCCTATCCTGAAGATACTTTGTCAGCCGGTAGATTGTGATCGTACCACGTGAGCCACCTCTGGAGATGTTAAAAATGTCCATTTTAAACCAGCTATCCTCACAGGTCGGTGATCGCACCGAGTACTCCAATCGTAAGGTCGTGCTACAATGCCTGGAAGATCCCGATTTGCTGCTTGAGATCGCCGCAGGTCTCTCCAGCAAAAATGTACCTCTTGTAGGTGACTGCGCTGAAGTCTTGACGAAAGTGGCAGAAGAACATCCAGAGTGGGTGGTTCCTTATGCCGATGATTTATCGGTTCTCATAGGTCACAAGAACACGCGGGTGCGTTGGGAAGCCATGCATGCGTTGTCCTTGCTAGCTACCTATATTCCCAAAACCATCGCTGTCTTGCTTCCTAAACTCTCCGGGATGCTGCGCTCCGATTCAAGCGTCATCGTGCGCGATCATGCCACCGACGCCATCGCTCATTATGCTTCAACCGGCAGCTCAGCCGCAGAAGTGGCCCTTCCCCTCCTGAAGGAAATGCTAACGTTGTGGAATGGTAAGCAGGCTGGGCATGCCCTGCACGGGTTGGCTCACGTCGCCCGGCTGCTGCCGAACCTCGAGCTGCGTGCAATCGGAGAAGAATATATCCACTCTGAGCGGGCTGTCGTGCGTAAAGCCGCCAAAGGATTGTTGGATGCGCTTGACTCGCTATAGCAGCGTTGGTAACAAAACCAGGTATTCTGATGTCGTACTGGATACCCTTGTGGTTCGACCTGCTTGACAAACCTGCCAGGCGGGATGTAGTATTGGAGGGACAGTCAAATTTTGGACATCTCTAGTGGAGGGAATGCATATGGATGAAAGTTCACGCATCTTGGTCATTGGAGCTGGGGTAAATGGTTCTGCCGTTGCAGCTGGTTTGCAGCATGGGGGTGTGGATGTTACAGTTTTAGCGCGTGGCAACCGCATTGACGAGCTGCGCCAGGAGGGGATTGTCATCGAGAATCCGTTTAGCCATAAAAAAACCGTTACTAGGGTGCCGGTCATTGATACCCTCACTCCTGAGGATCTTTATAGCTACGTGCTGGTGATCGTGCGGAAAAATCATGCTCTAGATTTTCTACCCACCCTGGCACAAAATCGGTCACCCAACATCGTCTTCATGGGTAACAATATCTCTGGACCTGGAGAATTCATTAAAGCTCTAGGGAAAGAAAGGGTGATGATGGGTGGTGTATTTGCCGGGGGAAAACGCGATGGCAACCTGATCCGGGCGATGGTATTTAAATCGGTCGCAGTGCCTTTTGGGGAAATTGACGGATCGATTACCCCCAGACTGAATAAGCTGGCGGAGATCATTCGCCAGGGGGGGTTCAAGGTGGAGCTTTCCAGGAATATCGTGGATACCCAAATGACTCATGGCATTGGCGTGGTTCCGATTGCGATGCTGGTCATCAAGCATGGGGGTGACATCCGCCAGCTGGCACGTGCCTCTGAAGATTTGAGGCTTTATGTAGCTGCCAGGCGTGAGGGACATCTCGTGCTGCGCGCTCTTGGGCACCAGGTTCTACCCCCGTCAGATGGTACCCTTGCGATGATTCCAGGCTTCCTGCAGGTGTTGGGGATGCGTGTATTGCTGAATTCCAAATTCGGGGAGGTAGGTCTGGCGTGGCACGTTTCTAAGGCACCCGACGAGATGCACCAGCTTGCCAGTGAGCTGAAGGAATTGGTGGATCAGGCGGGTATCCCGGTTCCTGCCATTCGGAAAATCTTGGCTTGATAGCGATAAGTGCTAAACTTTAGTGCTTCCTCCATAGAAAATCTGATCCCACTTGGTCCTGCAGCTGATCTTTTTCAACAGCGGGAAGTGCATTTTGAGGCGATCAACCGATGAACGCAAAGAAAAGGAGTTTTTAGTACCCAGGTCAGATTTCCGGATACAATAATGAGACTAAGCGTTACCTCTTGCGGACTTTTGCCTGAATTTATCCCGGGATTAGACCGTAGAGGCGAATAATTATATTAGCTTCTAAGCTGTTGCTGAATAATTAGTTAGTCGGAATCAATTTGATCATGGAATCTTAAAAATTATGACGCTGAATATTACGATTGCAACTCCACGATATGTTTGTCAGGTCTCAGATCGACGTCTATGGAGGCTCAAGCCTCACGAATTATATACAGATCAAGCCAATAAGGTTATTCTAGTTCAGTGCAAAGATGCATTTGTCTCGGGTACCTATCATGGCGTTGGTGAAGACTCTAAAGGGACTCGAACAGATTATTGGCTTCAGCTTATGTTGAAGAAATCGCGACCCCTAGAAAACCCGTTTGAAAGGGTTCTAGATGAACTTGGAGAACAAGCTTCAGCATGGATTGCAAAGCAAAGTCAACACGGTATACATTACCATCATTCTTTTATTTTTGCCGGTTGGACTCATAATGGATTTCCAACAATAAGTTGTGTATCGAACTATGAACATTTAGACTCTCTCGATAAACAGTCTAAGCCATGGACTGACTTTGTGAGATCTTCTAAGTTTTGGAACCCTGTTAATTACTTTGCTTACGCTTGGGCAGGTGGAATGGATGATAAACTCCAAGTAAGCGATAGATTACTACTTAAAAAAGTAACCCAATTAATAGGGGCTAAACCAAGGGATGTGATAAATATCACTGTGCGTGCCATTCGTCATGCATCCAAGTTGTCAAAATTAATTGGCGATGACTGTATGAGCGTTTTGATGTTACCTGGTGACCCAATTGCACAATGTAGATATCATTCATTACATCAATCACCTACGGTCTATGCACCATGGCTTATTAGTGAAATAATTGTTGGGGATATTCAAATATTTTTGGGATCCGGCGTTCCCCCTTGGAATATTACTGATGTATTTTCCAATCACAAATTGACTAAGCACGAAGTCAAGATCGCATTGGATAAACTTCCCACAGAATTTAGAACCGGAGATGATATATTAAATGATATAAACGAAAATGTAAAAAGCTTTTTGTTGGAATTACCTTTGGGTTTATCCAAGACTGAGCTTTTAAATGTGTTGTAGTTACCTATGAAATAGCTCACCCGACTAATCAGCATATACTGCTTATGTATTATTCGTCATGCAACAGATAAATAACTAGATATCCCATCGATTAGGTACTACCACATACGTATATTCAAATGATTTCACAGGAACCATAAATCCGATGCTCCATTACGCTGGCAATTTGACCTCCCGGCTGTACGAGAGTGAACGTGACCTGCACAGCATGCTGGACATGCTGATGGTTGCTCGTTCACGAACCAATGACTGGCACTATGCCCACGTCGGTGAGTTACTGTTCAACTTCTTCATGGTCCTCTGCCACCTGGATCCTCGACAGCACATTCGCCTGTGGTACGATGCAGGTGGCACCTTGGTCGCCTATGCTATTTTGGGTGAAGACCCCTCATTCGACTGCCAGGTGCTGCCCGAGTATGAATGGACCGGCATCGAGAGTGAAGCCTTTTCCTGGGCTGAAGCAAAAGTATCCCAACTCCGAAAGCAGGAGGCAGCAGCCTGGGGTGGGGACTTGGTTTCCGGCGCCCGGCAGGATGACCCCAGGCGGATCAGCTTTCTGGAACAGCATGGGTTCCAGTATTGCGGCAGGTTTTCTGAGGTGAATATGCTTCGTTCGTTGAGCGAGCCAATTCCTGACCTCCCCGTACCTGCTGGCTACCAGGTCCGTACACTGGCTGGGGTGGGTGAAATTCCGGGCCGTACCGCAGCCCATCGCGAAGTCTGGCATCCCTGGACTGTCGGTAACGTCAGCGACGCAGATTATGCCCGCTTTATGCAGCTGCCCGGATACTTTCGTGAGCTGGATGTGGTCACCGTCACTCCGGATGGGGTTATTGCATCCTACGTAAATGGATGGATCGATCCGCTCAACCGCATCGGTGATTTTGGTCCGGTCGGGGCACGCATGGAGTACCGGCGGCAGGGATATACCCGCCTGGCCTTGCTCGAAAGCTTGCGCCGCATGCAGGCTCATGGGATGGACCGTGTGTGCATCTCTACCGGCATCTCCAATACCCCGGCTTTGAACCTTTACGAGTCGATTGGCTTTAAGGTCGTAAACAAATATCTCGATTATACGCAAACCGGAAAGTCCTAAATTGGTGCCGACCGGTTACCCTATGTACGGAACTGAAGAGGTTCACATCTGCCTGATACCCAACCATATCACCTATCACTATCCTGTCCGGTTCACTCTTAAACCTGATATTTCAGGACTTGACACGGATTACAATTCGCAAACAATTAATTGCTAACTGCTAATTGCTAATTGCTAACTGTTATTCAACAACAACAAATCACTACACACACGGAGAAACCATCTTGGATGCCTATACAATGCCCTACGAAGTCCGCTGGACGGATATCGACGCTAATCGCCATGTGCGCTACTCCGCCTACATTGATGCGGCTGCTGAGCTGCGCTACCGTTTCTTCACCCAACACGATCTACCGCCTGAAGCCTTCGACCAGCTCGGTGTTGGTCCGGTCTACACTTCTCTCACCGCCAACTTCTTCCGCGAGGTCCGCCTGGGCGAGACCCTCACCATCACCTACCAGCTTGCTGGCTTATCCGTGCAAGGCATCCGTTGGAAAGTGAGGCACGATTTTCTCAAGGCGAATGGCAAGAAGGCAGTCACTGTGTCATTGGAAGGTACCATCCTCAACCTGACTACCCGCCAGCCGACCATCCCTACACCCGAGATAATGGCAGTCTTTCAGCAGGTGCCACGCAGCTCAGATTTTGAACAGCTGTCAGAAAGCCGGTGGTTTACAGTAAAACCCACCTCAGAAAATCTGTAATCATACAGAACGAAGGAGAATCCATTATGATCCCATTCTATGTTGATCTGCTAGACAGGTTTCATCAGTTGCATGCAGATATTGAGCAGGCTTTGCAACCGCTTCCACTGGAAGCCTTGGACTGGCAGCCCGGGCCTGACATGAACTCGATCAGCGTGCTCATTGTCCACCTCACCGGTGCAGAACGTTTCCTGGTCGGTGACATCATCATGGGTGACCCCTCCAACCGCAATCGCGAGGCTGAGTTTCTCGCTTCAGGCTTGATTAAAAATGATTTGCTCAACATGCTCCATGAAAAAGAAGCCTACCTTAAAGCCGCCTTTGAGGACTTGAAGCTATCTGACCTGGAGACCTCGCGCCTCCATCCACGCCACGGTAATCAGGTCAGCGTGGCATGGGCGCTTACCCATGCTTTGGAGCATTCCGCTGCCCACCTCGGTCATATCCAGCTGACGGTACAGCTGTGGCAGCTGAGATCGTGACACATAGGAGGACTTGTGAGCACATCACTTCCCTATATAATATTGTCGATCGTTGTCTTGTTACTGGTCGCCATGCTTGTTTTTCTCATCGGCAAGAATAGATCACAGAACCGGCTTACTCCCCTGGCAGGTCTCGCCTTCGGATTTATCCTGGCCGGTGTCCTTTTTGGCGAGAACCGCTTGCTGGGTTATGGTTTGATGGGAATTGGGCTGGTCGTTGCCGTGATTGATATTTACGCCCGGGGAAAGGCAAAATAAGTTTTCGCATGACATCCCGGCGAGCTGTCATCTTGGGGCGAGCGGTTTGTGCGAACGTGGCAATCTTCAACTCAAAGACTGGTTGATTTCGATAGCCAGGTTGAAGATTGCTTCGGCAGAATACGCCTCGCAATGACCTATGACTGTGATGTCATTGCGAGACCTGCGGTTCAGCGAACTTTGCTGGCAGGTCGTAGCAATCTTCCACATCGATTTCACAATCTCCCAGGAGATATGAACCAACTTACCCGAGATGAAGATTGCTTCGCTCGCTGGGGAACGCTCACTTGCAATGACCTATTACTGTGATGTCATTGCGAGACCTGCGGTTCAGCGAACTTTGCTGGCAGGTCGTGGCAATCTTCCACATCGATTTCACAATCTCCCAGGTAGATATGAACCAACTTACCCGAGATGAAGATTGCTTCGCTCGCTGGGGAACGCTCACTCGCAATGACCTATGACTGTGATGTCTTTACGAGACCTGCAGTTCAGCGAACTTTGCTGGCAGGTCGTAGCTCCAAACGCGGGCTGCGAGACCAGCGAACTCTGCTGGTCGAAGCAATCTTCAACACGCTAGTCAAAACCTTAGTCCATGAAAAATCCTCATTATGATGATTGTGGTATTATGTAGATAGTCCGTTAATGAAATCCACCCTCCTCATCATCCTCGAATTCGCCCTCATCCTGGCAGGCATCGTTCTCTACACCCTGGGCTACCTGCCTTTTCCCATCCTGCCGCTTATCCTGGTTGCCTGGGCTTCCTTGCACCTCCGCCAATTACGCTGGCGGGATGTGGGTCTCAAGCGACCCGACCGATGGTTGCCAACCATTGGGCTTGCCTTTCTCATAGGAGTGGGTTACCAGTTGCTGGATATCCTTCTCATCGCTCCCCTCTTGCAGAAACTGACCGGTGAATCGATCGACCTCTCCCAATTCAGCCTTCTACGCGGTAACCTGGTCCTTCTCCTCGCCGCCCTGGCACTCACCTGGACCGAAGCCGCCTTCCTTGAGGAGATGTTCTTCCGTGGTTATCTGCTCAACCGTATCACCGACCTGTTCGGCAGAGAGCGGGCTGGGATCATCCTTGCATTGCTCGTGAATGCTATCGTCTTTGGCCTCGCCCACGCTTACCAGGGTATCGCTGGTGTGGTGGATACCGCTCTGGCAGGATTGGTGTTGGGAGGTCTCTATCTTCTCACCGGGCGTAACCTGTGGCTGCCTATCCTGACCCATGGCATCATTGATACTGTCGGCTTCCTGATCATCTACGCTGGGTTGGCAGGTTTGTAATCCGCACATTTGCTGAAAACTTTCCGCTGTCCCGGGATGTACTTGCCAAACAACTTGACTTATTTACCGCTGGAAGTATAAAATATCAGACCAAATCCCGAATTAATATCTTGATACTGCAAAGGAATCAGGGTCACATGAGAAGTGAACAAGAAATGCTCGACCTGATCATCAACACTGCCCGTAACGACGAGCGAGTGCGTGCCGTCATCCTGAACGGCTCGCGTGTCAACCCCAATGCTCCCAAGGATTTCTTCCAGGATTACGATGTCATCTACGTGGTCACCGAGAAGGAATCCTTCTGGGCAGACCCGGATTGGATCAAAGTTTTCGGCGAGCTGATGATTCTGCAGCTCCCCGATGAGATGTCGGATCCGCCACCTACAGAAAGGGATTCCTATGGCTATCTGATGCAGTTCGCCGATGGTAACCGCATTGATTTAAGCCTGCTCCCGGTGACCAAGCTTGAGCGGCTTGAGGAAGATAGCCTCACCCTGGCACTGCTGGATAAGGACGGCATTCTTCCACACTTTCCCCCGCCGAATGACTCGAGCTACATCCCTAAGAAACCCACTGCCAAAGCCTTCTTCGATTGCACCAACGAGTTCTGGTGGGTGTCTCCCTATGTTGCCAAAGGCTTGTGGCGGCGAGAGATCATCTATGCCAAGGAGATGTTAGACCTATACGTCCGTGAGCAGTTGACGAAAGTGCTGGATTGGTACGTTGGGATGCACAATGATTTCCAGAAATCTCATGGAAAGATGGGCAAGTACGTCGAGAAATTCCTCGAGCCTGAGTTGTGGGAGCTGCTGCTCAAAACCTACTCCGATGCAGATGTTGAGCAAACCTGGCAGGCGTTATTCACCATGGGTGAGCTTTTTCGGAAGCTCGCCATCCCTGTCGCCGATCATTTTGGTTTCGATTATCCGTATGGAGATGATGAACGCGTCAGTGCCCACCTGCATCATGTGCATGAGCTTCCCCGTGATGCCAAGGAGATGTATTAATAATATTCTCCCCCTGCTGGTTATTCTCAACTGAGGAGCCTCAATCATGCGTCTATGGAGTCTGCATCCTTCTTATTTGGATACCAAAGCTCTCGTCGCCTGTTGGCGTGAAGGACTGCTGGCACGTAAAGTCCTATTGGGCAACACGCAGGGTTACCGTAACCATCCACAGCTGCAGCGCTTCAAGCAGCAACCCGACCCCATCGCCTCCCTCGACCAATACCTTTCAGCCATCCTGGATGAGGCGGATCAACGCGGCTTTAAATTTGATCATGGCAAAATCGAGGCTCATGCTGATCCGATTCGCCTGACGGTCACCGATGGTCAGCTTAATTATGAGCTATCTCATCTTCGGGGCAAGCTGTCACAGCGTGATCCTGATAAATTTGTTGAGCTTGCGCATTTACTCTCTCCACTTCCCAACCCAATATTCACCGTTATTAGTGGAGGTAATGAACCCTGGGAGAAGATAAAGCTGGAAACATCGCCCAATATTTGATACCAGCCAATGGATAGGATAAAAATTCACCGTTAAGGACACACCGATGATCATCCATCCGGTGTTAAAAATTTGATGGTAAGGTCACCCGCTACAACTTATCCCATATTTCGAAAATGTCGCTGAGAGTATGTGCCCCGTCCTCTCAAAGAATTCATCACTCATTTTGTCTTCCAGCCCGTATTTTCGATACACCCAATCAGCATGGGTGTAATTCATCCGGTCAAGGATCACAAAATCGACCTTTCCCGCCAGGATTTCTGCCAGGTCTTCTGCACCGGGGAGCATGGGTGCGATCATAACGTACGTCCGGATTCCAGCCTGGTGTAATTCATCAAGTGCTCTCACCCTTTCCATTATCTTGGGAGCCTCTGGTTCGAACAACAAACGGATACGATCATCCGCTGTGGTGATACTGAAACCGACCTCAAAATTGCAACTATTATCGAGAATGTCGATATCTCGCAGGACTAACGAAGATCGTGTTTGGATCGTGACTGGCCAGCCATTTTGTGCCAGTATTTCCAGGCATTGACGTGTAAGCTTGTATTTTGACTCTACCGGTTGATAAGGGTCGCATACCCCGCTTACCCAAACCCGGTCCGGCTTCTTTCGGGTGATTTCCTTTCTGAGTAGATCGGGAGCATTGACTTTAACATCTACAAATTGACCCCAGGGTTCCCTGTGCCCGGTGAACCTTTTCATGAAACGCGCGTAACAATACGAACAACTATGCTGGCACCCCGTGTATGGGTTAATCACATATGGGTAGACCTTGGATGCGGACAATATGGATTTGGATTGTATTTCTTTAATGATCATTGGATTATTATACGCGTGAATTTCGAAACTGTGGTTTTGTAAAAGGTGGCTAAATATGACCAGTGTAGTCGATAGTACCATCCGCGAGGTGGTTTTTATCTTCATTATTCGTTGATCATCCAGCCTTGCGAGACAAAGCTGTAACTGATAGAAGTTACTTAAACCCTCCTTGTGGGTTTAGTGATGTTGATTCGGGATCATTGCTACACTTTCCTCTATTTTTTCCTCCCCTGCATTGCCATTCGGATTTAATGTTTCGTTCCTGGAGTTATCACCTCCCTGCCAAGGAACGGATATAATTATCCTATTGAAGCAGGTTCCAAATAAGACTGTTCGCTCTATCCAACCAATCGTCTCTTTCAAGTCAACCTGGAATCCGGGTAATGATTTTACCTATTGGCAATCTCAACCTTACCATTTTAGGCTGGCCGCATTAGAAGAAATACGCACAGAATACAACCAATGGAGACATGGTGCAAAATAAAATCAAAAGAGTTTATTCAATCCTTAAACGATAATCATGTCCGCTATTTGGTCGTAGGGGGATATGCAGTGGCTCTCCACGGATAACCACGGTATACCATGGATATGGCTATCTGGATCGAGAGAACAACATAAAATGCCAAGTAAAATGAACCGTCAAGAATGGTTAAAGGCCAGAAGGCGTATCACCGAACAGCGCTACGACCGCCTGTGGGCTCCCATTTACGATGAGAATTGGGGTGGTGAAATCGATCCTCTTCACCAGCGCTTAGTCACCCAAATTGTGAACACCTGCCCTCCAGGTGGTACCATCCTGGATGCTGCCTGTGGGACGGGTAAATACTGGCCAATCCTGCTTGCCAGCGGTAGAAAATTCATCGGTATCGACCAATCCCAGGCTATGCTCGATCGCGCCACCAGTAAATATCCTCAGGTAGCCGTGCAGAAGCTCGGGTTGCAGGAGATGCCATTTCAGGATGTCTTTGATCTGATCCTCTGTATGGACGCGATGGAGATGATCTTTCCCGAAGATTGGCCGCCCGTATGCGCTAATTTCCATCGTGCACTCAAACAGGCTGGTCAGCTCTATTTCACCGTGGAGATCGCGGATGACGAGAGCATCGAGATGGAATATCGATCCAGCCTCCAGCGAGGATTGCCGGTTGTCTACGGTGAGTGGGTCACGGGATCTGGCGTAGGTGATGACGAAGGTGGTTACCATTTCTACCCCTCCATGCAGCAGGTGAGGGAATGGTTGGGGAGAGCGAATTTCGTTATCAAGGAAAAAGCCCAGGCCAATGACTATCACCATTTCTGGGTTCAGAAGGGCTGAGGATATTCAGAGGAACTCGCAATGAACGATTCTCGAACCCTTAGTGATAGGTCATGGCTACCAAAATCACCACCTACTGAAAACGTTATCGCATGGTTGCTCGCAGGAGATCCATCTATCCGCTGGCAGGTCCTGCGTGACCTTTTACGCGCCGATGAAAAAGCCATTGCGGATGAACGAAAAAAGATCGCTCGCGAAGGCTGGGGTGCTCAACTGCTCTCATACCAAGATAAATCCGGTCGCTGGGGTGGGCAGCTTTATTCCAACAAGTGGTTGTCAACCACCTACTCGCTCCAGCTGCTTCGCCAATTGGGCCTGGAGCCTGCCAATCTGCAAGCACATCTCGGATGCCGGGAATTGTTGCAGAGTGGTTTTCAACTGCAAGGTGGGATTAGTTTCGCCAGGACGACGGATACGATTGACAATGGGGTCACAGGAATGATCCTGTCCTTGCTGGCGTACTTTGGTTATCCGGACGAACGAGTGAATAGCATCGCTGATTACCTGCTGGGTCAACAGTTGCCAGATGGGCGGTGGGAGCCTGTGCCGGGTAATCAAATTATAAGATACGCTTTTGATACCACCATCCTGATCCTGGAGGGATTGCATGAATACGAACACATGCGTCCAAAGCAATCCGATCCAATCATTGCCGCTCAAAGGAATGGTAGAGAATTCCTACTGCGCCATAAATGTTACCAGTCGATCCACACCGGTGAGAATTTGGATCGCAAGATTACTCTTTTCTCCTTCCCCCTCGCTGGCATTACGACATTTTGGTGGCGCTTGACTATTTTCAGCAATGCCGGGTAGATCGGGATGAGCGGCTCCTCCCAGCGATTAACTTGCTCGAAAAAAAGTGTAACTCGGATGGAACATGGGATTTGCAAAACCGGCACGCCGGTAAGACCTTCTTTGAAATGGAGCAAGTCGGTAAACCCAGCCGCTGGAACACCCTGCGCCTTACGTGTCCTCATTGGTGGCATGGAAATTAAGCCCGCCTCGTGAACGGTTTTCCTCCCCCAAACCATCATCAATTTGCTTTGATGGGTATAAAATAGAGGGAACAATGATTCACCACAATTCGTCTAGATATGGAATCGCGGAGGTGACAAATGAAGCGATATTTGATATCAATCATAATAAGCATGTTGCTGGCTTCGTGTGCACTAATTCCTTCAACTCAACCTACCGATGTCCAAAGCACGGCAGTGCGTAAGGTGGAAACAGGTTCGCCAGAAGTGGCTGCCATCACTTTTAAGCGGTCTGGTGGTTTTGCTGGAAAAACAGAGCAGTGGTCCTTCTACAGTGATGGACGGGTAGTTTCCGATCAGGGAACCACGCAATTATTACCGGTGGATATATCTGGGCTGGTAGCTGGTCTCACCGCCCTGGGTATATATGATCTAAAAGACTCTTATGGTGGATTGACGAACTGCAACGACTGTGTTACCTATACCATCAGCATCAGTGGGGAAGGTAAGACCAAAACCATCACCACCACAGATGGAGCCACCGATACCCCGGCTGAGCTTGGAAAAATCATGCAATTGATCAACGACGTTATCAATAAAATTCCGACACAGTAAGCGGATTAAATTAATATGGGGAGACGAAGGGTAGCAATGTCTCCCCATAATATCGCGCTTATCCAAGAGATGGATTAACGGTGGATCGTCGCGGTTACAGGTTTCGTAATGCTCTGTCCTCCATCAGTCGCACTTGTGGCCTCGATCTAAACCCCCACAGCTGGCTGCCATGCATCGAGCCAGAACAATATTATCCACATAAGCTCCCCCGGGGTAGTTCAGGTAATCATCGGAGTAAAAAGTAATCGCCACCCACACTTGAGGCTGTCCACGCAGGTCTCCAAATTCGTTGGCATCACTCAAGTCGAAGGTCTCATCACTCCAAACTCCTGTGTTTCCTGATGCGCAATATCCTGAAAAATTAGTCCCGTCAATCGAACCCATGGCACATACTTCATCCCAGCCGATTCTGTGTTCGTCCACAGCTTAAAATTCATCCCTGCGGCGGTAGCATTCTCCAGGCTGAACGGCCCATACACCATCCATGATTCTGCATTATTTGGATAGTTGCTGCCACAACTAAGCCCTCCACCATTAGCACCACCACCCACTGCCCATCCACTGCTATTGCCTTCAAAAACCTGGCAGTTGCGCGCGGCCCAATAATATTCTCCAGCAAACCATCCATTATCTGATACCTCCCACCCACCAGGAAAGTCACCTTCAAAAGTGGTGTTTACCAGAATTTCCCAATCCGGTACATCTGTTGTCGGTGTTGGAGTTTTTGTGGCTGTCGCTGTCGGGGTTGCAGTTTGTGTGGCTGTCGCGGTTGATGTTGGCGTCACGGTTATAGTTGGTGTCTGCGTTGAGGACGGTGTCCGCGTTAAGGTCCCTGTCGGGTTAGGTGGTGTCCCTTGCGGAGTTCGTGTCGCCGTATAGCGAGGGGTTTGGGTCGGATGTGTACCGGATTTCCCACGCATAATAATCGGTAACATCCCTCTCAATCCACCCGGGATTACTGTGGTTGTCTTGGTGGGGGTTTTTGTGGGTGTTGCAGTTCGTTTAGCGACGGCACAGGTATAAGCCCCGATATCATCGATGAACCATCCATAGCTATCGCCACCGGTGTCTGTCCCGATGCGGAAGCGGAAGCGTACATTCTGCCCGGCCAGGGTGAGCAAATTAACCCGTGAGGAGATGTAGCCGTTGCTAATCCCGACAAACGCCGATTGCCCTGGAAATGGATGGCTATTTCCATAGGGATTGATAAAACCGTTATAGCCATTTTCGGTGATCAGCGGTTTAGCATCCACCCAGGTTCCGCCGCCATCCGTTGAGTACTCGATCAAGCCCCCATCACTGTAAACCGAATCGTAGAACTCAAAGGAATAAGCATGACTGAAGCGAAAGTAGGGAAAGCTCCCCGCTGGTATGGGGATGTCTTTTGTCATGGCGATATAATAATCCGCATAAGAATTAGCATCATACCCCCAGATGTTGTACTGCCCGCTGGTGGCGTAGGTGGCATCAAAGCCTTCAAAAGGATTAGGATTTTGGGGATAATACCATTCGTCGCGCGGCCAATCTGTATTGATCGCACCATGCACCCAGTTCCCGCTGGCCGGGTTCTCCAGGTTGTCATAAAAGAGAATAGTTGGCTCCTGCCCGGCCGGGCAGAAAGGCGCATCAAGCGCAGGGCATCCCGCTGGCTGCTGGCTCATCTCCACTGCATCCAGCGCATTCTTCACCTGCTGGCAGTCTGCCGCCGTCGTCACTCCACTGCCGATCAGGTTGCTGCAGGCCTGCTGCATGTCATAATACAGGTCAGCATAATCACTGGCTGAGGTGAACATGTTGGTCTGGACCTCATAGAAGATCTTCGCCACCTCCACCATACCCCCGGGCAGCGGAGTGATGGTCTTTCCATTAAAGCTACCCCCCGCAACCATGAGGTACGCCGCCTTGTTACCCACCCCACTGTTCGTGTGTACCCCACCATTATCATCGGTTCCGCAAACATAGAAGTTACTGCTCATCTTATCCGGATTTTGAAAGAGTGTCGGATCTTTCATGCTGCGCACTGCACCGCCGGGTACATTTTCACCCATCAGCCAATCGTCATTGGGATCATGAATATAGGTCTGATCGATGAACTCTCCCCAGATATCCGAGAACGCTTCACTCAGGGCACCCGATTGCATATAATAGAACAATTTCGAGGTATAGTTGGTCACTCCATGGGTCATCTCGTGACCCACCACATCCGCCGCTGAGGCATACCCGTTTCCATACACCATTTGACTGCCATTCCAAAATGCATTGGGCATCGGGCATGTTCCACCTTCTTTACAAACTCGCACCGTCGAGATTATCGTCATCCCTGCCCCATCCAGGCTGTCGCGGTTGTGGATGGTCCAATACCAGTCATAGGTGAGACCGCCATAATCATAGGCTTTATCCACATCGTTATCGCCTGTCGCTGGCTCTCCTTCACTCCTTCTCAGGTTCGGCCCGGGCAGCGGTAGTGACGCATTGTCTTGGTTATCGTATACCTTGCGATCCAATGCCGTATCAATCTCACTAAAATGCAAGGCGACCAGCCCCAGGTGTGCATCCACCAGCACCAGCTCTTTTATCGTGACCAGCTCCCCATTGGTCACTTCCATGCGCCAGACCAGGGCATTGAATTGTAACCCGGGTCCTCCCAGCAGGATTGGGTTATAGATCCACAGCTCAGGTTGCGTCGCATTGAGAGCATTTGTGTTGGTGTGGTATGCTTTTCCAATAGCCTCGAGGGCTTGTTGTTGTGCTGTTATTGAATCGACGACCGGTTTCGGATCGACCATAATATCCGGCAGGATCTCCCCGTTCACCGAGATGACATCCTTGGCAGGATTTAGTTGGACGATCAGCTCTCCACCCATCACCGGGATGGGAGTCGAACTGTCCTCGCTGTACACCTGCTGGTAGCGGACGAATGTCCTTCCCTGGTCAGCAGCCTGCACACTCATCACAGTGAGCTCTGATTGAGCATCGGTCAGACCAAAAAGAGAGCCATAGGTCACCAGGAACTGCCTGGCAGCCTCATCGGGCGTGGCGTTAGCATTGATCTCTTTTGAATGTGGGATCGGGTGGGAAGGATCTGTGCCAATGAACCGAACCTTGCCGGTCTCGTTATGGTAGGATAGGGTCATCGTGCCATCGGTCTGCTGCTGCAAGGTCTGCATCAGGCCGGTTGGGGTGGAGGATGATAGAACCTTGATTGGGACCAGGATAAGGATAATGAGTAGCGTAAAAAAAGAGATTGCGAAAGTTACTTTTTTGTGAATGCCCATAGCCCACTCCTTCTGATTCGTCCCCAACATTCTCCATTATTATATTAATTGTTTTTTTACTGATCTGTGGACAGATTATTCTGTTTTTATCGTACTCCTTATACCTGTAACAAGAGAAGACCCACCATTGATCATGGATGCTCTGATCAGAAGTTATTTCCACCTGTTGGGATAATATTTCGTTGATTCCTGTCCCTTCCTGCTCATTTGTTATTAATATTATACTCCTTATAGTCACAATTGTTGTTTACCATGCATGCCAAAAGCATTTATATGTTCTCTGTTGCGAGGGGTATATCAAAATCAACCATTTCATTTCAGCCTCCTGCTTTCATCTCTATCCTTGCGAAAATCTGGTAAAATCGAAGCCCTCCTGATACCCAGCCTGCCCTCCCATTGATCCCATTCCCCACAATATTTCATCCCCTCCAACATTTACTGTGTTCAGGGCTGTAAAGCATCTCTATAAATATCCAATAGGATCTTCAATAGGTATAGAAGGTAATTACTCACTGTTATAGAGAAAAATCAAGCATTTCATCGGATGTCATTGCGAGCGAAGCGAAGCAATCTTCACCACTGTTACTCATTAGATAAGAACCATCGAGAATTTACTTGGAAAAGGAAGATCGCTTCGGCATAAACCGCCTTACTTTGACAAAATTTCCTTACTTATGCCGGCATTTGTTACAGTAAAGCAATTATTTGAATACATAACGAGCAATAGATACATTGGTAAGTCTTCATGAATAACATTCACTACAAAGCATGAAAATCGGCTATTTTCTAATCAGTAATTACGTATAAATGTGTGGAGAATACGGGGAACAATAAACCGGGCAAAATCGTCTGAATATGGAAAAGTGGAGGGTATCGATGAAGACGTATATGGTTTCAGCCCTTATTGGGGTGTTGCTAGCTGCCTGCGCGCTAATCCCTTCAGAATCTCAAGTCACTTCCACGAGTGTAACGAAGTCACAGGGTACGGCCGTGCGGAAAAATGCTACCAGCGAAACAGATAGTGCCGCTGTCACTTTTACCCGCAGTGGTGGATTCGCTGGAAAAACAGAGCAGTGGTCCATCTACTTGGATGGGCGGGTTGTTTCTAGTAAGGGAACCAATCAGGTTACTCCGGGTGATGTATCTGGGCTGTTGGCTGATCTTGTATCCTTAGGCATCATGGAGCTGGATGATTCCTACGGTAAATTTACCACCTGTAATGACTGTTTTACCTATACCATCTCCATAAACATGGACAATCAATCTAAAACTATCACGACGACGGATGGTGCAACCGATGCCCCAGCCGCGCTCGGAAAAATTCTCACCCTGGTCAACAGCTTCATCGCTAATGTACCTGCACAAGATGCGGATTAAATTAATCTGGGGAAACAGTGACCAACCAAACATCTCCCCATCCTTATTGTCTATCTCGTCTACCTCGATTACCTATTACGGGTTGCTGTACCTTGCTTTTCTATGATTTGACTGCCGGTTTCCTCATTATTAATCTCAGCTAAACCCTGGCAAGTGGTAGTCATGCAACGACGCAAGACGATATTATCCACATAAGCTCCCTCAGCATAATTGAGTGCAGAATCAGAAGTGAAAATGATTGCCACCCACACCTGACCTTGCCCGCGCAGGTCGCCTAAATTGAATACATTGCTTAAATCGAGGGTTCCATCAACCCATCCTCCTGAGTTACCTGAGTAGCAATCCCCGGAAAAATTAGTCCCATCGATTGAAGCCATATAGCAGGCATTATCAAAACCACTTTCGGTATTAGTCCACAGCTTACTATCCAACCTTGCCGCTGTTGCATTCACCAGGCTGAACGGCCCATATATCATCCAGGAATCCACATCATGAGGGTAATTGGCGCTACAATAAAGCTCACTGCCGTACACACCACCACCAACTGCCCAGCCACTGTAATTGCCTGCATAAGCTTGACAGACGGCTACAGCCCAAGAATAATAATTCAGAGGGTAATTAGCATTATCAAACACATCCCACAGGCCAGGAAAGTCACCTTCAAAAGTGGTGTTTACCAGTACTTCCCAATCCGGTACATCTGTTGTCGGTGTTGGAGTTTTTGTGGCTGTCGCTGTCGGGATTGCAGTTTGTGTGGCTGTCGCGGTTGATGTTGGCGTCACGGTTATAGTTGGTGTCCGCGTTAAGGTCCCTGTCGGGTTAGGTGGTGTCCCTTGCGGAGTTCGTGTCGCTGTATAGCGAGGGGTTTGGGTCGGATGTGTACCGGCTTGCCCACGCATAATAATCGGTAACATCCCTCTCAATCCACCAGGGATGAATGTGGCGGTCTTGGTGGGGGAGGTGCTGGTCGTTGCTGTAGGCGTTTTTGTTTTATGAGGATTTCCGCAAGTGTAGAGGCGGATATCATCAATGAACCATCCCCAGAACAATGCAAAATTTCCTGAATCAGTGCCGATGCGGAAGCGGAAGCGTACATTCTGCCCGGCCAGGCTGCTCAAATCCAGCCGGGAGGAGATGTAACCGTTGCTTATACCAACGAACGCTTGCCGTCCTTTCAATGGGTTATCTAGACCGCTAAATATCGCGCCGTTATAGTCATTATCAGTAATCAGGCTTCCAGCATCTACCCAGGTCCCGCCGGAATCGGTCGAGTACTCGATCACCCCCCCATCGTAAAAACCAGCATTATCAAATTCAAAATGATAAGCGTGATTAAAACGTAAAAAAGGAGCACTCCCCGACGGTAAAGTAGTATTCTTGGTCAGTCCGATGGCGTAATCTGCTGCTGCTTTGTCTTCATTGTCATATCCCCAGAAGTTATACAGTCCGCTGGTAGTGTAGGTCGCATCATAGCTGAAAGGATTTGAGTTTTGCGGGTAATACCACTGGTCGGTGCCAATGGTTGCAGCATGCGCCCAGTTGCCGCTGGCGGGATTCTCCAGGTCGTCGAAGAAGAGATCTGTTGGTTCCTGACCAGCCGGGCATACTGGGGCTTCCGGTGCCGGGCAACCAGTGGGTTGCTGGCTCATCTCCACTGCATCCAGCGCATTCTTCACCTGCTGGCAGTCTGCCGCCGTCGTCACTCCGCTTGCGATCAGGTTGCTGCAGGCCTGCTGCAGGTCATTATAGAGGTCAGCATAATCACCACCCGAAGTGAACATGTTCGTCTGGACTTCATAGAAGATCTTTGCCACCTCCACCATCCCCCCGGGCAGCGGGGTGATGGTTTTCCCATTAAAGGTGCCTCCCTCAACCATGAGGTACGCCGCCTTGTTACCCACCCCACTGTTCGTGTGTACCCCACCATTATCATCGGTTCCGCAAACATAGAAGTTACTGCTCATCTTATCCGGATTTTGAAAGAGTGTCGGATCTTTCATGCTGCGCACCGCACCACCGGGTACAGCTTCGCCCATCAGCCAATCGTCATTGGGGTTTACATAGGTGCGGTCGATGAACTCACCCCAGATATCCGAGAATGCTTCGTCGACCGCGCCGGATTGCATGTAGTAGTACAATTTTGATGTATGGCTGGTCACGCCGTGGGTCATCTCGTGACCCACCACATCCGCCGCTGAGGCATACCCGTTTCCATACACCATTTGACTGCCATTCCAAAATGCATTGGGCATCGGGCATGTTCCACCTTCTTTACAAACTCGCACCGTCGAGATTATCGTCATCCCTGCCCCATCCAGGCTGTCGCGGTTGTGGATGGTCCAATACCAGTCATAGGTGAGACCGCCATAATCATAGGCTTTATCCACATCGTTATCGCCTGTCGCTGGCTCTCCTTCACTCCTTCTCAGGTTCGGCCCGGGCAGCGGTAGTGACGCATTGTCTTGGTTATCGTATACCTTGCGATCCAATGCCGTATCAATCTCACTAAAATGCAAGGCGACCAGCCCCAGTTGTGCATCCACCAGCACCAGCTCTTTTATCGTCACCAGCTCCCCATTGGTCACTTCCATGCGCCAGACCAGGGCGTTAATCCGTGGCTCTGGTCCTCCCAGCAAGGCAGGGTTGTAGACCCACAGCTCAGGGTTGGTGGTAGTCAGCTCCCCCAAGCTGGTCCCATATTCCCTGGCAACGCTTTCAAGTGCATGCTGTTGGGCTGTAGCCTCATCGATAGCTGGAGTCGGATTGATCATGATGTCAGGTAGGATTTCCCCATTCACCGAGACGACATCTTTCGTTCCGTTCATCTGGACGATCAGCTCTCCACCCATCACCGGGATGGGAGTCGAGCTGTCCTCGCTGTGTACCTGCTGGTAGCGGACGAATGTCCTTCCCTGGTCAGCAGCCTGCACACTCATCACAGTGAGCTCTGATTGAGGATCGGTCAGACCAAATAGAGAGCCATAGGTCACCAGGAACTGCCTGGCAGCCTCATCGGGCGTGGCGTTAGCATTGATCTCTTTTGAATGTGGGATCGGGTGGGAAGGATCTGTCCCAATGAACCGAACCTTGCCGGTCTGGTCATGGTAGGATAGGGTCATCGTGCCGTCGGTCTGCTGCTGCAAGGTTTGCACTAAATTAGTCGGTGGTGTTGATGAAAGTACTTTAACCGGGATAAAAATAAGGATGAAGACAAGGATAATTAACGAGATTATGATAATATTTTTTTTATGGGTGTTCATCGACCCCTCCTTAGAAGAGACTGCTCCAATCTCTGACTTCATCAAATTCATCATCCTATTTGCATTTGTGAAAAAATTCTACACCCAACCTATGCAGCTTAATAATCACAAGAGGGTACAAACAGCTAGACCCCTCTGCTCTAAGCAGATGTTTGATCCAATTTTGGGGATCATTTAATACTATCTGCTTTCCTGACCGAAAGTATGTTGCTTAACATTATATCCCTTTCTCCCAAAAGTATTATTCTTGCAGAAGGTCAATCTTTTATTCTTTTACGCACCGTTTTTAGATCGCTTTGAATTCAGTACCACCGGATATCAGCAATTTTCCATATTGACAGGTTTCTTTTTCATTCTCTAAATCCCACTTTCAGGTATCCATCAGGGTTTTGGGATCATTTGTACATTCGTGTCTTTTTTCGGGGACGGTCTGTGGATCGGTCGTTGCGAGCCGGTGGTCTTCCGGCGTGGCAATCTTCCGCACAACGATTCAGATCTAAAGCCTGAAGGAGCTCACAAATATCATTTATACATTCATGTCTTTTTTCGTGGACGGTCTGTGGATCGGTCATTGCGAGCCGGTGATCTTCCGGCGTGGCAATCTTCCGCACAACGATTCAGATCTAAAGCCTGAAGGAGCTCACAAATATCATTTATACATTCATGTATTTTTTTCGTGGACGGTCTGTGGATCGGTCATTGCGAGCCGGTGGTCTTCCGGCGTGGCAATCTTCAACCCAACCATTCAGTTCTGAGCATCAGGTAGCGCTTTCGGATTTTATTCGTGTATCAAGAAGCGATCTTTGCGACCTGAGGGCGCTCTATGCCCGAAGCATCAAGGAGCGTTCTTTGCGACCTGAGGGTGCCCTATGCCCGAAGCATCAAGGAGCGTTCTTTGCGACGAAGCATCGCGAGTGCTCTTTACGAGCGATGGAGAGTGCTCTTTACGAGCGATGGACTATCAAGTCCTGAAATTCGTTTACAGGAAAAGTTAGTAATTAGTAAGTCAACCTGGCCTCATTTGGTACTGCAATAGAAGGGACATCAGAATGATGGCTGAACTACACATCATGTGGCACCCCCTCCTCAATCTTCCCCTGCCCCTTCCCCAATAATTATCGGAGCTCGTTTTTCAACCCGCTTCTCCGCCTGCCTCAGATGGATCAACCCAACCGCCGACAGTATTAATGGCGTTGCAATCAACACCCCCACTGTCAGGGCTTCTTGTGCCAGCCAGCTGCCCAGCAACACTGCCACGAGCGGGTTTACATACGCGTATGTGACTACCAGCTGTGTTGGGGCAACCCGCAAAAGCCAGGTGTAGCACACAAACGCGATCAGCGACCCGACCACGATCAGGTAGCCTAATCCAGCCAGCGAGCGCAGGCTGATTGACGCTAGATCCAATCGGCGTCCTTCACCCATCACCAACCCGACGATAAAAGATCCAACACCTCCAGCCAATAGCTCCATCCCGGTGCCCAACAGCGGTGATTTTGGCAGGTCTGCCCCGTGGCTGTATATGGACCCAATCGCCCACATCAGGCCGGATAGCAACAGGATGCCAATTCCCGGTAGATTATATCCAGGATGTAGCCCCGACGATTTCAGCGGATCGACCAGGATGAACATCCCGGCTAATCCGACCACGACGCCGATCGTGGTTTGCCATGTAGGTCGATTTCCACCCGGTCTCAGCGCATCGATTACCACGACCCATAAGGGTGTTGCAGATATGATCAAGGCTGCGATCCCTGAAGGCACATATTGCTCCGCCAGCGAGACACCACCGATCCCACCGACCAATAGCAAGCTGCCAATAATTACCGCCGACCGCCAATGAGCACGCCTTGGTGCGGGGTCACCTGCTGCCCTCCGCCAGAGATACAAAATTAGTCCAGCCACCAGGAATCTTGCTCCCGACATAAAAAACGGTGGAATGCTCTCAATGGCGTAGCGGATCGCGAGGTAGGTAGTCCCCCAGCCGATATAGATTACCAGCAATGCTGACCAGATTCGGAGTTTCATCGTTTTTACCTTTCTAAGCGCACCCACCGGTGCTGCTTTGCTGCGTCATTGAAACTTCTGTATCCGGTTCACTGTGATTGCGTGCTTCTAAACTGCGACCAAAGGCAGTAATCTCTTTGCCTATCAGTGCCAGGATTTTGGATGTGCTGCTCGACATGGCATTGCCACCCCTCGAAATTTCCTTAGCCAGCCGGTATTGCTCAGATTCCTTGATCAATTCCTCATGCCGTTGCTCATACTCGCTGCTTGTCCATGGGTCAAAACTGATCTGGTTCATGTTGTTTCTCCTTTGCTATTGACAACTGCTCCATAACCTGCTATCATTGTTATGACGGTTATATAATATCAAAGAAAATATAACCTGTCAAGTTAATATAGAAGGTTATAAGCAAATCTTAATGCGAGGTAGTTTTATGTATGATTTTGATGCAGGCAACTTGAGTCTAAACTTTGCCAATACCCTGGATTGGCATGGCAGTGAACATCCAGTGGAAAGGTTGACTGGTTATATGGATCTGGTTGCCTGGGGAGAGCAGGCTGGCTTGATCTCCTCTGATCTGGCTACCCACCTGCATGCTCAGGCTGATAAGCAGGCAGGGAATACCGTCGATGCCTATGACCTGGCCTTACACCTCAGAGAAGCCATCTACCATATCTTCTCCAATCGTTATGCCGGGGAACCCATCTGCGGAACCGGATTTGGCAATCCTGAACTCCATCGTCCGCGAGGCCCTGGCTCACCGGCAATTGGTTCCTTCTGGGGATGAGTTTCAATGGGAATGGACGGCTGAAGTCGATGGTGCCAACCACATCCTTTGGCCGGTTGCATTTTCCGCGGCTGAGCTTCTCACCTCTGCTGATGCATCACGCGTTCGTGAATGCGAAGATGACCGCGGCTGTGGGTACCTGTTCATCGACCGCACAAAAAATCATAGCCGCCGCTGGTGCTCGATGGATTCCTGTGGAAATCGCGCCAAAGCCCGCCGCCATTACTCACGCATTCAAGCCGGATGATCCTGATCCGCTGCTAAACTTACTAGCCTGTCATTCTGCTCAGCCGACCTCATACCCACCCGTCTTTTATGGTGTTTGCGTTACCTGACCTTATATTACAGAAGGGTGTTTTTCCTTAGTCGAAGCGATCGCCGAAGGGATTACCATCTGTTGTAATCAATGTTGTAATGAAAGTTGCACCCTTTATCAAAAATTAAGAGATTATCTACCCTTACAGTGTTAAAATGGGGTACAGATGGGAAAAAATATGAACACACGATCCCCTTTAAAACGCTTCTTCCAAACCTTGCTGCTGTTTGGGGTAATGTCCGGAATCTTGCTCCAACCGCAGACAACCAGCGCGTCTCTCCCCACCGTCGCCTGGCCTAAAATTAGCCTGACTCCTTACCAAAGCGGCTTCACCTTCCCCGTTCACATCACCCACGCCGGCGATGGCAGCCAGCGGATGTTCGTAGTCGAACAAAGCGGCATCATTCGTATCATCAAAGATAACCTAGTGCTCAGCACCCCCTTCCTTGATATCCACGAACGGGTACTCTTCCCCGGATCTGGCGAGCGCGGACTGTTGAGTGTGGCCTTCCCCCCCGACTACGCCAGTAAAGGCTACTTCTACGTTTACTATACCCGTTTGGATGGAAATAACCAGACCTCGCGCTTCCACCTCAAATTGGGTAAGCCCGACGAAGCTGATCCTGCCAGCGAACAGTCGATCATCCTCTTCAACCATCCTAATTACAGTAATCACAACGGTGGACAGCTTGCCTTTGGCCCTGACGGGTACTTATACATTGGTACTGGCGACGGTGGTGGTGGAGGCGACCCGCAGGGAAATGCTCAAAATCCAGTCTCACTCCTCGGTAAGCTGCTGCGCATCGATGTTGAATCGGGCGTGGACCCCTATTTGGTTCCAACAACCAATCCATACACGCAAACGGTTGGCTATCGTGGAGAAATTTGGGCTTTAGGGCTGCGCAATCCCTGGCGTTACACCTTCGACCGCCAGACTGGCGATTTATATATCGGGGATGTGGGTCAAAATACTGAGGAAGAAGTGGATTTCCAGCCAGCCTCCAGCCCTGGTGGTGAAAACTATGGCTGGAATACCTTGGAGGGTAATCTTTGCTATAACCCATCTACCAATTGTGTACCACCTGCTCGTTATGCGCCACCGGTCGCTGTATACGATCACGGGGCAAATGACTCGATTGGCTGCGCGATCACTGGTGGTAATGTCTACCGTGGCGCTACTTTCCCACTTATGGTTGGGTTGTACATCTATGGTGATTATTGTACTGGCAAAATTTGGGGATTAATAGTTACCAATAGTTGGCAAAATCAGCTCCTGCTCGACACGCATCTAATGATTTCCACCTTCGGAGAAGATGAAGCCGGTAATCTCTATGTGGCTGATCTTTCCAGCGGCGTGATATACCAGGTTACCGCAACGGCGAACGCCCCCTTCCACACGGTCTATCTGCCGTTGGTATCAAACTAACATCCTATAACTGCCTTCCTGTTCACATCAAGATGGTTTAAATCGGCTCGCTTTTCCCCCAGGATCAAAAAGCGTTCTTTGCCCGAAGCGAGGTCGTGGATCGGTCTGTGGATCGGTCATTGCGAGCCGGTGATCTTCCGGCGTGGCAATCTTCAACCCAACTATTCAGTTCTGAACATCTGGTAGTGATTTCCGATTTTATTCGTGTATCAAGGAGCGGCCCTGGCAAACGCCGCGCCTGCACCGAGCATCGAGGTGAAGCAAGCGGCTTTACGTGCGAGGTCGTGGACAGTAACTTATATTTGTCATCGAGGGCGAACAGCGCTTTAAGCTGCCCAAAGTATCAAGGAGCGATCTTTGCGACCAGTGCCGCGTAAGCCGTGTCTTCATGGTTTCACTGACCGCCTTTTGGGAGCGGTATCAGGAGCGTTCTTTGCATGCGAGGTCGTGGACGGTCTGTGGATCGGTCATTACGAGCCGGTGATCTTCCGGCGTGGCAATCTTCAACCCAACCATTCAGTTCTGAACATCTGGTAGTGATTTCCGATTTTATTCGTGCATCAAGGAGCGGCCCTGGCAAGCGCAGCAAAGCAAGCGGCCTGGGTAAGCGCAGCAAAGCAAGCGGCTTTACGAGCGATCTTTGCGACAAAGCATCGCGAGTGCTCTTTACGAGCGATGGAGAGTGTTTTTTGCGAGCGAGGTCGTGGACGGTCTTCTTCCCCTCCCCAATCTGTTCCCTCACATTATCCTCAATTTATTTTATTTTGCTAACCGCTAACCTATCCGGTTCGCTCTTATACCGGATTGCAAACCGATCACCTCTCACCGCTCAAAGCTCACGACTTCTCTTTTATGATCGCACTGCAAAAACGACCAGACCGAACTGGTCTAATTTCAACCCTCCTCAAAAGGGAGTTTCTTTAATATAATCAGACCAACCCACCTAAAAGGTCTGAAGCATGTATAAAGCCAACAAACGCCATCTACAGCCCATGTTAATCAGCAACGTCAATGATTTGCCGGAGAAGAAACGCAGACGTTTAGCCAACTCCTGGGCAGACGACTTTTTCCGTTACTTCTTCAGCCGCATCAACGAAGAAGCCTTTGCCGTGCTGTATGTCGATTATCCTTCCAGGCCAAACGTGCCGATCAACTGGCTGGTCGGCCTGGAAACGCTCAAGGCCGGTTTCGGCTGGAGCGATGAAGAGTTGTATGACCACTTCTGCTTCGATCTGCAGGTGCGCTATGCACTGGGCATCCACGATCTGAACGAGGGTGACTTCGAGCTGCGCAGCTTGTATTACTTCCGCGAGCGTCTGAGCCGCTACAATTTGGAGCACAGCGTAAACCTGCTTACGCAAGCCTTCGAGCAGATCACTAATCAGCAGGTAACGGCGTTGCAGGTCAAGACCGGCAAACAGCGTATGGACAGCACCCAGATCGCCAGTAACATCCTGAAGATGAGCCGCTTACAACTCCTGGTGGAAGCCGTGCAACGCTTGCACCGCAGTCTCTCGGAAGCCGACCAACAGTGTTATGCCGAGACCTTCGCCCCTTATTTACAAGGTCACTCGGGGCAGGTGGTCTACCGCATCAAGGGCAAAGAAGCGACACAGGCACACTTGCAGCAGATTGGAGAAGTGATCTATCTGCTCCTGGAAGAACTGCGGGCAGGCTACGCTCAAGAGCCAGCCTACCAGGTGCTGGTGCATTTCTTTAGCGATCACTTTCGCTTGGATGCGCAGGCAGTGCACCCCAAGATCAACCAGGAATTGCGAGCCGATAGCTTGCAGTCGGTGGACGACCTGGAAGCTACCTACCGTCGCAAAGGCTCGAAAGAATACATAGGCTATGTGGCCAACCTGAGCGAGAGCTGCGACCCGGACAATGCGCTGCAGTTGATCACCAAAGTGCAGGTGGCTCCCAACAACACCAATGACCGCACGCTGCTCTTGGAAGCCTTACCCGACTTGAAGGAACGTACCGGCTTGGAGACAATCTACACAGATGGACCCTATACCGGTCCGGAGATCGATCCAGCCCTTGTGCAACATCAGGTGGAACAAATCCAGAGTGGGATCGTTGGCAAAATCCTGGACCCTGGCAAGCTCTACCTGGCTGATTTCGAGATCGAGCAAGATGAGCATGGCGTTCCCGTTTGTATTACCTGTCCTCAGGGACAAAGCGTGCCGGTCAAGCTGAGCAGTCGCCAACAGGGGTACCTGGCGGACTTTGACCCACGGCTTTGCCAGACCTGTGTGGATCATCTTGGAGGGCGCTGCCCGGCCGGGCCTGGGAAAAAGCGTCCCTCCTTCCGCTTGACCTTTCGTGCCTTCCAGATACCGGTGGCTAAACGACGACGCAAGATGCGGCAGAGCAAGCAGGAAGGTAAGAACCACCGGGCTGCCATCGAAGGCACGGTGCGGGAAGTGAAGCACCCTTATCCGGCTGGTAAGTTGTCGGTGCGAGGTCTGTTTCGTATGACCTGCGTCATGGTTAGTTCGGCGGCCATGACCAATGTACGCCGTATTCACCATTACTGGGAAGAGAAAAGGAAGGAAGAAA
Source organism: uncultured Chloroflexia bacterium (assembly GCA_963774275.1). GTDB lineage: Bacteria > Chloroflexota > Anaerolineae > Anaerolineales > UBA4823 > FEB-25. The sequence goes on along the minus strand of CAVZEP010000026.1, from coordinate 180,137 downwards.
GGCGCAATAAGACGAATGAAAGGGGTGGAAAATTCGCCCCAAACCAGCCAGGCTTTTCTTTTTCTTCATTTATAAAAGGGCTTTTATGCAGCCAAAGATCATTTATGGCGCTTTCTAAAGTCTACCTTGTTTGTTAAAGAACTGTTATTGCAGTGCGATCTTTTATGAGAAGTCTTAAAAAATTCCCCATTTTCCCTAAACCTCTTGTAGAATAGAACATAAGTGCTATAATAGTTTCGTGAACCCTATCACACATCGCTTCCTTCTCTCTCCCTCCCGGGAAGATTAATTGTTTGTCATTGTTTTTTTTATAAAACAATCCCTCTACATAATAATCCTGCACTCCTTTTTTGAACTCCACCCTGCCGATCGCGATGCCTCGACCCCTGTTGCCCCCCCACGGTGTTATTTCCCCGCTCGAATGACCGGTCACCTCCATTGGGCTCTCGCAGTCATCCTCACCTGGATCTGCGTTCTCGACATCGCCCTGGGAAAGAAGGACACGCCTTTCCAATACAACAGGAACTCGCCGTTAACGCCAGCAAGGCTATAAGTCTAATTCACCAGCCAATAATCCAGCTCAGGCGCATGTCCGTCCTATCATCGTGCTAAATCACTTCGTAAAAAGGCGAGCAATATCCTCTCGCTTAGGTGCGCCAGCTTTATGCTCAGAGGCATGCCGAATCATAAGCCTGATATCAAACGTTGGGGTGGGTTGAGCAGGTGAGGGGAGTCACTTCAATGAAAAGAGAGTTTTAAGAAAAAAATTTGTGAAATCCAGGGAATGCCAGCGGGATGTGTACCGTAAAAATCGCCCAACACGCAAGCCTCATCCAGTCAGACGCCGCCGTCGCTTGCACTGTGATTGTGGTCAAATTGCTGTTACTGTGATTTCGGTGCGGGTGGGGATAGATCCGCAATACACCATCCAATTACCCCTTTGCCGGGATTGCCTTTCCCTGGAGCAGGGCTTGCGAAATGGATATTAGCTTTGCACAGCTGGCTCACCCTCACTGGAATGTTGTGCCTGCCAGATGATATAGCCTAAATATACCCAAATGACCAGAAATACCACTACCACTCCCCCGATTAAGATTGGTTTCGTCTGCTCCTTCATTTGGATGAAGGGGCTGGTCTTGTTTACGAAGAAGTCGTTGAGTTGGTTCTTGATCTCAGTCAGTTGTTCAAAATTGGATGTGTACTTCTCATTCACTGGCACCAGACCTTGTATCGCGTACAATTCCAATCGGTAATTACAGTCCACCTCCACACACTGCTGGCCCAAAGAAACAGCCTGTACACCGGCGATGGTCTTTTCCTTCAGGGTGATCACTCCCAATATGCTTTGCCGTACCACGCAATCCACCGCCTCGCTTTCCAATCGCGTGCAGCGTAAGGACTCTTCCCTGCCTGCTGTGGCAAGCGTCACAAGCAGGATGATCAATGTAAGCACGCCTACCCCAAGATAGGTGCGGATTTTCCGGTTGGTTTCAGATGTTCGAATGGCTCTTGATGGCATAAGAAATCTCCACGAATGATTTAACGGACGAATTATACTCTAATTGCCTGTAAGCTACGGGCCTTCATCACAATGCAATATCATCCATTACTCCTCAGAGCATTTATGTTTGATCACGAATTCCTGACTGCGCATTTCTACCAGCAACCAGCTAACAGCTAACAGCTAACTGCTAACTGCTAACCTGTCCGGTTCGCTCTTATACCGGATTGCTAACTGCTATCCACCCATTTGCCTTTTCTATCAAATCGCTGTACAATGATTATGGAGGTGCGTATGCCCGAACAGGCGATAAAAATCACATGCCCTCACTGTGGGAAGGTTCGCACTATCAACCAGGCTGTCTTTGGTAAGGTCAAGGGACCACCCAGCCCCGCCCTGGAGAAAGCCAATCAAAAGAAACTCTCCACCGTGGTCGAATCCGGCAAGCTATCCGGCACCTGGATTAATCTCAAATGTCCAAACTGCGGGATGCCATATCAATACAATCAAAAAACCCACAAAGCGCGCAGCAAACCCAGCCGTGCGAGTGAGTAATTGAAGTCATAAAAATTAACTGGGTTCCCTGCGTCTCAAAATTCAACCCGCAGATAGCAAAGCGCCCGCCAGAGCGGGCACTTGGTGGTTAGATATAGGCTATCAAGGGACAGGGAACCTGGATGTGATATAGCTAAATGTACTTGAGAGTTGTGTACCAAACAGCGTCAGAGCGGCAACGACAACGATTGCAATTAAAACGATGATAAGCGCATATTCAACCATCCCCTGGCCTTGTTCCATTTTATGATAAAGCATAACACTCCACCTCCTTTCGACGAGAGTGAAAGCCTTTGGTTGATCACGGCTTGGTCAACTTTATCATCCGGAGTGCCAGCAAATAATAGGGGAAGTGAGAATGGAAAATGAGGAAAATGACGCCTGGCAAACGCCTGATGCACTTAAAGTGCCATGATCAATTTTTTTATTCTGCTATTATTTTAGCGTAAATCAAGGAAAAAATCAACTATATTTGCTCAATCCTTTCAAAACCGTTAGGTTCTATAATTTTATCGATCACCTGCTCCGCCTGTATCGACCAGCTTTTAATAGATATATTGCGGTATCGTAGTTGCAGTAGGGGTGCAGCAGTCTGTCTGGTTTGGTTCTTGACCGGAACGCTGCGCCAAACATCGATACCATTTGATCTTTATCGAAAAAACATTCATCCCAGCCTCACCTTTATATTTGGGCTGATATCCTTGCAACCTTACCCAGACTTCAGGGTTAAGATTGAAAACAATGGAGGTACACTATGTTCGCTCGCATAATTGGTGTTTTCAAGCTTGACGTTAAGACCTTCGAAGAAATTGAGCACAATACCAGCCTGACCCTGTCTGCTGCACTTATTGTCCTCCTGGTCTCACTGGTCAGTGGGGTTGGCAATGGGTTGTTCAACAGCTTCCGCGATAAAACCTTCTTGAGCGGTTTTCTAGGCTCTCTAATCAGCGTCATCCTCGGCTGGCTGATCTGGTCGGCAGTGACCTGGTTCGTGGGCACACGCCTGTTCAAGGGGCAGGCTGACCTGGGCGAAATGCTGCGCGTGATTGGGTTTGCCTATCTCCCCATGCTTTTATCCATCATCCCATGTGTGGGTGGGGTGATTGGCATACTCTGGACGCTGGCTGCCGGTTTTATCGCCATCCGCCAGGGTCTGGACCTGGATAATTCGAAAGCTTTCCTCACCGTGTTGGTGGGTGCAGTGTTTTACATTGTTCTGACGGTGATATTGAACGTCATCATCTAGTCGGGGCGGGTGGTATCCGCCCGGTTGTCCAAAATCCATACCTTCTTGGATCGGACGTTGAGCATCGATCCTCACCCTCACAGGCATTCTATCCGCCTGGAGGGATATGACTATTCTCTCCCAGGTGCATATTTCATCACCCTGATGACATAACACCAAGCATGCCTGTTCGGGGATGTGTTGGATGGTGATGTGCGCCTGGACCGACACGGCTGGATTGTTGCGCAATCATGGGAATCATAGCCCCTAAGCATTACTTCACCCGGTAATATCCCCCATGTGCACAGGTTCGGCACAGCACCTTGCCCTCCACCACCACTTCCCGCTCGTTGATGATCTCTTCCCCACACCTGGAGCACATCGCCCGTGCATTCTGGCGGCTGATGATCTGCACTGCGGGGGTACCGAGCTCCACCCATTGGAAACTAAACATCTCCGCATCTGGCATCACCTGGTAACCCTCCAGCTGGGCGAAATACCGGCGCTTCTCCTCCGGCGCATATTCTACCGCCCGGTTCCTGACGTCCGGTTTCGGTGCCAACCGGGTGCTGGTTCCTGTTTTCAGGTTGGTAAAAGTTGCTGCGATTTTGCCCAGGTCTTCGATCCTGAGCGTACGATGACCGACCGTTGCGCCCGTGGCGGCACGGATGCCGTCAGCAAAACACCCTCCGGTTTCGATAATCACCAGGGCAGTTTTGGTGGTCACCGGGGCTTTCAATCCCAAGACCGTCAAACCCGCCAACCCCATGCGTACACCCAATACCTGCCGTGGGCATAAGTGGCTGTGATCGGAAGCGCTTTTCTTAAGGAGAATGGCTAAGTGTGAAGTCATGTACCCTTCAATAAATCTAACTGGTGAAGAGGATAAGGTGACCCTCTGGGTTCTCTTCAACCCGCATGGCTGCCAGTGGGCGTGAAGCCGGTCCATTCCGCAGGCTGCCATCCGGGCTGAAGCGTGACCCATGGCAGGGGCAGGCAAATCCATCGCTGGTAACGTTGACCAAGCAACCAAGGTGTGGGCAAACCAGGCTGATCGCACGAGTATCCCTGGCTGTCGTGAATGATGATTGCCTGTGCAGCTCGGAACCGTGATGCGTGAACCGAGTGGAAAATCCGATGCCAGTCCCAGGTCATATTGGCTGGGAGGGCTTTGCTCGCTCTGAAAGCTGATGAACCGCACCAGCATCCCCAAACCGATCAATGCCGAGCCAGCCAGGCTGCCCTTCAATGCCAGGCTCAAGAAACTACGCCGGGTTATAAGGTCATCTTTGGGTGGCATGGCATTCATGGCAGGCAGGTGCTTCCTGCTGGTCTGTTTTTTGCTGGCATGCGCTGCCCATCACCGGCTTGAATGTGAGCTGTTCACCCGTCGCCTTGGCGAACAACGCATAAGTCGGTGCTTTCGCTTCATCACCAGGCACCACCCGGATGTTCCACAGTGGATCACCCTTGTCTGTCACCAGGATGGTGTCACCTACTTTCAAATCCACCCGTGGGTTGAGAAAAGCCAGGCGCAGGGCAAGGTCGTTTTCATCCGTGATGGTGTATGAGAGGGGCAGAGAATCAAGCGTGCCGTGGCAGGTTTTGCATTGGATGGTTAGGCTCTCCTTCTTATTGCTGTAGATGTGCCCATCCCCCATGGCTTCCTGGCGGGTGTGGCAGTCTGCACAGTCCAGGGTCCACTCGCAGCGGGTGAACTCTGCAATGGGCTGGTAGTAATCGTGCAGTCGATCTGTCGGAGCATCCTCCCGCGGGTGAAATTGCACGTCCGCCAGGCTGTAATTACCCCGGTTGTGGCATTTGTTGCACTGGGTATAAGGCATGGAGGTGGTTAACTGGTGTACCAGGGTGCCATCCTCGCCTGGGGCAGGCGTATGGCAGGCGGAACACCCGCTCCAGCGGTTGTATTCTACCCCATCCATCGGTTGGGCTGTCAGATGGCAAGACAGGCAGTTGCTTCCGAAAGCCTGGAGTGCCGCTGAGCTTTCTGCAGACGGGTCGAATGCTGCCAGCCCATCGATGGCATAAATTCCCATCTGGGCAGTGAGGTCCGACTGAGCACCGAACGCATAACGCACCTGGGCAATCGCCCCGGCATAGGTGGCTTGCAGGCTGGTGCTCACGCGTTGGATGTGGTCTCTGTTTGCCTGTGGGGTTCCGCTGTGGCATTTTTCACCGCCGCAGGAGGCTTCCACCACTGATAGATCCGATGGGTTGGCACCCCCGCGCATCGTGCTGTGTGCCAGGTCGGCATCGAGCGCCAGTGCTTCCCCACCATGGCACAGCACGCACCCAAAGGTCGCCACCGGGTGCGATTGGCTGATCTCTGGTAGATCTGCATGGCAGGTAAGGCAGTATTCCACCTGCCCGGTGATAGAGGGTGTGATGCCGATTGGTTTGATGTTGTGGCTTTGGCGCCATAAGCCGAAACCTGAAACAGCCAGCAGGAGCAAAGACGCGATGAAGAGTTGTCGGCGCATATCAATACCTGAGCGCCAGCAAAGTGAGTAAAATGATCACCCCGCCCAAGATGGCTACCATGATCTGCACATTCCGCCCACCCTGCGGAAACCACCTGCCCAGCTCAGTCGGTGAAAGCCGCTGTGGAGTGATATACGGCACCAAGGAAACCAGGAGCAGCGTCCCCAGCGGAACGAGCACACCAAAGGTGAATGGATCCCCCAATCTGAGCAGCTGTTGCACCCACAGGAAGAACCATGGCGCTGAGCTCTCACTGGCAGATGCTGCCCCCTCCTGGATGCCCGGTGCCAGGGGTGCGGGAACCAGGATTGCCAGGATTACCAGCACCAGGGTTGCCCATAACATCGCCAGCCCTTCACGGCGCGCCAGTTCCTTGCGCGGGATACGCGCCAGGTCAGTGCGTGCCTCAGGCGGGGGGAGGGCAATGCCACCGTCGCGTCTGAGGCGGAAAATATGCCACACCCCAATGATGATCAGTGCCAGTGTCAGGCCGAACAAATGCCAGGCATAGAACCGGATGAGGGTGGTGGCCCCAATCTGGCTACCTCCCACCAGTGCTGAATATAATCCCTCACCCACCAGTGGGATCGACCGCACCAGGTTTGTGCCTGCCACCAGTGCCCAATGCACGCCTTCATCCCAGCGCAGGACGTAGCCGCTGAAATCCAGGAACAGGCACAGAACCAGCAGGGAGACCCCGAGCAAGTAGTTGAGCCGGCGCGGTCTCAAATATGCCCCGGTGAAGACCACCCGCAGCAGGTGCAAGGCTGCCACCAGGACCAGCAGCTGGGCTGACCAATAGTGAAGGTTGCGCATCAGCCAGCCGAACGGCACCAGGTAGGTCAGCTGCTGCACAGAATTTGCTGCCTGCTCCGGTGTAGGGAGGTAATAAAACGTCACCAGGATGCCTGTGAATCCCACCACCAGGGTTAGAAAGACTGCCAGGCCTCCTGCACCCAGCGTATACCGCAATCGTGCCTGGGCAGCAGGGATCGTGGGTGGGTGCAAATGATCGTAAAAGGATGGGCGCATGGCTATGCCAGGGATAAAAAACCGCTCTTTGTCAGGAGCGGTTTATTAGGATACTTGGGCAGTTATCAATCAGCTCCGCTGGTCTCTTCCTTGGGATGTTCGGATTCCAGCACTTCCCGCTCCACCCGATCCTCCCATTCAACCTCTTCCTTGAGTTTTTCATTGTACCATTTCTCATGGTGGGCTCGTGCGTACCAGGCAGATACCTTGCCAGAGAACATCGAGAAGAATGCTTCCTTTTCTTCCGGGAAGACTGCCCCCATGTAGACGTGGATGAACAGCCACGCCACGATGACGAATACGGAAATGAAATGCACCGGCTGGGCGATCTGCTTGACGACGGGTGGGAACAGGTTCTTGAAAACCATCACCGGTCCGCTGACCATGATGCCGATCGTGCACACCACGACGAAATAGCTGTAAATCTTCTGCCCGGCGTTATAGGCATCCTGGGGGGGCAGTTCCTTGTCCTTCTTCAATCCCATCATCTGTAGTGGCTTGGTCATCATCCACTCAATATCGTCCCTGTCCAGCAGCATGCGGTGCGCGGCGAAGGGTACAAAGTACTTGCGGAAGCCAATAAAGACGTTAAACAAGATCACGAAGATCCAGATGAAGCCAATGGTGTAATGAAAGCGGATCAAGTTGGCGTCGCTTCCAAACAAGTTGCGGAACGCTTCCTGCCACCAAATTGGGGTGATCCCAAGCCTGGGTGAGGAGATGATCGCGATCCCGGTGGGTAGCAGCATTAGCCAGGATGCCACGTTGAACCAGTGGGTCAGGATATTTGCCAGGTTGTGCTTCTTGAGCATCTTCTGGCGCAAGCGTTGACGTTCCGGCAGGGGAATATTCTTATGGCTCATGCTAAGCTCCTTCTAATCAGCCTACTCTTCGAATTCTTTCTCGCCCTCCACCAATTGCTTGGTGAAGAAGATGGCTTGCACCAGGAAAGTACCTCCCATGGCTGCAGCCAGGAGTGGGATTGCCACTTTCTTCCAGCCCTCCTCAGCAATGCTGTAATGCGGGTCACGCGGCAGGTTGGTCTGCGCCACCTGCTTGAACGCATCAGAAGACAGGATGCTTTCAGTCTCTGCCAGGTTTAGGTAGTAGATATTCGGATCAGTATCCACTTCACCCTTTTCGTAATCCAGCCTGGTCACCGATTTGGCGTTCTTCAATGCCACCGAGACCTCCGAATTGGGGTCGTTCAGGTCACCGAACAAGCGTGACTTCCCTACGCAGGTAGCTACACAGGCTGGCTCCAAACCGACCTCCAGGCGCTGAACGCAGGCGTTGCATTTATCCACCACGCCACGTTTCTGGTCGATATAGCGTACACCGTACGGGCAAGCTTCCACGCAGTACCCACAGCCGATGCATGCTTCCTGGTCCACCAGCACCAATCCGCTGGTTGCGTCCTTGTAGGTGGCGCCGCTGACGCATACCTCGGTGCAGGGTGGGTTATCGCAATGCATGCAGTTGTACGGCACGAAAGTACGGCTCAAGTCGGGATAATCCCCTTGCACCTGCTGGTCATGCACCCAGATGCGGGTGTGATCCATCGGCACCTTGTTTTCCACGCTGCACGCCACCAGGCACGCCCGGCAGTCGATGCAGCGGGCAACATCAATCACGAAGGCATAATGGTTTTTCTGTGGCATAGTTTTCTCCTTACCCTGCCTTCTTCACGGATACGAAGGTCTGACTGAGTGCCTGGCCGCCGCTGATGGGATCAGTATAGGTAACATGCAAGACCGAGTCTGATGCTCCCACGCCATAGGCAGTGCGTAAACCCATCGAGAGATGACCGTATCCAGGTGTCAGGTAAACGCAGTCACTGCGAATGGCAGTGGTCACTTCCAAAGCTACTTTCACTGAACCGATTGGTGAGTTAACCTCGACCATATCCCAATCCTTAAGCCCGAGATTCTCAGCAGCCTCAGGTGACATCCACAGGCGGGGTATATCTTGGTATTTATGCAATAGCTGGTTATTCTGCGTGCCGAATTGGGTATGTTGACCTACCTTTCCCGTCAGCAGGTAGAATTCACCGGTTTTAGGTTGTGGCGGTTCCTGCCACAGGGGTAGGGGGTCGAAATTCTGCTTTTGCAGCGCATCGGAATAGAGCTCGATCTTCCCGCTGGGTGTGCTCCACTGGTTTAAGTTGCTTTCCTCACTTGTACCTACCTTAACGGTCCCGTGCAACCGCAGCTCACTCAGCGATATACCCGTAGGTGCTAATTGCTGGTTCAGGTAGTCTTCTTCGTCTTTATATTGGAAGAAGTCAGCCAGTCCCAGGCGTGTTCCCAGCTCTTTAAATACCCACATGGCTGATTTTGCCTCGCCCTGCGGTTCGATCACCGGCTGGCGGATGAATATCCGCTCGCCCATCGGTACCAGCGGGTCGTATCGTTCAAGATAAGACGCCTCAGGCAGGACTACGTCAGAGAACCAGCCCGTATCGTTCATCAGGATATCCATCGTTACTATGAAATCCATCTTGTTAAACGCTTCCAGCGTCTTTTGCCGGTCAGGCAGGGAGAGCACCGGGTTCTGGCGTGAGATGAACCAGCCATGGGCCTGGTAAGGTTGCCCTTCCACGATGGAATCACGCAGCTGCTGGAATACCCCAATTTTGAGCGGGACGAATGGATATTTCCATGGTACGCCGTCCAATCGCTGGGCGGAAACACGTGGGTATGCAGGTTGGGGAGGGCTCCCTAATCCTCCACCGGCCTCTCCTGCAGATGGGAACATGGTCACGCCCCAGTTTCCCACCAGCGCATTCAGGATGGTGATGGCACGTTCCGTGGGGAACGAATTAATGAAGTTGGAGGTGCGCCAGCCATTATGCGCCAGTGCATAAGGGGCAGCAGTCGCAAACTCGTGTGCGATGCGCTGGATGGTATCCGCCTGCACTCCCGTCAGGTTGGCTGCCCATTCGGGGGTGTAGCTTGTCACAGCCGTTGCCAGCTGGTCAAAACCAAGTGTGTATTGTTCCACAAAGCTCTGGTTGTAGAGCTTTTCGTTGATGATCACGTTGATCATTGCCAGGTGGAATGCCAGGTCGGTCCCTGGGCGAATGGGTAGCCATTCGCTGGCTTTGGACGCAGTTTTGGTGAAGCGTGGATCTATGTATACCACCTTGGCTCCACGAGCAATGGAATCCACCAGGTCAGACGTCTCCGAGGTGGAAATGGCTTCCGTCAGGTTGCGTCCGGTCAGGATCAGGTATTGCAGCTGATCATAATCCCTGGCAGGTTCTTCCATGCCATAGGTGATCAGGTTTGCCACGATCATGGCATTGAAACACAGGCTGCGTTGTGTGCCATAGTTGGGTGAGCCGAACCCATACAGGATGTTCTCAAATAGTGGCTGGGATAAGTTGTGGGTGGACGAGAAGACCATCGCTTCCGGACCGTAGGTGTTTTTGATCTTCAGCATGTTATCCGCCACCATGTCCAGGGCTTCACTCCAAGAAGCTTGGCGGAACTTACCTTCCCCTCGCTTCCCCACACGGATCAGTGGGGTGAGCACCCGGTCGGGGTCATACGTGTTCATCAGCCCCGATTGCCCTCTGGCGCATAGTTTGCCTTTGGAGTGCGGGTGCTCCGGGTTGCCTTCCAGCTTTACCACCCGCTCCTCGACAACTTTGGCGCGCACGCCACAGCGCCAGACGCACATCTCGCACAGGGTGGTGATATAACCACTGCCATTGTCATCCAGCGCACCTGACTGGCGCGCTGCCCGGGCGACGGGTGGGGGGATGAACTGTCCCACGGCAAACGCCGAAGCTGCTGCGCCACCTAATTTAAGGAAACCAAGTCGTGAGATTTCAGTTTTCGGCATAATTGACCTTTCAACCTTTGGAGGAACAGGTTTTCCTGCCGCAGGTCAGGCTGATTATTGGTTCTTTTCTTTGCGCTGTAGTCCTGCCCGATCGATGAGGTAAAACAACAACACGCACATCAGGGCAAACGTCAATACCGTCAGATACGGGTTCAGGTTCCACAAATCGGGAATAACCACGTTGCCAAGGTTTGCGATCTTGGAAAGGGCAGGGAAAACCTTTGAATACGTCAATCCATATATAAATGCACCAGCTAAAAAGCCTAACAGACCAGGACCCATATAGTCCAGCTTGCCTTCGCCGCTCCCGGCGGCGCAGGTGCCTGGTCAGTAACCGGCGCCCGCCATTCCCACTCCGAAGATCAGCCCGCCAACCAGGTTCCCCACGATATAAGTGGCAGGCACGGTGGGAAAGGTGAGCCAACCCAGTCCACGGAAGGCATATAATCCAATCATCGCCACGGCAATAGCGGTCATCATAAATTTAAGGATGGTCATATCGGTGAAGCGGAACTGGTTGGCTATATTACGATAACTGGTCAAACCAGCCTTGTTGAGTGAAAACCCAAAACCAATTCCCAGGAGAATTGCAATAATATAACTGGACATGGCTTAATACCCCTTTCTGTAAACAATTAAGGCAGTGATGATCCCTGTTATCATAAATCCCATGATGAATAAGAATGCTCCTGGCACAAGCAGCATCCCTCCCGAAATAGCCAGTCCGCTGGTGCAACCGCCGGCGATTCCAGCTCCGTATTGAACGATGATGGCACCCACAAAACCGATCACCCAGCGCTTCCATGGCTGTGGACCAATAACGCGCTTCCATTGGGCATCATCATTGAAGCGAAACTTGAATGTGTGGCTGGAGAGAGCTCCCAACGTGCCCCCGAAAAAGATACCCACCAGCAGGATCACCGACCAGGTGATCTCGGGGCGAATGACCGGCAGGGCTCGTCCACCCTCCTCCCCCCAATAAACATTACTGAATAATGCAGGGGCGATTTTCTTGCCAATCAAGCCAGCAATGCTTTCGAATGCTCCCGAAGCGCCCAGCAGTGAGTCGGCCAGCAGGACGGTCAGCAATCCCACGATACCCAGCAGGATGCCCGCCACATACGGTGACCAGGTCTCTTTGGATATAAATGCCTTAATTTGATTCATGATTCCTCCGTTATATTGTATTCTGAAATGCTTTGGATCAGCTACCTGCCATGGCTATCAGCAGTGCGCGTGAGTCTTTATCCATCGCCTGGATACGCCTTACAAGCTCCGGGTCCAGGTGTGAAAGGGCATGTAACATCTCGTTGGCTTGCTCCGGGTTTGCAAGCAGCCGTTTGAGCGCATGGAGTCCAACCGGGTTCAGTCTGGCGATGAGGGGTAATACCTCAGTCACCTCGCTTGTAAAGCCTTCCACCATAGGTGCAACTCCATCTACAGGACGGGTAACTTTTTTAGGGAAGAAGCCTTTCAATCCCCGTAGCCGCCTCTCGTTCCAATACACGAAGGCTCCGCCACCGAATAGGAAGCCCAATATCAAACCCACCAGGATCACATTTCCCCAATTGATGGGGTGCTTTCCAAGCACGGTTTCATTATATTTCCCCACGTAGTCTATCGTTCCCGGCTCGTTGATTATCATACCTCCCCCGGAGGGAGCAGTCTCTACCGTGGTGGTTGTGGCTGCTGTGGGTTCGGCTGTGCCAGCAGGTGGCATTGTCCCTGATTCACCCAGGTTGACACCCAGTGTAGTGGCATACACCTGTGCGAGTTGTGTGTAATCGTCCGGGTGACATGAGGCGCATCCGGCTTTGACATCTGAAGACCATGGCACCATACCGCTGTGTGACTGGGTCTTGTCGGTGCTCTGCGGGTTGCCAGCATGGCAGCTCACGCAGGCGTCAATCTGCGCATGCTGGGTATGCCAGGTGGTCCCATCGCTATTGACCGGGTCTTCGCCTTGCGTCTCATGGCAATTCTTGCACGAGGATGCCTGGGAACCACATTGGGCACTGGTTTTTGTGGGGGTTATTAACAAAAAAAAGCCAGCGACCAGCATGGCTCCGATAAAAATTGGAATTAGATAGCGTATCCTTGATTGTGGCATGCATTCCTCCTTAAAAAATTTGCTTCAGTCTTCAAACGGAGAATCAATTCTGATCAACCTCAGAGCTTAAACCGCATCTACGACCTTGTTTGCTTCATTGGTACTTTCCATGAGGCTGGCGTTATAAGTCAATCTGTCACGCAGCACGGAACGCAGCATATTCAACGCCTCCACCAATCTCATATCGGTCAGGCGGTATTCCAGGGTCGTCCCCATGCGAAGAGCGAAAACCAGCCCCCTTTCACGCAGCACCTTGAGGTTGCGGGAAGTGGCTGGCTGGCTGATGCTTAATTCTTCTGCCAGGTCATTGACTGAACGAGGTTTTTCAGCCAAGGCGTAAATCAGTAAAATGCGGTTTGGGTCTGCCAGTGCGGAGCAAATATCCGCATGCAGCTGCGACACTTCTTGGGTTAGTTGGGGATTGCTCATAGTTGTTTTATCCAATATATGCACATACGAATATACCGATTTATGGTATATTAGCGGATAGTTCGTCACATAAACAGTATAATTCGTCACAAATAATTTGTTCAACTGTCACTTTAATAGGATCGCTTGTACAACTATTTAGTACATCCTGAGAGAGATATTGTCTATGTTTGATAGAGAAGCACCATCAGTTTATGTTGGTCAATTATTGAGGCAATTACGGGAAGAAAGGGGTATTTCCATCCGTGAGCTCGGCCGAATCAGTGGATTATCCGCCAATGCGTTGAGTATGATCGAGCGTGGCCTGTCTTCGCCATCTGTCAGCACTCTATATCGTCTGACCGACGCGCTGAATATCCCCATCACGGCGCTATTTCGCCAGGATCCGGCGCAGGATCCGATTGTTTTTCGATCGGTCACCACTCGATCCCGGATACCTTTTCCTCTGGGTGTTTGGGAAGGCCTGGGAGGAGAAGCCTTCACTGGCAGGATGCAGCCTTTCATGCTCACCTTGGAAAGTGGAGCAGAGAGTGGTAAGGAAATCATTGTCCACACGGGGCACGAGTTCGTCATGTGCCTGCACGGTAAACTCGAGTATGAAGTGGAGGGAAAGCTCTTCATGCTTGAAGCTGGCGACAGCCTGCTCTTCGCCGCCCGGTTAGCCCATCGCTGGCGTAACCCCGGGAGTACTGTCACCAATGCCATCATTGTTCTTTCCGGGTTTGAAAACTACGAACAGCCCGGCAGTTTTCACTTTCCCAATGAAGTGTAAATCGAATCTGCATTTATCTATAAACTGAGGCGTTGCTCTTGAAGGTTCTTACTCCCCAAAGCCCTGCTGTCCATCTAGTTTGGTTTCATAAAAGATTTGTTTAATTTACCAATTGGCGCTACACTAACTTCATAGCATTTTCTTCTTTTTCTATTGATTATTTTCCTTTGTCAGTGTTGGAGAGCGTGAGCTTTGCGATCAATCTGCATCGACAGAGATTGATCATGTTTTAACCATATTTATCTGCGTATATCTGCGGTGAATAATTTTCAACCCACCCTGTAGCTTTGGTGCTTCCTGGGTCGCTGCTGGCTTCCAAAACACATTATAATTAGCCGGTAATTTTCACACGGAGGCAATAAAAATGGAAAAACAACTCGCTGAACTTAAAACCCGACTGATGGAAATCTATGATCTGGGACACACCGGCGCCCTGTTATCTTGGGACGAAGCTACCTATATGCCACCCGGCGGAGCCCCCGCCCGTGGGCGTCAGACAGCTTTACTTGCCCGGTTGGCTCAGGAAAAATCCATCGACCCTGCTCTCGGTAAGCTTTTGGATGACCTGCGGCCTTACGAAGAGAGCCTGCCCTATGATTCTGACGATGCCTCGCTCATTCGGGTGGCACGGCGCCAATTTGAGCGCGATATCAAGCTGCCACCGCAATTTATCGCTGAGTTTTATGAGCACGCTTCAAAATCCTATAATGCCTGGGTGGCTGCCCGACCAGCCAATGATTTTAAGTCACTCGAACCCCTCCTGGTAAAGACGGTCGATCTATGCCGACAGATGGCTGATTACTTCCCAGGCTATGAGCACATTGCTGACCCTTTAATCGACTACGCTGATTATGGTATGAAATCCACCACCTTGCGCGCCTTATTTGCCCAGCTGCGTCGGGAGATGGTCCCAATCGTTCAAGCCATCACTTCCCAACCTGTTGCCGATGATTCCTGCTTAAAGCAGCACTTTCCACAGGCAGATCAGCTTGCCTTCGGTCTGGATGTGATCAAGCAGCTCGGCTTTGATTTCAACCGCGGACGCCAGGATTTAACCCACCACCCATTTATGACCAGTTTTTCGCTTGGGGATGTGCGCATCACCACGCGTGTGGATGAGAATGACCTGAGTAGCTGCCTGTTCAGCACCATCCACGAAGCCGGGCATGCCATGTATGAACTGGGCATCCGCACGGAGCTTGAAGGAACACCATTGGCTGTTGGTACTTCCGCTGGTGTGCATGAGAGCCAGTCGCGCACCTGGGAGAACCTGGTTGGGCGCAGCCGCGGCTTTTGGGAATACTTCTACCCCATGCTGCAGGTAAAATTCCCTGGGCAGCTCTCCGGGGTCTCCCTGGATACTTTCTACCGGGCGATCAACAAGGTACAGCGCTCGCTCATCCGCACGGAAGCCGATGAGGTGACCTACAACCTGCATGTGATGATTCGCTTCGATATTGAGCTGGCCTTGTTGGAGGGCAACTTAATGGTGCATGACTTGCCGGAGTACTGGCACGCTCGTTACAATGCCGATATGGGCATGCGTGCCCCCGATGACCGGGATGGTGTCATGCAGGATGTGCACTGGTTCGGTGGGTATGTCGGCGGTTCCTTCCAGGGTTATACGCTTGGGAATATCATTGGCGCTCAGTTTTTCACCCAGGCATTGGCTGCTCACCCGGAGATCCCGTATGAGATGTCGCAAGGACAATTTCGACACATTGCACAATTGGCTGATTGATAACGTTTACCAGCATGGAAACAAATTCACCGCCAACGAGCTGATTGAAAAAGTCACCGGTGGTCCGCTCAGCATCGAGCCATACCTGGCGTATCTGCGAACCAAGTATGGGGAGCTGTATCAACTGTAGAACGCAGTATCTTTTGTAGGGGCGCAGCAACCTATCCAGTCTTGTTTTTGACCGGATAGGTTGCTGCGCCTTTAATTATTCGGATTTTACGTAGACTGTGACCAATCCCAAAACCAGAATGCCAGCCCCTGCCACTTGCCCCATCGCTCAAAGGTGGAAAGCACCTGTTTTGGAGTGACCTTCTCACCTCCAAAGAATTCATTGGATGTCATTTTCAGCGCCCATGAATCCACTGGTACGTAGTCGTAGCGCCCCAGCAGCATGAGCAGGTTGGCAGCCGCGTATCCGCCCACACCTTTGATGCCCATCAGCTCCTTGCGAAGTTCCAGAGTGGGCAGGCTGCTAGTCTTGAGCGCTTCCAGGTTCAGCTCACCGGAAGCCACCCGTTGCGAGAGCTCTGCGATATACGGGGCACGGTAGCCCATACGGCATTGCTCGCGTAGAGTGGGTTCATCCACTTTTACCAGGCGTTCCGCGGTCGGGAAAGTATGCAATTCAGGTTCACAGGACAGCGTCTCTCCATATCGAGTGGAAAGCTCGCGGCACATGCGCAGGGTGTGAGCCCACAGCGTGTTGGTGGTCAGCACGGTGCGCACCACATCCTCGAACAGGGTGGGCGAGCGCAGAACCCTGCCTGCCTTTCGCTCAACCATCTTGGAGAGCTTGGGTTCTGCGCGTGCCAGTCCATAGAATTCGTCAATCTCCTGCTCGAGCCCGAGCATCCAGGTGATATGGTTGGAGAGCTCGGTTTGTTCAGCCTGAATGAGCAGATCGGTTGAATCGACTCGCAGTGCATTGCTAATGTCATGCACCTCAAAGCGCAGCACCTTGCCTGTCGTCAGCTGAATGATATAGGATAAACCATGATCAGCCGTCTCTCCAAACGGTGGCATCTGGATCCAGCCATGCGAACGTACCACAGCCGGCAGCGAGAAGGAAGTGGGCGGTGTAATCGTGAAGGTCATCAAATTCTCCTTAAGTTGTTTCAGGATTATAGTGTATTTTCAGCGTCATCAACCCAATATGCCGGGTTGGCGAATATATACCCGGCAATGTCTTCCAATTCGGATTGGTTGCGAATGATATGTTCATAATAATTCCGTTGCCAGATATTTATAATACCCAATTCAATTCATGATCGGCGTGTTACCGCAGCCTTGTAGGTTTGAATTATTGTTGGAACAGAATTTGCAATAGGGTGACCGAATCTTTCCAATTTCTCTGTAGGGGCACGATCATGCTAGCGCATGCTAGATATCGTGCCCCTACTACGATCATCCTCATTGATGGTAATAATCCCATGAATATGATTTGGCATCACGACGAATGGTTCCACCTCAACAAACGGAAAATGCTTGGGGATTTCTTGCCAACATTCTTTGACTATTTGACCTAAATAATTTGAACGAATACCCCCATTTATCACATCGCCGAATAACAATTCACGGTGCCGGGTCACCAATGTCACAAAATATGCCCCTGCCAGGGTGTAATCATATCCCTGTAATCTAATCGTGCGTCGATGAAAATGGCTTGGATTGTCAGGCATGTGGATATTTATGAAATCAATTAATTTAGGGTCACTGACTTCCCCCCAATGCTTCGATCTCTTTCCTGAATTCCTCTATCAAATTGCAATACTCGGTATTCTCTTTACCCGTATCGCGGTCCTCCACGATCAATATTGACGCATCCCGGCTGAGCAAAATGGTGTGCCAGACGCCCTGCTTCACGTTATACAATTTACCATTCTCCATCGCCTGTGGGTATACCCCTTCCACCGTTCCATTTATTCCTCCCAGGATGAGCGTCGCCTGTCCATCCAGCAATACGAATACCTCATCCGTCTGGGTATGGCGCTCCATGAACTCGATTCTTTCCACTTGCAATCCCTGCTCCCAGCGCAGGATCGCCACACGCCAATCGCCAAATTGGATTAATGGCCGGTAACCTTCACCTTTATATTCCCCGATCTCAAGGTATCTCTCATCCATTCTGACTCCACTTCACATGCCTAACCAGACTTCCAAATGATGCTCGCCCTTCCAGGGATCCAAATGAACCTGATTACCCTCAATCGTCGCCCCATCCAGGGTAACCCTCACCACACCATGGCTGACGTGTTGTGGATTATGCACCGTGATGTGCATTTGACAGCCTCTGAAGATGCGATCCACCGAGAATCCATCCCATTCAGGCGGGATGCACGGGTCAAGCCGCAAACCATCATACTCCGGTCGAACACCCAGGATCCATTGGGTAATTGCCAGGTAATTCCAGGCTGCTGTGCCGGTAAGCCAGGAATTCTTTGCTTCACCAAATGTGGGGGCTTCTCGCCCGGCGATCATCTGGGCGTACACATACGGCTCGCAGCGATGCACTTCGCTGATCTCCTCCCGTCTGGACGGGTTGATACGCAGGTAATAATCATAAGCCATGGCACCGTTCCCCAACATGGCCTCTGCGATCATGATCCACGGGTTGGTGTGGCAAAAAACGCTGCCATTTTCCTTGTACCCGGGTGGATAGGAAGAAATCTCACCCAGGTGAAGATAATATCTTGTATATCCCGGCTGGTGGAGCATGATGCCATGTTCAGTCGCCAGCCTATCTGCCACCGAATCGAGCGCTTGCCTGGCTCTACCATCTTTTATGCCCAATCCGGCCATCACGCAGATGCCTTGCGGCTCAATGAATATCTGCCCTTCCGTGCATTCTGATGAGCCAACTGGCTCACCGAAGTCATCATACGCTCGCCGGAACCAGGCGCCATCCCATCCTGCCGTCCACACCGCCTGTTCCATATTGTGGATCGCTTGATGATAGGCCTCCAAAGCCGGGGTATCTTTTCGTCGGCTGGCAATCTGCACCATTTCCTGTGCTGCCCAGATGAACAGCCCGGCGATGAACACGCTCTCAGCCACCTTGCCATCCTTGTTCGTCGTGGTCTGGAAGGATTGCCCCGGTGAGTCGGAGAAGCAATTGAGATTAAGGCAGTCATTCCAGTCGGCACGCCCGATGAGTGGCAGAGTCATGCGGACCCAGCCGGTCCAGCGTGTACAGCAGGCTGCGTTGTAAATGCCCATACAGGCTTTCTTCACTACCGGTGAGGTTGTCATATGGGACGGGCTCATCCAGGATTACCCAGTCACCCGTCTCCTTGAGATAAGCTGCCACCGACAACACCAGCCACAGCGGGTCATCGTTAAATCCTGAGCCGACCTCGTTATTACCGCGCTTGGTCAACGGCTGGTACTGGTGGTATGCCCCACCCGTAGGCAGCTGGGTGGCTGCCAGGTCAAGGATGCGTTGGCGGGCGCGCTCAGCGGACAGGTGCATGAATCCGAGCAGATCCTGGTTGGAGTCGCGAAAGCCCATCCCGCGCCCAATGCCTGATTCAAAATAGGAGGCCGAGCGTGAGAAGTTGAAGGTTGCCATAAGCTGGCACAGGTTCCAGGTGTTCACCATGCGGTCTGTGTGGATATCCGGTGTGTGCACCTGGAGCGTCTCCAGGAGTCCTTTCCAGTAAGCCTGCAGCCTCTCGAAAGCTGCTTGTACCGCATCTGGTTTTATAGTTCTCTGGATAACGGGTAGGACGGTTCGCTTGTTGATATTCTGTGTGCCAGGAGGGTCGAACTTCTGCTCCGCTTGGTTTTCATGGTAACCCAGCAGGAAGATGACCTTTCTCTGCTCCCCAGCATTCAGATGTGCTTTTATATGTAGCACACCGATCGGCTGCCAGCCGTGGGCGATAGAATTGCTGAGTGTTCCACGTTCCACTCCCACGGGTGAATCCCACCCCCGGTAAGGTCCAAGGAATGCCTCCCGGTGGGTATCAAAGCCTGCCAGCTTCTCCGAGCAGGCAAAGAAGGCGAAATGGTTGCGCCGCTCACGGTACTCCGTCTTGTGATAGATCACCCCGTCCACCACCTCCACCTCACCCACCGAGTAATTTCGCTGGAAGTTGGTGGCATCATCCATCGCATCCCACAGGCAGAATTCGACTGTCGCAAAGATGGATATGTTTGCATCATTGGTGCGTTGGTTGGTGAGTGTAAGCTCCCAGATTTCCAGGTTCTCACCGAGCGGGATGAAATAACGGGTGTGTGCCTTGATCCCTGCGAAGGTGGATTGAATGGTCGTGTAGCCCATTCCATGGCGGCACTCGTACTCATCCAGTGGAGTGCGGGTAGGTTGCCAGGTAGGTGACCAATACTGGGGTGGGGAGGTGTCATCATCGCGCAGGTAAATATAGCGCCCACCCGAATCTAGCGGTGCATTGTTGTAGCGATATCGTGTCAGGCGTCGCAGCCGAGCATCTTTATAGAATGAGTAACCTCCCGCAGTGTTGGAGATGATCCCGAAGTATGATTCACAACCCAGGTAGTTGATCCACGGCAGGGGTGTATCGGGTCGTGTAATTACGTATTCGCGCTGCTCGTCGTCAAAATATCCAAACTTCATCGTTCCCTCTGCAAGATTATATTTTTATCAAGATCAATAAGTTACGTCAATTACCAGCTGGTTCCGGGAACATGGTGGCAGGCTGGTTATTGATCAGCTTTAGTAAACCTTGGCGAGTAATCCATCCACCATATCTTCTGGTGATGTCGGCATGGCACTGGCCCAGTGAAGTGAAGTATATCCGGCAAAGGCATATCCATCAAAAAGCCCATTGATATCCATCCCAGCAATCCTCGCCTTCGCCCTTCACAAAGATGGCCCGCATCTGGGTTGGTATTTGTTGAAAAAGCGGAGTCGAACACACGCTTACCTTGTGGATCCTCCATCCAATCCCGCAGGGTCGATTCGCGGTTCAAAAGGCTGGGAAGCTCCAGAGTAGATTGCAGGGTAACGGTCTGGATGCAGCGAATGTCGGCAGATGATGCCCCGAATCAATATGTCAAACTCCCCATCCTCGGTGATCCACTGCTTGTAGGCTGGGTGGTAATAGGCGAAAGCGCGGAAATCGAGCGCCAGGGTTACCGTCTTGGTTTCACCGGGTTGGAGCTCAACCTTGGCGAAGCCCTTAAGCTCCTTGGGTGGGCGGACCAATCGTGATTTGCGATCGTGCACATACACCTGGACCACTTCCTTGCCTGCCACCTTGCCGGTGTTGGTCACGTCCACCGAAACCGTCAGGCCATCCACATCCCTAAAGGTTACTGCTGATACTTTGGGGTTTTTGTAAATGAATGTGGTATAGCTCATCCCGTAACCAAAGGGGAACTGCACCGGGATCTCTTTGGCATCATAATAACGATAGCCAATGAAGATACCCTCGCCATAGCGTACCTCACCATTTCCTCCGGGGAAGTTGATGTGAGGCAGGTGTATCTACCAGCTTAAACGGGAAGGTCTCTGCCAGCTTGCCGGAAGGGTTGACTTTTCCAAAGAGCACATCCGCAATTGCCCCTCCACCAGCCTGTCCCATCATCCAGGCTTCGAGGACCGCCGCTGTGCCATCGATCCATTCGCTCATCACCACTGGAGCGCCATTATTAAGGATGACGATGGTCTTGGGCTGGACTGCGGTAACGGCTTTGATCAATGCAACCTGTTGCGGGGTCAGGTCGAGGTCAGGCCGGTCATAGCCTTCCGACTCTTTGGTTTCTGGCAGGGCAAGATAAAGCAAGGCTACTTCGGCTGCGCGGGCATGATTAACGGCCTCGTCGATGAGTCCCTGGTCGAAACTACCATCCGCCGGATAACCTTCAGCATAACTCAGCGTGGCATCCCCAGCTAATTTTTGAAGTTCGATAAACGGGTTATCCACCTGGGTGGGGTTGATGTGCGAGCTGCCTCCGCCCTGGAAGTACGCCTCTTTGGCAGCCCGACCGATGACAGCAATGTGCTGTTGCGTTCTTTAAAGGTAGAATCCCGTTGTTCTTGAGCAGGACCATGCCTTCCGCAGCAATCCGGCGTGCCAGGGCATGGTGTGTCAGCTGAGTCAAACGAACCACCTTTGGGTGTCTCGGCAGCCTTGAAGACGATGCCCAGGATGCGACGCACCGACTCATCCAATACCGATTCGTCCAATGCGCCGGAGCGAACAGCTTCCACGACTGCCTTCACCCGCTGTTCCCTCGGTCCGGGCATTTCCAGGTCCAGGCCACCTTTCAAGGAGACCACCCGGTCGTGCACAGCGCCCCAGTCGGAAACGACAAAGCCTTCAAAGCCCCACTCGTCCTTGAGGATATCCACCAGCAGTCTGTGATTCTCGGAACAGTAAGTGCCATTAAGTTTGTTGTAAGCGCACATCACCGTCCAGGGTTTGGCTTTTTTAACCGCTGTCTCGAAGGCAGGCAGGTAAATTTCCCGCAGGGTACGTTCATCCACTTCAGAGCTGATGCTCAGACGCTGGGTTTCCTGGTTGTTGGCAGCGAAATGCTTGAGGGAAGTGCCCACGCCTTTGCTTTGCACACCATCGATGAAGCTGGATGCCATCTGCCCGGCCAGGTAGGGGTCTTCGGAGTAATACTCGAAATTACGCCCGCCCAATGGGGTGCGCTTCATATTTGCTCCGGGACCAAGGACTACGTCAACGTTCAAGGCGATGCACTCCTCTGCGATAGCCTGCCCCATCAGGTGGATCAAATCCACATCCCAGGTGGCAGCTGAACAGGAGGCGGTTGGGAAGCAGGTGGCGGGCAGGCTTTCGGCGATTAAAGTCGTTTACATCTGCCACACGGCGTACACCATGCGGCCCATCCGCAACCGTCATTTCCGGTAGGCCCAGGTGATCTATCGGAGTCGTCGTCCATGGACTGGCACCCGTGCATAGGGCAGCTTTTTCTTCCAGTGTCATTTTATTAATCAAGTCAGTTAGTTTAGTCATTGCTTTCACCTTTCTGGTAGCCTGGTTTACAGGCAATATCTTGGATATTAACAATATTTTGGTGCGAATTTTAAAAAAGCAATTTAAAATTCAGACTATAGCATTATGCGAATAAGAATCGTAGACGGAGCGAACGCATAATGCTTTTTGTGCCCTGCTCAGAGTCCATCCTGCAGGCAGCTGGCACGAAATCCGGACAATTCGACCAGCTGGCAGGTTAAAATAATTATCGCTAAATACGATGTCAGCGCCAGGTAGTGAAATCTCAACCAGGAGTGCTAGAGATAGGCAGGTCAGTTCAATGACTAACTGGTCCTTATCACGATGCAACTCTGCCGAAATTTCTGGATCAGCCAGGGAGAGGTGTTTGATTGGGGCAAAACCTGCCGTTTGCCTGGTCACCAACTGATCACCCTGCCAGAGCTCGGCGATAAAAACCAGGTGCCGCATGTTGTCATCCGATAGGTGGTCGGAAAAGTCCAGCGTGCATATCTGCGTCGCGGCTTGCGCTGGGGCAACAAAAGGTGCCTCTCCCGAAGTAAGGGCTTCACCGGCAACGGTTTCAAGTGACCAGTGTACGCTTCCCTCCCAGGGCTTGAGGGTGTCATTGGTAATATAAACTGCCTGCTCGGGCGATTTGTCTTCGATTGAAAGCAATACAGGGGCATAGAACCGCCGCGCAGCATAATGTAACGCCTTCCAGCGCCCGAAATAGTCCAGGCTGGACCAGGAGGCTACCGGCCAACAATCGTTTAGCTGCCAGTATAGGATCCCGGCAACTCGATCTGGATGGCGCCGCCAGTGTTCCACGCCATAACGGATACCTTCCGCCTGGAGTGCCATGCTTAAATACACCAATGAGCTAAAATCTTTTGGTAGCCGGAAAGTGTCCAGCATCTGCCCAACCATCAGGGAATTTCCACTGGCATTCTTCTGGTGCTGCTCCATGATGTAGGAAGTCATGTTCCAATCGGCCTCTTCAGCGTACGTACGGATAGTCGCCAGGGGTGGAAGTGCCTGGAATCCGAACTCGCTCATGAAGCGCGGGTACTGCTCACGATATGCAGTGAAAGGTTTCCGACCATGCCAGACGTCCCAGTAATGCGAGTCTCCCTGGCGCTGGGCGTTCGGAAAAACAAACGGGGTATCTGAGGATGGCGAGCTGGGCCAATAAGTATGATCCGGGTCTTCAGCCTTGCAGAGCTCAGGCAGTATATGGTGAAAAAAACGATCATAGGCTGCTTTCATATCCTGCAACTCGGGGCGGTCCCAAAGCCACTCTACCCAGCCCCATTCCATCTCGTTGTTTCCGCACCACAGTGCCAGGCTGGCGCGATGCCGTAATCGGCGAATATTCTCGACCGCTTCCAGCCTTACATTTTCCAGAAAATCAGGGACATCCAATGGATAAATGCTGCAAGAGAAGATGAACTCCTGCCAGACCAGGATGCCATAGCGATCGCACAGATCGTAAAAGCGCTCTTCTTCATAAAATCCACCACCCCAGATGCGCAGCATATTCTGATGCGTTTCAGCTGCTGAACAAATGAGACCTTCCAGGGTTTCATCCGTAATCCGGGTGGGGAAGGAATCAGCTGGGATCCAATTGGAGCCTTTAGCGAAGATTGGCACGCCGTTAACTACAAAACCAAACGAGCGCCCCCATGGGTCTTCTTGCTGGCGTAATTCAATCGTGCGTAATCCAACCTGGTACGTGCGCTGTGTCCAGCGGTTCTATCTCTGGATCATTGCCGTTTTCGAGTAAGACTTCAACCTTATACAGTGGTTGTCCGCCGTAGCCATTGGGCCACCAAAGCTCAGGTCTTGGGATTGGCACTTTGACGATCACCTCGTCTTTGCCAGCAATATCAGCTTTTTCCTCAAATATTTCATCGTCAGGCGATGTAATGCGTATAGCCGTTGTAAGCGATGTCTCTCCCCAATGCTCGATGGTAGCTCGCACCTCGACCGTCACCTGTCCGTGGTCGTGCTTCTGTCGAAGGTGGACCTCAGAGAGACGCGCCTCACGATAACCTTCCAACCGAATATCCTTCCAGATACCAATCGGTGGAATCTGCGGTCCCCAATCCCAGCCAAATTGGCAGGGGGCTTTGCGTAAATACGGCCCTCCCGGAATAGCCTGCGGTACGCCTGGCATCGGGCGAATGGCTTGTTGCGCCGCAGCAAAGCGCACAGGTGAGTCAAAAGCGATGCGCAGGTTATTTTCACCTGCCTTGAGCAGCGGTTTCACATCCCAGCGATACTGCCGGAACATATTGGCTGCGCTGCCTAACTCGCAACCATTCAGGCTCACGGTCGCCAGTGTGTCCAACCCGTCACAGACCAGCCAGATATGGGGCTGTTGGATTAGCTCGGGGGCAGCGATAAACTGATGGCGATATTCCCAGTCTGCTTCCGCCACCCATTGAACGTGTTTTTCGTTGTCACCCACAAACGGATCGGGGATGCGTCCCAAGGCGAGTAGATCGGTATGCACACCGCCGGGGACGAAAGCGGGTAGCCACTCATCCGTGCCTGCCTGGCGAAATTCCCAGGTACCTGCCAATGATTGAATTCTCATATAGCGTTTTCCAAATGAATCTGCTTTGTATTTTTCATGGACAATCGGTAAAATCCAAACAATCCCAGGAATACCACCACCAATCCGAGGGGAATAACTTCCAGTGAAAACTGGCGTGCCAGTATCCCCAATAAGCTGGGAACGACCGCGGTTCCCAAACCAGTCGCAGCCATTTGCATGCCAATGGTATTGGCGGCAAAATGTGCTCCCACCCTTTGGCTGGTGCCCGACATCAAGGCCGGGAAGATGGGGGCGATGGAAAAACCAATCAAAGCCACTGCCACGAGATTCGCCCAATCAGCCGGATTCCACACCAGTAAAGCTGCACCTGACAAAGCCCCTGCCAGGCCACCTTGCACCAGGAGATTGACTCCCATCCGTTTGGCATACAAGCCCGCTACCACCCGCCCAACGGTGAAGGTTGCCCAGTAACTACCCGCCCATAAACCTGCCATCGCCGGGTTAATGCCTCGCGACTCTGTCAGCAGGCTGTAAGTCCAGGTTCCAAAGGACACTTCAGCACCAACGTATAGAAAAAACAACAAGGCGCTCGACCAGACCTGAGGCTGGCGTAGGGTATCTCCCAATGGAGTTTTGTAATCGGTCAGGCGCTTGGGTTCATCACTCCGCAAGGATGAATCTTTTCGATTCCACATCGACCGGGTGAGCACAAAGCAGGTCGCCAGCACAATCTGGAAACCACCCACCACACGGTAGCCCATCCCCCATGAATTAAAGCTCGTCAAAGCGATGGTCATGATGATTGGGCCAAGGGTCACGCCAATCCCATAGCTGGCGTGCAGCCACTGCATCAAACCTTCGCCAAAATGCGCGGCAACGTAGGTGTTGAGACCTGCATCAATCGCGCCTGCCCCCAGGCCAGCCCCCACACCCAACAGGACCATCATCCACCAGGACGGAACAAGGGTATAACCCACAAGGGCTGAGCCGGTCAGGGCGCAGCTAGCCGCCAGCAAATTGCCAACCCCCAAACGCGCAATCAACGGACCGCTTAAAAAGCTGGAGGTCATGTAGCCAGTAACCGAAGCGACCAATAATATTCCCAGGGAATCGATTGGAATTGAGAAACCCGCTCGTATGGACGGCCAGGCAACCCCCAATAAACCATCTGGCATCCCCAGAGCGATAAAAGCTACATATGACAGGAGTATCAGGCTTAATTTTGAATATCCTTTTGCAGTATGCAGTATGCTCAAATGTATGTCCGCTGTAGGTTTCAGAACATTATGATATTCGATTTGATTCTATACTCAGGTGGAACACTCAATCGTTGAGAGATCCCATTCTTCATAGATCTTTGGAACATCACTGATCAGTCGCCGGGTGTAAGGTTCTCTCGGTGTCAGTATCACCGCATCGGCCGATCCGCTTTCGACAAATTTACCATGCTCCATGATAAAAACTTTGTCAGAAACGTAATACGCCAGACCAATATCATGGGTGATGAAAATAACCGTCATCCCGATATCGTTTCGTAGTTGCATCAACATATCCAGGATGGTGGCACGCGAACAGGCATCGATCATCGAGGTGGGCTCGTCAGCCAGCAGGATCTTGGGCTTCAGCAAGAAGATTCGAGCAATCATTAATCGCTGCATCTGTCCGCCGGAAAGCTCAAAAGGATACTTGTTGGTCAACTCCTCAAACTTCAAATTGACAAAGCTGCACGCCTCGGTCATCATTTCGACTTTTTTCTCACGCGGTAGCCTTCCACCACCCCGCATACGGATACAATCTAAAAGCACGGCATCGATCTTGTGAAAAATGTTGTATGAAGAAAACGGATCCTGAAAGATTGCCTGGATATTTTTCCAGTATTCCTGTCTCTTCTTATTCGTACTGATATTGCGCTTTATCCCCTGGAAGTAGATCTCACCCTCAGAAATACTAATTAAACCCAAAATCAGCTTCGCTAAGGTGGTCTTTCCGCTGCCCGATTCCCCCACGATCGAAATCACTTCGCCTTTGTAAAATTCAAGATCCACATGATCCACAGCCAGCGTTCTCGTGCTACCAAACCCAAATACCTTGGTAAGTCCTTTAGCGCTCAGGATAATCTCTCTACTTTCGAGCATTTTGATCTGCCTCCATTTTATACGCCTCTCTCAGTTCTCTTTCTGTGAGCACACAACGGTAAGCACGGCCACCTTCAAGATTACGAAGATTCACCGTAGACGCGCATTCATTCCGAGTATATTTGCAACGTGGTGCAAATCGACAACCAGGTGGGGGGTTTTTAAGGTTTGGCGGTACCCCGGGAATAGCAGCTAGTTTAACATCCCGTAGTCCTTGTTCAGGCACAATGATCGAGCCCATCAGGCCTTTGGAATATGGATGGAGTGGATCAAACACGGCTTCCTTTGCGCTGGCTTTCTCGACGATCTGTCCTGCGTACATGACCATAATATCATCCGTCACGTTATAAAGCAGCGGGAGCTCATGCGTGATGAAGATCATCGATTTGATGAAGCCATCTTTCATCAAATCCTTTAGCATCTTGATCACCATCTTCTGTGATGTGACATCCAGTGCTGATGAAGGCTCATCGGCGATAAGTATTTTTGGAAAAAGGATCACCGATACCGCAATTACCGCGCGCTGTTTCATGCCCCCCGAAAGCTCAACCGGGTATTTTTGCAATACCTCCACTGGAAGCCCTAAGATGCTGCAGCAATCACAGGCAAGCTCATAAACCTCTTGCTTGGTTTTGTACTGATCATGGGCCTGATATACATCTTCAATAAAGTTGATCATCTTGCGGGTGGGGTTGAGAGCGTTCATTGCTGCCTGGGGGATATAGGAAATCTCGGTCCCCAAGATCGATTTCCGTACGATATCAGGGTCCATCCCGGAAATATTACGTCCATTGATGATGATTTCGCCGCTGGTATAGTGCAGCGGGGCGAAGTAATAACCCATCAGGCTGAGTGCCAGCGTTGATTTCCCGCAGCCGGATTCACCCGCAATTCCTAGCGTTTTTCCTTCTTCGACCTTAAGGGAAACATGGTCAACTGCATAGATATCCTCATTATAGCGGGTGATATATTTCGTGGTTAGGTCTTTGACCTCTAGCATGACTTCAGACATAACTATCACCTATTCCCTTAAAGACGGATTGTATACCTGGTCGAGGCCAGTGTTCATCAAGTTCAGCGAGAACGAAATCAGCGCGATGACGACGATCACAGGGAAGTAAGCCCACCATTTCCCAAGGCTTGGTGCCATGTAGATTAACGCCCAGTTCATCATCAAGCCCAAAGTTGCTGTCGTAGAACTTTTTGGTCCCAACCCGAGGATCGATAATGACGCTTCCGACAGGATGGCTGTGGAAATTTGCAGGATCAGCGCCATGAAAACATACGATGCGATGTAAGGTAGAATATCGGTAAAGATGATGAGAGCGATGGGGTGCCCGGATAGTTTCGACAGGTTGACGTGGTCGCGGTTGCGCAGAGAGATCACCTGCGCCCGTACAGCACGGGCAGTCCACACCCAGGAAGTAAAACCGATCACTACGGCGATGGTCACTGGGCCTCGCTTTTCCTGCCCGATGCTGAAAGAAATCAAGATCAACAAAATAAAGGTGGGGATCACGGTAAGGATGTTGGTAAAGAACATAATGACGTCATCCACCGCTCCACCGATATAGCCCGCCGCCAATCCCATGATCAATCCAATCGTGGTGGCGATTAACCCCGCCACGAGTCCGATCAACAGCGAAGTGCCGGCTGCTGAAACCAGCTCGGTCGTTACATCCCGGCCAAAGGCTTCCGTTCCAAGCGTAAAAGTAGGCGCACATTCGGAACCTCGCGGACGTTCACATAATCGGTTTGTGCGACGGTACCTTTCGCCTGGAGAGTGCTTGTCGATGTGTCAGTGGCTGCAATGGTCAAACCTTCAGTCGATAGAATCCCCTGGAGCGAGGTATTCAGCCTTTGATAGAATCTGGTTTTGGCAAAGGTCATCCCAGGTAGCTTGCTTCTTGGGGTCGTAATTGCTCGTCCACAAATCCAGGAGTCTTTTGGTATCCGTGGTATCGATCGTATTTTCAGCAATCCCAGCTGCCACCAGCCATTCCTTAATCGCGATGCGGTCCTCAGCGCTCAGTTTGCTGGCAATTCGCTTGGCCGCAGCATCATCCAGTAAAAGCGTATAAGGAGCAGTACCGAGGCTATCATACACATTCACGTAGATCCCGGGTGGAAGAAATGAACCCTGGATGCTCCCCTGGCTGATGGTTGTTAAGGGAGGAGTTTTAACAAATAGCGGAAAAATAATCACCGTCAGCACGATGAGCATAAAGATGGAAAAACCTACTACGAATTTGCCAGAGTGAAAAACCTGTCGGAGTGTATTTTTCATAGTGGCCTCTCGTCAATCCGACTGCGCCGCTTTAATGCGAGGATCAATGAAGCCGTATAAAATTTCTAGGGTAAAGTTTGCGATCAGTACCATAATGGTGATGATCAAGGTGACAGCTGAGATCATCGGATAATCCTGCCCCATAATCGCGCTCAATAGCGTTGTACCTAGCCCTGGGTAACTAAAAATGATTTCTGCCACCAACGCGCCACCGACCATGGTACCGATCGCCAGCGCCAGGCCGGTAATCTGCGGAAGCATGGCATTCCGAAATACATATTGGATGATCTTTGAATCTTTAATTCCCATGAAGCGACTGTATTTTACATAGTCGGCATTTAGCTCATAGATAGACATGGCGCGCATGCCGATTGCCCAGCCGCCAATGGCGATCAATACGATCGACCAGAATGGCATCTGGTAATGGATGATCACCGACCAGATAAATGCCCAGCTAAAGTTTGGGATTAAGTCAAATCCATATCCGCCTGAGGTGGGTAACCAATTTAACCAGACTCCAAAAATGACCAGTAAAATGATTGCCATGCCAAATGCCGGTAAACCACTCACAAAAATACTGAACGGCATGATGGCTCTGTCATACCAGCCCCTGAGATAAGCCGCTAATGCACCGAGAATGTTCCCGATCGTAAAGCCGACGATAATCGCCGGGAACTGCAGGCAGATTGTCCACCAAAGTGAAACTTTGAGAACGTCAGCCACCGTTCTGGGATATTGGCTGAACGAGAAACCAAAATTGCCATGGACCACATTATTTATGTAAATGAGGAATTGTTCGAGCATGGGTCTATTGGTGCCAAACAACTCTGTGTATTGCTTGTAAATCGCCTGGACCCCGCTTGCATTGGACTGCCCCTGGGCCATCCTTGCTACAATAGCTGCCACAGGGTCTCCCGGCATCATGCGCGGTAGGAAGAAGTTCAATAGGAAGGCGGCAATAAAGGTGATGATAAACCAGATCAGCTTATTGCTGAAATACTTCATGTAGCGTTTCAACCCGGCACCTCCTATCGATCTGTTACCGATAAGCTTGTATCAATACGTTTCATAAAAATTACGGGAAAACTATTATAACAAACAGCCATGTCCCCTGGTTCGTGGAACATGGCTGTTTAGTTATGCTATCGGTTACGGATTCACTAGCGTGAGATTATAGAGACATGCGATACTCCAGCCGTCAGTACAGATCATCGGTGGGACGGGTGGGGTTGTACCATCGCCATCATTGGGGAAGCCTGTCCAAACACTCTCGTTCACCGCATGGAACAAATCGGGGCGATACATGAGTGTGAAGGAGGGAACGTCGGTCAGGTAGATCTTGACCAATTCCGTATAAATTTCCTTCAGCTTGGCGGGGTCGGTTTCAGCGGGGAGCTGTTTGATCAACGCATCGACATCAGGATTGCTGTATTGGCCCCAGTTGCCGTTCCAGTTGACCGTCTGACCAACGAATTCAGAGCTCAACAGGTGGCGGATACGACCCCAGGGTTGGGTCGGACCAGCGCCATCGGACCACATCATGAAGATGTCATAGCCTTCAGGCAGCGGTGTATCCGATTTGGTTACAACGGTCTGATAAACTCCCCATTCTGGGAAGTTGGTCGTGATATCAATCCCGATCTTTTTACCGGCAGCAGCCACAACTTCGATCGCAGCCTGCCAGTCAGACCAGCCATTCGGGCAGGTGGCTACGTAGTGAAGTTCCTTGCCATTGTATTCACGGTTTCCATCGCCATTGGTATCGACAACGCCAGCATCATCCAGTAGTTTAATCGCGCCTTCGATATCGTTGCCAGCCCATTGCAGGTCAGCCACGGCCTCGTGATCATACAGAGCCTGCTCACCAGGGGTCGGGTTCATCAGGCGAGCGTGGAACCTGGTCGAAGGTAGCCGATTGGTTGGTCATTGCATTGGCAATGATGGTAGGATAGTCAACCGCCATCGCAATTGCTTTGCGGATCGCAACATTATCCAAACCATTGGATTTCAGGTTGTAATAGGCGGTTGGCAGGGAGGCGCCAATGCCATAGGGAGCATCGGGCAGGTAGGTGGAAACGGGCAACCCATAGTTGAGCCACAATACCTGAATATTGGAGTTAAACTGCTGGCTGATATCCACTTCACCCTGTGCTAAAGCAATCGAACCGGCTGCATTATCCTTGAAGATCGTATGTGCGATGTACTTCGGAGTCGGCAGCTTGCCCCACATGGAGGCATCTTGGCCCCCAATAATTGTCGTCACGGACGTAGACGACCTTCGTATCGTCAGCGAAGAACCTGTGGTAAGGACCGGAATAAACGACATCTTCAGCGGTATCGGCTAAAAATGCAGTCGCATCGCTGCCGGTACGCGCTTCCAGGGTTTGGGTCCAGGCTTTCTGGCAGACATAAACACCATCCAGGAAAGACACGACCATCAGAGGATTGACCGTGTTGCCGTCCGCATCCAGCTTGGCCTTGACCAGTACCGTCTGGGCATCAACTGCTGTGACGGTAGTCGATGTAATCTTTAAAGTTATTGCCGGCATTGGTCGAGTACTTGAGATTGGTATCCCAGGTATAAGCCACATCATCTGCGGTCACCTGGGGTACCATCGCTCCATTTTGCAGCAGCTTTGAGCTTGACGGTGACCTCGGTACGTGCATCGTTCCACACATAATCACCATCCGCCAGTAGCGGATACTGCTTGCCGTCGAGCATGTCGTACAGGTACAGGGTTTCGAACATGATCACGCGGGCAGCGTCCTTTGCGGTGATCGCCATAGCGATTATTCATGCTGGAAGAGTATGGATTCCAACCAACGACCGCACTCCACTGTATGACCATTGAAGTAAAGGGTTTCATTGCGTGGAAGCTGTTCCTCGGGTGGTGCAGTCGGTGCCGGAACTTCAACTTCAACAGTTTCGATGACCACCTGGGTTTCCTTGACCACCTGTGTTTGTATCAGTGGCACTTCCACTGTCTGGATAATGGTCTCTGCAGTAGGTGTTGCGCAGGATGCGAGCACCATGCCCATCACCATCACCAGAGAAATTATGATATACAAGCGTTTCATTTTCATTCTCCTTATAAATTTGTTAGATTAGTAAAACGGTTGGTTAGTTCGTTCTGATTTCTGATATGAATAATTTTCACCTCCTCTAGTTGGTAGGGCGATATTTAGTCATTGTCAATGAGAGCGCTCCCACATATTTGCATATTTAAAGCTTTGCGTTATGACCATTCATTTGGGATGCTCTACAGCTGTCACGAATGATCAGCTCTGTACCCATAATAATGCGCTGGGAGATTGAGTTCCCGTTTTCGATCAGGTCGATCAGGGTTTCTACCGATTTGGCACCAAATTGGATGATGGGTTGGCGAACTGTAGTCAGTTGAAAATCAGATAACGATGCGATGGGCAGGTCATCAAAACCGATAAACGAGATATCCTCGGGGACACGCAATCCCACCTCGCGTACATATCGGATTGCGCCAATTGCCATTGTGTCAGAGGCCGCGAAGATGGCATCCGGTTTGGCTGGGAGTAGTTTTCCCATGGCTTCATAACCGCCCTGTTCGCTAAAATCACCCTCCACGATCAGGCTTTCATCCACCTGTGACCATTGCGAAGTAATAGCCTTCAGGTAACCTTCCTTTCGGTCGATTCCAGCAGTGCTGTTCATTAGTCCGGTGATCGTTCCAATGCGTCTATGTCCCAATTGAATCAGGTGGAGTACTGCCTGATAAGAAGCATTTACATTGTCGACGTCGATATAGCTGACCCCGTTGTTTGTAAATGGGCGCCCTACAATGACGATCGGAATATCAGAATTAACCAACCGGTCCATTAATTTATCACCCATTCGACCGGTCTGCAGCAGGATGCCATCCAGTAGACCTTTGCGCGAGATGCGCGGGAATAAGTGCTTTTCGTCATCTATCGACCCAACCAGGAATAATCCCAGGGTGTAATTGTGTTGGTTGCAGGCTTGGGCGACCCCCTGGGTCAGGCGGGGGAAATAGGGATCGGTGAAAAATGTACTGACAGTTCTGGGAAGCACCAGACCAATCATCCAGGAGCGGTGGGAGGCCAGGGAGCGGGCTGCGGCGTGTGGTTGATAGCCGGTCGTAACAATGATTTCATGTACTCGTTTGCGGACACCCTCGTTGACATTGGGATCATCATTCACCACCCGGGATACGGTGGAACGTGATACACCGGCTTGTTTGGCAATATCTTCGAGGGTCAGGTTTGTCACAGTAGATTTTTAGGTTGATCCGTTAGGTTCGAGATGTCACAATTGTTGGGAGCGCTCCCAATAAATCTATTATACATTACATTTATAAAAAGTCAACTGCTTTGTGAAAATTTGTCCGAATGTAATAAAATTATCAGTGAGCTTTGTCCTCAGCATCACCTAATTCTGTAGGTTGGGTGAGGTGAAGTTCTTCCGCCCGAAACCCAACAAACACGGTATTATTGGTTGAATATACTTGTGATTTGGGGCTACTTTGCCCGAAATAGATATTAGCTCGTAATAACAAAAATACATCTTGGAGACTCCACCATGACCCAACCCGCCCTCCCCAACATTCCCTGGGAAGATCGCCCTGCCGGTAGCTCTGATGTCGTCTGGCGTTATACCTGGAATCCGATCATCCCCCGCAACCTGGTCCCATCCTCCAATAGCATCTTCAATAGTGCTGTCGTTCCATATAAAGGTCAGTTTGCTGGTGTTTTCCGTTGCGATAATAAACGCCGCGAGATGAATCTGAACCGCGGCTTCTCCCCCGATGGCATCCATTGGCAGCTGGACGACCAGCCGATTGACTGGGTATATCCAGACCAGGAACTCAGCCAGTTCCAATACCGTTACGACCCGCGCTTGCTCTGGCTGGAAGATCGTTATTACGTCACCTGGTGCAATGGTTACCACGGTCCGACCATCGGCATCGGCTATACCTATGACTTCGAGCAATTTAATTTCCTAGAAAATGCCCTTCTTCCCTTCAACCGCAATGGGGTGCTCTTTCCCCGCAGAATCAACGGCGAATACGTCATGCTCAGCCGCCCCAGCGATAATGGTCACACCCCCTTCGGTGATATCTACCTCAGCCGCAGTCCCGACCTGATCCATTGGGGCAAACACCGCTTCGTCATGGGCGTCAGGGGTGGTTGGGAGAGCACCAAGGTTGGTGCGGGTCCAGTCCCAATCGAAACCCCCGAGGGGTGGCTCTTGTTCTACCACGGTGTGCTCACCTCCTGCAACGGTTTTGTCTACAGCTTCGGAGCTGCCTTGCTGGACCTCGACCAGCCATGGAAGGTGATTTATCGTGGCAACTCCTATTTACTCTCCCCCCAGACCTACTACGAGTGTGTTGGGGATGTACCCAATGTGGCCTTCCCCTGTGCCACGCTGTTTGATCCACCGACAGGGCGCATCGCCATCTATTATGGTGGTGCCGATACTGTCACAGCCCTGGCTTTCTGCAAATTGGATGATGTGATGGGGTTTTTGCGGGAGAATTCGTAGCGCGATTCAACATTTCTCCATCTTATGACCATGCGGTGCTCCATCGATACACCCCGATAGGGTCGTAGCATATTGTTGTCTGTCAAATTCGCATTTCCCGACCAAGATTAAGGCATGTGGGGATGCGAGATGAGAGTATCCTCGTTGATTTGTGATATACCCGCTTTCACTTATCGATCACGGGCAAGAAAAATTTATGGGGTTTGATCATGCCACCACCTGAGCCGGTTGTAAAGTTCCACACTGGTCCGGTGGTTATTGTGCCATGTGCATCCATCGCTTTTATCAACCAATAGTAATGAGTTTTGGCACTTAATGTACCTGGATCATAGGTTGTGCTGCTCTGGCCGGAAGAGACCAGCGCTGTGGGGGGATTATTTACAGCTTCGAAATACACATCATATGTAACTGCATCACCATTCGGGTCGCCGCCGCTCCAGCTCAGGTTAGTTTCAAGGCTTTGATTGACTGCCCCATTCGTTGGTGAAGAATTGGAGGGTGGATTGGGTGGATTATTCGATCCTGATCCAGCCATGGCGAAACGTATCAGGTTAATATCGGTATAAGCAGTACAGGAAAATCCGCCTTGCAAATGTTCGGCGTCATACGAAAAATATGGCTGGCCGGTACCATCGAGTGCCAGGGATGGTTTTTGTCCGGGATACCAGGATGAAATCGTGCAAGGAGGTATGACATCAACTGGGTTGCTGGCGTTAAGTTCGTCTGTTGTTTCAATAAATTGGCTGTTCCAGGCAGCACTGAGTGACTCACAGTTTGCAGTGCAATTTGAATAGCCAAGGCCATACGGGGATGCATCCACAAAAAAAGCCAGGTTAGGCCGGTTCTGATTGTCAAATACCAGGTCAGGATCCTTACCGTAATATTCATCCAAACCTAAATCATACCCATTCCAATTGTCTGTGGTGGCCATGCAGGAAGTATCGCACCAAAAATACTCCAGCTTATTATCATCTGGGAGGCTACGATTGCCGGTAAATAATACCAGGCGTGGTCGGTCCGAATGGTCCAGGCGCAGGGAATACGTGGTTTCTGCCACGCTGGGTATCAAGGCAATGTAAGACCAGTTGGCAGAATTGCTGCAGTTCATATTGCAAGCATAATAGCGTAGTTCCCGGGTGGAGTCTCCAACATAATCGGCGAGAAAACGGGGCTGACCAGTGGAGGAAAATACGAGTGAAGGCCGGATTAAATGATCCGTGGTGAGCATGGTTTCAAACCAATTAACTGAGTTTGTGCAGTTCGAATCGCAAAAGCGATACCATGTGCCGAGATGACCTGAACCATACGTGGACATCTGATCATCATAGACCAGGCGAGGGCGGTTCAGGTTGTCCAGGGCGAAGTAGCGGCTGTTATCCGCGTAAAATGCTGATCCTGTGCTGGTAACCGTCCAATTCGAGATATTGTTGCACTGAGTATTGCACTCTGCGTAACGATACTCGCCAATCGACATGCTCAGCTCCCGCGTCCAAACCATCCGTGGGTAACCGGTTGAAGTGAGAGCCAGGCGCACATATCCACCCCAAAACCCAAGATTTTCAAGATTAAGGATGGTCCAATTCGCTTCGCTGCTGCAGTTAGAGGCACAATAAGCGTAGTAGGCTGGGTAGGTAACGCCATCGTTGGATGTTCCCTTTGGCGCGGAGGCAATATGCACACCATTTGCTCCATCGACTGCGATATTCGATTGAATGGCGTTGCCCTCGGTATTGAGAAAGAAAATGCTTGGAGTTATACTTTCAATTGCTGCCGGGCTTTGGATAGGATAAGGGGAATCGATGCTTAAGGGTAAGGTCTGCGCTGAAGCACTGATCACACTTATTAAAAGCACCAGTGTGGATAAAAGCGTCCATCCTTTATATCGAAATGATCGAGCCATGATCATATCCTTTCTCGGTGATCCAATGTTAAAATGCTCTTCGGAGATAAACCACTAATAACATCTGATTTGATTGAATAAAAAATTATACTAAATCGTATGGGATATGTCAATTTATTTATTAAACCGTATTCGGCTTGCCACGATTCCTGTTACAATCTGCCTGGTAAAGGTTACTGGTTCCCAATCCCTCAACCTGAATGAGCAATTTATCATGATCCTGTCCGGTCAAAGTCGATAATCTCTGGTATAATTAACGCAATACGGACTCCAGATATGCGCTCGGTTATATAAGCCGCCATTCTGCATCGAATGGCGGTTTCCTTTTTCGAAGCTGATCCTGGATGATCTATTAACGGCTGCCTAGATGCCAGGATGACTGAGGTTAGTTGCTCACACAAAGGAAAAGAGAATGGATACGAAATTATATGTTGGAAACCTGTCCTATGATACCACCGAGGACAGTCTGCGATCAAAATTCGCTGAAGCTGGTACGGTAGTCGCAGTGGAAGTGATCAAAGATCGTGATACTGGACGTATGAAGGGCTTTGCTTTCATCACCATGAACAACCAGGAAGAAGCAGAGAATGCCATCCGGATGCTCAATGGAAAAATGCTGGACAACCGTGAAATTAAAGTGAACATCGCGAAACCTCGCGAAGAGCGCCCTCGAAAATCATACAATAGCCGACGTTGGTAAAATAACTGCTTGTTTTCCGGATCAGGATTCCCTATATCCTGATCCGGGAATTTTTCTTTTTATAGGGAAAGAGGTGTGAGATGGCATTTCAGATTGGTGATAAGGTCATACACTGTTCTTTTGGCCTCGGAGAGATTACACTTATTGAGGAACAGAACATCAACGGACACCTGACGAACTGCTATGTGGTTCATTTACCCGACATGATGATCTGGATCCCAACCGATGAATCTGGGCAAAACAGCCTGCGCATGCCAACCCCTCCCGAGGAATTTATGAAGACCCTACCGATCCTCACCAGCCCAAATGAGAATCTGCTAGAAGACCGGGTGCTGCGGAAAAACCAGCTGGTTGAACAATTAAAAGATGGCCAGCTGTCTTCCATTTGCCGAGTGGTGCGAGATTTCAACTCATTACCAGCGTAGCTCCAAGCTGAATGATCAGGAAAAATCCATTTTGGAACGGGCAGTCAATTCTTTGCTCACGGAATGGACTTTTTCTCTGGGTACGCCCCAAATCCAGGCTCACCAGGCTATGGTAAGCATGCTGCAGAGTTAATCGACACGTAAATCATCGTGACCCTGAGGTTTCTAATCACCTCAGGGTATTTTATTTTGTCTGCTAACTCACCGGTCCCCTGACAACCTCCTGGTCAACCGTAGGGACGGAACTGCTTGCTCGGTCTGGCTATTGATCGGCTGGTTGCGGACATATACATCCCCAACAGTCTGCCGTATAGTTGCGTTCTTTGCGACTCAATGGCGCTCTATACCCGAAACATCAAGGGCTCACCAGCGCTTTAAGCTGGCCCGCAGTGCCGCGGTCGCCTTTTAAGAGCGGTATCAAGAATGTTTTTTTGCAAGCGAGGTCGTGGACGGTTTTCTTCCCCTCCCCAATCTGCTTTCTCAAATTACACTCAATTTATTTTAGACTAGATAGGGTGTATTGCCCCAAACTTCATCCCACCTCACTTCCTTTCA
The DNA here is from genome assembly GCA_963774275.1 of uncultured Chloroflexia bacterium. GTDB lineage: Bacteria > Chloroflexota > Anaerolineae > Anaerolineales > UBA4823 > FEB-25. The sequence continues at coordinate 141,370 of CAVZEP010000026.1, read as the reverse complement.
GTTTATTTTATTTTGCTAACAGCTAATCGCTAACAGTTAACTGCTAACTTTTCCTGTAAACGTATTTCACGACTTGACATCCACCGCTCATAGCTGATAGCTGATAGCTCATTGCTTTTTCCCAGTTATAATCACCCCCATGCCCAACCACCTGGTCCACGAAACCTCCCCCTACCTGCTCCAGCATGCCGATAACCCCGTAGACTGGTACCCCTGGGGTACGGAGGCATTGGATAAAGCCCGGGAGGAGGATAAACCCATCTTTCTCAGCATCGGTTATGCTGCCTGTCACTGGTGCCATGTGATGGCGCACGAATCCTTCGAAGATCCAGCCATTGCATTTTTGATGAACACACACTATGTCAACATCAAGGTGGACCGGGAGGAGCGCCCCGACCTGGATAGCATCTACATGAGCTTCGTAGTGGCTATCACTGAGCAGGGGGGGTGGCCAATGAGCGTCTTCCTCACTCCTGAAGGCAAGCCTTTCTACGCAGGTACTTACTTTCCACCCACGCCCCGTCATAACTTGCCTTCCTTTCAGCAGGTGCTGCAAACCGTCGCCCGTCTGTGGATGGAAGATCGCACCAGGTTGCTCACAGGCACAGAGGATCTCAGCACCAAGCTGCACGTGGCTCCTACAAGCCAGGCTATTGGTGAAACACTCGAGCCTCGAAAGCCTTGACCATGCCACGCAAGTCATTGCCCACAGCTATGACTGGCAAAATGGTGGCTGGGGTGGAGCACCCAAGTTTCCCCAACCCATGTTGATCGAATTCCTCCTTCAGCGCGCTGAGCGTGGTGATCGATCCAGCCTCAGCATGGCAGAACACACGCTCAAGGCAATGGCACAGGGTGGAATGCACGACCTCCTTGGAGGTGGGTTCGCCCGCTACAGTGTCGACCCTGCCTGGCTGATCCCGCATTTCGAGAAGATGCTCTATGATAACGCCCAGCTGGCACGGGTCTATCTGCATGCTCACCTTCTGACGGGTGAGCCGGCTTTCCGGGAGGTGTGTGTAGCCACTTTAGATTTTGTACTGCGTCAGATGACCCATCCGCAAGGTGGCTTTTTCAGCAGCCTGGATGCTGATTCTGAAGACGAAGAGGGCAAGTTTTACCTGTGGACCCCCGATGAGATCCGATCGGCTTTACCTGACCCATTAGAGGCTGAGCTGGCTCTCGTGGCTTACAACATCACCGGGCAGGGCAATTTCGATGGGAAGAACATCCTGCGACGTACCCAAACGGTTGAGGAGTTGGCCAGGCAATTTGAGTTGCCAATCGGTTTAGTTCATTCCAAACTTGCCAGCCTGCAGGCAAGGCTGTTGGAGGTACGCTCAAGACGGGTTCCCCCAGCCACGGATGATAAAGTGCTGGTCAGCTGGAATGCCCTCATGCTCACTGCCTTTGCCGAAGCCGGGCGAGCGCTTGGAAAACAGGAGTATATCGATGCTGCCACCCGGAATGGAGATTTTATCCTCGGGAAGTTGCACACAGGTGGACGCCTGTTCCGTTCCTGGCGGGAGGGTGTTGCCAGGCATGCTGCATATCTCGAAGACTATGCTGGGCTGGCTTTAGCGCTGCTTTCTCTTTACCAGGCAAACCCCAATCCGTGCTGGTACCAGGGAGCGTTAGGTCTGGTGCAGGAAATGTTGAGCCATTTTTCTGACCCCATAGGTGGCTTCTTCGATACCCGCGATGACCATGAAACACTGCTCTATCGCCCCAAAGAGATGCAAGATAACGCCACCCCATCCGGGAATGCCCTGGCTGCAATTGCTTTATTACAGCTTGCCGCTTACGATGGTCGTTCCGACTGGCGCCTCATGGCAGAGAAGATGCTCTCATCTAATCTAGGTATGCTGATGCGCTACCCCTCTGCCTTCGCTCTATGGCTGCAGGCAGCCGGGTTTGTTCTCGGTCCTGTGAATGAAGTGGCCATCTTGGGTGATCCAGCAGACATCGCCTCGAAGGATCTACTCCAGGCAATATGGCGCGGTTATCATCCTCGCATGGTACTGGCTGCCTGCAACTACCCACCTCCCGCAGGCTCGCCTGGCTTGCTCAACGAGCGACCGCTCCTGAATGGTAAGCCCACTGCTTATGTCTGCCGGGAGTTCGTCTGCCAGCAACCGGTAAACACACCAGATGAGATGCTGGCGCAATTATTGTTATAGTCTGCCTGCTCGCGAATACCCGAAATCCACCATTCCGCTTTATATTTGCTTATTGACAATCGTAAAAACGCGTATATATTATTAGATGAGCAAAAACTCGTAAAAGTCTGCTTTCCGATGGGGTCAACCAGGATTACTCTGACACTTAACAACCACTTAGTAGTGCTCATCTGCTTATGGGTGGATTGCATCAATTCGAATCGGATATGGGATACTCCGTCAGGAGGGATAACATGAAAAAAGGCATTAAGATCACCCTGATTGTATTGGCGGTCGTCCTGGTGGTTGCCAGTGCCGCCCTATTGTATATTACCCGCACAAAAGCCATCGAGTTAGTCTACCAACCCATTGAAGGACGCAACCCCATCACCGAGTCGCCTGCTGACTATAGCCTGCCCTACGAGGAGGTGAGCGTTACCACCACAGATGGATTTACACTTGCGGGGTGGTTCGTACCCTCACAGAATGGCGCTGTGATCATTGCACAGCATGGTTTTCGAGGAGGACGCAACAATATGCTGTATGATGCTGATCTGCTATACCGGCACGGCTACGGTGTGTTGATGTCCAGTTTTCGTGCCCACGACGTTAACCCGGGTGAGATGGTCACCTTTGGAAAGATGGAAGTGCTGGATTTGGATGCCTGGTACCAGTTCCTGATCACCCGCACAGATATCGATCTGAAAAGGATTGGTATCCTGGGAGAGTCGATGGGCGGGATGGTCACCATTCAATATGCCGCTCAGAACCCCAATCTCCGGGCTGTGGCGGTGCATAGCTCCTTTACCTCCATCGATGCAGCCGCTGGGATGGCGGTCGAGCACTTCACCGGTCTGCCTGCATTTCCGTTTGCACCTCTCATCGTCTGGTGGGGCGAGCAAATGGCTGGTTTTGACTCGTCCGAGATGGATGCCACCCATTGGATTGGTCAGATCAGCCCTCGTCCTGTGTTTATCATGATGGGTGGTAAGGATGACCATATCCCTGCTGCAAGTGGTCAGTGGTTGTATGATGCTGCCAATGAACCCAAGGAGCTGTGGTTCGTACCGGATGCAACCCATCATGGCATCCCTGAAATTGCTCCGGATGAGTACGAGCAGCGCTTGACAGATTTTTACAATCAATACCTCCTGGGTGAATAGTTAAAAATTGCTGTTGTAAAGTTGGCTGCCTTATTCCGATAACAACAGGCATGCGAAAGGACAATATATTCGTGGCCTGCAAATGACTATTGGATGTAACCCACATGCCACCCGATGCCCACGTCACCACCTCACTTGTCTGGACATGCACCGCTTTCCTGGTAGTGCTGGATGTAGTCCTTAGCTTGCTTGCATCTCGATGGATCAGCCATGAGAATTTCCGGCAAATGCGTTGGCTGTTGGCAGCTGCTGGAGGCGTTTTCTTCCTGCTGGTCTGGGTCAGCGTGCTTCTCTGGGCTTGGGATTGGTTTTACAAGTACATTTTTCCGGGTTGGGCTCGTTACTTCCTTCCACCCCTTTTTGGTGTGGGTTATACCCTACTGGCAATCGGGATGGGTTGGCTAAGCCTTAAGCTTCCGGGTAGGTCTGCCGCCACATGGTGCCTGCTAGGTGGGGTGGAGGGGCTGGTCAGCCACCTCTACGCCATCTATGGTTTGGGAGCGGCTTCCAATCCGCCCATCATGCAGGGTACCGACCCCTTTGCCGTGTTGATATTTGCAGTTTTCGAGAAAGCATTTTATTGGTGCTTGGTCTTGTTGGCTTGTAGATTAATTTGGCGGATTATAAGCCGTAGGTTGGGTTGAGGGCGGTGATCTCCCGCCCGAAACCCAACAAACCTCATACCAACTGCACTGTTGGGTTTCGTAAAGATCACTCAACCCAACCTACAAGATCGATGTTCATTCAACCACATCTTATTTCTTCAGTAGGTTGGGTAGAGGGCATAAGCCAAAAGCCCAACTATTCCATCCAACCCTCACCGAGCCATACCTTATCATTCTCTCCCCAATATAAAGGGTATAACCCATTTTTAACATAATCCCTAAAACTGGATAAATGCCAATCCTTTGCGTAATCCACTAATCCGTGTTTTACAGGATTGTAATGAATATATTCTATGTGGTGGGATAAATCCGTTTCATCCCGGATCAAATGTTCCCAAAAACGCCGTTGCCAGACGTCTTGTTCGGCTTTTTTTACCCTAGAAGCGGATTCACTTGTAATGCTAGTCTTATTCCAATATCTGGTAAAGTAGCTTTTGATTAATCGCCATCGAGTCGAAAAATCAAATGATTCTTCTGGCAAGGTCCAGATGAAATGCATATGATCAGGTAAGATAACACTGGCAACAATACTAAACGGCATTCGCGTCATAGTATATCTTATTGCATCTTGTAGCAATTGAATTGTCTCTCGATTAGATAGTATTGGACGTCGTTGATATGTTACGATGGTAAAGAAGTAGGTTCCACCCGGAACGTAAACACGATGATATTTCATGTATTAATTTTAGCATTAGAGCATACTGCTGGGTTTCGTAAAGATCACTCAACCCAACCTACACGATAGCCTTTAATATATAAATGGGATAAAACGCTTGGTGCCTTTCATGTAATCAGCATATTCATCCCCAAAGTTACGCAGGTTCTCCCGCTCCTCAAGGAGAGCCGTGGTAACCAACGCCAGGCTTGCGAGGGCTACCAATAGCATCGATAGAGGGGTGATTTGCTTGAAGAATGCCCCCCAGGCGAAGCACAACAGAGAGGCATACATGGGGTGGCGGATATACCGGTAAGCTCCCTCTCTGACCAAATGGGTGGTTTTCTCAAGCGCAAGCCGGCTGGTATCCCGTATGGATTTATCTGGTTTACCAAACTTATGCAAAACCCGGAAAGAATGGATTGCAAGGTAAGCCGAAGTCAGGAGCAAAACCCAGGAGACAATCTGCACCGGTGAAAATGGTGTTGCAAACCATACAGGAGCATTCACCACCATCAATCCCAAGATAGCTTCAAAAGCGAAGAAACGCGGCAATCCATGGGAGAGAGGGTTACGGAACGCCCTAAGCGAGAGAATGGTGAACCCGATGCTACCGAGTATGAAGATGATGTATCCTGACATACCCTAAACCAAGTTTACAATGGCTGCAGAAGCATCAGAGATGCCTGGTGACAGAAATAACTAAACCTGAACATCTGATTCCAATTGGAGTGGAGCCGGACTTATCAGGATTGAATCGATATACTTGGCGATATGATCGATGGCTTGCCTGCCTTCGGGCAGCAGGCTGGCTGCAAACTGCCAAACATGTTGCATCCCATCCCACACCTCCAAAGTTACCGGTACACCAGCCTGCTTTGCCTGCTCAGCAAACCGGGTGCAATCAGAAAGCAGGCACTCATCGGACCCAACCTGGATAAGCAAGGGTGGAAGCCCATGCAGGTCTGCGTACAGGGGTGAAGCGAGAGGGGAAAGAGGGTCGGCGTCCCGCAGATATACCTCGATGGAAGTGCGGATGTTTCTCGGGTCGAGCATGACATCTTTCGATCTATTGCTTGTCCAGGATTCACCCGCCATGGTAAGGTCGGTTGCCGGTGAAAGGCACACAGCAAGTGCCGGAAGCGGTTTGCCCATGTCTCTAAGCTGGACGAGTAGCGTGAGGGTCAAGGTCCCACCTGCAGAATCCCCCGCCACGATGATTTTCTCGGCTGGTATTCCGCTTGAGAGCAGCCATTCATATGCTTCCAAGGCATCCTCTTGGGCGCAGGGAAAGGGATGCTCAGGAGCCAGCCGATAGTCGATGATTAATACCCGGGCTTTACAGGCTGTTGCAAGATTGGCAGCAAGCGAATGGTGGCTTGCTACTGAGCCAGCATTAAAGGAACCACCATGGAGGTACAAAATAACCCGCTGTGTGGAGAGACCTGGTGGAGCGATCCATTCCGCTGGAATGTTGTTTAGCATCACGGGTTTACATTCTATCGGTGACAGGGGTTTGAATAATTTCGCCATCTCCTCGAGACTACGGCGGTCTTTCTCAACATCGAGAACACCCGATCGATTAGTCAGGAACCGGTTCAAGCGCATGTAAAAGCAAAGGATATAACCTTGCCAACTGAACATATCTTCCTCCTGCAAAAAGTTAAAGTTTGCCTTACTCCAACCCAGTATTTGTAGAGTGTACAGTCCATAGGTATCTGGCTTGGCTCGATGAATCGATTTTAGCATAAATACCAGGTTGGAATATCATGGTGGATGCTCTTTTACGTAGAATCGCCAGGGATTACCCGAGTGGGTAATAGCTCTTTATAGGCACATCTTGAGTCACAGACCACGAGTCAATCCTATGTGGAGATGAGATTGGTAATTTCGCACCCATAATCCGATTGGTTTCGTTGGTGCCAGTTTATGAAATCATATGTTTGTTGACTTTCCATGTAACTAATTTATGTCTCGTGCATCCAATGTGAAACTTGACCTTTATTATCCGGATTAAACTTGTGAATTAATCTGCCTTTGCATCATCCGGATTCTCCCGAGCAACTATACCTGTTTGGGGATGTCAAAACATGAGGTATTCATGAAAACCAGTCGTTTGATCAATATATTCATTGTTGTCTTTGTAGACTTACTTGGTTTCGGTCTCATCCTACCCCTGCTGCCATATTATGCAGAGACCTTCGGGGCGACACCCGTTGTGATTGGCTTTATCGTTGCCTCTTACGCGGCGGCTTCCTTAATTGGTGCTCCTCTCATGGGGCGGCTATCCGACCGTTATGGCAGGCGCCCCATCCTGCTATTAAGTGTAGCCGGGACCTTCATTGGTTATCTGCTCCTGGGATTTGCTCTACCGATTGGCAGCTTTTTAGCTAACCTGTTCTCCTCCCAGGCGGTGAATGCGTTCATCATAGGTGTATTGTTCTTGAGCAGAATCATCGATGGATTTACTGGCGGGAACATCACCGTGGCACAGGCATACATCACTGATGTGACGGATGAAAAGGATCGCTCAAAGGGTCTCGGCATTATCGGCTCTGCCTTTGGTCTGGGTTTCATCATTGGCCCTGCAGCAGGTGGGTTGCTTAGCCGTTGGGGTTACAGCGTGCCTGCATTTGCTGCTGCTGGTATGGCAATGCTTAATCTAATATCTATATTCTTCTTCCTGCCTGAATCTCTGACGGATGAACGCCGTGAAGCGAATAACCGTCAGCAACGCCCGGCTTTAACATTAAAAGCACTCACAGATGCCTTGAAAAGACCAAAGGTCGGTCCGCTTCTGATGGTACGTTTCGTCATCATGCTGGCATTCGCCATGTTCCAATCCGTCTTTGCCTTATATGCCCAGCGCAAATTGAACCTTACATCGCAATCCACTGGCTTCGTACTGACTTACGTTGGCTTATACTCGGTGCTGATCCAGAGTGTAGGCATCGGGTTATTGACCAAACGCTTTAAAGACAATACGCTTATCATCATATCCATGTGGTTGATGTTTATCGGCCTCGTTGGCTGGTCGCTCACTCCAAACTTGCCGATCATGTTGCTCACCATCCTGCCCCTGACAGGAGGTGGGTGGATCGTGAACACGATTATCACCAGCGCAATCACCAAGTCGGTTGCACCTGACGAGATCGGAGGAATGCTCGGTATCTCGACATCCCTTGAGAGCATCACGCGGGTGATTTCACCCACGATTGGGGGTTTCCTGCTCGGCAGTATCGGGACGTGGGCGCCAGGTGTGGCCAGTGCAGCGGTGATACTATGGGCGATCTGGCTGGCTTACCGGCGGATCATACAGGTTAAGTCAGTTGAGGAACCAGTCTATGCAGAACCCTGTTGCGCCTGATCCAGTCCCCTGCAGGATATAAAAATCAACCTTCCGCTTTCTCGACGACGATTGTGCCATGCGTGAGTAGCGCCGCGATAGCGCCTATGGCGGCTAGCTGTGGCGCCAGCAAGGCACCAACTACCCCGAGCGTCAAAGGAATATCGATCAGGGTTCTTCCGTCCTCATTCTTGATGATTACACGGCGGATGTTACCTTCATGCAATAGCTCTTTTATTTTAGCGACAATTTCTTCGCCTTTAACCTGAAACTCTTCTGTGCGAACTTTTTCTTCAGCCATTTGTCTCTCCGGATTCTTTTATTCTTGTTCTTTGAGTAACCCAAATCCAATCGCGAGCGAGGTGACAGCAAAGGCAGCGATTGTTAATCCGAGCCATTTCCTTTGGTTTTTCAACGCCACTCCAGCAGCAATCCCCAACCCGCCTCCAACCACCCGATTTACTCCTTTAACCACTTCATCTGCCTTATCAGGGTTATATCCCCTTTGCACTAATGACCATTTGAGGATTGGTCCGCCATCAATGCCGGGAATAGGTAACAAAGAGACAGTGGAAAGGAAGGTATTCGTCCCAATCGCAAAATCTGCAGCATATCGACCCAATGTACCCTCCTGCGTAAGCTGTCTGGTAAGCCAGCACACTGGAATTAACAGGGCATTGAAAATCGGTCCACCCAGTGAACGCAAGATGTGCTGGTATGGACTCACCTTCTGGTCATTGATATCAACATAGATCAATAGAGGTGTTCCCCAAAAGATACGGATTGCATCCACCGGTTTCCCAATCCTGCTGGCGACTGCGGCGTGAGCCAGGTTATGGCACCATTCCGATCCAAGCATAATGATCGTGGTCGCCGCCCCAGCAGCAGCTCGTTTCTTCCTTGACCAATCCGGTCGCTTACAACCTGCCACCCAGGATAATATCCCCCACACAACCAGCTCAATCACTGGCAGGCAGGTCCATCCCTTGACCACCATGGGTGCGCCGAACACATGCCCGAGAGCAGTCGGTCGATCTTCAGGATCCAGGAAAGGTGGTTTGATCATCGTAGGAATAAATCCAATTTCATCACATAGAATGTAGAATCGACCGACTATGGCGTAAAGACCGACCACTGGTAATGCAGCTGTTTAAAATTCACCAAGCTGCTTCCAACCGAACAATAATTGCCGCGCTTGATGATCGGGCAGAGCAGGCGAGGAAAATCAACAGTCAGTATATATGGATTCTCGCTCACCTGGAACACTTCCTTCCAGGTTGATAGAGCAGGGGCGACGCTTGAATTCCACAACTGCAAGCTGGGTTCGTCCAGGCCCATACGAACGGTCATTTTAGGCTGGTAACCCAGCTCTGCAAGCAGGAAATAGGTTAACTGCGCTTGTAGCTGCATGACTGACAAATCTTCACCCTGGTAGATCACCAGCTGTAAATCTGGGCGGTGATAGAAATTAGCTAACATGAGCTGCATTTGTTCAATGTATTCATTGGCGAGCTGAATATTCACCATCACCCGGCTGCGTTCCGGGGCGTTTGCGGCGATGTATTCCAGCACATGGGCATTGGCAGCATCCTGGGCCAGCTGGATGGTGGCATCGGTATAGCTGTTAGCCTGGGAGATGAGCAGCAGCAAGGCAGTAACAGCCAATGTGACCGTGCTAACCCATTTCCAAAGGTGACCAGATTGCCGGATGAAGTCAAGGAGTTCCACCAGCAATACTCCGGAAAGGACAGCCGTTCCTGCGGCGAAGGGGAGCAGGTAATACTCTACCGCAAAGTGCCAGGGGATGTACATCCCCAGCCAGAAAACCATCCAAACCGCAGCCAGCCACCACAGACCCGAACGAGGCCATCGACGCATGACCAGGCAGCCAACGATCGCGACAAGTGCCATGGGTAGCAGCCAGATATAATCACGCAAGATCCAACCGCCCCAACGTACCAGGCTGTTAAGGAGATTAGACCGGTCGAAGAAAAACTCTGAGGATTGACCGACGCCGAGTATTTTCGATGAGGCTAAAAACCAGGTGCGACCAAGGTAGAAAATCAAGCTACTCACCAGGCTAGAGAAGATGAGGTAGCGAGATAATTTCTCAACAAACAAGGCGGACGAGACGTGTTTCACCTTCCCAACCCAGCTGACCCCCCACCAAACCACGGCAATGGGCAAAACGAGCAGAGTACTCTCCTTGGTAAAACTGGCCACCAGTAACAGGATGGTGGCTGCCAGCAAGAGCATCCATACCCGGGTTTTTTTAACTGACCGAGCCGCAAAGATAACCAACCCTATGGCGCTGAGCATCAACAAGACCTGGAAGTTTTCTGCTTTGGAGAGGGTATAGACATCTTCAATCACTGAAGTGGTGAGGGCAAATACCATACCCGTGAGGAAAGCTTGCAGTTTTGTGCCACCAAGCGAATTTACCAGGTAGATCAAGAGGAACGTCGTGGTTGAAAATACAAGTAAATTGCCAAAAAAATACCAAAAGGGATGGCCACCTACCAACAGGTACCAGAATGCAAAAGCTGCCCAATAAACCGGACGAACCCGTCCGGCGACAACATCCCAGCTCAGGTCAAATTTCCCGTGAAGGATCCCATCGGCGATGGACAGGGCACGTCCATCATCCATCAATCCGAAATGGGGTGAGACGAGACGCGGAAGCATGATCAGGAGACAGACCAGCAGAGGTGCATAAATCCAATTGTGTGAAATCCAGGAATGTCTAGGCACTCCAGCAGGGGCTGGCAAGGATTCAGGCATGGGTTAATTCTTTCTCCATCACCAGCGTGCCCGGCGTGCGCATATATCCCAGCTTAGAGTCAATCGCTATCATTGCCACATTCTCCGAGTTATGGCTGGTGCGAACCTTATCTACACCGAATGTGCGTGCCTTGCGCAGTGCCAGTGTCTTCACGGCTTGCGCCAGCTTACGGCCGCGGTAGCGAACGTCAGTGCCTGTGAAAAGGTTATAGGCATGGTCCGCGCCCTCGAATACGGTGATGGCACTCATCGCAGCCCAATCACCGGTTGCCGTATCTATGGCGATGATTTGCCCGGTGGGATGGTACCAATAGCTGCTACAGACATCCCGATCGAATTCCTCGAAGGATGCCCAGGGAGGAACACCGTCCGACCCTGGGTCGGTGGCAGCTGCGCAGTTATTCAGGGTGAAGAGCTTGCGACGCGCTTCCTGCGTGTCGCCAAGTTCGGCCATATTGGTGAAGGTGAATCCCTGCCCCTCCAGGGCGTTGAGGATGAGCTGATACTGCTGGTCATCCCATGTCTTGAGGTCAAGCACCATTTCGATACTGTGCTTCTTTTCCACGAACCCGCACCGGGTGGCGAAGTGGAGGCCTTCCGCACAGGTATCGCGCACCCTGGCTTTAAGCGTGTGCGCCTCCAATACGGCCGCATAGCTCAATATATCGTTGTAAAGCAAGCTTCCCAATCCTTGACCCCAAAAATCCTGCCCAACGACCAGATATATCCCATAATGTTGCTCAATATTCAGATTATCCCGATAGATGCCGTTGAAGCCCAGCACTTTACCCTGTGCTGAAATTCCAACGGTAAACCGAACGCCATCCTCAAGCTGTTTTTGATACCACTCGGTGAGTGTTGCGGCTGTATTCGGCTCGGTTTCCTGTGTGTTCATCAGGGCTGCTACGTCAGCAAAATAATGCCCAGGATCAGCGGATTGTAAAGTCACCTGTTTCAGGTCCATACTCTGAATTCCTCTACTGAATCGTTAATTGGTTGATTTCCAATTATAATCCGGGCGTAGGCAGTCATGACATCGTTTTTGGAACCCTGGAAAGCGCGTGCAAAACAGCTCAAAACTGAGGTGTATGCCCTCTACCTGGCGTATAAAGATCCACGTACCCCCTGGTATGCGAAGGTATTCTCGGCGGTAGTTGTCGGGTATGCCTTTAGCCCCATCGACTTGATCCCCGACCCGATTCCCATCCTGGGCTACCTGGACGACCTGGTTTTGATCCCACTGGGAGTGTTCCTGGCAATAAAGATGATCCCCGCTGAGGTGATGACCGACAGCCGTCGCAAGGCAGTTGAGGTCACGGCGCAGGGCATGCCGGTCAATAAGGTCGCAGCAGCTATCATCGTGCTCATATGGGTGGGGGTGGCGGCAGTTGGGATCATGCTTGTAACCAGGTGGATCAGGTGATTGAATTAACCATCGATTTGTTTTGCTTTAAAAACAAAAGCATTCAATAACGCTCATAAAGAACACTCGCGTTACTTCGGGTATAGTTCGCCCTCGTTCATTTCTCCATTACCTGGCTCACAAAAGTCGTTCTTCTTCGCTCGCAAAGCCGCTGGCTTCGCGGCGCTTGCCAGGAAACACTCTTGATACCGGTCCCGAAAGGCGGTCGCGGCATTGCGGGTAAAAGGCGTCCTTGATACACAGATAATGACCACGATGAAAAAAACCGCCCACCGAGAGAAACGGCGGACGGCTTTGGAAGACCAGCATATTGAGATAAGCTTATGCGGGTGACAGGATCGCTGCTACTGCAGGCATACCAACAACTCCTGCCTTTTGCATCACTTCCCCTAATCCAGGATTATTCACGAATTTTTGTGCATTGGCCGCGTTATCCCACTCCATAACCAGGGTAATCATATTCGGATCATTAATATCACGGTAAACCTGATTAACGCCTGTGGAACCAGCAGCACGACGTCTGCTATCATCAGCGTCAAAAAACGGGCGCCATTTTCCATAATCAAGAACAGTATGTCGAACATTGATATAAGTCATTATTTTATTCTCCTAAGAATAAACTTGAAACTGTATTAGGTACAGATAGATTCGTTGCACAACAGCATGCAGGCCTTGTCTCGTCATGGTTACGCCGGATCATATATGCGATGTGAGTTTTCAAATTTTATTTACTTCATCGCTCAGCAAAGGGTTTCTGGTTGTACCTTCCCTAAAAACCGACTGATTGAAACAGATAGCCCATCATAAAATGGTCAAATTAGACCGGAATAGTAGTATTATACTCTATATAACAAATGATGTCAAGTGGTCCGGCAGGTGTAAATCCATGTATAATAATCTTGTTAGCCTTCTGATCACATCCAAATGACTATGGACAATTCCCAATTTTGCGTTTACATCATGACCGATTCGCAGCACAGCCTGCTCTACACTGGATGGACGGGTAATTTGCGACGCCGTACATCTCAGCACCGTTCAGGGAATGGTGGCGTGTTCACCCGTCGTTACAACCTGGTCAAGCTGGTGTATTATGAATGGGTGGAGGATGAGGGGGCGGCAAGATTGCGGGAGAAGAAGATCAAGCGTGGCTCTAAGAGACAGCGACTTAAGTTGATCACGGGTTTAAACCCCGATTGGCAGGACTTGTATGACCTGCTCTGATCCAATAAAGATCATCACTAAAGTCACTGGGTTTTTTGTAAATACCATTTTGCACTTTGACCGTTGTGGTATTTTTTTAAACATATGAAAACAGACCCTTCCCAATCCGCACGAGAATTATTCACTACCACAGGTTTCTATTGAGCTGAGAGCGTATTGCTGGCGGTCGCTCAGCACCAGGAGCTCCAATCTGACCTGATCCCACGCCTGGCCACTGGTTTTTGCAGTGGGATGGCGCGCACAGGTGGGACTGTGCGGCGCAGTGTCGGGTGGGATCATGGCTATCGGGATGGTTTTGGGTAGGACAGCAACCACAGAGGATATTGACCCCTGCTACCAGGCTGTGGGGGAGTTCCAAGAGCGCTTCATCGAGCAATTTGGTACACTCAGCTGCATGGAGCTGACCGGTGTACATCTGGGCACATATGAAGGGCAGATAGAATTCCAGGCGAAGGATCAGATCAAGAAATGCACCGATTATGTGGGTGAAGCCACCCGGATGGTGGTGGAGATTGTGGATTTGAAATAAGGACATGATTCAACGTTTCAGCCAGGATAATCTTTCGAATTCTTCCCCTAAAGAATTGATTTGATCATTGGAGAGTACCGATAAACCAACCATCCGTTATCGATCAGCAAATCTTGATCCGCTATGCAGCTGGACCTGAACTCCTGCAAGCCGCCATCCAGGACCTGGATGCAACCCAGCTAGACTTGACCCTGACCGCGAATAGCTGGTCCATCCGCCAGCTTATCCATCACATCGCGGATGGTGATTACCTGTGGAAAGAGTTCCTGCTGCGAGCTGCGGGTGACCCCGAGCGCGAATTTTGCCTGGAGTGGTACTGGTGTTTACCCCAGGATGAATGGGTGAAGCGCTGGTCGTATGCAGAAAGGGACATTACCCCATCCATCGCCTTGCTCGTAGCCAACCGACAGCACACCAGTGACTTGCTCATGCAGGTCCCCTTGCTATGGGGTAAAAGCTTGCTCATTCCCACCCCTCACGAAGGGCAACAACATGCCACGGTTGGTGAGGTGGTGGAAATGCAGGCGCGGCATGTGGAGGGGCACGTGGAGGATATCCACCAGATCCGTTCATACCACGGAGTTCTAATTGTTTATAACGTAAAATCACCTGTGTGAAGTTGTAGCGAAATTTATGAATGTTGGAGGGTCAAATGCAAATCAATGATTATGTCTCATGCATCGATTTTCCCTGCGCCGAGGCGCGCCAGGAGAGCTACTTCGTCCCTGACTTCGAACTAGAGCCGAATTCCATCAAGCTTATGCTCATCTCTGAGACCGCCCCCACGAATCCAAGGGACGGTTACTATACTTCCTGTGAAGCCTTATTTGCCCGAACCACCCTTCAGGCGATCCAGGAAGCAGGCTTGAAGGCGATCAGCGTACAGGATTTAGTACACAAGGGCATCTACCTGACCACGGCGGTCAAGTGTGGGAAGTATGAGTATGCTGTCGCCCCCAGTACCATCACTCATTGTTGCTCCCTGCTTGAACGAGAGATTGCGCTCTTTCCCAGCCTCAAGGCCTTTTTATTGATGGGCGATGTCGCCATTAAAGCCATCAACATCATCGCCAAACGCCTGGGAGAACCACGCGCCATCCCGGCAGGTGCGACGTATAAAATCCGGGCGGGAAAATTCCTCTTTATGGGTAAACGCGCCTTCCCATCCTATCTTCAGGCTGGACCAAGTTACGGTATCGAGAAATCCAAGCAGCGCATAATTGCGGAGGATATCTCAGCGGCATTGCGAGTGTGTGAAATCGATTGATCACCAGGAAGAAAAAAATAATCAACACAAAGGCCACAACGGACACAAAGGTAAAAAATATTATATTATTCATTGTAAGGATACGATTGGATTTTTTTGGAAAATTCAAATTTCCTTGATTATAGTAAAAATCGCAAATAAAAATATTCTTCTAGTAAATTAAATCATTCACCTTTCCTTTGTGTCCTTCGTGTCCGCTGTGGTTATCTTTGTAAAGGAATTGAACAACATGACCTGCATCTTCTGTGACATCCTTTCCGGGGACAGCCCTGCCAGCATCGTCTATCGCGATGACCTGTGTGCGGCTTTCATGGATATTCACCCGGTAAACCCGGGGCACGTCCTGGTGGTGCCGTTCATCCATTCTACCTTGCTTTCCGAGGTGGATGCAATGTCTGCCGGGCGCATGCTGCAGGTGGCCCAGCATATTGACGCTGCCTTGCGAAGCAGTGGCCTCCAATGTGAAGGCGTCAATCTCTTCCTTGCAGATGGGCGGGCTGCCGGGCAGGAGGTGATGCACGTGCACCTGCACGTCATTCCCCGCTTCCGTGGAGACGGGCACCACCTGCGTTTCAGCCCGGCTTATTTCAACCACCCGGCCATGACTGAGCTTGAAAAGAACGCAGAGCTTATCCGCAAAAAAATGGGAGGTGAGTCATGAAACGAAGCATGCTGATGTTATTTTGCCTTGCCCTGCTTTTGTCTGCTTGCGATACACTCGTCACAGCCAATCCATCTCCAACCCTGTTCCCAACCACAGCAATCATTTCCAGCGCCACACCACGCATCACGATGTTGCCTACCTGGACACCTTCACCAACACCTCCGCATAAGGCCAGTCCCACACCTCGCCATACTTCCACGCCCCTGGCCACCCAGGCTGAGACTCGAGCTACACTCCCCGCTGGCACTCCCATCCATCGATCCATCGAATTGCTCCTGGACCGCCCCACCTATTCCCCCCTGCCCAAGCCGACCAACCTGGTATCCATGCAATATGACCCCACCATATGGATGCTAAACACTTATTACCCGACGTCCTATATGGGTTACTCTCTAACGCATCGCTCGATCTTTGATTGCAAGCTTGAGCCCTCTGTGGGGCGAGGTGCAGAAGGGTACGAAGTGGAACACTACAGCCGTCCAATCGGCTCGACCACTTATGAGATTGCCCGAGTGAGCCAGGCAGCGAACCTCCTTTTTGCCAACTATTGCACAGGAGAAGGCGAGGATTATACCTGCTATCAGGTGACTCCCGGTTCAGATCATACCGCTTGCACTACTGATGCTGAAGAGGTTCTTTCGACCTTTAAACTCATCTCCAACCCATTTTTAGGCACTCTCAACCCGTCACCCAACCGGTGGGTATGCCAGGATAATGCCGGGAGGACGGGCTTATGCCTGATTTCCTACTCTGTCCCATTGAACGCACTTGCCTTCACAGAGGATGGACAGGCATGGGCTGCTGGGGATGATGGGGTGCTGTTTCACCTCACAGGCCAGACCTGGTCCGAAGCAGTTTCACCCTCCACTCAGCCGATATTCGATCTGAGTTTTTCCAGTCTGACGAATGGCTGGGCTGTGGGGGCTGGAGCGCAGGTGTACCATTGGGATGGGAGTACCTGGAGTGAAGTCCTGCCATACCATGCTCCGGGTGAGGGCCCCGGTGGCTCCACCCAGATGCTGTATGCTGTGCATACCGATTCCTCTGGGGATGCCTGGATGGTGGGCGAAATCACGGGCATCGATGGAAAGACCAGCCCGTATGCCATCCATTGGAATGGCACGGACCTGATTGAGCAGAATAACTTCCCCGATTGCAACTGTGGTCTAAACGCAGTGCTTACGCTGGGGAAGGATGATGTGATTGCTGCGGGTGGCTCCGACCTGGGTGGCATCACACTCCATTGGGATGGTTCCACCTGGTCGAGCATGCTCATGCCGGGTGCGGACCATCTTTTTACCCTGACCCAGGCTGACGATGGGACGATCTGGGCAGCCGGGCTTGAGAGGGCGCGCGACCTATCGGATGCGCGTGGCAGCCTCTTTCGTTGGGATGGTCTCAACTGGCAGCGTATAGCCTTCCCTCCATTGACGGGTGGGGTGTATGCGCTGTCTGTCTTGCCCAGCGGTCAAATTTTGTTTGGGGGTGATTTTGCCGCCATGCTTAGCGGGCCTGACTGGCAGCCAATCACTACCGACATCGCAGGTTATGGCTGGATTACTGACATCGAGGTCGACCCACAGGGCACAGCCTGGGCTCTTACTCGCTCAGGGAACCTGTTCCGGTTGGAGATCGAGCCATAACCTTTGAGCCATGAGCCAGAAGCTATGAGTCATGAGCTCTGGGCTTTAAGCGATGAGCTATGAGAATTGTAAGATGTGTCACATGCCTTAAGGACCTGATTCCAATGCTGGATATGGTTTGGTGGGGGGGTAACCATTTTCGAAATTATTTATGCTTATTTATGACATACTTAACGGCACTGTTAGTTGAAATTTCCCAATTTTATGCTAAGATAATTTGAAATATATTCTTTATATGGGAGGTTGTATAAGAAATCGAGCACATCATTCATTAATTCAACGGTTGTTATAATCATTATCCTGTCGTTTATCCTCGTCCTGCCCGCTTCCACTGCCTTAGCATCTGCAGATGGACCCAATCAAGCTGGACTTGGTGAGAATATCTCCACCATCGGCACAGAACCCTGGCAAAATCCAGGCAACATTACCGAACCAGGATTGCCCTACGCAACAGATAATCTTTACCACCTGCACCTGTACTCCAATTACCCGCGAGGCACACAATATGGGTTTGCCATCCCAGATGGTTCCGTTATCACGGGTATTGAGGTAAAAATTAACCGCAGGTCCAATGGCCAGTCACCAGGCATTGTAGACAACGTGGTCAGCCTGGTAAAAGCCGGAAACGTTGTAGGGGATAATAAAGCCTCCCTCGTACCCTGGTCTACGACGCTGTTAGCGGTCACTTATGGTGGTCCAACCGACCTGTGAGGTACCACCTGGTCACCCGCAGAGGTCAATTCCGATGATTTCGGGGTGGTTGTCGCAGCGCACAGGGAAAACAATGGAAATAAAGTCAGAATCGCAACCGTAGACAGCATGCAGGTCACGGTTTACTATGACGCTGCTTCTACAACTAAGGTGGATTGCGGAAATGGAACGCCCATAACGACCTATGGCGAGAGCATCACCTGTATTGCGACGGTGACCAGTTCTCTAGGCGGACAAACACCAACCGGAACAGTGGATTGGAGCACGGATGGGAGTGGAGCTTTTGAGCCCAACCCCTGCACGCTCACTGGAGCGGATGGGACAGCCACCTGTTCTACCACTTATACACCAGCGGAGGTTGGAACTGGTTCTCATTTGATCACCGCCACCTACAGCGGAGATGATTTCCATACATCCAGCAGCGGCTCCCAGCCTGTGACGGTTAACCCACGTACGATCACCGTCACTGCTGACCCACAGACCAAGATCTATGGCGATCCTGATCCTGAGTTAACGTACCAGATCACGTCTGGCTCGATGGTGTTCAGCGACACTTTTACCGGCACACTCACCCGTAATCCTGGTGAGGACGTCGGTAGCTATGCCATCCTGCAAGGCACGCTGGCGCTATCCGTCAACTATGACCTGACCTATGTAGGTAATATCCTCAATATAACCCCAGCTGATCCGACCTGTGAGGTTACCCCATACGACGTGACTTATGACGGGGACTCCCATACCGCCACCGGTGCCTGCACTGGGTTGATGGATGAACCTTTGGTTGGTCTTGACCTGAGTGGCACCACCCATACCAACGCTGGTACCTACTCCGACCCCTGGACCTTCACCGATGTGACTGGCAAATATAACGAGCTCAGCGGTACGGTCACTGACAACATCGCCCCGGTCGACATCACAATCCTGGCTGATCCACAGTCCAAGATTTATGGTGACCCCGACCCGGAGCTTACCTACCAGGTCACTGAAGGCTCGCTGGTACCCGGTGATAGCTTCAGCGGCATGCTCACGCGTGACCTCGGAGAAGATGTGGGCTCATATGCCATCCTGCAAGGAAGCCTGATGCTCTCCCCAAACTATGTACTTACTTATTTGGGTAATGACCTGACCATCACTCCCCGGGCAATTACCGTGACGGCTGACTCCCAGACTAAGTTCATTGGACAGCCTGATCCAGAACTTTCCTATACGGTAACTGAAGGCTCGTTAGTGACTGGTGATGCTTTCACCGGAACACTCGTCCGAGAACCCGGAGAGGTTACAGGTACTTATGCCATCTTGCAGGGTACGCTAGTGTTAACTTCCAATTACGAGCTTACCTATGTGAGTAATATCCTGACCATCCCCGGTGCCAGGTATTGGTTACCCATAATAATTATTAGATAATTCTGTCGTTTCAGAAACAGCGACTGGGAGGAGGAAGTCGCTGTTTTCTTTTTTTAAAACAATCTACATCCATTAATTGTTGGTGTTAAAGATATTTTTATACTAGAATATCACATGTCACCTTCCTCAGAGGGTTCATCTATTTTGATCCTGCGCTGAGTCACACCTCATGGGAGTACTCACCCTATGCCTCCGCTGATATCCACGCTCGAGATTAATCTCCACTGGCTGGCTGCCATCGCAGGCCTGGCCACGCTTGGCTATGCCATCTATAACATGCTGCTCGCACAAGTGCGCCCGACCGGGCAGAGTACCGGTGCTGCTCACAAGGTGCTGCGCACGCGCTACCTGATCATTGCGACCCTCCTCTTCATCATCCTGGGATATGTTTTTTGGAAGCCACTGCCCTTCCAGCTTCCATGGCTGCTGGGCATGGTAATTTCCATCCTGGGAGCAGGGATCTTCTTCGCCAGCCTGTACGTGTATATATGGGGATTGCGTACCCTGGGGATAAATTTCAATGCATCCAGCGGTTTTGGCGTGCGCCTGCACCAGGCTCACCAGCTGGTCACCAGTGGACCGTATGCGTACGTTCGCCATCCGATGTACATGGCGGTGATCCTGGCTGGTTGGGGAGGCCTCGCACTCTACCGCACATGGACCATGTTATTTTTTGCGGTGATCATGCTTGGGTTGCTCTTCCGGGGACGGAAGGAAGAAGAAGCCCTGGCACAGGCATTCGGTTCACAGTGGGAAATGTACGAACGGCGGGTTCCAGGCTGGATCCCTCACCTCGATCAGCTTCTTCGCAGGGATCAAAGGAGCACCTGATGAGCTATATTGTCCCTGGTAGTGAGTCTTTCTACCTCGCTGGCGGCTCTACCGGCTGCCTGTTGCTGCATGGCTTCTCTGCCACGCCCGAGGAGATGCGCCCGCTGGGTGATTTCCTGGCATCTAAAGGGTATAGCGTGATCGGGGTCAGGCTGGCGGGACATGCCACCCACCCGCGTGATCTTAAACGCACCCGCTGGACGGATTGGCTTGACGATGTCGAAAATAGCCTGGCGCTGCTATCCAAGATTTGCTCCCACCGGGTGCTGATCGGCCAGTCTATGGGTGGAATGATCGCCTTGACTGCTGCAGCGCAGTTTGAAGTATCTGCGGTGGTGGCACTTTCGACCCCTTACGGTAGTCGCTGCTCACCCAGGTTGGTTTAAGCAGATTAAAATGCTCTTCCACTCGACGATTGAGAAGAAGGTAAAGCGTTTTCCTCCAGACCATCCTTTGTACCACCGCCGTGAGCTGGATTATCCAGCTTACCCAGAATTCCCGAGACGTATCATCCTCGAACTGAATCTGCTTGCGATAACAATGATGGAAGCCATCCCACGGGTGCAGGTGCCAACGCTGCTTATTCATTCCCGGGATGATCATTCGGTGCCATTCGCATGCATGCAATCGATCTATGACCACATTGGCAGCCCGTGCAAGGAAATGCTCCCCCTGGATGGGATGGACCACTCGCTGGTGTGCGACCCGAAGCGCCAGGTGGTGTTTGATGCG
The DNA here is from genome assembly GCA_963774275.1 of uncultured Chloroflexia bacterium. Classification (GTDB taxonomy): domain Bacteria; phylum Chloroflexota; class Anaerolineae; order Anaerolineales; family UBA4823; genus FEB-25. The sequence goes on along the minus strand of CAVZEP010000026.1, from coordinate 120,176 downwards.
GTGGAGAAGTTCTTATCCAAAGCCCGTGGATGAACCAATGGAGCGGAGCGTTTTTGTATCATCCCCTGGTAGCGTCGTCAACTACCAAGGAATAAACACTCTGCCTGATAGGATATGATGATGGATGAAATCCTGCGCTGGGTGCCTGGTGATCAGGTGATCGTACGCGGCATCTGGAAAAGCACGTTGTGGTGGGCGTGCGCGGCAACTATCGTCCAGGATACCGCTGAGCTGGTTGCCCTGTACTGGCCTGCAGGCACTCCCACGCGGTCACCGGTCAGGCGACCGACTGTTCAAGATATGCTGTACAATCGCATCGAACTGGAAGAGCGCAACTGGACCGATAACGACATCCTTTCTCTAAACATCGCTGGAGCAGCTCATTCCATCGAGCTTATGTGGGAAGCTGGCACCCACAAGGTACGCTGCTGGTACGTGCACCTGCAGGAGCCACTCCGTCGGACGAGGATGGGATTCGATACCATGGACCAGATGCTGGATATCGTCATCAGCCCCGATCTTTCCCGCTGGCGCTGGAAGGATGAAGATGAGTTCAGCGAAGCTGAAGCGATAGGTGTCTACCCCGCGGAGCAGGCACATGCCATTCGTGCGGAAGGGGAGCGGGTGATTAAGGCTGCTCAACGCAAATGCGTCCCCGTTTTGTGATGGCTGGGAGAGCTGGACTCCGCCAGCCAGGTGGACGATTCCCAGGATGCCGGAGGGGTGGGAAAATTTGCCAAAGGGATGATAGCATTTATGGATTCACCACAAAGGGCATAATGGACACAAAAGGTGTTGGGATTCAGGTTCCTCCCGCCACAGGGTTTTGGATGTAACATCACCACTCCCAACCCAAGCAATGTAAAAAAAAACAAATAAGGTAAAATATCGCTCATAGATAATTTTCTGGCTCTACCTCCCGTTCTTCAGGCTCTTCTTGCCACCCTGTTCACCTGGGCGATCACCGCGCTGGGCGCAGGCACGGTATTTCTGACCCGAAATGTGGGCAATCGCTTTCTAAATGCCATGCTCGGATTTGCCGCCGGGGTGATGGTGGCAGCTGCCTATTGGTCTCTACTAGCACCTTCGGTTGAGTTATCGAAAGGAGGCACGCTTCCCGCCTGGTTTCCCCCGATGGTAGGTTTCCTTTCAGGTGGAGCAGTGCTTTGGATTATCGACCGGTTACTGCCTCACCTGCACCTGGGTTTCCCGGATGCAGATATCGAAGGCCTACCGACGAGCTGGCAACGAAGCACATTATTGATGCTGGCTGTAACCCTGCATAATATCCCGGAGGGGTTGGCAGTAGGAGTAGCCTTTGGGGCAGCAGCCTCACAAGTGCATATTGTCAGTCCTGCCAGTGCCATCGCATTGGCGGTTGGGATTGGAATCCAGAATTTCCCGGAGGGCATTGCGATTGCCTTGCCCCTACGCCGTGAAGGAATGGCGATGATGAAGAGTTTTTGGTACGGGCAGCTCTCCGGCATGGTGGAACCCCTGGCTGGTTTAGCTGGTGCAGCCGCGGTGATTGCAATCACCCCTATCCTGCCCTATGCCATGTCTTTCGCAGCTGGGGCCATGTTTTACGTGGTGGTTGAGGAGCTTATCCCCGAATGCCAGCGCGAGGGAAATACCAATCTCCCAACCGTGGCAGCCATGCTGGGATTTGCCGTAATGATGATGCTGGAAATTTGGACAGGGTGATGTAAAAAAAGTGGCGCACACCTTTCACACACCGTGCAGGATTGGGGAAGTGACTGGGTGAATATAGCCAGGGAATATTCTGGATGAATAGGGAAGTGCTGTGTCTTGGAATGCTGCTGTTGCTGGCGGGATGCACGCTTAAATCCGAGCCGAATGCCACGCAGATTACCGTGGAGCTGACCGTCTCAACACCAGCCTGGACGCCGACTGGAACGAACAAACCCGCAACCACCGACACCCAAACTCCTGCTCCAACCGCCACTCCGACCTCCTCGACAACCCCTAGGCAGACCGCCACTGCCACCCGAACGCCGATCCTGTTCTCGTCTCCAACCGCCGACCTGGCTGCCACAGTGATTGCCCTGGAGCAACCCAGGCTGTACAATTCATTCCCATCACCGGATGGGGTCTGGCGCACCGATGTTCTCATTTACGACTGTGTCAAAACCTTTGGGGGTTACGAGGCTGGTGGTTACGAGAATGCATATGACCAGCTGCGGTTGATAAATTTAGTCACCGGTGATGATAAGCTTGCTGATGAGCAGTTGCAATATTGTGGAGGCATTGGTGCTTATGGTTTGGAAGGGCTGTTCTGGTCATCCAACAGCCGTTACTTTTACTATATCACTGCCAGGGAAGGAGTTCCCGGAGGGTGACGGGAGCTATTGGGTACCTCCATTGATCCGCCTGGATGTGACCGATCTGGAAAAAACATGGCTTGGATACGGTCCAATCTCACCTGATGGAACCAGGATTGCCGCCATCCAGTGGGACCGGGCTGAAGTGGTGGTTTGGGAGATCGATAGTAGTGAACCGGTGAGATTTTCAGCCTATAGCTCAGACATCCTGATCGGACCCATCGTCTGGTCACCCGACAGCCAATGGCTGGTTCCTGGTATACCTCCAACAAGAAACCTGCTGCCCAGCGAAGGGTAAATCGCAGGTATATTATAAAACTTTCAATTTTCCTTCTATCTTATATTTTCTCCAAAGTTATTATATAAATAACATACATCTATTTTATTCTAATAATACATCTTATACCTCCAATCAATGATAACCTGCTGGCCACCAGTGATGGCTGGAACTGGGAAGTTGCGAGCCCAATCTGGGTGACCCCCACGGTGTCCATGTTAGATGCAAAAGTTTTCCACAACCAGCTTTACCTGGGTTTGGGCAGCCCGGCGCAGCTCTGGCGGACGGACGGCGAGAGCTGGCAGGCGGTGGATACAGTCGGCTTTGGGGATTCTAATAATAATAACCTGAACGCGTTGGTGGTATTTGGAGACAAGCTGTATGCCGCGCTGCTAAACAACGTGACGGGGGTGGAGATCTGGAGAAGCAGTAGCGGTGACCCGGGCACCTGGATGCAAGTCAACAACGATGGCTTTGGAGGCTGGGGGGCGAACGACGTGGTCATGGACTTCTTCCAGGGCCGCTTGTATGTCGGTTTCGGTTTATTCCCTGAAATGGGTAGCCAGCTGTGGCGCACGAGCGACGGTACGAACTGGGAGGCGGTCTTCATCGACGGGTTGGGTTATGAGAACAACGGGCGCATATCGATGGCTAAGTTAAACGACGAGCTTTACATCAGCTTCCGCAATGTCGTTGAGGGCGGGCAAATATGGCGCTCGAGCAACGGGCTGTACTGGTCGCTGGTCATGCAAGGCGGTTTTGGCGACGTGAGCAACGGGCGACCCTATGGCATGATCCTGGTGGATAAGACCTTATACGGGTGTTCAGCAACTCTGTGACGGGAGCCCAGGTCTGGCGCACCTTCGAGGGTGTGTCCTGGCAGCGCGCCAACCTGGACGGCTGGGGCGACCCCGGCAACACCTTTGGCGATTACAACGACAATGCCGTAGCGGTGTTCCACAATAACCTGTACATTGGTACGATCAGCAGCACGAATGGCGGTGAGATCTGGCGCTTGCAGCTGGCCAAGCAGGTCTACATCCCACTCGTGGAGCGATAAATAGCAATAACGGTCCCTGAGAGCTGCTGAGGGCTCTCAGGGTCAACCTCACGCATGAGCTGGCTTTGCTGCCTTGATACCCGACCAACCTGACCCTTTCGGTGCGATAGATAAACTGGGTAGGGAAGTGGCAATCATAACCGTCTAGCACGTCCTAGCATCTTCCATGATCAGCATACGGTTTGAACACATTTGTACCCGAATTGTGTCCCCATATGCATTGGTATGAAGCAAGGGAAGCGACCGGTAGCCCTGTCCTGAGGGGGAAAAGAACAGGTAAATTCTCCCAGATTTTTATGAGCGTAGCGCAGCTGGAAAGCCCATCCACGGATTTTTGCTTGCTATTTTCACAAAAAACACTTGACTTGGAGTCAACTCCAGGTGATAAACTAATCTCTAGAGGTGAGTATATGAAGATTGCCGAAGTAAGTAAACGCTATGCTATTTCATCGGATACACTACGCTATTATGAACGTATTGGTTTAATTCCACCCGTAAATCGAAATGAAAGCGGTATCCGGGATTACGGCGAAACGGATGTGAGGCGGGTTGAATTTATCAAGTGTATGCGAAGCGCTGGGCTTCCGGTTGACGTGCTGATTGAATATGTGAAACTGGTTCAGCAAGGCGATCAGACGATTGAAGCCAGAAAAAAGATCTTGGTAGACCAACGGGAGCATCTTGCGTCCAGAATGGAAGAAATGCAAAAAACAATGGACTTGCTAGACTACAAGATCAAAGGATACGAAAACGTGGTCCTGAAAAAAGGGAAGGATGGTATCCAGGAGGGATAAAAGCGAGGAGATTATAGAGTGAAGTTGAAGATCAAATTCCAGGAATAATCTGACTGATGAAAAGATAGGAGTTAAATAATGCAAAAGCGAAATCTTGGAAACAGCAACTTGGAAGTCTCTGCTCTCGGACTCGGTTGCATGAGAATGAGCCATGATGAAAGCCCGATTCCCGACAAACAGGAGATGATCTCTTTTCTTCACGCGGCGGTTGACCGTGGCATCACCTTCTTCGATACGGCTGAAGTCTATGGTCCATTCACCAACGAAGAACTGCTCGGTGAAGCGCTTTCTCCGATCCGCAGGCAAGTGGTAATCGCCACCAAGTTCGGGTTCAAACACGATCCTCAAAAAGGGCCGAGTCCTAAGGTTGGCCTGGATAGCCGGCCAGAGCAGATCAAGCAGGTCGCCGAGGCTTCGCTCAAGCGGCTCAAAGTTGAGGTCATCGATCTGTTCTATCAGCATCGGGTCGATCCAAACGTACCAATTGAGGAGGTGGCTGGAGCGGTGAAGGATTTGATTAAGGCAGGCAAGGTGAAGCACTTTGGCCTTTCAGAAGCCGGCGCAGAAACCATCCGTCGCGCCCACGCCGTCCAGCCAGTCACCGCGGTTCAGAGCGAATACTCGCTATGGTGGAGAGAGCCTGAAGCGGAAGTGCTGCCTGCATGCGAGGAACTCGGGATCGGCTTTGTGCCATTCAGCCCCCTGGGTAGGGGCTATCTCACGGGAAAGATCGACGAAAACACAACCTTCGCCAGTGCTGATATCCGCAGCCGCCTGCCGCGCTATACACCGGAGGCGCGGGTAGCAAATCGGGTGGTAATTGACCTGCTTGCCAGGATCGGAGAACAGAAAGGTGCGTCACCGGCTCAGGTCGCCCTCGCCTGGCTGCTCGCTCAGAAGCCGTGGATCGTTCCCATCCCGGGCAGCCGGAAACTCGAGCGCCTGGATGAGAACATCGGTGCACTAGCCGTCGAATTCAAGCCCGACGATCTGCGAGAGATCGAAAGTGCCATTTCAAAGATCACAGTACAGGGGGATCGGTATCCCAAAGACCTGATGAAGATGACTGGTCGCTGAACATGGCGATGCATGAAAGGAATTTAAAAAATGACTACATGGACGATTGATGAGCTCAACAAAATCGGAACAGCAGAAGAACTTCAGATTGCCTCACTTCGACGTGATGGCACGCTGCGAAAACCGGTGACGATATGGGTGGTACGCCTCGGCGACGACCTCTACGTCCGGTCTGTTAACGGGCGCACATCCGCCTGGTTCCGCGGTACGCGGACGCGCCACGAAGGCCGCATCCAGGCTGGAGGCATCAACAAAGACGTCACCTTCGTGGACGCAGACCCTGGTATCAACGACCAGATTGATGCCGCCTACCGCACAAAGTACCGCCGCTACGCCGCAAGCATCATCGGCACCATCGTGAGCCCTGAGGCACGCGCCGCAACAATCAAACTGGTCCCGCTCTCAACTGGCGCTTAGAATAACAATCCTTTAGTTCTTGAAAACTCAGAATACAAGCCTCAGCCATCGGATTGGGTTTATGGCCAATTTCTAAAATACATTTGACAGGAGTATGACAATGGAATACGTTCGATTAGGCTCAACAGGGATGAAGGTCTCGCGCATCTGCCTCGGTTGCATGGGGTTTGGGGACGCGGAGCATTGGGTTCACAAATGGGTGCTCAATGAGGAAAACAGCCGGCCGATCATCAAGAAAGCCCTCGAGCTGGGGATCAATTTCTTCGATACTGCCAACGTCTATTCCATTGGAAAGAGTGAGGAGATCCTCGGACGTGCTTTGAAGGACTTCGCCAATCGGGATGAGGTCGTCATTGCCACCAAGGTGTATTTCAAAATGCATGACCGACCGAATGGCTCTGGGCTGTCACGCAAGGCGATCCTGAGCGAGATCGACAAAAGCCTGAAACGGCTTGGGACGGATTACGTTGACCTGTACCAGATCCATCGCTGGGATTACGAAACCCCAATCGAGGAGACGATGGAAGCGCTGCATGACGTAGTGAAGGCTGGCAAAGCCCGATACATCGGTGCCTCCGCCATGTTTGCCTGGCAGTTCCAGAAAGCGCTGCACGTTGCTGAGAAGCATGACTGGACCCGTTTCGTCTCAATGCAGGATCATCTGAACCTCATTTACCGAGAAGAGGAACGGGAGATGCTGCCACTCTGCCGCGAGGAGAAGATCGGGGTGATCCCGTATAGTCCACTCGCATCGGGAAGATTGACGCGTGACTGGTCGTCGGAAAGCACGCTTCGTTCCGAAACCGATCAAATCGCGAAAAGCAAATACGATGCGACGGCCGAAACCGATCAACGGGTCGTGGAGCGGGTTGCGGAGATGGCTGAAAAGCATGGGGTTCCGCGCGTTCATATCGCGCTTGCCTGGCTGTTACAGAAGGAGCCGGTGGCTGCGCCTATCATCGGGGCAACGAAGATCACGCATTTGGAAGATGCCGTCGGCGCTCTCTCCGTTAAACTGCCTCAGGAAGATGTCGCAACCCTGGAAGAGCCGTATGTGCCGCACCGCATCGTCGGTCATCAGTAAAAAAGGTCAAGGATCAGGAGGAAGTTATGGACTACATTCGACTTGGATCCACCGGACTAAAAGTATCACGCATTTGCCTGGGCTGCATGAGCTACGGGCAGCCGACCGAACGCTGGCCTGTGGACGCTCGATGAAGAGCACAGCCGGCCGTTTATCCAGCGTGCCCTGGAATTAGGCATCAATTTCTTTGACACCGCAGATGTTTACAGAAATGGATCGAGTGAAACAATTGTTGGCCGCGCCCTGTGTGATTTTGCCATCCCGGGATGAAGTGGTGATTGCCACCAAGGTTTATTCCGATACTGGTCCAGGACCAAACGACCGCGGTCTTTCCCGCAAACATATCCTCAGCTCGATCGACGCCAGTCTCAAGCGCCTGGGGACAGATTACGTCGATTTATACCAGATCCACCGCTGGGATTATGAAACCCCGATCGAAGAAACGCTTGGTGCCCTGAATGACGTGGTACGGGCTGGCAAAGCCCGCTACATCGGCGCATCTTCGATGTATGCCTGGCAATTTGCCAAAGCCCTATACACCTCGGACCTTCACAGCTGGGCACGCTTCGTTTCCATGCAACCCCATTACAACCTGATTTACCGGGAAGAGGAGCGCGAAATGCTCCCGCTCTGCCAGGATCAGAAGATTGCCGTCATCCCCTGGTCACCGCTGGCTAAAGGGAGATTGGCTCGTAAACCGTCCAAAGAACAGAATGAAACGCAACGCGCTCAGACCGATGCCTTCGGCAAAAGTTTATACTCGGATGAAGATTTAGCCATCGCGCAGCGGGTCAGTGATGTGGCTGATGCCCGCGGACTGCCGATGGCACAGGTGGCGATAGCCTGGATGCTCTCCAAATCGGTCATCACCGCCCCGATTGTCGGTGCAACCAGGCCTCATCACCTGGATGATGCCGTCGCAGCCCTCTCCGTCCAGCTCACTGCGGAGGAAATCCAGCTTTTAGAAGAAGCATATCAGCCACATCCAATTCTCGGTTTTTCGTAATTTACCCGGAATGGGTTGGTGTCTCAGTTAAACACGGGTTGTTAATCCGCCATTAAGGGGAATATGCAACCTATTATGTTAATGTGGATGGATTGAAACCTTCGATCTCTTCAATTCGATCGATATTTTCGAGGTTTCCAAATTATCCACAGCCTGCATACGGTTCTACAACATCCATCCTATCCCCCCTGTGGGGCACAGCTGTCTAAAAAGTCCATACTTTCCCACTCGATTATTTTCAAGGAAATTGTGAACATTCTGTCTGTTTCGTCTATAATTTGCTAAGTCTGTAGCATGCCAGAAATGTCTATTGTCAATGTCATGGACCATCAAACCAAGAACGGCATGAACCTTATTTGGATATTTTCGCCACCAGATTCCGGTGCATGGAGAAAGATAACTCATGAGACGTAAAATACGTTTTTTGTATACCTTCTTGCTGGCAGTCGTCTTGTTGGCGTTTCCAGGTGAAGCACGTGCAGATATTGCACCACCTATCAATCCGCCAGGGTCAAATGTGCAGCCGGGCGGGGAGTTCACCCAGGTGCGCATGGGTACTGAGAAGGTGGTGTTGGAGGTTTTGGACGATGGAAAGGAGCAGGGGCTGGGTAAGGCACATGTAAGCGCGGATTTCGTCATGAATAACCTGGGCAGCGAAGAGGAAACCATGCAAGTACGCTTTCCGATCTCTGCCAATAACGGGTGGAATGATTATCCAGAAATTACTGGGGTGGTCGTGAAGGTGAGTGGGAAGACAGTGACGACCAGCATTGTTTCTTATGAGGAACCTAATTATTTTTCCGAGCTTGTCCCTTGGGTCGAATTCGAAGTGACTTTCCCGCCTGGTGTGGATGTGGCGATCTCGGTAGCATATGACCTGCAAGGTTCGGGTTATTATCCGTACACTGCCTTCTATTACTTGCTGGAAACAGGTGCTGGTTGGAAAGATACCATCGGGAAGGCAGAGATCATCCTGCGCCTGCCATATGAAGCCAGCTCCCTCAACGTCGTGCAGGATTTCCAGATCGGATGGGCAGAAACCAACCGTGGGGCGACCTTCGATGGCAGGGAAGTGCGTTGGCTTTACGAAAACTTTGAGCCAGAACCCTATTCGGTAGTACAGAACATGGAGTTTGTGCTGGTGGCACCGGGTGCATGGAAAAAAGTTCTGCAGGCGCAAGGGGAAGTAAAGGCGAACCCGACCGATGGTGAAGCATGGGGTAGATTGGCGAAGGCGTATAAAGCCTTGTTCTTGCAGGGGAGAGGTTACCGCACTGATGCTGGCGGGAATGAATTATTCCGCCTGTCTGTGGAGGCATATGAGAAATGCCTGCAGCTCAAACCATCCGACGCCCAGTGGCATGCAGGATTTGCTGACCTGCTGGCAAACCGGGCATATTGGGATGGTTGGTCGAGTGGTCCTACACAAGATGCCTTTCGGGCTTTAACAGAAATCCACACAGCTTTACGCATTGCTCCCAACGACGCCAAGGTGAAAGAGATTGCAGAGAATATATCTTTGCTGTTCCCTGAAGGGATGAAACCTGGTGATGCAGGATACGATTTTCCCTGGCTGACACAAACTCCCACACCGCAATCTCCGACGGAAACCATCGCACCGGCACTCGATCCGTCCAAGGTGAGTGGGGAGTACACCAGCTCATCGCTCATACTTTGGGATGGACAGCAGGCGGAGCTGCGGTTGATTTTGCGGGCAGATTATTCTGCAGAGCTAGAGACAACTTTCCAGGGAAAAGAGCTTAAGCAGCTCGATGAAGGCGTGTGGATAGATAATGGCGATGGGTTGCTCAGGTTCAGCTCAGCGTGGGAGAATGGGGAGCCTTATACCTTAGTTTTTAGTGTGGAACCAGGAGGCCTGGAAGCAAGAGAATGGCCTTCGTATTTTGGTGACGGCGGGGTGAGTTTAGAAAGACCGGTTGAGATCCAGGCATCGCCTACGGAAACAGCTCAATCAAGCGCCACCTTGACCTTGGAGCCAACCCTTCAGCCTGAACCAACCCGGACAGAAACCATTCAACAAGCCCAGGTGGTTCCACCCACGGCCCAATCCAGTCCTGCACCGGAAAAGACGGGGGAAGGAGGCAGTTCCGGATTAACATGTTTCAGCTTGAGCCTGGCACCGCTGGCTGTTGTGGGATATCTATGGCGGCGGAAGTGTAAGCGAGACTAACCTGTTGATACCCCCTGCGGGATTCGGCCTCCATACTGTCTGATCCGAAGCAGTGGAGACCCACGTGTGTCGCGCTTGCAACTCTGCGGTAACACTTGCCAGATCAATATCAATCCGGTCGCAAGCTTTAATACACTCCAAAGGTTTGCCAGGCTTCCCACATGGCGATGATATTCTCCGGCGGAATGTTTGCCTGGATGTCGTGTACAGCAGCAAAAACAAATCCGCCCCCGGGAGCCAATGCTTCAATGTTTTGTTTGACATGTTCTCTTATTTTAGCTGGCGTGGCCGTGCCCAGGATACGTTGTGTATCCACGCCACCGCCCCAAAATACCAGGTCACGTCCGAAATCACGCTTCAACGCCTCCAACTCCATACCCGAGGCGCTGATCTGAACCGGATTGAGAATGTCAATCCCGGCGTCAATCAGGTCGGGGATGAGCACCCGTACCGCCCCGCACGTATGGTAGAAAAGTTTAACCGGAGCTTGCGCCTTGATGAATGAGAAGAGGCGTTTATGACGTGGTTGAATCAGGCTGCGGTAGATTTTGGGAGACATGAGCGGTGAGTTTTGTCCTCCCAGGTCATCGGCTTCGACCACAACGTCTACCAGATCACCGATTTCCTTGAGAGCGCGCTCCCAGAAAGCGCACTTAAACTCCACCAGGCGGTCGAGCATAGTTGCCACAAAGGTTGGGTTGAGTGCCAGATCAATGTAATATTGTTCAAAACCGCGTAACCATGAATAAACCTCGGCGATGCCTGCACACGGGCCAGACAGGGCAACCGACTTGCCCCTGGAGATTGCCGCTTCCACCTGCGAATGTAAATTAAGAAATCGCCCATCATCAAGCGGATCGGGGAATGGATAGCTACGCAGATCATCCAGCGAATTCGCATTTGCCAGGGGATGGTGGTACATATCGTAATAATAGCCGCCATCTTTAGGCTTGTGCCAGCCAATACCCCATTCATCCGTGTATGCTTCATACGCGCCTTCATCGCGAAAGACGTAATGAAATCCTGCCGCAGTGCCCGGAATAACCGGCCGGACATCTGTTTGCAGCAGCTCGGCCAGATCCTCATCCACCCTTGCCAGTTGCTCTGCAATGAATGAGATATGCGGCTCGACAACGGGTAAATCCAGATGACGGCGTAGATTCTGATAGGCAGTGACATGGATGGTGCTCAGGCCAGTGCCGCCCAGGTCGAACGGTATATGATCAGCTTCCTCATGATTGAGCGCTTGCCGGACTCTTTGACGTGAGGATCCTTGTTCAATGTCCATCTGTTTTCCTCGTCATGCGCTGATGATATAGGAAATCAATGAAGTCCATTCCATTCGGCTATCGCGTCAAACATCGCCACCACATTTTCCGGCGGCACGTCAGACTGAATATTATGGATTTGTTGGAAGACAAAACCACCACCTGGAGTCATGACATCTAAATTTCGCAGCACATCTTCCCTGACTTCTGCGGGTGTACCAAAGGGTAAAATCTTCTGTGTGTTGCAGCCGCCACCCCAAAAAGTAATTTGGTCCTTAAACTGAGCCTTGATTCTTTCTGGCTCCATTAATTTGCTATTGGTTTGCACCGGATTGACGGCATCTAATCCGGCGTCAATCATGTCGGGCAATAAATTGTTGATGCTGCCACAGCAATGCAGCATAACTTTCACCGGAGCCAATTTTTTGGCAAAGTCCCACATCTCTTTATGGCGCGGTTTAAAGAATTCTCGGAACATGGCCGGCGAAATTTGCGATCCTGTTTGCGTGCCATAATCATCACTGAACATCACAACGTCTATATAAGGACCAACTGCTTTTAGATAAAGTTCCAGCCGTTGCATAAAGATGCTCGTCAACTTGTCTAGAAAACGATGAACCAGATCGGGTTTGGACGCTAAGGCGATATAAAAATTGTCAGTACGGAAAAATTGCTGCCCCCCTTCAAAAATGGACCCACCGAAGAGGCCGACGATGGCGCGATCTGAATCCGCTCGCAACTTTTTAGCTCCGTCAGCCAGATAGTGCATCCCTGCTTCATCCCAGGTAACAGGTCCGGGTGGTCCAACGACTGCGTTCCACATATTGTAGTCAAACATCTCCTCTAAGCGATCTATCTTTTCTTCCGGATTCGTCGAGTAAGGGTAATTGGCTTGATAAAAATAAACCATTCCTTTGTTTTGAATGGCAATTGGCGTTCCATCCGGTCCACGGATGATCCATCTGCCCGCCTCATCTAGAACAGGGTCAATCCATTTGGGTATCAGACATTCGGTGCCATCCGGCAAGACCCAGGGTTTCCAATCGGACTCATCCTGACTAAAACCACGTCCCAGTTCGATACAATCGATATTGAATCGCTCTAAAACATCATCGTCAATAATCGCCAACTGCTGCAGCATATCGTACACTTTGGGAGGTCTTTTTGGCAGTCCCAGGTAATCACGCAGCCGTGCATAAGCAATTGCCATGATGCTGCTGGAGCGATGGCTTCCAAAATCTATGGCTACCTTGTCAGGTTGCTTATAGTTCATTGACTGTAGAACACGTTCGCGTGAATTCATGATTATCTCTTCTTCATTCATATTCTTCACCATCAAACAATTGGAGTTGCACAAACACCGCAGAGGGCGTGTTTCAACTGCATCCGCGAGGAACGTCATCCATCCTTTGGACCTGTGAACAGATCCGATTGTCAGGGTACACGAGTCAGGAGACTGTACTTTTACGCATGAGGTTTCCCGTTACACAAACCCAAAAATCACGAAAAGTACCCAGACCTCGATCTCCCAAAAAAATGAGAATGATACCGTTTTGTATGGTGTCGATGAGTCCAACGTTGGTATTGGTCGTATATTCAATTGGACAAAGATACAGTTTGCCCGTGAATCGAAACAACTATTGCTCCCGAGTGCCGGTGATCAGGTCCGCAATATCTTGCTGAGATAGTTCACCTCGCTGATATGTGCCTACTTTGACACCTTGACGAATAATTGTGTAACAATCGGCGCACTCATAGATTTGATTAATATTGTGGGTAATAAAGATGACAGGAAGACCTTTCTCGCGTGCATTATTAATATAGGAAAGTACTTTTTGAGTTTCCCCAATCGATAAGGCCGAGGTGGGTTCATCCAAAATGAGTAATTTCGCGCCAAAGTGGATAGCTCGTCCAATGGCGATGGACTGGCGCTCACCTCCCGAGAGCATACCGACCTTCTCTTCTGCTGAACGGATTTCAATTCCAATATCGTGCAAGGCATCTATGCATTGTTGGGCCATTTCTTTCCAATTCAACCATTTTGCAACCACAATATTCGTTACAATCTCACGGCCCAAGAAAAAATTACGCCAAATACTCATCAGTGGTACAAGAGCTAGATCCTGGTAAGCAGTTTCAATTCCAATCGACCTGGCAACCGCCGGGGAGCTGATTTTGACTGGCTTGCCCTCAAAGTAAATTTCCCCTTTGGTGAGGTCATGAACACCGGTGAGAACTTTAATCAGGGTAGATTTACCTGCTCCATTGTCTCCCATCAGGGCATGTACTTCGCCTTTTTTCACCGTGAAATCAACCCCGCGCAGGGCTTCAACTGTGCCAAATCGTTTGACAATGTTTTTCATCTCTACCACAACGGGTTGTCCATTTTCAGCCATATTAATCTCCATCCTTATTCACATTGCCGTGTCATCTTGTCGATATGCTTCAATGAGTTCAAATAGCTATTGTTATACAAGAAGCAGGAGATGATTAAGTAATCGACCGCTTCCTTAAATAGGTATTCAGGATTACCGAAGCGATAATTGTCAACCCAACAATTGCTGGAAAATTATCTGATTTGAAAAATCCTGTCAGAAAAGTCTGCAAAAATGGTGGAAAATTGACCAAAGCATCGGAGAGCATTGGCTCTACGAGCACAACACCTGTACGCAGGAGGGATATCAGCAAAATACCAATAAAAGCGCTCCAAATGCTGCCAAAACCGCCAGTCAAAAGTGTGCCGCCGACAACTGCAGCAGCGATGACGGTCATCTCAATATCCGCTTGCTCAGCCACGCGTACAGTCTTAAATTGGCTGAAGCTGACTATGCCTGCTACACCTGCCATCAGGCTGCTGAGTATAAAACACCAAATCTTGACCCGGTTGACATTGATCCCTTGTGAGTGAGCAGCATCGGCTTTGCCCCCTGTAGCAAAGACATGATTTCCAAATTTGGTTTTGACCAATAATAATTCCATCAAAAACAATAAGAGTATCAGCCAGAGGATTGCAGTTCGGAAATTTGCACCATCCAACCGATTGTTAATCACATCCAAACGACCATTCATAATATCGTAGATCTTTAAATCTGCTCGAGTTTGAAACAATATCCCGCCGGATGCAATCCAGGCCAATCCTCTATAGATTTGAAGGGTTCCCAAAGTAACAATAAATGACGGGATATTCGTTATCACCCGCAGCAAACCATTTATCAGCCCCTGCAAGGCTGGAATTAACAACGCAAACAAAATCGCCAAAGCTACATTGCCCCCTTCTACCGGCAGCCCTAATTTACTAAGCGTATTCACAATTAAAGTGTCTTCGCCAGTAGATATGGTTCCAAAAATAAAACCACTCATCGCAACAATTGCGCCAACAGAAAGATCGAACTCCCCGGCGATCATTAGCATCGTAACCCCTAATGCCACAATCCCGGAAATCGATACTGCATTGATGATCCCGGAGAATGTGCGCCAGGTATCAAAATTAGGAACAAACAGAAAAAAAATGAGGAAGGTAACGAGAAGCGTGACTAAAGGACTAAAATGGGGCGAGTTACCAAATAAACGAAAAAAACTCGTAAATCTGGATTGTGGTTTCTCAGCGTGACCCATAGGAGACTGCTCCTTTTGAGGGGTTACTTCCTTCCCCAATGATGTGCATCACTGGGGAAGGAATTTTCTAAAATGATGTTGTCTACTTAGCGATATGTACCAGCTAAAGCGCCAACAGTGTCAATGTTGTCAATTGTCACAAAGCCAGGACCGGTTGGGGTGATAGGCAATGTCGGAGTAACACCATAGCGCAGCAGTAATACAATAGTTTGGATCGCGTCGTACCCCTGTAAGAAGGGTTGCTGATCGATACCAAACTGGGTTAAGCCAGCTTTGATATGCTCATTAATTTCAGGGCTGAGGTCGAAGGTGCCGTGGGTAACATCAGCCGCGGTCAGGCCCTGATTTTCGACGAATGCATAAAAGGGGTTCGCGCCAGTGGGGCCAAGGGTAATAAAGATGTCCGCCTCGGGATGAGCCGCATAGTAGTCACCGATGATCGTGGTGGACTCAGCGGGATCATCGCCAATACCGAGTACCTCGGAGGGGATGCCCAGTTCTGTCATCGCATCAGCAAAACCAGAGCAGCGGGTGTCGCCCCAATAGGAGCCCACACCGTGGTTGATACAGACAGCAGAGTGGTCGCCATCACCAGCCGCGGCAGCCAGACGCTTGGCAGCCTGGGAGCCAGCCAGGTATTCGTCCTGAGCAAAGAGAGTCAGGTAGGGGATTTTATCCGCCTCAGGACCAGCACCTGAATTGAATGCCACAACGGGGATACCTGCATCGATTGCACGCATGAGTGGTTCCCGGAACAGGTCAGCATCGGTTATGGTCACAATCAGGCCATCGGGTTTGGCGGCAACCGCTTGCTCGATCAACGTAGCTGTCTTTTCCAGATCAAACTTATCCGGTCCGAGAATTTCAACGTCAACACCGAAGCCATCCGCAGCCGTATGAATGCCATTCTCAACTACGCACCAGAAAGCATCCCAGGCACACAGTGCATGTTGAACGGAAATAATTTTTATGGAGCGTTCAGGATCAAGTTCAGCCTGAAGCTCATTTACACCGATGAAACCAGGTCCTGTTGGGGTGATAGGCATGGCTGGCAGAATCCCATAACGTGCCGCCTGAACCACAGCGGTCATCGCACCAAAGCCTTGATAATAGGGTTGCTGATCGATACCAAACTGGGTCAAGCCCGCGATGATATGCTCATTGATTTCAGGGCTGAGGTCGAAAGTGCCGTGGGTAACATCAGCCGCGGTCAGGCCCTGATTTTCGACGAATGCATAAAAGGGGTTCGCGCCAGTGGGGCCAAGGGTAATAAAGATGTCCGCCTCGGGATGAGCCGCATAGTAGTCACCGATGATCGTGGTGGACTCAGCGGGATCATCGCCAATACCGAGTACCTCGGAGGGGATGCCCAATTCTGTCATCGCATCAGCAAAACCTGAGCAGCGAGTGTCGCCCCAATAGGAGCCCACACCGTGGTTGATACAGACAGCAGAGTGGTCGCCATCACCAGCCGCGGCAGCCAGCCGCTTGGCAGCCTGGGAGCCAGCCAGGTATTCGTCCTGAGCAAAGAGAGTCAGGTAGGGGATTTTATCCGCCTCAGGACCAGCACCTGAATTGAATGCCACAACGGGGATGCCTGCATCGATTGCACGCAGGAGTGGTTCCCGGAACAGGTCAGCATCGGTTATGGTCACAATCAGACCATCGGGGTTGGCGGCAACCGCTTGTTCGATCAACGTAGCGGTCTTTTCCAGATCAAACTTATCCGGTCCGAGGATTTCAACCTCAACACCGAGTACTTTTGCAGCTTCTTGAATCGCATCTTGCTCCGTGCACCAGAATGAGTCCCAAGCACACAATGCATGTTGAACGGAAATAATTTTCAACGGGCGATTGGGGTCGGCAACAACGGGTGCTGTAGTGGCGGCGGGTTCCGCGCTTTCTACGACGACAGGTTCTGCGCTTTCTTCAACAACGGGTTCCGCGCTTTCAACAACGGCAGGTTCCGTAGTTTTCACGGCGGTGGGTTCTGGTCCAACAACCGTTTCAGCAGCAGGTGCGCAAGCCGATAGAGCCATAATAAAGATAAGCAGCATGGATAAAAGTAAATTAACCTTTTTGGTATTCATTGCATCTCCTTTTGATTAGAAAATATCGGTCAAGATCGTACTGGAAATTCTCTTCCTTACATCTCCTTTTGATTAGACATATTTGGTCAAGAGCATACTTAATAATCTCTTACTTACACCTCCTTGTGAACAGACGTAATTGTTGAGATTGTATTGAAAAATCTTGCTTACACCTCCTTGTACACAAATAGTATTCGCACATTTAGCCTTTACTGAGATATGTGCTTATGATAACTGCTACGATTAGAATTAATCCAACCGTAGCCTGGAACAACTCGACACTAACTCCCATGAGAACAAGACCTTGCTCTACCATCTGAAGCAGTAATATTCCCATCGCCGCGCCCAGAATTTTCCCATAACCACCTTTCAGCCAGATACCGCCGATAACGCATGCTGCTACAGTAATTAGCTCAAAACCTTGCCCTCGACGCGGATCAACAACCATGCGCCAGGCAAATCCCATGACACCGGCAAACCCGGACAGTACACCGGTCAGAATGAAATTCGATATGATGACTGAATTGGTTTTTACACCCTGGGCCAGTGCTGCAGCAGCATTGCCACCCGTGGCGTAAACCCAATTCCCATAACGGGTTCTGTTCATTATGATGGATGCAATGATCACAAATCCGATAAACCAGAATACACCGCTTCGCAGGTTGCCGGTTTGCTCAGATAAATTATTGATCGCAGTGATATCACCATTCAACAGGTCAAATAGGAATATTCGACCTTCTGCAACATAGCGTGCATAGTCACCACGGCCCAAGGCGCGCGCCACGCCGCGATATGCAAGCATCGTCCCTAAGGTTGCAATAAACGAAGGGATTCTTGTCTTTACCACAATCAAACCGTTGATCAGTCCCAACAAAGCACTTACCGCCAGGGCTATGAGCATCGCCAGAATTGCAGGAACACCTTGTAAGATTGTTAGTGCAAAAACATAAGATGCTACCCCCAGAATGGAGCCTACGGATAAATCAAACTCTCCGGAAATCATTAAAATAGCCACCCCAACTACCATAACACCTTTGATACTTGCCAAGGAGGCAATATTTGTGAGGGAAAGCAGGGATAAGAAGTTTTCGGCTCTATTGGCGAAGAAGATGAAAATCAATACAAAGCTAATGATGGCAACTATTTCTGGATAATAAGATAACCGGTACTTGAGTTCTGAAAAGAGTTGTTTCCCAAAAATCCTCTGCCATCTATTTACATTTTCTTTTTTTTCTAGCATAGCTCACTCAATTCCACTGGTTGGTTTTCATCGAAGGAAATCGTCGCGGTTATACCAATGGGGTTGGTCACAGAAAAGCACCATCAACCCACCGTTCTCACCAAGATTGAACGAAGGATTGTTCACGATACGAGCCCCTGTTTGACGCCGCAATATAAATACAATACTCTGTCTCCTGAAGCACATCTTCGATGCTTTGCAGTTTACCTGCTGAAGAATTTACACTAACGACTACCAATCAATCCAAATAATTGCGAACGGTTTGTTAAAAATACCAGGCTACTTCTATCGGAACAGATCCCAAATCCGAAGATATTTGTTTAAGCGATCAGTGGTTACTATTGGAATGCTAAGATTTTCGCTAAATGAGCGCGAGACTGTTAATGGAGGAACCCCAGCTACTTTCGTATTACCCTTGACTGTAACTGTCAACGGAAATTCCCTTTATGCACACGTGTTCATTAGGAGATTTGAAAATTATACATTCACATAAAATAAAAGTCAACCGATATCTCTTCAAGTTTCCTATGAATAAAAAACAAACCAATAAGAAATTCATCGATGTTCCCAGAGCTCCATCTGTTATTACCCGATATATGTACGCAACAAGGGATTCGAGCCCTCTGCCGATTCAATGCGATGAATCGACACTACATTTGCGGCCTGTAGGGAGCAGCCTGCCTGGTCACCAATCCTGTATGTCCAGTCTGCCATCCGCATGTGGCATTAACGATTCTATAATCAAGTGCCTGATAATTATTCATTCTCCGAAGGTAAAATAACTGCATTGGAGATTCGAACTGAATGATAGTTTCATCCCTGGAGGATAATCCATGAGAGCCACTGATATCCTGATCGAAGAACATGTCGTGATCCTGCGTGTTTTGACTGCGCTGGATAAAGCTGCCAACCGGTGGGAAGCCGGCGAGGTAGTGCCGCCCGAATTTTTCCTGGACGCAGCAGACTTCGCCAAAGGTTTTGCGGATGACTGCCATCACGGGAAGGAGGAAGGTGTGCTATTCCCGGCGATGGCCTCGGCAGGCTTATCGATGCAGTCCGGTCCGCTGGCAGTCATGCTTGCTGAACATGAAGAAGGGCGCCGCCTGGTGCGCGGCATGCGCCAGGCTACCGAGCGCTTGCAGGGCGGAGACATCGCTGCCGGGAAGGAGGTATTCTCGAACGCACACGGGTACGTAAAACTACTCGAGGCGCACATTAATAAGGAAAATAAAATTGTGTTCCCCCTGGCAAATAGAATCATTCCCGAGGTGCAGCACCCCCATCTACACGAGCAGTTCGAGCGTATCGAGCACGAGCAGATGGGGGAAGGGGTGCAGGAGAAGTACCTGGAGCTGGTAGAAAAGCTGGAAATAGCTGTTCAAGCCTGGTGATCGATTGACCTGGCGTGGATGGTCAGGGTAAATCCCTGTCTTTTCGAACAAGTCCACCTCTCCAGGTTTATCTACATACAACAGGAACAGTTTCCCGGTTGAGAAAGATTTATCCGAGCTGTCTCCCGAATAATTGGCGGTTAATTTTCAGTAGTATAATGTTTCATTAATATAAATTGATGGTTTTGAATGGTTTGGTGATTTTGCATTCGCTTGCTCACCACTGAAAACATCACAGGCGGGGTTAGTTTATTGGTGTTTTATCACTAGGTACAAAACAACTTAATATCAGGTCACCCTTTGGGATGTGCATCGCGCGCTTATGTTGAATCAACGAAAAAGGAGTGCCTATGAAGACGCCAACATCCTTTTCGCCGATTCCTGAAACCAGGTTCAAGAAGATTTACTTCAACATATTTGCTTGCGGAATCACGCTTGTAAAATGGAGGAGAAAATGAAGAACTTGCATAATTACCCACACCAGATCATGGTATCCCTACTCGTTATCTTGATCTTATCAGCTTTTGCTTTTATTCCAAACCAATTGATCGAGAAACCAGCATCATTGTTTAGCGCACAGGCGGCTGACCTCGTTGACTTTGAGGACGTTGAAACAGTTCTGGCAGACACTCCCGAACTTGTGATTAATGAAACTGTTGACGATTATCTTATAACCAATGGTTTGATTTACTGGGCAAATTTCTGTGAGGAGGGTACTGCTCGCGAACCAGGATATTTAAAAAGGTGGCCTGTGAATGGAGGAATTGCAAGAACTCTGCAGATTACTTCATCGAGCGATTGCAATACATTCCGTTATATGACCGCGGATGCGGTTGGTATATATTATTTTGATGTAGATCAGAACAAGATTTTGTTCCGACCTGTCGACCAACCTGGTAGTAATCCCATTTTACTTTATCAACCAGCCACCGGGGATAAACCCATCACCAGGTTTGAATTGGATGATAACTATTTGTACTGGGGGTCAGCCGGTGGTCAGATCCTGAAAATGGATCGGGAAGGCGCTACCCCGCCATACCAATTAATTCCCCAATCCACTGCCAGCGAAATCTTGGTCGGAGAAGATCGGATTGTCTGGGTGGATGGCACTGGTGTTTGGAGCTCACCGCTTTCATGTCGATACCCCCCTTGCCCAAAGACACTGATCGATCCCCAATCATCAAGCCATGGCTTGATCTATGTTCCCCCAGAGAATGGTGAGTATTCTGTATATCGAGTGGCGTCGGAGACTCTCGCTTGTTCGGAAGGTATTTATATTACTTTCGATAGTATCTATAAAGATGTATGTACGACGAGGGGAGATTGTTCACACGGGGATCCGCTGTATACAAATGAGTATATTGGCTGTGGTTACCACCAGGCAATCAGCAACCTGGTCATCGGCACCTGTCCGAACGGTGGAAACTGCCTGTTTTGGAAAGAAACCAATGTTGATGACCTTGTCAATGTAGCAAATTTAAAACGGTTGGCACTGGGCGGATCAGCGTTTGCCTTCACTCTGGCAACAGATTTTGATGTCAATGGGATGATCGTCAGGGGGGATGATACCAAGGTGTATTTTCAAAAAGAATATATAACCAACCATCTGCCCCGACGAGTTTATAGGATGACCTATGATAGTACAATATTTGCCAACGACTTCAGTGCTGACCAATGGGAAGTCACCCAGGTAGTTCAAGGCCTGGCTTCCCATAACCTGGTTGATTTGGTGGCGGGTAAACCCACTTTTGTTCGGGTTTACGGAAGTGTCACCGGTGATAGTGGAAGAAACGTGGATGCGATTTTATCTGGGTCAATGAATGGCCAACCTTTACCTGGATCTCCGTTAAGAGCTTTGCGTACAATAGCATTGGAGGAAGGAGTCAATCACGATCGTCAGGATGCGAATGCTGGCTGGCTTTTTGAGCTCCCATTATCTTGGAGATCTGCAGGTACCATCCATCTTGAAGCAGTGATTGATCCGAACCATAGATATTTTGATTATTTCCCACTAAATAATTCATTATCTGGTGATTTTACATTTACCGATATAGCTCCTCCCTGCCTGACTTTTGTCCCCATCCACACGACAGCTGGAACGTTTACATCCGGGGATGACAGTTTTTGGCCAAGTATAGATATATTTAAGCAACTATGGCCAATTGATGATACATACGTGTACACGTACGTTTCTACTTTGGAAGAATTGGGTTTCTGTGATACCTGGATATCCATATGGCCTTTTGGACCCGTTAAGATTTCCCTACCCTGTCTCAAGGCATTCGATAATTTGGATGAGGATGCTGATTTTCTCTTAGCTGAAATTGTGGCGATTAATCTTTTTGCGGGTGCTCCAGCGGGATGCAAAACAGAAGGTAAATATTATAAAGTAGGCATGTTACCCGAGGTTGCAAATTGGGAGTATAACGGATTGAGTTTACCTTATTCGGGTGCGGCTTTAGTCAAATTATCTCCGTTGATTAATAGCCCTTCCTGGAATGCACCGAGATCGGGGACAACCCTGGCGCACGAGTTAATCCACACCCTGGGTGAGGGGCACATACCTTGCCCCGAATCAGGTGATGGAAGGCCGGCAGAGCCATATATGTGTGATACTGACCCAGATACCTGGCTATATCCTGAATGCCCATTTCCCGTATGTTCTATCGACGATAATTCACCCGAGGCTGCGCTTGGATTTGATATATTTTCGCAAACCCCAATTACCCCAACCCAGGCTGCGGATATCATGTCTTACCAATGGGTAAGGTGGCCCAGTTATTTCACCTACAATCGAATTTTCAACTCCATCGGGACATTATCACCGGTTGAGCCCACTTTCCGGTCCACAGCAAGCCCTGATTTGAGCCTTGCAGCCTCGGTGGTGTTGTTCAGCGGCAGTGTAAATCCAGATTCCGGGAGCGGCCAGCTGAGTTATGGATGGGTGTTGCCCACCTCCGGCTTATCCTCGGATATGCTTCAAAATTGGCAGGCTTATACCACCCCAGGTTGGGTAAAAAATGCATCGAGTCCTGGTGCAAACAGCTACCACCTGCGCCTGCTGGATGAAAACGGGGCTATGCTGGCAGACCAGATCATCGAGCCATTGCCCACACCGATGGGTGAGGGGAGTGACGATGAAAATAACCAATTAATAGATGCGGATGGAGAGCCATTCAGTTTCGTAGTCACATTCCCTGCGCCTGTTGGCGAGGTAGCCCGAATTGAGCTCCTGACGGATGAGACCCTCCTCACATCTCTGGAACCGGGCATTGCGCTACCTGTGGTTACTGTGGGGCAACCAGCCAGCGGAGAAACCTTCGAAGATGAGATGGTGATCTCCTGGACGGGCGATGACCCGGACGAGGAGGACTGGCTGCTCTACACAATTCAGTACAGTCCGGATGGAGTGACCTGGGTGACGATTAGCAAAGATACCCCAGCCGTACTTGAGACTGTTTCCATGACCCTGACACTGGACGATTTAAGTGGGCTTGGAGCCAGCCTACCGGGACAGGGAGTAATACGTATCCTGGCTAGTGATGGTTACCATACAACCATTGCATTATCCCAGGTATTTACGGTTGCGGATCAAATGCCGAGAGTGCACATTGCCTCGCCAAATGACACACAAAGTTACCCTGCCTGGGAGATTGTATCGCTGGCAGGGGGTGCCAGTGATCCGGAAGATGGCAGCGTGGCCGAAGGATCCCTGACCTGGTCAATGGATGGGTCAGTGCTTGGAACAGGCAGCGAGTACTCCCTGACTGGTAAAGCACCGGGCACTTATGATATCTCACTCGCTGCCCAGGATACTGGTGGGCATGCTGTTACCCAGACCACATCCTTGAACATCGCCATGTTGGGGATTCCACTGCTCAGTGAAGCGCCGTTATTGGATGGGTCGTGCAATGAAGATGCATATGCAGGGAGTATAACCCTGGGATTGAACCCATATGCGGACGGCAACCAGGCTCAAGTCAACCTGCTCCGCACCGCAGATCACCTATGGGCTTGTTTTACGAATATGAACCGCTCGGCCTCAGGTGTGATTGGTTCTGCTTCTTTGCGCTTTGATTTAAACCACAGCCAGGATGATCTCGCACAACTGGATGATTATGTGTTCTATATTCAAGAAGATGGCACACCTCACAATAATTCTGGGGATGGAATAGGAGGTTTCAGTGAAACGGGACCAGGTGGGCTGCTGGCTCAAGTAAGTGCCACAGATACGCATTGGAACGCAGAATTTCAGGTTGACATCAATGTACTGGGAGGGTGGGACCATCTTGTTGGTTTAGATTTGGGGCATTATTGGGTGCGATGGCAGGGGGATGATTACCATTGGCCATATGCTGCAGGCTGGAATCAACCTGTCACCTGGGCCACCACCGCGCTTGGCACCATACCGGAAATTACATCCATCTCGCCTAATTCAGCGACGGTTGGAAGCAGCGGTATCACCCTGATCGTAAATGGGAAATATTTTGGATTGGGTGACGTAATTTTATGGGAAGGAACAGAGTTAGCGACGAATACCATTAGCCCGGCTCAGCTTTCGGCTCAGCTTGACACATGGAAACTGGATCAAGTGGGTACTTTCAAAATCACAGTACGGAATGCCAGCAATGAAGAGCTCATCTCCAATCAGGTATTATTTACGGTTGAAAACCCGGTGCCGGTAATCAATCACATCTCCCCATCTGCGGTGTGGATCAAAGCGGAAGGCTTTAATTTGATCATCGAGGGAGATGGATTTGTTCCGGGGATAAAGTTATTGTGGAATGGCGAGGAGATGGCTGCCACGTATTATAGCAGCCACCGTATTGGGGCTGCGATCCCTTCTGAGAAATTGTTATACGGCAGAGTTGTGTATATCGTCGTAGTTAACCCGGCACCAGGAGGGGGTGCCTCGAACACCGCTGAATTTAATATCACGGATCGAATTTTCTTACCCGCTATACAAAGGCGATAAAAAAACAGAGATTGTTGCTATCAGGATATATTGCGAGATCGGGTTTGGCCTGTTTTACCGCTAAACCTGACCTAACAGGAAAGGTTTTGTATTGACATACACTAAATATCTGTACTTCTAGAGATAAATCAGGTGATTAGCTATTACCATCAGGTATGACGATAATTGAATGAATGCTGGTCAGCATGATTAATGCGATGGTGAAACAGATTTATTCGGGGCAGATCACTCAACCTGACATATTAGCAAGCCTAGGGACACCTGGGTATTCCATTCCTTCGAATTTATCTAAAGAGGTGTGTAATGATTTCGAAACTTGAGGATTCTTACGTTAAAAAGCAAACAAATGTTGCTGCCGGCGTCGCAACGCTCGCCAGGGAGATCCTGTTGATGTTCCTTGTCATGGGGCTGTTTGTAATCCCCGCGGCAGCTTCTGATCCTGCAATTATTCAGATTGGGCAGTCCGGGACTACCGGATCGATATCCGCTGTGGATGTTACCGTGCAGGTGAAAAATGAATCCGGATCGACAGTATCTGGTGCCAGGGTCTATCACGAAGGTAATTTTATTGGGGTGACCAATTCTTCTGGATCCATCACGGTAAATAACGTCAAGGTCGGGGATACGTTGGCTGCAAGCTACTTGGTCTACACGGAACCGGCAGTCAAGGCAGGCCATACCATGGGTGGCAGCAGCGCCTGGGCCTGGCGAGTGTACCTGACGAGCGTGGATATCCCTGATAGTGGTACCCCCCAGTTGTTCACGGTATCCGATACCAGTCAGGTGCAGGTGTTGACTGTCCGTAAAGACCAGGCGCTGATCGGGGTGCACATCGTGGCGGTGGTGGAATTCGATGCGACCAGCGCTTACCTGGATGATCTGGAGCAAAGCCTGATCAACGCTTCGGCTTTCCTTTACGATGTAACCGATGGCCAGATGCTCTATGAAGTTATTGAAATATACGATAACACGGAAAATGGAGCTGCCAGTGATTACGTGTTTTTAGCCGATAACAGTGTTGGACCCAATGCCTCTATTGGTGGCATGGCAAAAAGCACCGGACGCATATTATTTCCTCCCATTCGCGGATCCAATGGGTCGAACCAGGACGCAGACGACACCATGATCCACGAATTTGGGCATTATGGCTTAAGTCTGTATGATGAGTATCGCAAGCGTGATGGTTCTATTTGGAGTAGCTGTACACTCAATCGTTATACGAATAATGATGAGACAACCCGTGCAAGCATCATGGATAATGAGCATAATGCCAGTGAATTATGTTCAAGAGCCGATTCAGCGCATATGCATAATACTGCCACGGCACAGGATGCCATGAATAATGGCGAAACAACCTGGGAGACTGTAATGCGGATTTTTAAAGATCAGCAGTCACCCAGTCGCTGGACGCTGCAATCTCCAGATACCCGCCACGTGACCGTTGTATCCGGACCCACCTCCATTCCGGTTATAGATTGGGTAACGACCTCTATTGACAATAAAGACACAGGTGCCTGCGATCCATTTACTGCGATGGTCATCGATACCAACAATAATCCAGTTCAAAGCGTCGAGGTTGAGGTGGATTCCTTGATGAAAAAGCCCCTGTACCAGGGGATAACTGACAAAGTTGGTAAAATCACAGTCCGTGGTGCCCACAATGGTGACACATTGGATGCCAAGAAGGGCGATATGTGGGGAGAATTAACCATCAACTGTCCAACAACCTCCACCCCAACCGTGGTCATCATCCCCAAAATAGAAAATTTATTCTTGAAGTTTGAACCGTTGATCATGGGCAGGGATACCGTTGAGGTGAAAGTCATATCCACCATTGGTCTGCCTGAGGCACCGGAGCTCATGTTATGGCAGTACGGAGCCCTTGAACCTATCTCTGTAGATCTCATCTATCATCCTGAGCTGGGGGGGTATATCGGACAGGTTCCACTCAACTCGAGCCTGGATTACAGGGTGCAAGCACAGGTGATCGGAACCGATGCGCTGGGTGGCACCTTTGAAGGATCTACCTCCTTCATCCTCCAGAGCCTCGATCCTGAGCGTGTATCCTGGATACAATCTGACGATGGGCAATTATCTCTCTTCCTCCCTCCTGGCAGCTTGAGCGGCAGCCCATCCATGGTCATCCAGGAGGCATCACAGGTGAACCTTCATCAAGGTCCATTATCCGTTCTGAGCGAAGCCTACGAGATCAAGGTATCCACCGGTGAGGTCAGCCTGCAAACCCCTGCAGCCTTGAGCATCCATTTTTCAATGGAGCCAGGTATCCTGCAGCAGAGCCGGGCGTTTGGGCTCTTCCGCTGGGAACCCATCGAACAGAGCTGGATATTGATCAACCCTGAGATTGATTTTGCCAGGCAGTATGCTTCTGCGCATATCACCCAGCTGGGTACGTATGCCGTCCTGGCGAGGCCATTATTTACCACATGCCTGCCACTGGCGATCAGGTGAGGGACACACATGGCAAACATGCCTGAAAACACATCTCTTGATCAGAGGGCGAGTGTAACAGCCGGTGTTATTGCACGCGCCAGGCAGATCCTGTTGATGTTTCTTGTCATGGGGCTGGAGCTATTCCTTGGAGTTGGCAGGCTCAACTGGACCTGGGCGTGGGTCTTTCTGGGCATTGGCTTGTTGAGCGTCTCCATCAATGCCGTCTTCATGCTGCGGAGTAGCCCAGAAACCGTGGCTGAACGCGGTAGACCCAAGGAAGTGAAGGACTGGGATAAAGTGGTGGGTGGGCTTTGGCTGATGGGACAGTATTTCCTGGTACCCCTTGTGGCTGCGCTGGATGTGCGCTTCGGCTGGACGGGTGGGCTTTCCACTGCCTGGCACGTGCTCGGGGCAGTGGTCTACGCCATGGGACTCGGGCTGCTTGGTTGGGCGATGATCAGCAACGCTTTCTTCTCCACCGCAGTGCGCATCCAATCCGATAGGGGGCAGCAGGTATGCCGCAGCGGACCCTACCATTACGTCAGGCACCCGGGATACGTCGGGGTCTTCATCCAGGCTCTCAGTGTGCCCATCCTGTTGGGGTCGTCCTGGACGTTGCTGCTCGCCATTCCGTTTAGCGTACTGATGATCATCCGCACCGCCCTTGAGGACCGCATGCTGCAGAATGAGCTGGAGGGTTATGCGGATTATGTGCATGAAGTGAGATATCGGTTGTTGCCTGGGGTGTGGTGAGTGGCTGTTATTTCTGATTTTTTAATCGATGCTATAATTTTTTTTCGCACTGTGTTGTATAGACAAATTAAAGTAATAATGGTCAAGTTCGGTTATAGACTATCTGGTTGTATTGTCAGGCTCCATTGCACAAATAGGAGGGCTGCGGATTGAAGGTATTATGAAGTTTCTGCCAGAAATCTCATAAACACTCAATCAATAATACATTTGGGAGGTGAGAAATGAAAGGTGGCAAATATTTGTTTATTGTAGTTAGTATCGGTATTTTTGTTATTGGAATAGCCGGATTTTTCGAAGTAGTGGCAGCACCGTATCTCCTAGTTGGCACGCCGGGATATCTACCCATAGTTTTGAAGCAACCGACACTCACTCCTTCGCCAACATTAACACAAACACCAACTCCAACCTCAACAGCCACGTTAGCCTTTACAAATACACCCACACCAACCAAAACACCTACAAAAACAGCCACCCCAACTCGAACTACAAGCCCTGTACCACAAGAAGTTGTAGTGTTGTCAAGTAATGCTTATGTTCCTTATGAGGGGTCTTCCAGTTTGTATATCATTGGGGAGGTGCTGAATAACACTACTTCGAATGTTCGGTTCATTAATATTAGTGGGACGCTTCGTGATGCCAACCACAACGTCGTTGGCAGCGATTATACCTATGCGGATATTGGCGTGCTCACTCCTCATATGAAATCTCCTTTTATGATTATTTACTCAGATCCACTGCCCTGGGAAACGTATGAATTAGTAGTAACGTGGGATATTACAAATTCAGACCAACCGTATCCCCTTGAGATCCTAAACTACACCTCCTATTTTGATGAATATGATGGTTATCACGTTGTCGGAGAGATTCGAAATCAATATTCTGAGAATAGAAGATTCGTCGAAGCTTACGTTACTCTTTACGACATAAATGGAGATGTAATCGGTGTAGATGCGAGTTACACGAAT
Source organism: uncultured Chloroflexia bacterium (assembly GCA_963774275.1). Classification (GTDB taxonomy): domain Bacteria; phylum Chloroflexota; class Anaerolineae; order Anaerolineales; family UBA4823; genus FEB-25. The sequence continues at coordinate 91,180 of CAVZEP010000026.1, read as the reverse complement.
CCATACGATCTAACACCAGGGCAAACCGCTTCGTTTGACACAGAAGTGTATTTTTGGAAAGGGAAACCAGATCGAAGTCAAGTAGTATCATTTACACTTCAAGTAGTTGATGATTTCTTAATTACCCTCAAGTAAATGAAATATATGGTGGGCTTACCTTTCAACGAAGAAGGCAGGAAGTCTATACTATTAGTGGCGGGTTGATGATCATCCGCACCACACTGGAGGATCGTATGCTGCAGAATGAGCTGGAGGGCTATGCGGAGTACACGCGCGAGATGAGGTACCGGCTGATCCCGGGGGTATGGTGAATAACTTGTTATTACGTGGAGGTGAACCATGCGAACTGTTGACCTGCTGACCTGGTCAAGATGCGAGCACTTCAAGAAATTTCTCGCCTTCGACCATCCACATTTTGGCATGTGCGCCAATGTCGAACTGACCAAGTTTTATCCAGTCATCAAGCAGAGTGGTCACTCGATCAGCGCAGCCATCGTGTATGTGCTGGCACGAGCGGCGAATGCAATTCCCGAGTTCCGCTATCGCATCCGAGGGGAAGAAGTGGTCGAGCATGACGTTGTTCACCCATCATTTACGGTCCTATCTACCGAGGATCGCTTTGGTTTTTGCATGGTTGACTATAGTGAGGATTTCTCAGCGTTTGCTCTGAAGGCTGCCGAGAGGATTGCGTCTGTGAAACAGAATCCCACCCTTAAAGACCCTCCCGGGCATGACAACCTGTTATTCATGACTGCGCTCCCCTGGGTGTCGTTCACAAGCTTTATACACCCAATGCACTTAAACCCGGCCGATTCTGTGCCGCGATTCGCCTGGGGTAAGTTCTTCGAAGAAAACGGGCGCGTGAAAATGCCACTGGAAGTGCAAGCCCATCATGCCCTCATGGACGGGATCCACATGGGCAAGTTTTATACAGAGGTGCAGGACTATTTCCACCATCCGGAGATCGTGCTGGGTAAGAAATAGGGTTGTTGTTAACTGGTTCATTCTGCAGATTGCAGCTTTATCACAAACGAATCCACTGGATGATCAGGATCAGGACGATAATTGAGGAAAGTTCACAGAGGCAATCATCGATGAAAAAATGGCTTGAATTAAAACCAAAATGGGTGCTTGGAATCTTCATCATACTCGATATCGTCTGGATTGGGATGGGGATGGGAGTGCCTTTCTTCTGCATCCTGTTTGGCTTTCTGGTCGGCTGGTATATCGTCTGGAATATCACCACAACCACAGACAATGTCCGCATGGTCTTCCGGCGAGTCCTGCTCTATGCAGTGGTTACCGCAACCGTGACCCTGCTTGGGATGCTCATTATTTGGGGACCGAGCATCTCGTTCCTGATCGATCCTGAACGAGATTTGGTAAACACGGGTGTTCCGATGATCTTGTATGAACCCAGGGCGAGCTTCATCGGCTGGCTTGTATTGATGATCGTGATTTCCCCATTCCTGCAATTGTTGACCACACTTTTTGGCTCTTACCTGGCCATGCTGCATTGGCTCGAGAAGGTAGATACTTAACAGCATCTAATTCTAAACCTTGGAGCTCAAAAGGTAATATTAGCAGCTAATATATACCTTGCGCTCTGGTTTATAAGTTCTCTGGCAACCTGGATGGTGGAAGAGCGGTTGTAGCACACGTACTAACTTGCAGGTTAGATCTAGGTGTAAAACATTGCTAAAATCACCTTGCACATGGATGGATTGGGTGAGGTGGGTGTCTCTCACGTCATAACACAAGCTGGATTAAAGAAAGGAAAGGATCACTGATGGCCAGGATTTGGTGTAGACCTCGCGGAGTGACCGATCTTTCCGGACCGGATTATTGGGATTACTTTGGTGCCAGGCTGGTCGAGCATGCTAACATCTACCCCGGTGCGCGGTTATTGGATGTAGGTTGTGGTACCGGGTCATCACTTTTCCCGGCAGCGTCTAAAACCGGTCCGAGTGGATATGCATTCGGTATCGACATATGCTCTCATTGAATATCCATCGCCCGCTCTAGGATAGAGCAGCGAAGACTAAAGAATATTACTGTACTGTTCACCAATGTTAGAAACCTAGGCTTTCCAACCAGTACATTTGACCTGGTTCTGTGTGGATTTATGGGTTGGGACGATTGCTTCGATACCATCCAACTGGAATTTACTCAGCCGGATACGAAAGCCCCGGAAATCTGGCGCGTTTTACGGAATGGTGGAAAATTTGTATGTTGTTCCTGGGAGGCACAGGAAGACCTCGCCTGGATGGAAAACGCCATGCTCAGGTATTACCCCGCGATTTTATTGGACAATAAATACTTACAACAGCGCCCGATTGGTACAGCCTATGAAAAAGCGCAGGGGTACGAAATCATTCTTCGCGCTGCTGGCTTTCGGGATATTGTGATTTCCAAGGAGACCGCCGAGTTTATTTCCACCGATGAGGACGAATGGTGGCGGCAAATGGATACTATCGGTTGGGATATGTTCCTCCAGAAGATCAAACTTGATGATGCTGATAAACTATACAGAGTAAAGCAGGCGATATTCAAAGATCTTCAATCCCATAAACAATCGGATGGGATTCACTTCTCCAAGACTGTATTCTTTGTTAGTGGGGTAAAATAGTCAAACTTTCCGATCAGGTGTGAACCCTCCTACTCACTGCTCGGCGCGCTACAAATAAGAAGAGGAGCTTTTATTACGAAGATGTAACGTGAGTGAGTTATCGAGTGAAACCATCTCATCGACTCAATAGTGGATTGCATTGGGTTGGGTGAATATACCGCCCAGACAACGACAAATTAACAGGACCAGGAGTATGAAATGTCACCACAACTTATAAAAATCCTCATCGCCGGTTTGCTAATGGTGCACGGGCTGGGACACGGCGGGGCGATCGGCGCGCTGGTCTACATCGCTCGGGGCACGCCAGGCGGCAAGTGGCAGGCGGCCCGCAGCTGGCTCTTTCCGGGATTGTCTCCCCAGGCCGCCAGGGTTATCGCCATCATATTTTGGGTGCTTTCGCTGCTTGGTTTCGTGGCAGCGGCCCTATCGTTCTGGGGTATCCTGGTCCCAGGTGATTTATGGCGACCATTGGCACTTATTTTTGCGTTTATTTCGTTCATCGGCATTGCCCTGTTTTGGGGCACCTGGCCAATGTTCAATACCCTGGCTGCCCAGGCGGTGAATCTGGCAGTTATCGTCACCCAGCTCTGGATGCACTGGCCTCCGTTGGACATGTTTGGCAAATGAGCTGATAATCCAGGTTAAAGTTCCACACTTCCAGGTATCTGAAACATAGGAAGGAGAACGAGAATGACTTCCCAGATCAACCCTGATTTTGAGCTTGTGTATCATAAACTCAGAGATATCTTATCCAGCTATGCTGGGGAGACCCTGCAATTGCGAACGGAAAAATCCCACCAGCTGGAATTAATCGGACCGCCTACCCCGTCCAGCCTGGGGAGGGAGGTGTGGTTTAGCGCAGTACGGATGGGTAAAAGATACGTGTCTTACCATCTTATGCCGGTTTATGCTTGCCCGGAGTTACTAGGGGGTATCTCTCCGGAGCTTAAGAAACGCATGCAGGGTAAATCATGTTTTAATTTTACCCATGCTGATGAACGCTTATTCAAAGAGCTGGATGAACTAACCCAGCTCGGCTACGAGCGCTTCAAGGAAAAAGGTTTGATTGGGTAATAGAGAGGCAGGCTGCTGACATGGACTATTTAGAGCGGGACTTTTATACCCGGCAGGAATCTCGTCTACTGAGAGATTTTGACCGCATGGTGCGACAGGTCAAAAGTCCGATCCTTACCCGCTATGGAAGCGAGCGTTCTGCAAAGATGGTTGCGGCTGCACGGGAGGAATACCGTCATCTGCTGCCAATGTTGCCCTACGTGGGGGGCAAACAACCCTTCACCCAATTCATTATCTCCAGCGGGTGGTTCCTGGCGTTCCACCGGGTGATGCTTGCCCAGGGTACGGATGTGAAGGAGGCGGGCGAGCTGGCTTACCTGCTCTCACGTACATACCTGGAGCGTGTGCCAGGTTTTGCCCGTCGCCTGCTGGGTTATATGTCGTTTTCTCCGCGCTATAAGAGCAACCTGCGCCAGCGGGCTGAAGCATCTCAAAAAAATCCCTATCCGCGCGGCTATATTGCCTTCTACGTGGAGGGCGATGGGGTAAACTTCGATTTCGGTGTGGACTATCACCGCTGCGCGACCCTGACCTTCCTGCAGGAGCAGGGGGCAGCGGGATTGGCTCCGTACCTGTGTGCCTGTGATTATTTATATAGTGAGATGTTGGGTTGGGGTCTCAGCCGCACCACCACCCTGGCAGAGGGTGGCGACGTGTGTGATTTCCGCTTCAAACGCGGTGGACCCACCCGGATCAAATCAACAGTGATTGATTTTAAGGCAATCCAATGAACATGGCTGAAAACCATTTGAAACTTCAATTACGCCAGGTAATCCCTTCCGACCTGTCCATTTTCTTCGAGCATCAGCTTGACCCGGACGCCAACTTTATGGCAGCTTTCACTTCCAAAGACCCTACCGATCGGGTTGCATTTGATACACATTGGGCGAAGGTGATGGCAGATGAAGGTATCACCATCCGTACCATCCTTTATGAAGGTCAGGTGGCTGGCTCGGTGCTGTGCCATTCCTGGGACGGTGATCCCGAGCTCAGCTACTGGCTGGGCAAGGAGTTCTGGGGGAAGGGCATCGCCACGCAGGCACTTTCGCTTTTTTTGGATGTGGTGTGCGTTCGACCGCTGTATGCGCGGGTGGCGAAGGATAATCTAGCTTCTATCAGGGTGTTAGAGAAAAACGAATTCGAGCTTAAAGAGCAAGGGAAGTGGTATTCGCATGCGAGGGGGAAAGAGGTGGACGAGCTGGTGTGGATAAGACGATCGTGATTTTTCATCAGGTGTAGGGGCGGGTCGCGCGCAACCAAAAAAGGTTGCACTATGCCCGCCCCTATATTATTCATCCATGCAGGAATTTGCCTCACCCCTCACGCACCCCCATTTCTTTACGCCTAGCGGAGAAATAACTCGCCATCGTTGCGAAAGCCGATATAAAACCAATGATAATCTGCAATAGCAAAATAAACCTGCCTGCATCATCTGTGAGCCAGGCGAAGGCGAAGCGCATGGCAGGCGGGAAGGGATCCACCAGGTGGGCGAAGGAGAATGGAAAAATCCTCCTCAGCCACAGCGAGCCTACCGCCAGGGATAGATCGGTGATGGCTTCCAGCGGACGGGCAGGGTTGCGCCTTCCTTGTATGAGGCGCTGGATAGGTGGAAATAGGGAAATCACGATTGGGCCGTACAGGGCGAGCATTTCAACCCTGTTAAATCTTTCGGTGAAGAATCCGGTCTTTGCCCATTGGTGATAGCCAAAGAATACCAATAGCAGCAGCATCAAGATAGTGGTGTACAGTCCAGCCCAACGCTGGGGGAGGGTCAGGTTTTCTTTTTCGTATTTAATCGTTGGGGAACTCATGCCATTCTCCTCCTAATCATCTGTATGCTGGTCCGTTCGTAATGCTGCTTCAACCACATTCCCCGGCAAAAAGGAGCTGGTCAGGTAAGTATATGCCTGCTCCCGGTCTTCGCCGCCTTCGCAAGTGAGTAGCAACTGCTTGCAAAACTCGGCAATATCCTGGATGATGCGCTCGTAACGGTAATAAGCTAGCGCTTCCTGGTCCACCTGTGTGGGTCCATAGCCCTGGTAGAACAAGCACTCTTCACGCCCACCTGGTTGGATCCCAGCCATCCCTGCTCCGAAAAACATCAGGTCGTGCTCCTTGGGGGCCAAGATGGGGGCGTCCCAGTCCACAAGATATAGCTCACCGCTATCTGAGATAAGGAAATTTCCCGGATGAGCATCCGCATGGCATAAAACATTTGCCGGTGAGTGCTGGCTGAGCCTGCTGGCCAGCTCAACCGCCCTCCCAACCACCCGGTTGATTTCATGCCGATAAGCTCTCATAAAAGTAGACAATTTCTTAGCTACCGGGTCAGCAAATGTCCTTTCTTCGACCTGCGCCTGAAGTTCCTTCACGCTCTCACGCCAGGCTGGGTTATATGTTTCACACGGGAGCAAAGCCATGAGATCGGGCGGGATTTTAGTTGCATGCACCTTTTTGAAGGTTGATCCAAGCTCAAGCCAGTGATGGTCGGCCATTTTTACCTGGTAGCCATCCTCACCGGGGATATATGGGTAAAGCATCATCCAGTATATCGTGGACCCGCGGATGAGTTTTCCGAATAGCTGGCGTTTTCGATTCTCCACGGGTGGTATGACGGTATGGATACCTAGTTGGCTCAAAAAATGGGGGATGGACACGCAGATGGGATCGAAAAGCCCTTTCCTCAGCTTTAGAAAGTATGACCTCGATTCATCAGTTTCCACGCGATAGACGGCGGTGTTCACATCAACGCCCCGGGGCAGGAAAGTCACCCGGGTGACCTTGATACCGTATTCCACATTCACGCAGGAGATGATTTGTTGGTCAAGAATGTCTGGTTTTACTAACATCGTGGATATCCGGGATTTATCTTATCAGATATTTTTATTTGGAGTGACAGGTTTCATTGGAAGGCATCGCGCTCAACGCTTCCTATTTTCTGTGGCATAATACTTCTATCCCCACCAGTGTCATTGCGAAGTGATGCATTCCCGCTGAAGCAATTTCCAACTGGCTCGGATGAGAATAATATCTCTCACTCGAAGTTTTAATCGCACGCCGACCGATAATCCAATCCAATAAGGAGTCTCACATGCCCACATCGTTCTCCCCCCTGCACCAGCTGTTCCAGGACCAATGGGATGCCTGGATGCGTTTCGATCCAATCCTCGCCACCTACGTTGGTGACAACCGCTATAACGACCGCCTGCCTTATGCAACCGAGACAAGCTACCAGGAATGGCGCGAGCAGTTGATCGATTTCCGTACGCGCCTGATGGGCATTGACCGCTCGACACTTACCCAGGTAGACCAGCTAAACTATACCCTGTTCGACCACCTGGTGACCAACGAGATTGCCGAACTGGGTTTCAATCCTCAACGCCTGCCAATCTCACGTTGTGCCGGCTTTCACCTCAGCTTTCCCGACCTGTTCCAGAATACGCCTTTCGAGAACGAACAGGACTACGAAAATTACATTTCCCGCTTGAATGACTTCCAGCGCTACGCTCTCGAGAATATCGAGCTGATGCGATCTGGTCTCCTCACTGGATACCTGCCTCCGCGCTGCACCCTGACTGAAATCGACACCCAGCTAAATGCTCAGATGGTGACCGACCCAACTGGAAGCGCACTTTACCAGCCTATGATACATTTCCCCGTCCAAATCAGTGAACCGAAGCGCCAGAAACTTTGCCAGGCTGCCCAGAAAGCCATCCTCGGCCCAATCACCTCGGGTTATAAAGCGCTCTTGCAATTCGTCGAGCATGAGTACCTGCCTGCTGCCAGAGAGACCATCGCCTGTAAAGACCTGCCGGAGGGTGAGGCCTTCTATGCTCATCGCATCTATTACTATACTTCGCTCCACCTGACCGCTGAACAGGTGCATCAAATCGGATTGGACGAGGTCCGGCGCATCCGCTCAGAAATGCAGGCGGTGATCAAAAAGACCGGCTGGACGGGTGATATGGCGCATTTCCTGGAATTCCTGCGTACCGACCCTCAATTTTATGTGACCACCCCTGCTGCGCTGCTGGAGAAAACCGCCCTGGTGCTTAAACGCATGGATGGTGAGCTGCCCCGCCTGTTCAAGACCCTGCCCAGGATGCCCTATGGCATCCGTCCGGTGCCGGATTATGCTGCCCCGGGTGAGACTGCCGCCTATTACAACCCGGGCTTGGGAGACGGTACCCGCGCTGGTGTCTATTACGTAAACACCTACGACCTGGCTTCGCGCCCCTTGTATGAGATCGAAGCCCTTTCCCTGCATGAGGCTGTACCTGGGCACCACCTGCAGCTGGCTATACAGGCAGAGCTCGCAGACCTGCCGATGTTCCGTCGATATACCGGCTATACCTCGTACGTGGAGGGTTGGGCTTTGTATGCAGAGCGATTGGGGCTGGAAGTGGGCTTTTACACCGACCCATACTCCGACTTTGGCCGGCTGAGTTACGAGATGTGGCGCGCCTGCCGGCTGGTGGTGGATACAGGCATGCACGTGCTGGGCTGGTCGCGCCAGCAAGCCATCGACCACCTGGCTGAGAATACCTCCTCGACCATGCTAAACATCGTCAACGAGATCGATCGTTATATCGCCTGGCCGGGTCAGGCGTTGGCATATAAAATTGGTGAGTTAAAAATCCGCGAGCTGCGCCAGAAAGCGGAAACCAGGTTGGGTGATAGGTTCAATCTGCGCGAGTTCCATGATCTGCTACTGCTCCCGGGGCCGGTGCCGTTGGAGGTATTGGAGGGGATGGTGAATAGGTTCATCCAACAATGAGCCTTCAGCGGTGAGCTTTGAGCTTAAGACCCTGCTTCTAACTTTAGATGATTCAAGAATATTGTAAATTGTCATGACAAATCAGATTTTAGTCTTTGTATTAAACCATAGAGCATTCGGCGTACTTCTATGAGTTCACTAGTTAATTCTAGAAATATTTTTTCATCCACATAATGTAGGTCATAAGCTAGCAGGATTTGATATTCCAATTCACTCGCAGAACCGATTGCTATATTGAAAAAATGAATCGTCTCTGCCTTGTTACTTCGACCTGAGCCTTCAGCAAGATTGGTCGGTATTGAGGCTGAAGAACGTCTCATTTGGCTGGTCAGTCCGTATATTTCTTCTTTTGGGAAATCTCGGGTAGTTAAATATATTTTCAAAGTGATATTGTGAGCTTTTTCCCAAACTTTTAATTTATGGAAATCTTTCATACCTCACCTCCTTGAAATACAATATGCTTCTTGTTTTTACTCAAAGCCGAAGGCTGATTGCTGAAAGCTATGTACGGCTCTTTATGAACGTCCCATTCCTCAATTCTGCCAGCGTTTGTTCGATTTCTGCGCGTGTGTTCATCACGAAGGGACCGTAACGGGCAATGGGCTCACCCAACGGTAATGCAGAGACTAAAAGGAAGCGTGCTCCCTGGTCCGAAGCCTGTACCCTGACTGTATCCCCATCCTCATAGATCACCAGCTGAGGTGCTGCGGCAGTTTGCCCTTGCTCGTCGAAGGAACCCATGCCGCGGAACAGGTAGGCGAAAGCTGTATTGCCGGCAGGAACGGGGTGGCTGAACGAGGCATTGGGTGGAAGGGTTACATCCAGGTAGGTCGGGTCTGCGTAGATATCGGTTACTGCGCCTGCGGTCTTGCCCAAATGCCCGGCAATCAGGCGGATTATTCCTCCTCCAGGAAGCTCCACTTCAGGGATGTCGGTTGAATTGATGTCCTGGTAGCGTGGGGCAGTCATCTTCAGCTTGGCAGGCAAATTTACCCATAACTGGAAGCCTTCCATCTTTCCCTCATAAGGTTTTGGCATTTCTTCGTGCATGATTCCGCCTCCAGCCGTCATCCACTGCACGTCACCTGCACCAATCGTACCTGAATTACCCAGGCTATCTCGATGGGTGACGCGCCCCGCCAGCATATATGTGACCGTCTCGATACCTCGATGTGGGTGCATGGGGAAACCTGCCAGGTAATCCGCGGGGTCATCCGAGCCGAAATGGTCCAGCAGTAAGAATGGGTCAAGATAATCCAGCGTGCGGGTGGCTATGGAACGCTTGAGCAGCACGCCAGCTCCTTCCATTACCTGGATCGGGGTGATAATTTGGCTAACTTTGCGAATTTGAGCAGACATTTTTTCCTCAATTTTCTGTATGGCTGTTTAGGATAGTCACGGGCGAATTGGAGTGATTGTATCTGATGGGAAGGTCTTGAACAAGAGTGTTAATCATAAACAAGGATGTAGGAGAAATGCTGATGGCATCATTTCTTAGGTGCCAGCCAATTTTCTCCCCCTCAGCAGCTGTGCATTGATCGCCACAATCACCGTGCTGATCGACATGAGCACCGCGCCCATGGCTGGGGATAGCAGGATTCCGATTGGTGCGAGCACACCCGCTGCCAGGGGTAGGGCAAACACGTTGTAGCCTGCTGCCCAGATCAGGTTCTCGATCATCTTGCGGTAGCTTGCCCGGCTGAGCTCGAAGATCTTGACCACATCCAATGGGTTGCTCTTCACCAGGATGATGCCTGCGGATTCTATCGCCACGTCCGTGCCGCTGCCAATGGCGATGCCTACATCTGCCCGGGTGAGGGCAGGGGCATCGTTGACTCCATCTCCCACCATGGCCACCTTCTTGCCTTGCTTCTGCAGCTCAGCCACCTTCATGTCCTTGTGCTCAGGCAGTACTTCCGCAAAGTAGGTGTCTATCCCCAGCTCATCTGCCACCGCTTTGGCCACTTCTTCACTATCCCCGGTCAGCATGGCTACCTGTACCCCCATCTGGTGCAGCTTATCAATCGCCAGCTTGCTTTCCAAGCGGATAATGTCTGCCATTGATAAGGAAGCTACCACGTGCAAGTCACTCACCAGGTGCACCACGCTCTGACCTTTCTGGCTGGCTTGCTTATCAAATTGATCAAGCTCAGCAGGCAATTGGATCTGCAGCATCTCCAGCATGCGTGGGCCTCCAACGTAAACCGATTTGCCATCCATTTGAGCGCGTGCACCCCGGCCTTTAATGGCCTCGAAACCAGTGATACCGGGAATTGTGAGCTTGCGCTCTTCTGCGGATTTGCGTATGCCACGGGCGATGGTGTGCTCCGAATCCCCTTCAACGGCGGCTGCCAGCGCAAGGGCGTCATCTTGTTTCCATGAGCCGATGGTTCGAATATCTACCACGCCAAACTTGCCTTCGGTAAGGGTGCCCGTTTTGTCAAATATAACTGTGTCAACCAGGCGGGCTTTCTCCAACGCCAGGCGGTCACGCACCAGGATGCCATTCCGGGCACCTATGGAGGTGGTAATTGCCACCACCAGCGGGACTGCCAGCCCCAAGGCATGCGGGCAAGCGATGACCAACACCGTGGCTACCCGGGCAATCACGTCCACATTGAAGCCAATCGCAATGGTCCAGGCGACTGCCGTGATTGCAGCCACACCCAGCGCGATGTAAAACAACCAGCCGGCAGCTTTATCTGCCAGGATCTGGGTGTGCGATTTGCTTTGCTGTGCCTGTTCCACCAACCGCATGATGCCTGCCAGGGCGGTGTTATCACCGGTAGCAGTCACTTTCACCCGCAGGCTGCCATCCCCGTTGATCGTACCTGCAATCACCCTGGAACCAGCCTGTTTCTTAACCGGCTTCGATTCCCCAGTGATCATGGCTTCATCGACATCCGATTCACCTTCCTGCACCTCGCCATCTGCCGGTACACCAGCCCCTGGTCGTACCAGCACCAGATCAGCCTCTTGCAGATGGCTCACCGGTACAGTTTCAATGCTGCCATCTGGGTGGATACGTTCAGCCGTATCTGGCATCAATTTGGCCAGCTCTTGCAAGGCTCCAGATGCCTGGCGCACGCTGCGTAGCTCGATCCAATGACCCAGGAGCATAATGTCGATCAGGGTGACCAGCTCCCAAAAGAAGCCCATGCTGTCCGGCAGGAACAGCGCAGCCAGGCTATAAAAGAATGCGACACTGATGGCGAGTGAGATCAAGGTCATCATACCCGGCTGGCGGTTCTTGATCTCCGGGATTGCCATCTGAAGAAAGGGCATACCTCCAAACAGAAATACGATCACGGAAAAAATGGGTGTTATCCATTGGCTACCGGGAAAGGCTGGTATGCTGAACCTGAACCATTCCTGGATGGATGGGCTGAACAGGAGCACCGGGATGGAAAGCAGCATTGAGGCCCAGAACTTCCGGCGGAACAGCTGCTCATGACCGGTGTGATCTACATGCGCCTCATGCCCAGCGTGATTCGGATGGACACCCTCAGCTACAGGAATTTTTTGCCCGGCATGATCCGCATGCCCTTCATGACGCATAGATTCCTTACGAGCGCTATGCTCATTGTGCCCTTCATGCTCCAATGGATGCTGCATAGCTTCTCCAGACGATTCCTGTGCCTCAGAACTTAGGTTGCCTTCTGCGGGCATCCCATGCTGATGCTGATGCGGTTCATTGCCTAGATTTCCATTCATGATAAATCTCCCATCGATTAGCCAATCCACTCCCAATCTTGGTGATTTCGTTGGTGGTGATTACTCTACCAGCTTGGCATGGAGGGGATTTTTGTCTGCGATCACGATTGATTACATCTAGATGCCATTTCTTATCCAATTGGCCAAATAAAAAGCTACTCAATAATAGAATATCACCGGAATTTTAGTGTTATATATGAAATAGATGAGCATTGCATGATAGTGATACTCTCAAAAATGTAAACTTTTACGATTGATTCATTCAGCTTCAATCAACGATACTGGTTATCACTATTCAAAGCGCTACCGGCATCGCCGATACCAGCTATAAAGCTACTTTTCCTTTATAATTTGAATTTGAATGGAATGGAGGTAGACATGGACACCAGAATGTCCGTTGAAGAGCGCCAGGCGTTTCTGGCGGAGACACGTGTGGGAATCATAAGTATCCCCGAGGATGGGCGAGGCCCATTAGCGGTACCCGTGTGGTACAACTACCAACCCGGTGGGGAGGTGCGTGTTTGGACCGGTCCAAATACACGTAAGGGTAAGCTGCTCCTGAAGGCGAAAAGGATCAGTTTTTGTGTTCAAGATCCAACCCCACCGAATTATAAGTACGTTTCAATTGAGGGTCCATTTACTACCCGACCGGTTGACCTGGAGCAGGATATCCACCCAATGGCTCTACGTTATTATGGTGCTGTTAATGGTGAACGCATGTTTAATGATATCAAGCAAGGTGATGGTTGGAAGAAAGATATCCTGGTGTGCATCCAGCCTGATCGATGGTTGACTGTGGATTACTCCAAGATGGGTCCACCACCGATAGAATACTGCTTTTTTCATAACTTAATCTACTGGAAAAAAACTGTAGCCGGCATCATCGATGCCAGCTACAGTCTTGTTTGTCTACGAGCCGTTTTACCGGTTCACTACAGGCAAGAACAGGATTTGCATGGGAGGTGAAATGCCGCCACCTTCAGGGATGGTTTTCTGTTCCAGCGTGATCTCGCTGATCACCGGCTGGCTAGAACCGGAAATCACAACCATGATAGTTCCATCCCCATACACCGATCCCGGCAGGGTGATTGTATAATGCTGTGGGATGTTCCGTAGCTCAATGTTGCTGAGCACCGAAACACCATCCACAGATACATTTTCGATACGTGAATAGGTGTCTGCTTTGAAGAATGTAAAGTGCAGCATGTACTCATTCCTACTGTCCAGCCAATCGAACCGATATTTTAGGGAGCCGTCTGTATCATAGCGCACGCTTTGGTAGGGTAGTGTGCCCCAGCTCTGGCTGGCTTGTCCATCCAACCAGCCACAGCCATCCAGGGCATTGGCATACGATACCTCTTGGGAGTTGCCGCTGTCACGGTAGCAGTATCGGATGTCGGTCAGCTTTAGTTGGCTCAACACTGGTCCACCTAGTGTGGTTCCAGCTTTCTCCAAGCTGAGCACCACCTGGTGATCACTGGCGTATAGACTGGGGTCAAGCAGGATTGATAGGTAGTTTGGCTCGCTATTCGAAGCAGTCAGAGTCCCTGGGATGGGGACACCGTCCACCAGCACAGTCATATCGTGATCTGTGAAGCATGAATAAACAGCTAGGTCTAGGTGGTAGGTACGCTCGGGTAGCAGGTGGTTGAATTGGTACTGCAGTTGGGATTGGTCATCCGTCTCCCGATAGGTCTGGTAAGGCTCTGTACCGCAGGATTGTAGCCATCCTTCATTCAGGTAGCCGAACCCAGAAACAGGATCATAGGGCTGATCCCCGCTCCCTGCTACGTCGATGTAAAGCGGTGGTCCCCATCCGACGTAAGTGGTGAGCGTTCCCTGGTTGTTGGTTTCATCAAACTCGGAGACGTCCCCATATATATCGACTTGGGCGTATAACATCTTTGGTCCCAGGTCGTCTGGTCGCCAGTTGATGTTGGCGATGGCTGTTTCTCCTGCGCCTACCGACACCGTCTGGGTATCGATAAGCTGGCCTCCATTGGCTGGGTCGCCATCATACAAAGCCAGAGTCTGCAAAGCGGCATCCGTCCCACCGTTGTTTTGAACTGCTACTTCCACCAGTACATTCATTGACTGCCTGGCGGAGCCAACCTGTTGGATACTGCTAGCAAGCAGTCGCGACAAGCAGGAATAGATTTCCAGTTGGGTATTGGGCTTAGGCCCTCAACCCAACCTACTGCAGAAGTAAGATGTGGTTGTGTGATCTATACGAAACCCAACCTAAAGTACTTCCCCACCGATTTCACGAAATGATCCGGACGTGGGGTCCGATATAAGCCTGTCACAATACAGGGCAAAGAAAGGATCAACCCGAATGGAAACCCAAGATGAAGTGATCCATTGGTTGCTGGACGAAAATAATCCATCGGTGCGATACCGCACCCTCAAGGAATTGCTTGATTTTGGTGATAATACGACCGAGGTAAGACAGGCAAAATATGCTATCCTGCAATCCCCACCCGTAATCAGCCTGCTGGATCGAATGCACCCGGATGGCTACTGGCTGCAGAAAACCCCCAAGCAAATCCTGGTTGGTGATGGCGTAATGTATGGCTCTTTTGCCAGCACCCATTTTTGTCTATCATATCTGGCTGAGCTTGGATTGGACCGAACCCAGCCTCAGGTGGCGAAGGCTGCTGATAGGTATCTCGGTTTACAACAGCCGGATGGCGATTGGTTGGGTCACTACTCCTGCCTGCTCGGGTACAACATCCGCACCTTTGTACTCCTGGGATTCCGTAACGACCCTCGCTTGCAACGTTCAATTGATTTGATGCTGCAAACCAGGCGGGACGATGGGGGTTATCTGTGTGATATGCACGAAGGAAAATTAAAGACCAAAATGTGTAAAAGCTGTATCCGTGGGTCTGCGAAGTGCCTGCTGGCCTTTATGGAGCTGCCTGAGTATTGGGATCACCCACGCTGCAAGCAATTAGTGAATTACTTTTTGCGCCGGGGAGGCATCTTCCAATCCACCCATCCTGGCGTCCTGGTTAACTATGATATGCAGCGTATGTCCTATCCCTTCACCTGGCGTACCAATGCGTATGAAATCCTGCTTGGGTTAGGCAAGATGGGTTATGGTGGCGAAGACCGCTTGCAAGCTGCCTGGGAAGTGCTGGAGTCCAGAGCAGATGAATCGGGATGTTACCCCCTGGATTGGACCCCTACGCAGTGCCCCTGGAAAGTCGGCGGTTGCGGGGAGGCTAATCCGTGGATCACTTTCTATGCCTTCTTAGCTCGAAAGTATCGAACCCAAACACTCAACCGATCTCGGTAGACTATTGGAATACAAAGATGGATTCGGTAAAACCCGGCCATCCCATATGGCCAGGGTTGTTTGGTCAAGTTACCTGTTTACTTCATATCAGTTTTTCAGCCAGGTTGTTGATTGAAATTAATCGAGTTGTTTTGAGTAAACAGGATACAGGGATGAAGACAGATAAGAAAATGAAACTCGGGTGGATCGCTTCATAGCAAGCGAAGCCAGCAGCATTTCGAGACCCAACAAAACTGTATACTATCTTTATACTTGATTCGATGCCAAAACGCATATAATCTAATTATATAGGTGTAGATTTAATACAAAGTAGAGTCACCGTCTGAGGTACTTTGTTTAGTAATAAAGGAGATGGTCTTATGGGAACTACGGATATATTAATGCAGGAACACCGGGCGATCGAGCGAGTTTTATCCGCTCTTGAGAGAGCTACCAATCGTCTCAACTGTAAAGAGGATGTCTATCTTAGATTTTTTACGGGTACTTCTGCATTTATTAAAAACTTTACGGAAGGCTGTCATCATAAGAAGGAAGAGGGTGAGCTTTTTAAGGCCTTGGTTGAAAATGGAGTATCTAAAGAATCAGGCCCGCTGGCAATCATACTGTTAGAACATGAGGCGTGCCGCCGCTTGTCCCACAAAATGCTTTTGGCCACAGAACGACTGCAGGCGGGTGATATTCGTGCACGTGATATCGTCATCCAGGTTGCCATTAGCTATATCGAGCTGTTCCGCAAGCACATCGATGAGGAGGATAATATCCTTTTCCCTATCGCGGACAAAGTTTTTCCTGCCACCG
Source organism: uncultured Chloroflexia bacterium (assembly GCA_963774275.1). Lineage (GTDB taxonomy): Bacteria > Chloroflexota > Anaerolineae > Anaerolineales > UBA4823 > FEB-25. The sequence continues at coordinate 74,887 of CAVZEP010000026.1, read as the reverse complement.
TTCAACAACGACTCATGGAATCTTTTACGCAAATCGTAATTGATGATAAAGGGGATGATGTTCACGAAAAATATTTCGGGCTGGCTGAGCGCCTTGAGAAGGAATGCTTGCGATAACCATCTGATCATTCACAGTTGCCTGCGGTAATCATCTTTCATCCTGGGATGAACAGGCTGGTAACAGCAGTGATCATCGCACGTAAGCCGTCTGGGTGGTGCTGGAGGCGAGGCTGACCAATAGGGACGTTACCCACTCGATTGGAACCCCACGCAATGCCCTTGGAAAGTCGCCAAGTGCGGGGAAGCTAATCCGTGGGTTACTTTCTATGCCCTCTTAGCTCGAAAGTATCGAAATATTAACCTGCCTGAAAGGCACCCTCATATGTGGATCTAAAATTTCATCGACTATTATAAAATGATCCTTCTACTCACCACACCCAAAGGGCTTATCTCCTTCCGCACAGCTTCTATGGAAGACGCAGCTATGATCCTTGAGCTGCGCCTGGAGGCACTCTCGCTATATCCCGAATCCTTTGCTGCCGACGCTGCCATGACCGCAGCTGATGGGGTTGATGCGTGGACTATCCGCATCACCGACTATTCCGATACACAGAGCGGTGCTATCAACATTGCTCTCGCAGGCGATGAGCTGGTCGGGATGGCGGGCATCGTGCGTGGTCACTGGCCCAAGACACGTCACTCTGGCAGCCTGTGGGGCGTGTACGTCAAACCAGCCTGGCAGGGATTGCACATCGGCGCAGGTAACGTGAATGGTTGTGTGGCATGGGCGCTTGAAAATGACCTGACCGTGGTAAACCTGGGTGTTGTCACCACGAATACAATCGCCATTCGTTGTTACACGCACTGTGGATTCACGCAATATGGGATTCAGCCACGCGTCACTTACTACCAGGGTACCTATTATGACGATGTGTTAATGGTCAGGCTGCTCTGACCAGGCAAGGATATTGGGTGGGTTTTTCCGAGCCCACCCCATTCCTATCTCCGCCAATTGTTATACAGCTGATACCCTGGATTACTTCCGCGTGAACGGCAGATATATCGTTATGGGAGTAATTAGGCGCGGATGGATATCTTTATAGGAAGTGCCATCCCGCTGGTGCTCCCATGCTACCAGGTAGTTGACCCTGCCACCGGCAACCGCAGGGTAGAGGCGATCGGCGTTATTGCCCGGGCTTACTATTCTAAAGGACTCTTCCATCGATTCGTCGCGGAATGCTCGTCTGGCCCATATGCCATAATTACCCCCTGCATACATGGTTTGCCATGTAATCAGATATTGCTGTCCTCTCTTGTTGCACGTGACTGCAGATTCTGCTTCAGGCGCCGTGGTGTTATCCACCAGGTAGACACCTGCCAGGGTTCCATCCCCTCCAATATAGCGGGCGTAGATAGCGGAATCGATCGGAGGGCTGACCATAGACTGCCAGGTGACCAGGTATTGGTCCGCCTGGTTACAAGCTGCCACCGAAGGATGTTCTTCATCATCAGGCCACCCAGCGATACTGAATTCACCTCCGCCCAATGCGATGCCATCCCCACTCAACCGTAGACCATAAATATCCAGGCTGGCATTGACGATATCCCAGGTAACCAGGTATTCATTGCGCGCAAGGTTATACGCCACGGAAGGAAAATCACGGTTCTCAGCACCGCTGGAGATGGTAAACCCATCCCCTGGCGGAAAGCCGCTACCATCAGCAAAGATTCGCCGCCCGCTGATGTAAGTTGCCTCGGAACCGGGGTCGTTCATCCAGACTGCCAGAAATTCATTCTGCGCCAGGCCGTAAACAACCTTGGGGTGCCATTGCCCGCTGGTCCAGTTGCAGATCACGAAGTCAATCAGGGCGGGGTCTGGTCCATTCCAGGGGATAAAGCGCCCGTAAACATCCCAATCACTGCCATTCCCGACCACATCGTAGATGTATGTCACCAGGTAACGATCGTGCACCGGGTCGTACGCCACCGAAGGCTGCATCTGGCTCTTTGTATTGGTAGAGATTGCAAACCAGCTCAGCAATTGCCCGGTGCTGGAAATACGCTGCCCATATAGGTCATGATAATCGCCTGGCCATTCATTCTCCCATACCACCATGTACTGGTTGTGCAACGAATTATAGGCGATTGCAGGCGAGTACTTGGAATTGTCAAGCTCTGAGACGATGATCTCATTGCTCAGATTCTCATCCACACCTATTGTCTCAATTTCAGGACGTGATGGGATGCTAACTGCTGACGAGGTACCTGTACTGACGGTAACCAGCAGAAGGCATATAATTAGCGCTCTAATGACCATTTTTCTGGAAATCATAGATGGCTCCTTTCATATATTATCGTTGGATATAGGGCAGATAAACCCAAACGGAGGCTTGTTGCTTTTCATAGGCCCCAATATCTGGGTTGCTACCGCGTGGGTGACTGGCGAAGTCTATTAAAGGTGCATTTTCTGCTGTACCAGCATCAATCGCCAGACTACCCGCGGTTAAATGGGCATCAAAACTATCAATGGCTGAGTTGGTAACCCCGGACGGAACATCACACAAGTTGTAATTTCCTAGGCAGGGAGTGACGTTACCGAAATTTATACCTGTCGTGATGAGTGAGTAATCTACCACAAAAGGATTGTTTGGTAATGGCAGAGCTGATTCATCGTCGTACCAGGCAAAATTAACATCTTCTGTTGGGTTATAAAAATCCTTCTGTCCTTGAAATAAACTATTGCGCATTAATATCTGCTCAGAACCATTACAACTTTGGTCGAGTGCGCACCCGGCAATCACCAGGCAATTACCCTCACCAGTGATGGTGGTGTTGATGACCGAGAAATGGCTACCCGGCTGGAGTTCTAACACGAGCGCGTCACCATTAGCCCGGCAATCGTCGTCGTTATTCCAGTAAGGCATTCCATGGAAATAACCACAGTTGCTGACTATAATGGCATTTTCGATCGTGACCTGACTGGCGGTTACCTTAATCTGGTTGCCATCATTGCCTTCAGCGATGGTGCGGCGTATCTCCACAGCCGCACCGGGTAGACGAAGGTAGAGCATATCCAGCCCGTCAGAAGTGTTGTGTAAGAATGCGGAATCTTCAATGATGTAGTGTCCGCCGGTTGTGCCACCGAATCCTGCGCCATCACCATAACCTCCCGCTTCTTGCCCCCAGCAGCCGATGTGCTGCTTATCGGGATAGGTCTCACCACATCCATTCCACGCTACTGTCCAATGCCGGAAGATGTGCATACCGTGGTTTTCCGAGTTCGATCCATCTCCCACCAGGTCTGTATCCCAGCCAGCCAATCCGTTACCAACAACACGCACATTTTCAACAGTCCAATCGGTGAGCCGACCCGCCAGCACACCCCGACTGGCTAAACCATGGATGTTGAGATCCGTCAGCTGCATATTGGCTGAATCTTCGGCATACAATCCGGTCACAGCCCATTCTCCATAAGGGGGTATATCTCGCTCGCAGGTGTATTCAGAACCGCCTGTCGGGAATAAATGGTCTTCGATACAGCTGGAATGGTCGGTGATCTCCAGGCAGGCGACTTCGACGTTGCTGGAATCGGTGAGGTTGACGACATAATTCGAGCGCCCGCTGCCCCATAATTGGGGCGGATTGTTGCAGCCGCTGTTCCAACCTTCTCCCAGTATCCGTGTTGGGTGGGCGGCATCTGATCCACTGGGGATGGCGGACATGTAGCAATCCCATGAGGCTTCATAATCACAGCTTTCCGTACCGGGTGCGCCGTAGCCCATCTGGTATTCTCCCGCCCCGATGATCAAAGTATCGCCTCCATGGATGCGAACCGTGCCGTCCGAGATAGGGGATAGGGCCTGATAGGGATGGTTCCAGGCGCAAGGAATGACCTGTCCATTGCCAGGCATGTACGGTGCGTCAGTCAAGCCGTTGCACTGGGCGGCAGTGCCTCCATCGGGGCGAATATAATAGGTGGCTGCAGAGGTTGAATCTAGCGAAAGTGGAGATTTGGCTGTGAAAAGATCAGCGCTCGCTTCTTGTGCGCCAAGCTGAGTAGCCTTCTTGGATGTGAGTTGTTCGCCGGTGTATGCTTTGGATGAACTCTCAACCCACACCACAGCCAGTATGGCAATGAAAGCCAGCGCAACGCTTGAGGGCATGAGGTGAATAGATCGTGAAAGTTTCATATAAACCCCGCCTTATTTAGTTAGTACACTTGGAATTGAATAAATTTGCCAGGATACCCCGTTCAAACCGGCTTATGTCATTACAAATTAATTATATCATCTCATCATAGGAGCAGCTGAGGCGCACTGGTTCTTTCTAATGAGTAGCCATTATTTTTTTGATTCACAGATAACTATTCATACTTCCAACTATCGTGGTTTAAATGTCTTTTAAACTTCGTCAAATAAAAGACCTCGCAGGTTTTAGAATCCTGCGAGGTCCAATCCTCATCTTCTAACTGGCTAGAGTGAGCTTAGCTTAACAGTATCAGCGCTGCGCCAGCGGGATAAAGATCCGCAACTTGCCGTCAAAATTAGTAAAAAATGGGACGAAGGTATCGATGACCGTCCCACCGATAAGATCGCTGCCAATATACCCTTCTACCGCAAAACTCGGGTTTGCACCTTGCGGCGCGGGCGAGCCAGCTGAGATGTGCACGGTAACTGTTATGCTTTCGCCCGCCGCCAGACTATGCGAGGACGGTGATATGGTCACCAGCCAATCGGGGGGTAGATCAATCGGGCGGATCACCAGATCGACCGTCTCGGTTTGGGTGTAGGGGTTGCCAACCAGGATGGTGGTATCCATGGCGAACAGGCGGGCTAAATGATCATTGGGGGTATCTGCCTGGGCTGCCATTCCATGTGAGCCGCCGATGAACACCGAACCAGCCGGGTTCAGGATGGCATAGGAAAGATCGCGCAAAGTTTGGGCATAGGCGGTCAGGCGCTGGGTAACGCTGCCAGCAACCGATGCCGGATCCAATGCCAGGTATTGTTGGCGCATTTCTTCGATCTCCGTATCGGTCATGCCCAACAAATGGGCGGCGGCGAGCTCATCACTGTTAAAGCCTTGGGTCTGTAGCCGTTCCTGGTAGGCCTGGTAAATATCAGCCGTCATGATGATGTCACCCGGGTTCTCCTGGAGCACCACCGCCACATACGCATCGATGGCGTCTGCCAGAATTGGCATCTGCAGGGCTGCCTGCTTTTCATAATACAAAAGCGCACCTAACTGGAGTGAAGCCCATTGGATTTTTTTTGCCTGGTTAGCCCCACCATAACGGTCATTGGCGAGGGCAGCTACCCGAAGATTGGCGAACATATCGAGAGCAGCTGCCGTGCGGGCATTGGCAGCATCGGCTTTGGCTTGTGATACTCCGGTTCCTGCCTGCAGCGGGGTGAAACTCACTGCCTCAGGTAAGGAGATGATGGTGTAATCCTGGCGAGGCGGATCATCATTCAGAGCTTTATCTATTTTGTCCATCGTGTCATACCAGAAATCTATAATATGACCAAAGAGATACCCTGGAATGTAACCACCGATAAATCCTGCCGGATCGGTAGCCAGAGTGAGGCCATCACTGGCGTTTCCAAGGGCGCTAACTGCTTTACGCGAAGTATCATAGGCGTTTTGGACTTCCGGGGAGTGCTTAGGTCCGGGAGCAACGTTTAAGTTTCGCTGAGCGCCCATTGGATGCATCGCCGCCAATAAACCAACTTCGGCTGAGCGGGCAGTGAATTCGAAGCGGATACAATATTTTCCACTCAGTGGTGGAACCCACATCACCTGGATCACTGCCTGACCCTTGGCTGGGATTTGGGTGCCCAGTACCTCTGCCAACGGTCCAAAGGCTAAGCCAATACTGTTCTGGACATAATAGAACGAGCCATCGACGATGATCGGGAAATCGTTGGGATTGGTGACTGATATGCTCAATTTAGTTGGCACACCCTGCGTAATCGGCAATGGGTCCATCTCGATGCCCGTGTTGAGATAGGGCGCTTGCGAATCCGGCAGGTAACCCTCGTCAGCTGTTGCTGGAGTAAATGTCACCTTGGCGGTCGGTATCGGTGACAGCAAGCATACCTGGCTGGAACTTAAAATAGGATTGAGCACCGCATCCCCAGCGGTGGTGGAGGTCACATAAGCCAGGGTCTTGCCATCGAAGCCGGTCACCCCACCATCGACAACCCATCCCAAAGATGAGCCTAAGTGGACCGTCGCTCCAGCAATGGGCACACCATTACCGTCCCGCAGGGTGATCTCGACGTATAAGCGGTCTACCCCCGTCGCAGGCACAAACCAACGCAGGGGTTTAATGCTGACCATGCTCATGCTGTCGGCGGATGGAGAAACCGGCAACGCAGTCGGGCTGGCTAATACCGGGTAGACGATGACCCCATCACTGACCATGTTACCAGTACCACCTTGGTTACAGGCTGACCCGGGGGGAAACTGCGGTCCGTTCGGATCGCCCCACCAGTTATTATTTGCCATGATCGGCCAGTCTGGTTCGAGGTTTTCCAGGCCAAAAGTAGTATTGTCAACGATCTGGCTGGCCTCAACCAGGGTGCGACTGAAACCAAAATCCTCATTGCGGATGCCAACGTTGCCACCGTAGCGCACGATACTGTGACGCATCTGAACCTGGCCATCATGAATGACCAGGTTAGCGCCATTCCAACCACTACCACCATATTCGATAGAGACGTACTCAAAGCGTGCTGTAGCTGAAGTGGTGAAATCACCTTGCACCTCGATGCCATCCCAGAATCCTGGTGTGGGTGTCTGTGCTGTGAAGGTAATCGGCTGGCTAGGCAAGCCAACTGCGTTGAGCGTGCCACCAATGTCCAGGAATGTGTGAGCCGCAAACAGGACCTGGATCCCAGGCTCAACCGTCAGGCTGTCGCCAGCCAGATTGCCGGCAGAACCGGTGATCAAGTACGAGATGCCCGCGTCCTGCCAGGTGCGGTCACCACGCATCGTGCTGTAACCGCTGACACCGATCACATCCTGGCCATTGCCGATGGCTGACAGGTTGTGGAAACGCAAGTCATCTGCTGCACTCACCCACAGCGGATATCTGGCATTTCCCTGGAACAGACTATCTGTGATCTGGGGGTTTATACCATCGTACACATACACCCCGTAACCAGCGCCGAATCGGACGGTGCTATGGATCATCGTCATGCTACCGTGGTCCATGTAAACCTGCGCACCATTCCCAGTATAAAGACCGCCATATTCGATAGTGACATACTCAAAGCGCGCCGTAGCTGGAGTGGCGATATCACCCCACAGCTGGATTCCAGACCAGAAGCCCGGCGTGGGTGTCTGAGCTGTGAAGGTGATCGGCTGGTCGGGCAAGCCAACCGCATTGAGCGTTCCGCCAATGTCCAACGACATATTTTCCGTAAACATGACTTGAGTCCCGGGCTCAACCGTCAGGCTACTGCCCGGTTGATTAGCCGTTGAACCAGCTATCAGATACGGGATGCCCGCGTTCTGCCAGGCGTGGTCACCGGACGTATAGCTGCCATAGCCGATTTCGATGACATCCTGACCATTACCGGTAGCCGACAAATTGCGGAAAAGCAAGTCGTCATTCGCCAGCAAGTGAATCGGAGCTCTGGCATTTCCCTGAAACTGGCTATCCGTGATCAAGGGGTTCAAGTCACCGTACACGTACACCCCGTAACTGCCACCGAAACGTACGATACTGTGAGTCATCGTCATGCTACCGTTATCGATGTAAACCTGTGCACCTTGCGAAGTTTCAAGACCGCCATATTCCAGGATCACCCAATTCAGGTTGGCCACGGCTGACTGGATATCGATACTATCGAGCACTATCCCTTGCCAGGAAGCGGGAGTGGGTGAGCCGCTACTGCTGGTGAAGGTAATGGGCAGAGTAGAAGATCCAATCGCATTGAGCGTACCTGCCACGTTTAATTTACCGTTGGCGTCAAACTCGACGCTCACACCGGGCTCAATGGTCAGGGTAGCGTCTTTGAGGATCGTAGCCCCAGTTACGCAGATCACGTATGGGTTTCCTGCAACGGTCCAGGTGGCGTCGGTAGTGATCTCCCCGCAAATTGGCGTGCTCTGTGGAACAGCCGCACGAGAGATATCAGACCGAAAAAGCAACAAGATAAAAATCAGCAAACTGCTAATGATAAAGACCATAATTCTCCGAAAGTGATTGAACCGTACCTGACCGACCATAAGATTTATCTCCTATTGACGTTATCAGAGTTGGATAAGGATGCTGGAACGAGTGTTCATTTGTTCCAGGTTGAAATATGGGTTGTTGTTCATAAACACTAACGCCACACGGCTGCCCAAAGTGCTTGTTGCAGGATGCTGGGCTCGACTCAAGGTTGATTGTAGAATGCGAAGCGCACCGCCCGAAAGTCTTCTTCGATCCAGCAAAGGTCGCCGCCGCCATGCAAATGTTGCGCAACATAACCGATGCGCGGGTTACCTGCCGTATCCAGCACCAGGGAAGGGCGATAACCGTCCCACCAATAGGACCCCGAGCAATTTAGCGGAGGTAGAATGTCCCATTCGAGATCCAGGTCACTGCTTGGTTCGACCACCCCACCCAGCCAGGTCGCACTGGTAGATTCACAGTTCGTGTCACACCATACATACCCCAATCCGTCGGGTGAGGATATATTCCTGAATGCAATGCGCGGATGATTAAGCGCATCCAATGCCAGATCGGGATCCTCGGCTTGCCCTTCCGCACCGATGCTGGATCCAGCCCAATTTACGCCGTCGGTACAGCCGGTGTTACACCACCAGTAATATAGATAGCCGGCTGGTCCGGAATTGATCGATCCCTGGTTGAAAACCAGGCGCGGCTGACCGTTCGAGGTTAACTGTAATACAAACGAAACGTGCCCACTGCCTCGCTCCATTAGGGCAGTATAAGTCCAGTTTGCTTGGTTAATACATTCAGCGTCGCATGTGATATATGTGAGCCAATCCTTGGCGTCTGAACCTTCCATAATAGCAGTGATGCGTGGCTGGCCTGTGCTGGTAAAAGTCAGCGTAGGGCGAGTATCAGCATCGCTAAAGATGTCGACGTTTACAGGGTACTTCCACCAGCTCGCTGCGCTGTTGCAAGTGGTGTCGCAGTAAACATAGTACGCTGTGGTGTACGAGTCCTGATAGAGGAAACGTGGGCGATCCAGATTGTCTAAGGCGAAGTAATGATGCCCAGAGTAGCTGTTGTCAAAAACAGGGGAAAACGTGGTGGTTGTTACATCTGTGTACGTCCAGCTCGCAGGGTTGGTACAGTTAGAGTCGCAGGCCGCGTACTTGTAGAATTCTGAACTCCAATCTGTACTTGGCCCTCGCAATAATAATCTGGGACGGCCGGCATCGGTAAGAGCCAGTTGAACCTCCTCGACTCGATCAATAAGCATCGCCTTCGTCCAGTTCACGGCAGTCTCGCAGTTTACGGCGCAGTAGGCATAATAGGCTTCATTACCATCTGCCATAGGACCGTACGCTGCATAGGCAAGGTGGAATCCACCCGCCGCATCTACCGCGGCACTGGCGCTGTCTGTTTTGTGCGTGCGGTTCAGGAACAGTGCACCCTCTGTACTTGGTGGGGGTGGGGTAGCTTGCGTAGCTGTGGCAGTCTGGGTAGGCGCAGGCGTGCCTCCTGTGGACCGGCTGACCAATGGTATATATATCGAGTTGGCGATCAACATCAACGCGATCATTACCAAGGCGATCATCCTTACGAGTAATTTTCGGGGTATCATGATTTTCTCCATGGCAGACAGATTTAGTAAAGGGTATCCTGTTTTGTAGACTTTATGAGCCACCGAACGGCGTTTTCGTGAATGGCAAAGAGCAGCCAACGAAGTGGTCAGCTGTGACTAGGAGACTCAACAGCTTTGGAAATTCTGCGGCTAATCCCCAATTTAATTTTTACATTTGGTTATCACGGGTTTATTCATATATACTTATATACAGATATATATCATAGAGTATAACACTATTGAGTAAAAGCATCCTATATGAATAACCTGAATGTGCCTGATGAGGATTAAGAAACGCTCAGAATCAGGTATGGTATTTCTCATACAGACAAAAGCCATGTTGATCAGGTCATGCGCATTCCTCTATTTCACCAGAAGCGGACCCGGAGATGCTAGCTGCAACACAATAACCCGTTTAAAGTCAAGGTAAGTCTTGAACGACATGTGTTTGGTGAAAAGAGTGTAAAATATTAAAAGATAAAGTTTTAGGAAACACCGGAGGCTCCCATGGCTGTGATCAAGTTCATCCTGCATATCATCGGGTGGTTGGTGACCATCCTTCTACAAATTGCATTGTCCTTTCTGATCATCTTTCTATTCTCTGTCTTTTTCGCGGATGTGGGTTCTTCCTCACGGTTAGGATGGCTGGGGTTGTTATTCGTGATCTGGTTGGCGTATGTGATTGGGATCAACCTGGTCGGCTCGGTCGCGCTTCGTTGGGTCTGGAAGGGCATCCAACACCTGACCACCCTCCGGTTAATCGGTACTGCCCTGGGAGCGCTCATCCCCTTGCTCATCCTGCTGGCGATTGGATATGGCGTGCCGGTGGGAAATCAGGGCACCCGTTTCTATGATCTGGTGACGAATAACTGGCAACCTGTGCTAACGCAGACCTCCTTGTTCGCTGCGATTGTGGGTTATTACGTACCAGGCATGTTTAGAGGTAGAAGCTAAATTGGTGTGGGGGAATAGGCTAATGGGATTTTCCTCCTTGACAAATCCTTCCAAATAGTATATTATATAGACAGGTCTACAATGTAGACTAGTCTATAAAGAGAAAATATGATATATTGGATGGAGGATAGGCACATGGATAAGAATCTGAAAGCTTCCCAACAAAGAGCGGTGCAATATTGGTTCATCGATGGATTGGTGGAGCTCAGTGGAGGATTAATTTGCTTGTTGCTAGCGATTTATTTCATCGTTCAACAAATTCTGCCAGTATCACAAGGTAGTTTTGCTTTACTCTTCCTCATAGTGTTTGTGGCAGCCTTTGGTATCCGTAAGCTTATGCTATGGTACCGCGAGCGCAGTACTTACAGCCATACAGGGTTCATCGAACTGAAGAAGGGATGGGAGAATCGCTGGTTCCTCAGCACAGCTATTGGATTCAGCTTGCTACTGCTGGGCTTAATCCTATACACAATCCAACGTGGAATAGAAACAGTATTATGGATGCCTGCCTTGGGTGGGGCGGTTTTTGCCTTCATCTTTTATCTAGCTGGTTACCGCACCGGGCTGGTGCGCTTCATCTTCCTGGCAATATTCTGCTTACTACTTGGTGTGTGTCTGGCGCTCAGCGGAATAGGAGATTTGTGGGGAACAGCCTTGCTTTCTGTATTCACCAGCTTGACCCTGTTCGCCTTTGGTATCGTCACTCGTATGGCGTATGTGCGCCAATTGAAACATACCTCGGAGCAAGCTGATGAACGCTGAGGCTCAATCATTTAACTCCCTGACGAATGTTGACCGCCTCATACACGAACCCTCGCGTAGCGTGATCCTGGCAGTTCTTTCGGCGGTGCAAAGCGCTGATTTCCTATACCTGCAGCGGGAGACGGGCTTAACCAAGGGCAATCTGACTGTGCACTTATCCAAGCTGGAAGTGGCGGGCTACATCAAGATCGAGAAAACCTATCGCGGTAAGCTGCCTCTCACGCTGTGCAGCCTGACTCACGACGGCAAACTGGCATTCGAAAACTACCGTGAACAGCTCCGGCAATTCCTGGAAGTGGGAGGAGAGCGGTGAGCCATGAGCTATGAGTCACGAGCTGATAGCTGATAGCTTTTCTTTTTCGTTGTAAAATTACCTCGTGGGCAACTACATTCGACCACCGGATGACGTTTACTGGCACTTCAGGCGTCTGAAGATTGATTTTCAGGTGGGTGCCGAATATACCAGCAGGGAGGATGACTGCCTGTACCGAGTGAATCCCGAGCGACGCATCTGCCGGGTGATAGACGGCATCGAGCGCGACACGATCGACAGCCTGCCTGCCAGGCTACCGGCTGGGGCACACGTGCTGACCGGTGTCGGGTGGGGTTTCCGCATGCACATCTCCACCTTCTATCAGCAGGTGATTGCCAGGTCTGAAGGCGCAAAGCAAAAATAGGAATAGACCACCCACGAGATTACCTCATGGGTGGTCTTGTGGTTATTCTATAATATCACCTTCCTTGTCTATGGATATCTTACTGATGCTTGGAAGGTTCCAGCTCATTCTCCGTCTTTACTCATTTCGGTGTACTGCTCCAACCTGACGGTCTCATAACCAACCCGCGCGGCAACCACACGATAGTCGAACGCACAGCCTGATGGTGATCCATCCAAGTTAGCGCCCTTCACGGTGAAGCTGGTGGAAGTCTTCTCGCTGACGTATAGGAGCACGGGGTGGTCACAGGTGGCGGTGACGAACACCTGGTAAGCCTGGGATAAGTTCGCCATCTGGGCATATGCCGTATCGAAGGGGATGACCAGCTCGCCATCCAACAAGGTTGCCGTACCCACATCCTCCAACCATACGCCCGTGCCTGCCACATCGTACATCAACCGCTGGCCTTCGCTGGTAGTCTGCGCCAACGTAGCCTGCCTGCCGGTTGATAGAACATAGCCACTTTCACATGCTGCCCAGGTTATGCTGTTATCACCTCTCCTGATTGAAAAACAAGAGTCAGTAGTATTGTTGTCATCGTCTAGATCAGCAATCACCTCATCATTAGAGTAGACCGCTAATACATTACCATCTACGATGATCTCACCATAGTAGCCACCAAGCAGGATATCACCCTCCGTGTCATTATAGCCTGCGTCATTACCATCCGCAAACATGCCGAAATAAGAATCACTGTGACCGGTTACGCCATAGCCTGTGGCCAATGAGGACACACCGTAAACCCCGCTCTTGTATTGCGCATAGGTTGTACCGACTATACCATCGTTGGTTGTGCTCACTGAATTCACACCTATGCCCCCGCTAAGCGCATTCACAGCGGGTCCAGTACCCCCATTCAATGCGTACACTCCAGCATTATTTGCCGAATTGGTTCCACCCCATAATCCAATGCCACTATCTGATGAGCCTAGAACCGCAGTCCCGGCCCCCCAGGCAACACCGTACACAGCAGTTCCATTGGCCCCGGTGGTGGCAGCTTTAACTCCAATCCCATTAGCTACCGTGTTTTTTCCATATACCCCGGCTTTATTAGCCGTCGCACTCTCACCCCACACACCATAGGTACCTTTCCCATAGACACCATTTCCAACATCAGAACGACCGTAAACCCCCGCACCGGAACCGTAGTTTACTCCATAAAGTCCTGCCGTGTTATAAACCGAGGCATGGGCATACCCACGTATACCGTTGCCGGTGCCATTGTTGATCACAGTTAGCCCTGCGGTGGTGTTGCTGCCAGTCCATGTATCACCAAATGCGAGTATTTCATTACCTTCCACGGTTTGAGCTGAAACATACCCGCTGTTGCCTGCTGTCGCTGTAAGCAGCATGAAAGCGACCAATCCGATGATCCACATTCTCCTGATTGACATTTTTTCCTCCTATCGTTTTTTCTTGATCGGGACGAAGAGAGTAAATCCTTATTCTCTCTGGATTAAGGTTGATTTTTGGGTGAGGATTACTGTATGTGTGTTTGATATTGAACACCTCCTGGAATGATGTTGTGCGGGATGCCCGAGATAAATAAGTAAGCTTGCACTGACTGTGGGTAACCAATCGTCAGCATGAGTCTATATTTCTGTGTAATTGAGACGTTGCTTACAGGAGAGATTTGTCCACGTTTGGTATTCATCCTGTCCAGCCCCGAAAAGGATCAATCGAAAATGAATAAAAACACGATGGCGAACTAATGGCTATGAAGTTTTAGGCACAATGATGATGCAGGTATGTTTTACTGGCAAATGCCCCATGGATGACGTTTGGTTCAATTAATGATACTCTACTTTTCCAAAATGAGTAGGGCGATTGTACTGTGATGTTGCATGGGTTGGAGAATTTCAACCCTGGCTGAGCCTAACACTTCCGGCAGATAATCAGCATATGCTCACTCATCCCCACCACAGACGGATGGGTGCAGGTCCGGAAGTGTGTATCCAGCCAAATATTAAAACGCTTTTCATCTTTTGCTAACTGGTTCAGCTGCCTTGTGTGGTGCGAACTGATCCCTTCCAACCCTACCATCTCGAGGATTTGGATTTCCGCTCTGGTGAATGTCTGCCTGAGTTCTTCGGGCAGGAAGAAGTGGCAGGCGGTGAAACCATGACCACCCAGATAGTCGCCTGTTTCATAGAGTTGTTTGAAATGGGGGAGTTCAATCTCCTCCTGTGACAGCATCAGGATAACCACCAGGACGGCTAACCGGCTCATGACGGAGACGAAAATAGGTGCCTCTGGTTTGGCTACCCGTACCAGCTCCGAGATTGCCACTGCTCTTTGCGCAGGATCCAGGATGTGGGAAAGTGGACCACCCGAGCACAGGACGGCATTAAAGGTGGCATCCTGGAATCGAGATAGATCAACGATGGAGCCAGGTGTGATTTGCTTAACCCGGCCTTGCAGTCCAAGCCGCCTCACCTGTCGACTGGCAAAGTCCAGGTTTGCCTGGGTGGCATCCAGAAGGCAAACATCGTAACCCATTTTCGCCAGCTCAATGGTGTAGCGCCCCGGACCACCCCCCGCATCCAGGATACACCCACGTTGGGGTAGATATTGTTCCAAAAAATGGAGGGTCGTGGCAAATTCCAACCGGTGGTAGGCGTCCTTGACCAACCGGCGCCATTCGCTGCGGACGTTATTGGCGTAATATTCTAGAACCAGGCTATCGGACATGGTATTTGTGTGGATGGGAGATGGGTATTGTGGGACTCAATCGGGCAAAGGCGGATATCCATTTGACCTGAGGTGAGGCTCTCCATGGGTCAGGATAAAAAAAGGAAGGCGGTCTGACAGTCCGTCCGCCTTCCAAGGACCACACTTGTTTAATCCACAGGCGCGCTTAATCAGCAACCGGGTAGGTTGCTTTGCAGTTCAGTCAACACGCTGCTGGTGCGATCCAACCTTACGCCCCAAGGCCGGAGGTTGTTTTTCCTTTTTTCTCTTCTTTAAGCTTGCGTTTTTCCTTCAATGTGTGTTGCGGTTTTTTCTTTTGTTGCTTTCTGCCTTTATCTGCTTTCCCAGCTTTACCAGAACCAGCCATATTCCCTTCTCCTATTTTGAAATTATCGTTAATTATAGCATGCCTGACGAATTGTGTCAGGCGAGCTGCCTGCGATTGGTCGCACTGGTCAACTGGTTTGCCTGGAGGCAGCAAAAGACCTTTCAGTCTTGCCATCTACCCATAGCTGCCAGATGAGAATGACTTCGACGACTTTGGATATAGGTGCCCATGGGGCTGACCAGATATTGGCCTGCGCACTCATAATGATGTAGAGAGCGATGGTCAGCACGGTATAGCCGATAAAGACCGGTCGTACCAGCCTGTGAAGCGATTGGGGTAATCCCACGGGCAGGTAGAGTAGGGCGAGTAAACCCAAGTAACCCAATCCATTCAGCAGGAACATGGTAAAGAGCAAGCCACCCTTTGGATCAGTACTGAAGAAGTAAAAGTGGATTCCTGCGGTGATCAGTGTAAGAAAAACGATCAAGTAGCGACGCATAATCAAACCTCCTTGGCGAGTTAGAAATGAGTTACAATCGGATAGCTTTAAGCCGCATGAGAAATAGAGCTAATGGATGGAAGGCAGAGATTACGATTTCAACTGTCATTGCATCCGTAAGGTACAGCTCTGGCTATCACCGTACAATCGTGACGTATATCCCATACATACGTCAACAGTTAGATATTAGATGTAATATTACCTTAAATAGTCGCATATTCTCTAGACAAATGTAGTAGCAAGACCGTAAGTTACCCGGTTCAGTTTTAAAGTGAATCGTCATTGCGTCCAAGAGCTCGCAGTTTGAGAGAGCAGATAAATTCCGATCCTTATGAATTATACCCCGGGTCAGCTTAGTCAAGCTAAACCTCGCTCCAGAGAGCCCATGGCGGGGCGTACAGCGCTTAGGGCTGCGATAAATCCAGGTGAAATGGGTAGAGAGTTTCAAAATCTGTGTCAATGGCTATAGTAATATCCCCACGGGTCATATTGTAGACAGACGACCATTGCGTGTTGCCCTGGTTGACATCTGACAGCAACTGAAATGCACCTTTTATGTCAAGCTTTCCGTTGAGCATGCTGAGCCGTTCCGAAATAGTTTGGTATCGCAGGCATCCGCCATTCCCTTCGGCGATACAACGCAGGTGGTTAGTCGCCAGGTGCCATGGGACTTCATTGGGCAGCTGGATCAATTCCCCTTGATAAAACTCAATCAAGACTGCTTCTCCACTCGGATCAGCGATGAGATAGTGTATCGGTGGACCACCAGAGAAGTCGATATTGTATTGGGTAAAGAGCTCCAGGGCTTCATCCACATTCCGGGCGTGGTCGAGGATCTGCCGGATGATGCCAATAGAACCTATGCTAGGCTTGGATAGGTCATAACTGGCATCATCCAGGAACTCTTCGGGCACGGCCGCCATGCCAACCGTCAGCCCGTACTCGTTCATCCCATCAAACGGCATGGATGGAGCGCTGAGCAAGGCTGTCCGCGCCACCAGGGGCAGGTCGGTCAACGTCCGGGAAGCAACGGGACTGATCCCCAGGAAGGTCAGGTCGACCATCGAAGCGGAAGCATAACCATCGGACGGGTCGGTGAATAGTAGCATTGCCGGGCTGAAATCCCAATCGAAGTTACGACCGTAAAATACTGTCACCTGCCTCCCCCAGGGCAGCAAAAAGTGAGCAGGAGAAGTCAGCTTCGTTAAGCGAGATGGAACCGGTGCGCGGGGTTTCATAATCGCCAGACATAATACATGACGTAGAACGGATAATCATCCAGCTTCTCCAGGCTACGCAAGGTTGCAATGATATCGGAGGATAAACCACCCAGGTCCTCGGTAGGAGTGGCTGGTAAAGTTGGATTGGGTTGTTGGAGTAGGTGATATGCTGCTGCAAGCTGTGAGGAGGAGCAGCACGATGGTCCCGGTGAAGAGGCGTAGAATGGTTCTCTGGTGGATAGCTCTCATCTATACCTCCAGGATCTCGCATCTTCTTATCGCCTCAGATAGAGGGATATGCTGAAGATAACAAGCGTCATTATTATTTACTGTACTATAGGATTAACCAGTTCACCCATACATTGGTTCAATATTGTGTAAGCTGCTTTTTCCTTCTCCGCAATACTGGCGAAGCCATGTGCTGCCTCAGCAAGATTAGCCTGTTGGATGGCTTTAGCAATTTTTGGGATCACGCTCATGGCTTGCTGGAATTGTTGGATCGCCTCAGAAAAATTCATGCTAGCCATTTCCCCAGCTTGCTCTAGGAATTTAATGTAGATGTCCCGCCCGGCAGTCAAATGGCTCCCCATTAGATCGGGTGGAGAGTTCAGGTATTCGCGTACCTGCTGAAGACACTTTTCAGCTGTCTCCATGCCCAGCACCTGAGGCCAATTTGCGATTTCGCGTGATACCTTTTGCATGGCAGGGATCCCCATCATACTGACGGGTGGATGAAGCATCATTTTGCACTCATCGGCGATTGACCTGCATATAAGTGCATCTGAGGAAGCAATTTCACTTGGGATATTCAAGATGACCAACCGGTTCCGTTTACCCAGCCCAGGAGTGTTCACGTCCCAGGCCAGTTCCAATTCTTTC
Organism: uncultured Chloroflexia bacterium; assembly: GCA_963774275.1. GTDB lineage: Bacteria > Chloroflexota > Anaerolineae > Anaerolineales > UBA4823 > FEB-25. Next base: position 57,048 of record CAVZEP010000026.1, on the reverse strand, counting down.
AATGGCACAGCTTGAACATCATCCATACCTGTATCATGAAAGTATGCATTATCGCCTTCATAACCGACCAGCAGCAAGTAATGAATTGGGATGTGTCGTCGATGATAGATTTCTCCATAGAAGTGCAGGTAGAACATGTCGAGGGGTCCAAGGATCGGAGGTGTCCCATGGTCTACAGCTTCCATAGCTTTGTTCCAGCTATATTTGAAGGACCTGTTTTCAAGCTCAGTGTAAGGCGCCTGGAGCAGCTCTGCCAGGTATTTGTGTTGTCGGGGGCTGGCTGTACCCCAATAGACTTGACGTGGTGGGTCAGCGAAATTAAATCGCAGGTATGCAAAACCGCCCCCCTGACAGAGACCAAAAAGGAACTCATTCGACCAATCCCTGCCAGCGCGCCAGTGAACCAGATCGCGCAAGCCATTGATGGGGCATAACCCATGTGCACAGCGGTGCGGTAAGGTTAATTGATGCTTCATGTCTATCTCTCCCCAAAAAATATCCTACACTTAACTATGGTTACTGATTACCTGACCACCCAAACAGGCACTCGAAGGATGATATCAACTCCCATTCAATATACAGCAAAATGATGGGAAAGGCAACCATTGAACCAGTGAGCCCGAGGAAGAGCTGTGCTCATGGGTCGCATCAGCGATCTAGGTTAATACTGGTGTTTTTGGTTGGTAAATGTATTGATTTGGGAGGTCAAATATGCTAATATGATATGGATGCGGGAAATTTTCCTTTATTCATCATTCAGGTTCATTCTTTACGCTCTAAACACAATCACAATCAATCTAACTTAAGGAGGGATACACCATGGCACAAGCAGGGATTCACAGTTTGATTGGCATAGCGGTGCGAAAGTGGACACCCGCGCGCAATTGGCTTATGCTGGGTATTATCCTGGGCAGCCTGCTGCCCGACGCGGATAACCTGGCCGTTGCCGTTGCCACGTTGCTAAAGCTGCCCACGGATGGATTGCATCGCACCTTCACCCACAGCCTGTTCATGGTGCTGGCGGTGGTCATTATTTTTTCCGTAATCAGTAAGCTGGTAAAGCAACCCCGTTGGAGCAACCTGGGAGTAGGATTAGGCGTGGGTATCCTGATGCACATCCTGCTCGACCTGATACTATGGTTCAACGGGGTAGCCATCTTGTGGCCGATACCTTCATGGATTAACCTGTGGAGCGGGTTCACTCCACCTGCCTGGTTCGACAAGCTCAACCTTTCCACAGAGTTCCTGTTCTTCGCCTTATTCTTCGTCGGATTGGGAAGTGTCGCCCGCAAGCGTGGCACGGACAAGGAATATCTGGGTAAGCTGCGTATGTGGACCTGGGTGCAGCTGATCCTGTTCGTGATTTTCACTGTGCTGGTGTATGCGATGCAGAAAGGCTTTATGACCCCTTATGGGGCATTGTACCTGCTCTCGCTGGCACTGGCAGTGGGTGTGACCATCCGCATGCGCAACACGGTGGAAGTAGTGGCCTCCTAGTCGTATAAGTTGGCAGTGAGGGATCCACTTTCCCTCACCTGAAGCCAGACACACTGTGAAAGTCAGCCATATGGCTGAAATCGATCTGGTAGAGGTGGTTGCCCTCCAGAGTACATTTGACTTCCCGAATAAACCCTGATACCTATTGCATTGCTCCAGGGAATTCGCTATAATTTTATTACAGTTCACGATTCGTTGAATTAATGGAGGGAAATAGTCATCATTTGGCTGGGGAATAAGCAGCCACTTCGTCTACACATAGGAGGAGCCCATCATGAAAGCAACGCTGAGTTGTGTTTTTTTGCTTGTCTTGATACTTGGGGTGGGATTGTGGCTTGCCTATCCCGCGCACGATGCAGATGCCTGCGCCAAATACCGAGGTAAGCGGAACGATCATTGTCGATACCACCTGGACGCTGTCAGGCAGCCCCTACCTGGTGGTGGGTGACGTCACCATTGATCCGGATATCACCCTGACCATCGATCCGGGTGTACAGGTGCGTTTCGACGGCAATTATGCCCTGTACGTACGTGGTACGCTGATCGCTGAAGGCCTACCCGGGCAGGAGATCCTGTTCACTTCCAACCAGCCCACCCCTGCACCTGGGGATTGGGGTGTGCTCGACTTCCGCTCCGGCAGCCAATACAGCCACCTGCAATATGCCACCATCGAATACGGTGGTAATGCCTATAAAACAGGCGCTTACTGCGTATCGGGAGCGCTGTGCGTCAACACCTCGTCCTTCGTGCTGGAAGATTCCACCCTGCGCTACAGCGCCACGCGCGGTGCGGTGCTGGCGCAGTCCAACGCCAGCCTGGCCAACAACACCTTCGATCACATCACCTGGGAGGCCATCCGCCTGCATGCCTGCGACCTGAATATCAGCGAGTGCCACCCGGCGATAATCGGTAACGATTTTAGCTACACCCAATACCCCATCCTGCACATCGCCCCGCTCAACCCGCTGCTGAGTGGTAACACAGCAACCAACAACCAGATCAACGGCTATGTCTTCTACGTGACGTGCAACGTGGCTGGCAACAACACCTGGTATGCTGATGACCTGCCTTACGTAGTGCCTGCGGCGGGTGCGTGGTGCAACATAGGCGTGTGGAACCCGTTGATTACGACTACAGTGAACATCCAGCCTGGCACGGTGATCAAGCTGGAGAACACGATCCAGTTCTATTACAACACGGTGGTGACCGCCACGGGCACTACCGAAGCACCGATCATTTTTACTTCTTTGAAGGATGACAGCATCGGCGGTGACACCAATAACGATGGAACTGCCACCAGCCCGGCAAAGCGTGATTGGGGCATGATCGACCACTTTGGTGCTCAGGTCAGAGGCACCTACGATCATGCCATCTTTCATTACGGGGGTGGCTCCTCTGCTGCTTTCGGACCAACGGTGGACTCGGACAGTGGTGCTACGGTAGTTATCCGGCAATCGCAGATCAGCCAGTCCGGTGGATCGGGTGCCCGGGTTTACAACACTTCAAACCTGACCCTGGTTGAGAGCGAAATCTTCGACCATCGCGACACCTGCATCGAAGTATCGACCACCACCGGCAGCGTGCTGATTGAAAACAATCGCATCCAGGGCTGCCCGTCGGGTGTGCTGGTGAACAAAGGCTCACCCACCATCCGCGGCAACTACTTCGAGGGCAACACCATTGGGGTGGAGGTTGTCAACACCTTCCAGGCTGCGCCTGTGGTCTCACCGCACAACCGTTTCGTGGGTACAGGGCAGATGGGTATCAAAAACCGCTACCCATTGGACGGTTGCATCGACGCACGGCGCAATTGGTGGGGTGATGTGAGTGGCCCGACGGATACCTCTACTGCGGAGGATGCCTGCGGGATGGCGGATAATCCGGAGGGCTACTGGTGCTTCCGTTTCTGACGGGGTGAACTACAGCCCTTGGGAGGGTGGTATGGGACGCCCAGTGCTCAGCTGGCCGCGCTGCGGGGTGACTGCTCGGGATAAGCCCGTCTTCAGCGGTCGGGCTGCACGAAGGTGCGACGGTCTCTTTTTACGATGCCGGGGTCTTGATCGGGCAGACTATCGCGGCTACGGACGACTCATTCTCCTGGTCACCGTCGGTACCGCTTACGGATGGGGAGCACAGCCTGAGCGCCTTGGCTGAGCTGGACGGCGAGACCAGCCTGCCCAGCCCTCTGCTCCCGCTGGAGGTGTACAGCAGCCTGCCCTTCGACCCGATGGGTGTGCTGATCGCCTACGACATGCACGGGCGCTCGTACACGCAGCGGATGCGCGATGCGAACGGCTGCGCCACACTGGATGGCGACCTGGAAATGCCTATCTGGGTGCGCCCGGGGACGACCTTCACCGTCACAGTTCCGATGCGCAGCGAGCTCTTACCTGCCACAGGTGAGCAGTCTGCTTCTCTGTTAACTACCATGGCCTTACTCCCCCAGCCCGTGGCGAATGATCCAGATGCCCCATCGAATACAGTATTTATCCATAACTCCAACTCCCAGGCAGCTACTTCCGTGCGCATCGCAGAACCGATCGCTGGGACGATGGGTATGTACACCGACTTTGGGACGGGTGCCTCACTGAACAAAATAGGAATCAGTGAAACGTGGACAATTGAAATGGATGCGGGTTACTACGATATATTGTTTTTCTCCGGCAGTGGGAATGTCGTCGATCGGCAGAGGACACAAGTCGGAGGCAGTGATGACTGGAACCTGGATATCCAGCAGAATGGCCAGCACACTGTGAACGTGTATAACACAACCAACCGCAGCTTCACCGAAATGTACTACACTTCGAATGGGGCAATCGGTGGAGATTTCGTCGCCAGTACAACCGAGATCAAAAGCGGTAGCACTTTCGACATTAAACTTCCCTATACGCAACGTGATGCAGCTTTGGTGATGAGAGACTCGGACGGTGGATATTATATTCACTCCACCCATCCTGCTGGTTTCCCCTTTGGTGCCCCATTAAGCGAAGATTTCATTTTTACCGATACACTCACCACCGTCACGCTGAATTACGGTGGTAGTATGCCCCTTTGTCGTTTCAATATAATCCGCAAATATGATCAGACAGGAGCTGAATCCGATCCGGTGGTAGAAAAGCGTATTGCGGTCGATATGCTTGATCTGACCGGTAAACTCGTTATGAATCAAGGCGATTCGCTTAACTTCAAGCTGGAATCGGGGAATTATTACATCATTGCTTATGACTGTGAGGGCAACAAGGTCGGCGAACTGGCGAATGCTTCAATTAAAGGCACTAAGAAGACGTTTAATCTCGCCGTGCCCTGCAAATCGGGGAAGTTGAAAATGGGCGATGGTAGCCTGCAATCAATCCTGGACAGCGTCGATCTGCAATGCGGGCTTGAATCAGCCGGTTTTTCCCAATGCACCGCCAGCACCACAGTCAGCGCCTCCGAGGTCACCCTGGAGCTTTGTTATACACCCCCACCACCTGATGAAGGAAATATCAGCTGGGAGCTGCTGGTTGGCTCGATGTTGATCGACCCGGATGGCTACGTCTACAACGCTACCCAGGGCATAAACTCCAAAGTCACAGGCGCCACGGTTACCTGCGAGGTCTACGACGAGGATTACCAGGCCTGGAGCGAGTGGCCAGCTGATTTTTACGAGAACCAGGTCAATCCGCAGGTGACCGCCAGTGATGGCTACTACGCCTTCTTCGTCCCACCGGGGCTGTACCGGGTGTGGGCTAACGCCCCTGGCTACGCCACACACACCAGTCCGGAGATCCAGGTGGTTAGCGAGATCGTGCATTACAACATCCCGCTTCAGCCAATCATTGGTCCGGGGATTCTTTTCTTGCCAATGATCGTCCGCTAGTGAAGCAGAGGAATGACGGTTTAGCACTGAGTATATAAAATATCCTTCAGCCATCTCAGCCAGCCATCCTGCGGTGAGATAATGCATGGCAGGTCTTCTAATGCTGCCCAGAATAGCTGGAAGACGTGGTTATCGGTGGTTACGGACCAGGATTTGGGAGTTGAGCTGCGGTGTTCGAACAAGTAGAAATGACGTGTGCGTCGGTGGGTCAGAGCTACGTCAGGCACCCAGCCAGTGATGGTGTAAGTCGTGTATTGTGGGTCGGGATAGCGGTCAGGCTCTTCGTAGCTCACCTGGGTAAAGCCGTTAGCCAGCCTTAATACTTTCACTTGTATCCCGTTGCGGAAGTGCGCCCAGGGCCTGACCGGGTGGTGGGGGTTCATCCTCCTCACCCAACAGGCATTTCAGCTCCAGCCCGGTTAATCCGCTCTCCTCGGCAGCTTCGCGCCAGGCCGCTACTTCGGGCGTCTCGTCAGGCTCGGCTGTTCCCGCGGGGATTTGAATTCCAGCGTTGGGATGCCTGAAGAGCAACAGCTCGGTGTTCTGACTGACTCGATGGGTAATAAAGCAAGTTACTTTATGTACCGTCGAAGTCATAGGGTACTGAAGTCGATGTCCACGTAAAGCAGGTCATTGGCGATACGCTCGGCGCGCCCTCGCATGAATCGTCCCACCCATGTGCCGGGCTTAGCCAACTCCGGACGACCCATCAGGTCGGCGTAGATGCACAGCTCCTTGAGTTTGAGGAAGTGTGGGATCTGGCTCAGCCAGAATGGAGCCAGATCGTTTTTCTTTCGATACCCGGAGAGATAGTTGGTCATAAACTGACGGGCGAATCGTTGGCTTTCATTTTCATCCAGGGGATCGTACACAACGAGCACATCGAAGAGTGCCATGGCAACGTCCATAACGAACCAGCCATAACCGCAATCATCGAAGTCAATGATGGTCACCTGGCCATCGGGCTGGATGAGGAAATTAGCAAAGTGCAGGTCATTGTGGATCAGGCCGAAATCAAGCGGGGAGGTGGGTAAGCTTTGCAGCTCCTCGAGGAGCGTGGTGAGTTTCTGTCTGGCTGGGTCGCTAGAGCTGGCCAGCAGACGCGTCGCCTCTTGGATCTCGTAACCATCGAACCAGGCTGGGCGCTTGAGGTTGGGTCGGGATGGATGGTAGCGCTTTGATACATCGTGAAGCGTACCGGCAGCCTGGCCAATGGACTTGAAAAGCTCATCCGTCCATTTGGTGGTTGGTATGTCCTCCGCCAGAGTGCCTTCAACTTTCTTGAAAGCAGTGATGGTATAGCGGGTGCCGTAGAGTTTGAGGTTTTCCAATAGATGGTTATTGATCGAGGCAATTGGTGCAGCCACTGGTGCTCCCTCAAGGCTTAGGAAGCGTACCCACTCGAGCATGCCTAACGTCTGTTTGGGAGGGCAGTCCTCGACACCGATGCGCAGGATGCCGGTATATTCCCCACTGGGGAATCCTGAAGGGAACTGGTAAACAGCGTTGTAATGCCCGCCCGACAGTGGGATGAGTGCCTCGGGTGAGGTGTTAAATAAGTTGCAAGCAGAAGTGAGCAGCTGGGGATCCATGAATAGGATTGTATCAACAAACCCGTCTGGATACAACGCAGGGTTTTGACCTCCCGAAGGTTTTTTTGGTTAGACCTGCGACTGCCGGATTCTTCATATATAATAGCTTTACACTCCTGATGAGGTGACTTGATGACAACTTTGGACTTCGTGCTTGCCAATGGCCGAATTCTGGATGGCTGTGGAAATCCCTGGTTCTGGGGTGATCTTGCCATCCACTGTGGGAAGATTGCAGAAATAGCTTCAGCGGGTACGCTACATGGGGCATACACGATCGATGTGGCTGGTCGCTTTGTCGCACCCGGATTCGTCGACATCCACACCCATTCCGACCTTTCGATCCTGGTCAATCGACAGGCGGAGAGTGCCGTCCGCCAAGGTGTTACAACCCAGCTGATTGGCAATTGTGGTATGTCTCCGGCTCCAGTGGGAGAGGCTCACCTCACCGAACTTCACCTCCAGTGGGGACCCATCTCCACCCAGCCTGAAATCACCTGGGAGTGGCGAACATTTGACCAATATCTGGAAACCCTGCAGAGGGATGGTTTAGGAATCAATATTGCTTCACTTGCTGGTCATGGAGCACTGCGTACAGCCGTTATCGGTCTGGATGAGCGGGCACCCACCCAGGCTGAGCTTGCCCAGATGAAAGAGCTCCTTTCTGAAGCCATGCAAGCCGGAGCCTTCGGACTGTCCACCGGTCTGGTTTACCCACCCGGATGTTATGCCACAACGGATGAGATCGTTGCTTTGTGCCAGGTGGTCGCGGAGTACCATGGTATGTACGCCTCACATATCAGGGGTGAACGTGAGACCATCCTGAAAGCAGTGGCTGAAGCCATCCACATCGGGCATGAGGCGGGTATCCCGGTACAGATCTCCCATAATGCACCCAAGTTTGGTGCTCCATGTGATGCCAGCGCTAATTTACGGCTGGTGGACGAGGCACGCGCGTGTGGTCAGGATGTAACCGTGGATAATGATGTCCATACCGACCTCGGTCCAAGCCTTTCCGCTGGTTTGCCTCAACACCTGGAGGACCTGCCTGCAGACGAAATTGCTGCCTTGCTTCGGGATCCAGTGAAACGCCTCGAGATCCGTAATGAGATTATCCTGGACCGGAAACCAGCCTTTGGACCGGTCGGGTTATTGAAGCATGGGCAATGGCACAGGATCACGCTACTGCACGCACCCAGGAACCCGGAGCTGGTTGGGAAGACTATCCAGGCGATAGCCCATGAGCTAGGTGGCGATCCATTCGATACATACTTAGACCTGATCCTCGAAAACGGTCACGAGGTAGACGCGATCTTTGATTACATTGACGAGAAAAATATCCGCTTATTGCTTCAGCACCCGGCAGTGATGATCTCATCGGATGGCCAGGTGTTAGCTCCTTACGGTTTCCTGAATGACCCGCTTCCCTACCAGCCCTGCAGCTACGGCGAATTTCCGGGTGTGCTGGAACGGTACGTGCGCGATGAGCCAGTGCTTACTTTGCAGGAGGCTGTCCGCAAAATGACCTCTTTCCCCGCCCAACGATTGGGGCTTCATGATCGCGGTGTGCTTCGTCCTGGCGCATGGGGGGATATCGTTGTATTTGACATGGAACGCATCCATGACCGTGCAACAAACTTGTATCCCCACACCTATCCCTTCGAAAATTACCCCCATCGTTACCCTGAAGGGATCGACTATGTGTTTGTGAATGGTGTCTTGGTGGTGGCGGGGGACGAGCATTCAGGTGCTTTGCCAGGCGAAGTGCTTAGGAATGGAATTAGAAAATAAGATTTACCAAAGAACTATTCGCCAGACGTTGTTAGCAATAAACTAAATGTGAAGACCATGAGAAGCCTCAATGAAACGATACACATTGAAATTCATGCTCCTGGATACTAAGATTACCTGTGACCAGATCAGGGGAGCCGTGGAGGAAGTTCTTCTCCGCTTGCACCCACGGATCACATACAAGTTCATGCGGGTAGTCGTCGGTGAGGATGGTGAGGTTCTGGCTGAGATTGCGATGGAGGGACATAAGGAGCTACTCGAATCGGCTATAAAGTCTAAAGATTGGAAATTGCCAGTCAGATTAGCAAGTATAGGCTGGGGTTGGGTGGCAAATATTGTAGAAGAAAGGTCATCTACACCTGGCACTCCGGTTTATAATTTGGACCCGTTATCATCGGTGAATCCCTTAGATGGGCAGGGAAAATTCAGGTTGAATAAAAGACGACTTTGGCTGAGATATATTGTGCTGGTCATCACCACACTAATAATGACCCTTTTGATCATTGCTAATTTTATTCACAAGTATTCACCGGTGTTGGAGGGTATATATATCCTGGTATTCTTAGTCTGGATGTTTTCACTGAATGAAACTCCAAACGACTTCCGGGTGTATGCTGAAAATGTGATTTGTGACCAGGAAGAGCTGGTGGTGAAGTACTGGTTCAGGAAGCGGCCCATTCAACTCAGATGGGAGGAGATCTGGGGGATGAACTACTCACAGCCGGTTTGTGTGGTTTTTAGAATGGATGGAAAAATCCGCTTTCTGCTCAGCGAGAGGTTTGGTTGTAAGGAGCAGACACTGGTTTTAAAGACTATCGCTAAAAGGTCAGATCTCAATTATGTGGGTGGAAATTTCAACAAAATGGTGTACCGGCGCTACAATGCACCTGACCGTGGAGACTAGCGTACAGTAATAGTTGGTTTATTGCAGTCTACTTCTTCCCAGGAACCTGTACGCACCCATTGATTGGATGCCAATACTGAGGATGGAGGCGTACGAGATCACCTTTTGCCCGACCACCTGTATCACCAGGCCCCCTGGGGAGGTGAAGCTGGGTCCGTTTGTCAGCAATAAATAGTAGCCAATCAGCATCAAGCAGAAAATAGCAAAGATCCAGGCATAAACTTTCGGGTAACTCTTATCCATGAACAGGACCGGGACGTAAAACAGCACTGCCAGGGGGAACAGCCTGAATGCCCACATTACAAAAAACACATGGCCTGGTCTGGCAATGTCGGCTGGGGTAAATGCGATACCAATAAAACTGATCCCTGCCAGCCCACCCAGGACGGAGCCAATCAGGCTCAGCACTCTTTGTGAGCCGCTTATTTTGGAAAAAGCGTGGAAAAAAGATGAAGAAGATCACCAAGCAGGCACCTGCAGCAGCTAAGGCGATGAAGAATAAAGCTGCCGAGACCCAATTGGGCCTGCCCGACTCGGCAGTCAGCATGCCCAGGTTACTGAGGAAGTTTTGGGTGAAGGAATAACCAAGCGCAATATGATCAGAAGGTGTCCCACCGGTGTACGTCAGCATGGCAACCAGGGTGAGGACGACGAACATGGCGCAGCCCACTGCGATGGTGAGGTAGAACTGGCGAATTTTTTCTGGGTTGGTGGCGGTATTTTTCATACCGGGGACTATACCCGGGAGGAAGTGACATGTCAAGGATTGGAGATGTGGCAGTGGGCAATCGACAGTCCTCAAAAATTACACACACTTGCTTGTTCCTAATCTAAAGACCGAATATGGAAAGTGAAAAATCGTACCTTCACGAGTTAAAAATGCAACAGGAGCCTCTCATTCGGGTTGTGGTATTGATATACTTCCTTATGCTGTGCTCCTAAAGGTGACCTCCTCTGTGATACTCATTCACCAGCCGATGTGTATAATTATAGAGAAACCACTTGCAACACAATTCCCTTTACATCTTGGGTAGTCATATCGAGGGTATCGGATGGATAGGATCAGGAAGTTCACATCAACCGAATTGATTAACATCATCGAAGCGAACCTGGAAGCCTGGGTTCCTGAACTCAGTAAAATGGGTCGAATGTCCGTGAATGACCCACCTGGGCTCACGAGGTCGATCGTCGATATTCCAACACCATTTTTTAACAGCATCATGAACACCAGGCTTTCACCCGAACAAGTGGATGCGACCATCCAGGCTATCATCCTGGATGCAAAGGTGAGAAAAGTGCCTGCGTTATGGTGGGTGGGCCCTTCCACCCAACCCACTGACCTGGCCGAGCATCTGGTTAAATCTGGTTTTACGGTGGATGAAAATGGGCCTGGCATGGCAGTGGAGCTGGCCAGGTTAAACGAGGGATTGCGGGAAATGCCTGGGTTATCCATCCGCCTTGCTCAAGATGATGACACCCAATGGACATGGTGTCGCACCATGGCGCAAGGGTTTGGAATTCCGGCTGATAAAGAATTCGTGGTAAGAGCCTGGCATGATTTCCTATCCAAGACGGACGCAGAGTTTGTGCTGCCTTATTTTGGATGGCTAAACGATAAACCTGTTACTATCTGCTTGCTTTTCCTGGGAGCAGGTGTCGCTGGGATCTATTCAGTCGCCACCATTCCGGAAGCGCGCCGTCGGGGAGTAGGTGCATGGATTACCCTGCAAGCACTCCTGCAAGCCCGCCTCAGGGGGTACAAAGTTGGCGTGCTTGAAGCTTCTGAGATGGGAGAGAGCATGTATCGCTCGCTTGGATTTCAAACCTATTGCCAGATATGCTCCTACGTGTTTCGTCCATAAGAATCGATCATCGTGCTTTGCTCCAGGATGGATGGAACGATGAGCAATTATCAGGAAACATTTAGAAATAACTCGATTTGTTTTAACCGACTTTGTGGTATAAAAACCTGGTAAGTCATCTCTGGTTTTGGAGGATTTCATGGTCACCACCGATCAATACGAAGGCATGCTGGCAGAGACGGTCATCCTGCCCGGCTACCATGCTGACCTGATCAATGCTTATTTCGCCCGTCCCCTTGGTGCAGGGCCTTACCCTGGGATGGTACTCATCCACCATCTTCCTGGTTGGGATGAATGGTATCGGGAAACTACACGTAAATTCGCTGCAGCCGGGTATGTGACTATCTGTCCGAACCTGTATTTCCGTGATGGGCATGGCACCCCGGAGGATGTGGCTGCTAAAGTACGTGGTGCCGGCGGCGTCGCCGATGAGCAGGTGTTGGGGGATGTCGGAGCTGCCCTTGCAATTCTGCTCGCTCTGCCTTATGTGAACGGCCGGGTGGGCGTGTTCGGCACCTGTTCAGGTGGCAGGCATGCTTATCTTTCTGCCTGCCGTATCCCCGGGTTCTCTGCTGTGGTGGATTGCTGGGGTGGCCGCGTGACCATGACTCCCGAAGAGCTCACCCCCAAGCAGCCGGTTGCGCCGGTGGATTACACTGCCGACCTATCCTGCCCGGTGCTCGGCATCTTTGGCAATGATGATCACAGCCCCACCCCTGAGCAGGTGAACCTGCTGGAAGCAGCCCTTAAAATGAACGGCAAAATCTATGAATTTCACCGGTATGATGCTGCCGGTCATGGCTTCTTTCTACCACAACCGCCCAAATTATCGCCAGGAGCAGGCTGTGGATGGCTGGAACCAGGTAATTGCCTTTCTGGATCGAACGCTCAAAGGAGATTAAGATGTGCACCATGATTGCCCAACAAGTGAAGGTTAGCGGTAGTGGAAAAGCAGGTGCAAGCTGGGTCAAGGTGGACTTGGCCAGTGTAAGCTATGACCATCCCTTTGACATGCCATTGGAATATGCCCTGAACATCGATTTCACCAGCCAGGCAGGAAGCCCTTCTGCCCGTGTGGCAGTGGAGCTGGATGCCGCTTCAGCCCGGGCATTGGTGGATACGATTCAGCAGGTGATGAAGCAAGCGGAAGAGGGAGGGTTCGTCAGCCAATAATATTTGCCCTCGAGTGCATAAAGAACATCGAAATTAAGCTGGACCAAGCAGTATTTGTTTGAAGATCGAGGATGAGATACCTTTTAGATTTGGAGCAATAGGTAGATAGCGTTGAAATAAGACTAGGAGAGACAATGAGCAGCGTCGAACGAGCGAAGGCCACACAGATTACGAACATCCAGAAGAAAACGGGAAAATCGCTGGAGCAGCTAACCAGCCTGATCCAATCCAGTGGATTGAAGAAACACGGTGAGATCCGCAGCATGCTGATGGAAAAATTAGGCTTAGGCTACGGGGACGCAACCATGCTGGTACAACATGTACTTAAGACAGACGTGCAGCTTATTGTTCAAGAGAAAAACCTCTCAACGGAAGACATTCTGGATGAAATCTACGCAGGTCCGAAAGCCATCTTGCGACCCATCCATGATAAGCTGATGAGCGCTATCCAGCAATTCGGCGAGTTTGAGATCGCACCCAAGAAAGGTTACGTCAGTTTACGGCGCAAACGCCAATTTGCCATGCTAGGTCCTGCCACCAATACCCGCTTTGAGCTGGGGATAAACATCAAAAACCTCGAAGCAGATGAGCGCCTGATCGAACAGCCAGCTGGCAGCATGTGCAATTACAAGCTGCGTTTTATCGATGCGGACCAGGTCGACGAGACCATAGTGAGCTGGCTGCGCCGGGCGTTCGAGTTAGCCGGGTAATTTAGTCCTGTATTCCAGTAAAGGTGGAAGTATATACTATTTTATGAAATCCGAGCATCACGATAAGATTTACTAAGCTCATCACAGAATAAATCAGACATCACAGGAGACATCATGGACACATTAGACACAATCCGTAAACGCTGCAGCCTGAAGGCACACATATCGGGGCGCGATATCGAGCCAGAGAAGATCAATATCATCCTGGAGGCGGGGCAGCTGGCCGCTTCTGCCCGCAATACCCAACCCTGGCGCTTCATTGTTGTGCAGGATAAGCAGACGGTGCAGGAACTCACCCTGGCATTCTCGGAATCCAACCAGGTGATCAAGGATGCGCCAGTGATCCTCGTCGTTTGTGCACGACCGGTGGATGATGTGACCCGGGATGGCAAGGACTATTATCTGTTTGACTCAGGCCTGGCAGTCGGGAACATGGTGCTGGCAGCCACAGCTTTAGGTCTGGTGACACACCTGATGACCGCTTTTGATGAAGCGCAGGTGAAGGCGCTCCTGCATATCCCTGAAGACGTGCGCACAGTGGTAGCGACCCCACTCGCATACCCGCCGGAAGCCAGCTACGATGAAGCAGCCCGGGAAAGGTTATCCACCCGCACCCGCAAGGATTTACGCGAGCTGGTGCACTACAACCGATGGAGTGAAGCCGAGCCGGCTTAGTGAAGCTTTTCCTGAAGAACCTGTTATTCACTCTCCTGGTACCAGGCACGGTGGCGGTCTATATGCCATTGCTCATCATGCGTGGCAGGGGTATTTCCACGAATCCAACCTTGCTGGTGAGCGGAATTCTTCTACTTGTCATCGGAACCTCCATCTATCTATGGACCGTGTGGGATTTTGCCACCTTTGGTCGGGGTACGCCTCTCCCATTGGATGCCCCCAAAAAGTTGGTGGTAAGGGGCATCTATCGCTATACGCGCAACCCGATGTATGTCGGGGTGATCCTGGTCATCCTGGGCTGGGGAGGTTTATTTGCGTATGGTTGGCTCCTGATGTATGCGCTGGGGGTGGGGAGTGTCGTTCACCTGTTCGTCATCGGATACGAAGAGCCCAGGTTGAAGCAATTGTTTGGCGAGCAATATGAGGCTTATCGAAGGGCTGTAGGCAGGTGGGTCCCGCACCTCTGCAACCATTGATGCAGGACCTTTGCAGCGGGCACGCCAGCTTGAAGCGATGGGCTTGTTGCATATGGCCATACAATCCACACGAAATACAGGCTACATGAGTACGATCAAGGTAATTTCGGGATGAGATCAGCGGATTAGAAATCCTAAAATTCATCGATTTGTTTCATTGTAAATAAACCGTACCACCTGATTTAATACCTTCAGGTGATGCGGTTTTTGTAATTACTCACCGAGTTAAGTTTAATGCTTATCACACCATTTTTTAGAAAATCTAGCGAATAAACCGTCATTGCAGAATCCCCGCTGGTCTTCGGGGGAGGAGGGCGTTCTGAAAATCCAATGTTTCTCCCATAATCCGAAGCCCGACGTGGCAATCTCATCCTAGAACAACTTATAATCTACTATTATTATCAATTCTAGTGAGTAATTACCGGTTTTTTAATAAATAGGCTGCGGGAAACGTTGTGGCAGTTTCAGGGTTTACTAATGTGAGCAAGTGAAATTTGGTATACGGACGATAAATCATAGTTATAAGGAAATGGCTCTACCCAAAAATACAGGCTACAGGTGGGAAAAAACTGCCGCATTGACGATTTAGGTATAGGAGATATTTTATGGAAATAGATCCAACCAAGCATTACAACATGCCCCTAATAATGGGTCCCCAGTTCGACCGAGCTGTGCCTCCCAGGTTCGCATATGAGCAGGTGGAGGTGCTGGCTTTCCAGTACCTGACCGACCCAGAAGCCCTGGCTGATTTGCTGCCCAAATGCTACCACCCGGGCAAGCAGCCGCTGGTGACGGTAGTCTTCTCCCAAAATAATGGTTTATCTTCTATGGCAGGGGGTGGATACCGCTCTGCTGCCATCCAGGTGGAAGCGCACTTCGATGGGAAGCAGGATCACGTCACGGGTGACTACATTTTGGTGATGTTCGAAAACCAGACCTGGCCCATCATAATTGGCAGGGAAAATCTCGGCATCCCCAAGCTGTATGCGGATATCTCGAGTATTAAGATTATGCCCGATGGTCACCTGAGGTGCGAGGCTTCCTATTTGGGGCATATGCTCTACGGGTTGGGTGTGCCCCCATTGAAACGACAAAGCGTACTCGGCAAGGCAGTCGTTTCCAGGCAGTTTAATGCCCGGCCATGGCTAGCGTATAAGTACATCCCCTCCCTGGATGGACCTCCAGATGCCGACTACCCAACCACTGCTCACAACGATACCCGACTGGAGAAACTTTGGATGGGCAAGAAAGCTCACTTGCGCTTTGGAACAGCCAGGGCTGAAGATATAGGAAGTGTAAAGACCTTGCTGGATGCACTCGCCACGCTGACGATCCTCAAACCCGTGCAGATGGTGCATTTCACGGGCTCGGCTGTGCTACGGTATGATCTTTCTCACCGGCTGAGGTAATAGGATTTACCTTGGCAGAAAAAAAAATGGGTGGGTAAATTATCCTGACTGTATCCAGTGCTCCACCTGGGAGTGAATGTTTGTTTGTGGGCATCAAACCATAGCGCTGGCGGTCAAATTTTTTCAGCATGCATGAAGTGGATTTCACTTAACCTGACAAGGCGCATGTGTGATACTTCTGACCGAGAAAGCCATCCATGCGGTTCTTACATGCCTGGTACCTTCAGCCTGATATATGGTCAGGTATTAAAAAATTCTAATAAGACAGGCACGGTGCAAAGATCGCTACATTTCGTTTGTGGTTATAATTGGCGCATTGGCTAACCGGAGATGGACATGTCAGACTTGGTCAATCCAATCGACATCAAGCAGATAGAGGTATGCAGTGACGGACCTTATGTCGTCACTGGCTCGGTACCATTAGTGCGAATGACGCAGGTGGTATCAGAATTTGGAGAGCCTTTGACCTGGAGAAAAGACGGGGAATTAAAGGTGGAGCTGGTTTATTTCCTCTGCCGTTGTGGGCATTCCAGGTATAAACCGTTTTGTGATGGCAAACATTTGGAAGTAAAGTTTGATGGTACCGAGTCGGCACCAATCAGCTTAACCTCCGAGCGACGGGAGATTTACCCGGGAAGTAAGAATATGATCGTCAGGATCGATATCGACCTGTGCACGGAGTCCGGTTTTTGTGCGAATCGCATGACGAGCATCGCTGAATTGGTCCCTCACACGGATGATCCCCAGGTGCGTGAGTTGGTGACTGCGATGATCGAGCATTGTCCATCAGGTGCCCTGACGTATACGCATACTGAAGGCGATGCAGATATCGAGGCTGAAATCCCTGAGCAGATCGCTATCACCACCGAAGTTATCTCGGAAGGTCCCATCCAGGGTCCATTTTGGGTCATGGGGAAGATACCCATTATTCGTGCCGATGGGAAGCCGTTCGAACGGCGCAACCGGGTCACCCTATGCAGCTGTGGTTTGTCCCAATCCAAGCCACTTTGTGATGGGATGCACCGGGTGCATCCCATGATCGACTGACTCGGCCTCGTATGGTCTTCCACTCGATCTCAATGTCTCTATCCCCGCTTTTCCCATGCCTCCGCAGCCGAATTTTGGATCAGGTATGCATCATCCACGGGGCGTAAACGACCCGATGATGCATCTTGCAATGTGTATCGACTGTCGGTGTAAACAATCATGACCCAACTCCATGAGCCTGAGATGACAATAGAGGACGTCTTCGTGCTGGTGAAGCTGTTCGATCAGAACCAGATCACGGTGATTTTGGATGGAGGATGGGGAGTGGATGCCCTGCTGGGCGAACAGACCCGCAAGCATGCCGATCTGGACATCGTCATTGAATATAAGGATGTGACCTGCTTGAGGGCGTTGTTGGAAGCGAGGGGGTACGTGGATGTGCCGCGCCCGGATACGCGTGAGTGCAACTTCGTGATGGGTGATAACGAAGGGCGCCTGGTCGACATTCATACCTATACTCTCGATCGGGAGCACCATCCCGAACAAGGCCTGGATTATCCGCTTGATTCTTTGAATGGGACGGGAATGATCAAAGATTACCCGGTAAAATGCATCAATCGGGAACAGATGGTTGAATTTCACACCGGGTATGAGCTGGATGAGAACGATTATCATGACATCAAAGCCCTGTGCCAACGTTTCGGCATACAAATTCCAGCGGATTATAAAAAATTTGAAAAGTAATCCTTCAAGGCAAACACGATAGTGGTTTGCATCCTTGCCGATATACCACTTTCCCACTTTCACTGGTCTAGCGGTTGTATAATAAATATGGAAAGGATCCGAGGAGGAATGATGAAACCAGGTCAAATCTTCAAGCACTGGGACCAGGTACGGGCAGACCTGCTGGTGACTATCGACAAGTTCAGCCAGGAAGAGCTCATTTTTGTGCCTTTCAAAGGCTCATGGTCGGTGGGGCAGATCATGCTCCATATCGCGGATTGCGAAAATTACTGGCTGCATTTTGTCGTCCGGCAGGAAATAGACCCGTGGACATACTTTGAGCTAGCTGATCACCCAACGTCTGAAGCCATTAAAAAGGTGCTGGAAAGCGTTCGTAAGAAGACTATTCCCTTCCTCGACAGCCTGGATGAGAGAGACCTGGACAAGCTGTACCAAACTCCTGAGGGCGAACCCTATACCCTGCGCTGGATCATCTGGCATGTGGTGGAGCACGAAATCCACCACCGGGGTGAACTATCCCTGGTTCTCGGGCTGCTGGGTCGGGATGGTCTGGATGTGTGATGGTATGCGTGAGCATCCCTTGCTCGAGATACAGCCCGCTCAGGTCACCCCGCAGTTAAAATCCCTTTTTAACCATCACATGCCCACCGCAGTCCGCTGCCAGGCAGTACTGGGAGGTGGCAATGCGGGCAGGATTTTTACCGATGACCCGATCAACCCACGTACCGGATACGTTTGGGAGCGTGATGATGGCACCCTCTACCCTGGCGGGGAGTTGGATTGGCAGGTCGTACACCAGATGGTCACGCTGCTCAGGCTGGAAGGTACTGTTGCTTTAGCTTTCCGGGACGGCGACCAAAATGTCGAAAATTTTCCACCCGACCCAGAGGCAGGGGCAGAGTGTATCGAGCTGGAACGAACACCAGGTGGCAGCGATTTATCCCCATATTTGAAGCTACCTGCGGGATTTGCTGTGCATCGCATGGGGCGGGAACTGTTCCAGAAGAGCCCCAGGTTGGATGAAACCCTCTTCCGTTATGGTGACTTCGAAAATTACCTGCGTACAGGATTGGACGTATGCATCCTGCATGCAGATGAGTTCGTCTGCGAGGCAGGTGCGGATATGGACGTAGGAGGTGTGCGGGAAGTGGGCGTAGTCACCGAGCGTTCTTATCGTGGTGGGCAGGGGTTTGGCACCCTCGTTACCGCGCACCTGCTCATGTGGTGCGATGAATTAGGCTGCTCAACTTATTGGGATTGTGTGAAACTCAATATTGGCTCGTTGAAAATTGCTCGTAAGCTGGGTTTTGTCAATGAGAGAAGTTACAAGTTGTTGGCTTGGTTTCAGCCAAATAGAGAGGTAGGCATCCAATGACCTATCGCAAAACCATCCGTGAAAAGAATTTCTTGCTTAACCTACGAAGCCGAAGAAGTAAAGTGCTATTCATCCTCATTTTTACCCTGCTGCACATGCTCCTGACCGCGCTGTTTTTCTTTTGGAGCTTCTCAGTTGTGATGGCAAATTCAGATGCTGACCAACCCCTTCCCGTGGTGGGGAAGATACTGGTTGGAATTAGTGATGGTTTCCAGTGGCCGCTAATTATTTCGCTTGCTCGAAATGAATTCCTACGGAATGTACTACCGAATTATTCAGTAGTTATTATGGTGCTCTTGAACAGTCTTCTTTGGGCATTTGCAGCATTAGGCATTTTGCTTTGGGTAAACAGCATCAGGCATTCGAAACGGAGGATTCGCCGCTGAAGTTATTTCTTGTGTCGTATCCTATCTCCAATCCGTTTCGCAATTGCAATTAAAGCCAGGTATAGGTTGATCTAAAAAAACCTGACTCGAAATAGGTACAATCAGAAGTAGGATTAGGCTATTCCCGGCTTTTTAATGAATCCCATCATGCAAGCAATGATATTCTATACGAGTGTTTGTAATCGTAAAGTATAGTCGGGCTGCAACATAAATAGATTGTTGGATAATTTTATGGAGTGAGCCTATGAGCACACATCGCAGAAGCGACATCAACCCCCGCGCAATCCGAACCGGAATGGATTATCTCGAGAGCCTGCGGGGTCGTAATTTGAAGGTTTATCTGATGGGTGAGCTTGTGGCTGAGCCGGTCGATCACCCAATGATTCGCCCTTCGATCAATGCCGTGGCAAGTACCTATGACCTTGCCCTGGAAGATCCTGGGCTGGCAACCGAGATATCGCCATTCACCGCTGAGCGGGTCAACCGCTTCCTGCACATTGCCACATCTGCAGAACAGGTGGTGATGCAAAATGAGATGCAACGCCGGCTGGGTCAGCTGACCGGCACTTGCTTCCAGCGCTGTGTTGGCATGGACGCGCTTAACGCACTTTACTCAGTCACCTTCGAGATCGATGCGCAGCGTGCGACAACGTATCATGCCAGGCTCAAGGAATTTCTCAAGCAGATGCAGCAGAAAAATGTTGTGATTGGCGGCGCTATGACCGACGTGAAAGGTGACCGCAGCCGATCACCTTCCCAACAGGCTGATCCTGACCATTATTTGCACGTCAGCCGCCGTACACCGGAAGGGGTATATATCCGGGGTGCCAAAGCCCACCAGACAGGCTGCATCAACTCGCACTGGTTGATCGTAATGCCTACTTTGCGCCTTCAACCGGATGAAGCAGACTATGCCATCGTGGGCGCATTACCGGTGGATGCACCAGGCATCACTTACGTGCTTGGCAGGCAATCGAATGACACACGCTGCCTGGAAGGCGGGACGATTAATGCTGGAAATGCTGGATACAGCGGGCAGGAGGCACTGATCATTTTCGAGGATGCTTTCATCCCCAATGAAATGATCTTCATGGATGGCGAATACGAGTTCAGTGCCATGCTGGTAGAGCGCTTCACCAGCTTTCACCGCCGCAGCTATGTGTGCAAGAGTGGGGTGGGGGATGTGCTCATCGGGGCAGCTGCGACCGTGGCGGAGTACAACGGTGTGGAGCGCGCTTCACATATCCGTGACAAGCTGGTGGAGATGACCCATCTAAACGAGACCATCTATGCCACTGGGATTTCATCTTCGTACCAAAGCCAGGCCACGTCATCGGGAGCATATCTGTGTGATGCGTTATTGGCGAATGTCTGCAAGCAGCACGTCACCCGCATCACCTATGAGATGGCTCGCCTGGCGCAAGACCTGGCGGGTGGCCTGCTGGTGACCCTGCCTTCAGAAGCTGATTACCGCAACGCAGAAATTGGGCCACAGCTGGAAAAGTACCTCAAGGGGCGTGAAGATATTCCCACCGAGAACCGTATACGTATCTTACGGCTTATCGAGAACCTGACCCTTGGTCGCAATGCCGTGGGTTATTTGACCGAGTCATTGCATGGTGCAGGCTCACCCCAGGCACAGCGCATTCAGATCCAGCGCCAGATGCAATTGGAAATGAAGCAGCAACTGGCGAAGAAGCTGGCCGGGATTACGGAATCCCTTTCTTCATAGTATGACAAGGATTAGCTTATAGGACAGGTTTCATGGTAGATCATGGTACCTCGAACCAAACCAACATTGAAATTACCATTTTGTTAAGCTTAAATTCGCCATAGTAACGATAAAAATTTAACTATTAGGTGTAAAATACTAGGTGGTTTAAAAAAGAGCCAAGATAGTCGTAGTTTGACTATCTAGTGAGTGAATGATCCAATAACAAGGAGGTGTGGCCTAATTCAACTAATTTCAAGACCTACAAACGACCTTACAAAAATCTACTATCAATCAGTTTAATTTCAAGAGGAGACGAATTGTGAAAAACCTACGTTCAACTTTGCTTGTGATGATTTTGATCGCAAGCTTCATCCTATCAGGTTGCGCGACAGCAACAACGCAAGCCCCTGCACAACCAACGACAGCCCCTGCGAAACCGACGGCAGTCCCTGCCGAGCCAACGCGCCCTGTGGAGCCGACGGCAGTCCCAGTAGAGCCAACAGCAGTTCCTGTAGAGCCAACTGCAGTTCCTACTGAAGCTACACTGGGCACTCCTGATAACCCCATCATCGTTGCTTTTGAACCTTCTGCCACTTCCCAGGAGATTACCGCAGCTTATAGTGACCTGCTAGACTTGCTCGCCCAAGAAACAGGCCTGACCTTTAAAGGCGTAATTCCAACTTCCTATGCTGCCCTCACGGAAGCCATGGGTTCCGGAAATGCCCAAATTGGTTGGATGGCAACCTTTGCTTACATCATCGCTCATTCAAAAGGTTACGCCGACGTCGCTCTGATCACAAATCGTTTTGGATCAGACCACTACGGTGCGCAGTTCATTGCGCGTGCCGATGCGGGTTTCACACCTGCAGCCAATGTCCCTGCCACGGAAGACGATATCGCAACTTTGATGCAATTCGCTGGCAAGCGACCCTGCTTCACCGATCCACAATCCACATCCGGATACGTCATCCCACTCATCTACCTGAAGAAGGCTGGTTTGACGGACGCGGATATCAAGACACCTGTCTTCGCCCAGGGGCATACCCAGGTGGTGCGGGCAGTTTACGCCGGTGGTATTTGTGATTATGGTGCGACCTTTGTGGATGCACGCACATCATCATCCCTGGCACAGGATTTGCCGGATGTGATGGAGAAGGTAGTCATAGTTTACCAGACCGCAGCTCTTATCCCGAACGATAACATGTCGTATGCGCCGGATATGCCGCAGGATCTTCGTGACCAAATCACAGCCGCCATGCTGAAGATTGCAGATACCGAAGCAGGCAAGACAGCCCTGAATGATCTTTACCAGATTGGTGGGCTTGTACCTGTTGACGACACTGCCTACGATGAGTTCCGCTCATACCTGGATGCCTCAGGGATTGACCTGAGCCAGTACGTCAAGTAATTCAAAATCCTTCATCTAGCGAGGGGAGAGAAATACAGTTTCTCTCCCCTCGCTTAGTACATTCAGGGAGGGGTTTCATTGCTACGCATCGAACACCTTACCAAAGTTTACCCCAGCGGGACTGTAGCGTTAAAAGACCTTAGTTTCACAGTTAACGATGGAGAGTTCCTGGTAGTGATCGGTCTGTCGGGATCAGGAAAATCCACCTTATTGCGCTGCATCAATCGATTAATAGAGCCTACCGAAGGTCGGATTATGTGGGATGACATAGATATCACCCAGGCTTCGATTAATGATCTGAGACATCTCCGCCGCCAAATTGGCATGGTCTTCCAGCAGTTCAACCTGGTCAAACGCTCCAGCGTCATCACGAATGTGCTCTCTGGTCGTTTGGGTTATGCCAATCCATGGCTGAGTTTACTGGGAGTATGGTCGAAAGAAGACCGAGAAAGAGCACTCCATGCACTGGATCGGGTGGGTATAGCCGATAAAGCTTACAACCGTGCAGATACTCTCTCGGGAGGGCAACAGCAGCGTGTGGGAATTGCCCGGACATTGATGCAAGAACCCAAGCTGATCCTGGCAGATGAGCCAGTCGCCTCCCTGGATCCGGTCCTTGCTCATTCTATTCTCCAATATCTTGAGCTGCTTAATAAAGAAGGTATCACGATCATTTGTAGCTTACACTTCCTTGACCTGGTTCATCGGTATGCTACCCGTGTAATTGGTCTGAAGGATGGAGTGAAAGTATTTGAAGGATTGCCTGCAGAGATTGACCGAGCCAGATTTAAAGAAGTCTACGGGGAAGAAGCACAGGAAGTTCGCGCCACCGCGGTGGAGGAAGGGTGAGCACGGTCGAAAAACCTCCCACCGACAAGCTGAAGCGTTCTCCGCTTGTGGCAGGTATACTTTCCCTGATTATCCCAGGCCTGGGCCAAATTTATGCCGGGCAACCCTACCGGGGTGTAGCGGTTTTTTTAAGCACCATCGTTACACTCGTTACCACCTTTTGGTATAACGTCCCTGGTTGGTACCTGGTACCCGCGCTTGTCTGGTTGTGGAATATCTGGGATGCGGTCAGCTTGATACAAGGGAAAAAACGATCCATAGTATTTATTATTGCGGCAATGTTGGTGATGGGTTATGGAATTGGCTGGCAGGTCACACAAATCGACCCCTCCGCATTAACCAAAAACCTGGACCGGGCATCCTCCATCATCCGTCCCATGTTCAACCCCGATTTTATCACCCACCGGGCCGTGTCAAACTCGGCATGGGCTCCTATTGAAGTACCTTGTGGTCCCACACCTCCACCCGCAAAAAACACCATCAATGGCATCACCATAGGTATCAGCCCGGATTGTGGCAATATAAATGATGTATTGATTCTGCAAGCCAGTGGGCTGTGGCCTGACACTCAAACTGAAGTCTACTGGTCTACCCCCATTGGAGATCGACAACCCATGGGTGAGGGTCATATCACGCCTTTACTGATTTCGTCTGACAGTCAGGGCAACCTGAATGCAGCCATCCAGGTTCCACCCAACGCATTATCGGCCGCGCCTGACCCGACCCTACCCCTCGAGCACCGGGTGAATCTCGTGCAATCCCGCCCACTGCCCGGTTACCGGCTTTCGACAAACGGGTCGTACCTGGTGCAGGGTGTCGTGGAAACCATCTTTTTGGCTCTCATGTCCACCACCTTGGGGGCATTGATTGCCATTCCGTTCGGTTTCCTGGCTGCCCGTAACCTCATGGGTGGCAATGTGATCACCCTGACGATTTATTTCCTCACCCGCACCATCCTCAACATCGTCCGGTCCATCGAGCCACTGATTATCGCCATTGTCTTCGTGGTGATTGTTGGTCTGGGGCCTTTCCCAGGGGTAATTGCCATGACTCTGCATACCGTTGCCGCGCTTGGTAAACTCTTTTCCGAGGTGATCGAGGGAATCGATCCCGGACCCCAGGAGGCCATACGCGCCACGGGTGGGAATTGGGCACAAATGGTGCGCTACGCAGTCATTCCTCAAATTGTGCCACCTTTCATGTCGTTTACGATTTATCGCTGGGATATCAATGTTCGCACCTCCACCATCATCGGTTTTGTAGGAGGTGGCGGTATTGGATTCTATTTATACCAATGGATTTTCAAGGGCGATTACCGCGCCGTTGGGGCAGCATTTATCGCCATTATGATCATCGTGATGATCCTTGATTTCGTCAGCGCCAGGATCAGGGCCAGGTTGGTGTAATGTGAACCCCAAAGATTTCAACCTTAAACGCTCCCTGATCACTTTCATCGCCATTATATTGGTAATTGCAGCTTATAGCATCGGCTATCGGACGACCCAGATCGATCCGATCAAGCTGATCACCTCCCTGCCAAAAGGGAAGGAAATCATCGGTGATCTCCTGCATCCCGATTTGACCACCCGAAAAACAACGGAAACCACGCTCGACCTAATTTTCCCTGTCCCTTGTGGGTCGGCAGAGGCCATTATTGCACCTCAAGGCGGGCCGAGCATCACCACCAATGTGCCTTGCGCCAATCCAAGAGACATGATTACCGTCCAGGGTTCACAAATGGCGCCTGACAACAGCGTAAAGCTTCAATGGCTGTTACCAAGCGGAAACACGCTATTCTCGAAGCTAGCGAAAACGGATGCCAACGGGGATTTTACTGCCCAGGTTGAGGTAAGACCCATTAATGCGACTGTAGATGGCACTCCCAGCCACCTGCAAGCAGTTACAGAAGTCCCAATGGGGGGGATAATTCCCAGCCAGGCGCTCAAGGACGTGGTCAATGAGCTGATGGTGACCATTTTCATGGCCTTGCTGGCAACCACCGCGGGTACCATTTTAGCTGCCCCGGTCAGCTTCCTGGCTGCACGCAATGTCATGGGGAATACCCTGCTGGGGAAAACAGTTTACTATCTCAGCCGAACCTTCCTTAATATCACCCGTTCCTTTGATTCATTAGTCTTGGCAACTGTTTTTGCCCTCTGGCTTACCTTTGGACCATTCGCTGGGGTATTGGCGTTGACCATTGCTACCATTGCTTCCCTCGGCAAGTTGTTTTCTGAAGCGGTTGAGAACATTGACCCCGGTCCGATCGAAGCTGTTAATGCCACCGGAGCCAACTCAGTCCAGGTGATCCTCTACGCGGTGGTCCCACAGATTATCCCGGATTTCATTTCTTACATTATCTACCACTGGGATATAAACGTACGCATCAGCACGATCCTTGGCTTCGTGGGTGGGGGTGGTATCGGCTATTACCTCAGTCAGAGGATCAATGTGTTGGAATATCGCAAAGCCGGCACTGCCATTTGGGCGATTGTGGCCGTGGTGTGGGCGATGGACTTTTTGAGTGCCGAGATCAGGAAGAAAGTGACTTAATCTGAGCTTAGTCACCATTTTCTTGATTCACTTGTTTTCAATGCTAATTAAACCTGGTTTGGATCACCAATTTTTTTTATTACCTGATCTCCACACTTTTCGACTTTGTAGATGGCATTGAAAACGTCAGGCTAATCGTTGGGGAGTACGAGGATTAAATCTCCTGGAAAAAGAATATGAATACACAAATTCGCCCTTTTAATAGCAGTGACATTGACGCTCTAATAACACTTACCTTGCTGGCTTTTGAGCCGGTCTTCGTCTCTTTTGAAAAAATTCTCGGGCCACGTATTTATCCGATCATTTATCCTGATTGGCGTAAAAGGCAAAAAGAAGGGGTTGAATATCTTAGCACCAATACAAAAATTAATCTGTGGGTCGCAGAAGTGGATGGAACCGTTATCGGCTATATCGCCTATGAACTGTATGATGATCAAACCGGGGAAGTCCAGCTGCTCGCAGTCCACCCTGACTATCAAAATCACAGCATTGGCACAGAATTAAATACCCTTGCGCTTCAAAAGATGAAGGAAGGCGGAGCGAAGCTGGCTTTTGTCAGCACAGGCGGGGATGAATCTCACGCTCCTGCCCGAAGGTCTTACGAAAAGTCAGGATACGCTGCCCTGCCATTAGTGAAGTATTACAAGGATTTATAAGTTGGTGGGTCAGATTACTGCCCATGTGAGACCCTGGCTGATTGATTCCCTCATCACCTGATCGCATTCCTTCACCCTGATTGAATACAATTGTTTTCACTGCCATAAATCCGTTTTAATTCTTCCGAAAATGATAAAATCAATAGGATTTTAATTAGGTTAATCATTTCTTACAGGACCACCTTCTATGTTTTGCCCACGCTGCCAAACGGAAAACCCGGATAAAGCCCGCTTTTGCTTGAATTGCGGGTTGGCGTTTGAACGCAGGTGTGCTAATTGCCAAACGGAGCTACCTCCTGGAGCGCGCTTTTGTATGGCTTGTGGGCAGCCCGTCTTGGAACAGACACCGCTGGATGCTGATCGCCTTAACCGGCTGACTGCCGCAGTTCCCGGAAAACTGGTAAAGAAAATGCGCACTGCCTCCAAGACGCAAGTCGTCCCCAGTCCAGATAACCTCGGGGAAAAGCGTACCACCACTGCCATGGTCGTGGATGTTGTTGGATCCACCAGGTTGGCTGAACAGCTTGACCTTGAAACCTGGATGAGTGTGATTAATAATGCTTTCGATCGGGTTGCACCGGACATTTATAAGTACGAGGGAACGATTGTGAGATTATTGGGGGATTCACTTTTGGCATTCTTTGGTGCACCCGTCGCCCACGAAGATGATCCACAGCGGGCAGTCAGGGCTGGGTTGGATATCATTGACCTGATGCAAACGTACGCCAGCGAGATTAAGGCAACCCATCATATTGATTTCGCGGTACATGTGTGCATCAACACAGGACCTGTTGTGATTGGACCAGTGGGCGATGACCTCAGGTTCGAATACACCGCCTCTGGTGGCACGGTCAACCTGACCTCTCGGATTAAATTTGCCGGTCCAGCCATGAGCGTCTTGGTGACAGGCAATACGTATCGCTTTATTGCTCCATACTTCGAATGTCAGGACCTGGGAACCCTGGACGTAAAGGATATTACCGACACGGTGCGTGTATATCAGGTGAAATCTGCCCGCGCCGTCCTTGGACGTACACGCGGGTTTGTTGACCTTGAAAGTCCTATGGTTGGTCGCGACCAGGAGCTGGCGATTTTGCAAAAATTGTGTGAAGCTGTCCGTTTGGGTTTGGGGCGAGCAGTGCTGGTCGTGGGTGAGCCAGGCCTTGGGAAAACCCGTTTGATCCAGGAATGGCAGAATGCCATAGAAGTAGAGGAAGCTCACCGAAGGAGATAAGCCGCTTACAGGTAAGCTCCAGTATGGTCGCTGGGTGACTGCGCGCTGTGTTTCTTATGGGCAGGGTTTGGCATACCGATTGTTGATTGATATGCTGAAGAACATGATCGGTGTCACACCAGGGAGCGATGAGCGAGAGACGAACACCGCCCTGGTCGAGCTGACCAGCAAGTTATTCGGCGAGCAAATGATGGATGTTTACCCCTACCTGGGGCATTTGTTATCTCTGAAACTGGAAGGGAAAGCATTGGAGCGGGCAAGTATTACCGACCCGCAAGCATTGCAAACACAATACCTGACAGCAGTTCAACGTCTGCTCGAGGCATCTGCCAAAGAAAGCCCGCTCATCCTTGTGCTGGAAGACTTGCATTGGGCTGATGCTTCCTCGATAGAGCAGTTCATTAAGTTGCTTCCACTGGTCTCAAGGATCCCAATCCTGTTCTGCCTGATCACCCGACCAGAGCGGGAAGTGCCTGGTTGGAAGTTGGTGAATGCTACCCGTGAGTACCTGGGTAGTAGCCTGACCGAGATCAATCTGAGCAGCCTGTCTGAGGAAAATAGCCGGTCACTGGTAGCGAACCTGTTGGATATTGACGCATTACCCGACCTGGTCCGGGATTTAATCTTGACAAAAGCTGAAGGGAATCCCTTTTATGTGGAAGAGCTCATCCGCATGCTGATCGAGCGGAGAGTCATCCAGCGCCAAAATGGAGTCTGGGTAGCACATCAGCAACTGTCAGAACGAGATATACCCGAAAATTTGCACGGGTTGTTGCTGGCTCGTATCGACCGGTTACCCGCCGAAGCACGCTACACCTTATTGGTTGCTTCCGTCATCGGAAAAACAATCCCCATCCGTGTTCTTTCGCATGTACTGCAGAGGAGTGTCGGTGAGCTTATTCAGTGACCTGGGTACATTGGAATCAGCCGGGTTGATCCGGGTTTCAAAAGTGGAACCAGACCTGGAATATAACTTCTTGCATACCATGGTGCAGGATGCGGCGTACGCATCTCTATTGGAAAGTGATCGAAAGAGGTTGCACCAGGCGGTGGCAGATGCCATCGAAAGTATATACCCCGATAGGAAAAGAGAGTTGGCCGCAATCTTGGGTTACCATTTTCGTGAGGCTGGTCAGGAAGAACGTGCCCTTAGCTATTTCCTGATGGCAGGGGATGTAGCCCTCACTGCGTATGCCAACCAGGAAGCAGAGATTCAATACCGGCGTGCCCTGGAGCTGACCTGTTGCACGGGCGATGAAATTGCCAGGTTGTACAGCGGGTTGGGCGAGTCACTCTACCGCCAGAGCCGTTTTGATGAAGCCCTGCAGTCCATGCATAGCGCCATCGACATCTATAAATCATTGGGGGATAGTGATGGTGTCGCCTTGTTGTACTCCCGGCTTGGACGGATCATCTGGTATGCGGGAAACCGCCCGGAGGGGCTGCGTGTTTGTCTTGAAGGCTTGGAAGCAGTAAAAGATGCCCCGGATAGCAAGGGCAAAGCCAGCTTGATGCACGAAACCGCACGTGCCTATCACTTTAATGGTATGTCTGATAAAGCCCTGCCGCTATGCCAGCGTGCACTTGTCTTGGCAGAACAATTCAGCGCGAACTATTTACAGGCCGATACCCTGGCAACCCTCGGAATTCTGTCAGGGGTAACACCCGAGGAATCACTGGATGCATTGCGTAAATCTGTTGAGCTGGTCGAAGCAAACGGATTTTTACAAGTCGGTGTGCGCGCTCATCAAAATCTTGGCACAATGATCCGCACCTGGTTGCTGGATAATCAGACGGCTTTATATCACTTTCACCGCTCAGCCGAGATGGGCAGGATGCGCGGCGTAGCTTCGGAGGAAATCATCGGGTTGCTGAGCTATACCAGCAGCTTATTCAGCACCGGTCGCCATACTGAAATAGAAACCGAGATACCCCGCCTGGATGAACTGGTGGAGAAAATTACCAACCCCGTCGCCATGCGAGTGGCGGTCAAATTTATCAGGGCTGTATTGGTCGCCTATCGTGGGGATTGGGAGACTGCCATCACTATTTTTCGCCAATGTCTGCAGGCATGGCGCGAACAGAAGAACCTGGAAGCTGAATTAAACCTGATCGACGAAATCACCTGGTTCCTGCTGGAGAAAAATCGCTGGGGTGAGCAGGAGCAGCTGGAGGAAATCGAGAACCTGCTCCTCGATGCCATCCAGATCATCGAAAGTGATGATTCGAATGAGAAGATGTGGGCTTACCCGCGTATGGCTGTCCTTCGAGCTCGGCAGGGGCGGTTGGATGAGGCTCATGCCTGGCTTGAGCGAGTTCGATTGACCACGAAAACCATTCCCTCAGCCTGGGACAATCTATTTCAATGGGAATGTGAAGTGGAGATAGCCACCGCTGAAAAGAATTGGAATTGTGCGCTCGAATACATCGAAAAATTAGCCACCTTGCAATTACGTTCGGGGTTACATACCCACTGGGCAAGGTCGCTCTTGTGTTGGGCGGATCTGCATATCCGCAGGGGTGAACCCGCCGACGTGGAACGAGCACGTATCCTGTTACGTGAAAGCCTGACCGCATTTGCAGAGATTGGATTTGGGTATTATCCAAATATTGCTAAAAATATGCAACAAACGGTTCGTACCAGGAGCTATGCTCAGTTATTGGATCACGAGAAATTGACCAAAGACTTAAAGAAAGCACGTCAGGTGCAGCAAAGCCTTTTACCTGAAAATATCCCCATCCTGCCTGGATGGAAGCTGGCGGTGACGCTCAAACCCGCCTTCGAGACCTCGGGCGATTTCTATGATTTTCTACCCCTGCCGGATGGTAAACTGGGTTTGATTGTTGCCGATGTGACCGACAAAGGCACGAGTGCGGCTTTGTTCATGGCGCTAAGTCGCTCGTTGTGGCGCACTTTCGCTGCAGATTACCCGGATCATCCTGAACAAACGATAAAGGTAACCAATCAGCGTATCCTGGCTGATACACATGGGGGGTTATACATCACCCTGTTTTATGGCATCCTTAATCCAGGTGATGGGACATTTACATATTGTAGCGCCGGGCACCACCCAGCTTATTTATTAAAAGGGGAAGCTGGATCTGTGAAAGAATTAGGCCGTACCGGCATACCCCTGGGTGTGCTTGACGGGGCCACCTGGAGCCGCGAAAGGATTGTTCTCGAGGATGGGGATACCCTGGTGTTGTATACAGACGGAATTACCGATGCGATGAATACAACTGGACAATCCTTTGGGCTGGAGCGATTACAAACTGCTATCCTTAAACACGCTGGAAAGACTGCTCAGGATATTCTGGAATTGGTGTTGGAGGAAGTGAACACCTGGGTAGGTGACGCCCCGCAGTTCGATGACATTACCTTGATGGTGATTACGAGGGCGAAAGGGGAACGCGAAAGCGTAATAGTTCTGGATTATCTATAAGGGATGGTTACAATGACGTATAAATACAATTACACCCGCTTATTGGTTTCCAATTTCAAAGCCAACTTCCTGTTCTATCGCGATGTGATGGGTTTCAAGGCCACTTACGGATCGGAAAATGACACTTATGCGGATTTCAACACCGGTCAGGTAAGTATCGCTTTGTTTGACAAGGCGGAAATGAGCAAAGCTGTAGGCACCACCTATTTGCCCGTTGAGTGCCCGGCACAAGATCGATTCTGCCTGGTCTTTGCCGTTGATGATGTAGACGCAGCCTGCTTGCAGCTTAAAAGGCAAGGAGTCCATTTGATTATGGAACCAACCGACCATGTAGAATGGGGCATCCGTGCGGCACACTTGCGTGACCCTGATGGGAACCTGATCGAGATTATTCATTCATTACCACCATCGTAAACCCGGAGGCAGAAAATTAGTCCTCGGTAAGGAGACAGTAATGGTCTCCAGCTTATTGCTAAGATTTTAGTCTATACCCTTCGTGTACTTGGTGACCTTCGTGGTTAATTTTTCACTATATACCTGCTAATACCCTGTATAATCTGGCTGGAGGTTACCACCCATGAAATCACTTGTAATCTATGATTCCTTGTACGGAAATACGGAAAAAATCGCCCAGGTGATTGGGGAGTCATTGGGCATACTGGGAGAGGTTGCAATCAAGCGGGTGGGGGATGTGCAGATGGAAGATTTGGTGGGATTGGATTTATTTATTCTTGGCTCTCCCACCCAGAAGTTCAGAGCCACCGCAGTGATGAAGGATTTTCTAAAAAGGATTCCCGCCAACGGTTTAAAAGGTGTCAAAGTGGCAGCCTTCGATACCCGGCTCACCCAGGGGAATATTGATGGCACGCCTGTCTTGCCATATTTTGTTAAGATATTTGGTTATGCTGCCGAACCCATGGCAAATGGATTAAAGAAAAAAGGTGGCACGCTGGTAGTCCCGCCCGAAGGGTTCTATGTGGAAGGAACGGAAGGACCTTTACAGGCAGGTGAGCTTGAACGCGCCGCGGATTGGGTGAAGAAATTATTCGTATAGCCGATAGCTCGAAGATGCAAGTTTCTATCATCGCAATGAAAGCCTCCAGTAAATCGCTCCAGGTAAGCCGGGTAAACCATATTAAGAAAATGTTCAGGAGCAGTGATTATGGATGATGACATCCTCTCCCTTGAAAAAGCTGCCATGGAACGCTGGCGTAATGGTGATCCGATGGGGTTTGTGGAGCTCAGCGCCGATGATATCAGTTATATTGACCCAAGTCTTGCTCGACCTATCCGCGGACTAGATGAATATCAAGCTTACATGAAACAGGACAGCGGGCAAGGTTAATTATCAGGGGTCAGAATTTATTGACCCAAAGGTGGTAATCTTGGGAGATGCTGCGGTCCTCTCGTATAACTATCTTTCTACCCGGCGTAGCATTGGATGGATCGATCGTCTCCCAACACACTTCGAATGCAACCGAGGTCTACTTTCGACGCAATGGTGAGTGGAAGATCGTTCACACCCATTGGTCTTCCGTCAGGCACAGGGTTCCAGACGAACTAGAAATCCCACTGACGGTTCACGCCTCTCCAACAGAAGATGAGGGAGTGTTGGGTGAGCTGATGGCACTCGAATCAACTGCGATGGAACGCTGGCGTACAGGCGACCCCTGGGGTTTCATCGAACTAAGTGCCCCTGGAGTGACTTACTTTGATACCGGCACCCCGCAACGGATTAATGGAAAAGAGGCGTTGACTGCGGAGTATAAACAACGGGAGGGAAAGATCTTCTACGATGTTATGGATTTCATCGATCCAACGGTTGCCGTCATGGGGGATATGGCGGTACTGGTGTATCGTTTCTTATCCACCACACTGAATGGGGATGGTTCCATTTCACACCGCACTCCCTGGAACTGCTCAGAAGTCTTTATGCGTATGGATGGTAGCTGGAAGATTATCCACACACACTGGTCCCTGATCAGGGGGGAGAGATATTGACCTGACCGAATGGATGGATGATTGCGACAAATACATCTTTTTGAGTTCACTGATCTAACCTGGTACCCAACTGTATTTCGCCGGATTCAAACTGATTATCTTCAGTTTGTGGTGACGCGTGGGCCAGGTCACCAGAATCTCATTCCCCTGTTTAGGAAAGTGATGCAAAATACGAAAACGATGCAGATCCTGGATTTATGTTCCGGGGGGACGGGTCCGTGGGTACGCTTACATACGCAGCTCAATATTGCGGGACTCCCGGTGAAAGTAACACTAACTGATAAATACCCCAACCCAGAATCGATCCAAAAATGGGATGACGCCTCACAGGAAGGGATCGAGTACCTGACAGAACCGGTGGACGCGTTGGATGTTCCCAGCCACTTCAGGGGGATGCGTACTATCTTTGAAGGATTTCATCACTTTAAGCCAGAAGAAGCGAAGCTGATCCTAAAGGATGCAGTCGAGAAGAGGGTGGCAATTGGTATCTTCGAAGCTAGCCTGAAGCTGCCCTTAGGACCCATCATTTTCCTATTATCACCCTTGATGACACTTGTGGGCTACATTTTTGTGACCCCGTTCATCAAACCTCACTCCTGGAGCAGGTTTATCTGGACTTACCTGCTTCCAATCGTCCCCCTGGTAACCTGTTGGGATGGATTGGTATCCTTTTTGCGGGTGTATTCGCAAAAGGACTTGAGGGAATTGACCACGACGCTTGCTCGAAATGACTACACATGGGAGATTGGTCAAGCTTCCACAGGGACACCCTTATTTGTCTTTACATATCTGGTTGGGTATCCAGTGTGAGCCTTCTTATACCCCCATAGATATGCTTAGGCATTTTTTTCTTACTTTACCTGATCATGCCACCAAATTAAACAGAATGGGTAAAACCATCCGTTATCGGTATATGAATACCTCATTATTTTTAACTACATCAGATTAATACTTCATCCCGATCCAATCCAGGTCGATAGCTGCACGTGATCCAAGTCGTTCCATCAGCTCGCCAGTGTGTTGTTGAGTGTGACGGAGGGTGTAGATCTGCAGCTCGAACTTGTTGAACGGCAGCCATGTGAACCCCGATTCGGCCTCCAATATGAGTTTCTCTGTTTTTTCATCCACTTGCTGCAGGCACAAGTCAAGGTAATCGAGCAGATCTACTTTGGTAAACGGTTCTCCAATCTCAGGCTGGCGATTTGAATCCCAGGAAATCGTCCCTAGGAACTGGTGATCCTTGCGATGTTTTTCCCACGGGATGAATTCCTGCTCAGAGCTTTGCAGGTAGAGGTGAACGTAGAACAATGCGTGATAGGCAATCCGCCAAAATTTCGTCTTATCCACCGGGTCATCCCAGATCGATTCCGGGCACTTGATGATCGCCTGTTTGAGCATCTCCAGGGATGCCTTGTATTGAGAACGAATCACATCCAGAGGTTCCATCGATGCTCCTCTCCTGGCTGAATTGGGTAAGCAGCTTTTGTAGAGACTGGCAGATGATGACATTGTTAATCTTACAAAGCCCTGGTTTTAGTTTCCAGAATGCAGGCGTTATTTTGCCTCAATCTGCTGAACAATGTCAAAAATTGATAACACAGGTTCTGTATGCGCACGGCGGAACATGAGCACTCCGCGCGGTGTCTCATTGGATTGGCGCATGGCATCCAATGCTTCGCGGCTTGCCCAAAGAGTTACGATCCGCCACATGTCGGTTTCACGAAGGTTGTGGATGAGGAAGGATTGCACCAATCCGACCTCCTGGAATTGGCTGCCTTCCTTGTATGCCTGCTCGAAGGCAGTCCAATTCTCTTTTGAAACCCTTCCCTCCAATATGGTCATTACCATGCCGCACTTCTCCATTTACAAACATTCCTGTTATAGTGGATGAATGGGATCACACCAATTTTCCAGCCCTCATATATTGTCGCTAAATAATACCAGAAATATCTAAATATAAGATTAACAGCTTGGTCAGGCTCCTTCGTCAGCGAAAGCATAGAGAATATTCCACCCGGCTGGCGTGCGAAAGAAACCTATTAAGTCATTTCTCCCGATGAATTTATAGAGACCTTTGCGCTGGCTGCACCTGGAAAGGATTTTGATGTATACACAAAGGGCCATTTGAAGTAATGTCTGGAATCTATTTCTCCGGTTGCTTAATCACGTTGACACTGGTAAGATTTCTTTAACCCAAGCCTGATTTTCTTTATGAAACCCGCAACGATGTGAGCAAGGTAAATGACTGGTCGGCGGCAGCTGGCACGTGAGAAACTCGAGATATACCTGGTCCATCTCCTTCTGGCATATCGGCGTCTGATATGGATTGCTGGATTGTTGCTGCTGGTGTATGCTGCCACTACCTTGTTTATAAACCCGTTAATAAGTAGCGCCAGTTTGGTCCCTGCGGTTTTGCTGCTCCTGATAGCGAGCTCATACACGGTCACGCTTTATACTGCCAGGTTGGGTGCCTGGATAGGCACACTCTGGAGGTATGATGATTAACCCAGCTCAATAGCAGGCAATGCTTACGGCTACCAGACGGCAAACCCTCTGATAGCTTTGATCCCCGAATCGAAAGGCTTTGTGTTTATTTAAGGTGTGGGGGTGATGGTAGGTTCTGGGATTGGCGTCGGTGTGCTGGGGAAAGGTGCGAAGACTTCAATCTCGCGCCACGACACCCAGGAGGGGCTTTCGGTAGTAACGATGCGCACATAACGGATATTTGTGAGTGCCGTCGGAGGAATATAGCTAAGCACGTCATAATCATACACACGCCCGCTGAATTCGTATATCTGTTGCATGGCATCGAGGCTGGTGCCCACCCACAGCTGGTGCAGCGTCTCTCCAGCCGGCCATTGCCCTACCGTCAGGCGGATCTCACCGATCGAGAATGAGCTGCCCAGGTCAATCTCAATCCATTGGGTGGGATACGCGCCAGCACTCCATTGGTTATTCGGATCACCATCTACTGCCATCTGTGGGGTTTGGTCTGGCAGAGAGCCTGAGACGGTGACCGGCTTGCCAAGTGCCAGGTTGCGTCCAGGCAGGACGGTGGTGGCACAGGCATCGGGTTGATTGTTGGGAGAGATGGCTTTTAGAATGGTATTTTGGTCATCCGTAAAGCTCCACGTGGCGTTGCTCAACCCGGCAGGGACTGGGAAAATAACTTGAGTACAACCATCCGGAAAAACCCTGGTCACAGGAAGCCGCAATCCAATCCTGAACGGCGATTGCCCCAGTCAATGATCGGAGATACGTCCAGGTATAAGCACCCACCTCACCCATCAGCACAGGTTTGGTTAGATGGTTGTCCATCCCGAAGTTCTGCGCAAGCTGTGCCAGGTCCAATCCTGACCCCGGGGAGGCGTGGAAATCAAAGAAGTCCAAACTTGAATCCTTTAGGAGAGGTGCAGTTATCACCATCCATTCATCCCCTTCACGCCAGGGGTTGGGTGCATCAGGGGCGAAAAAACCCATCGTTACCAGCCCAGTTGGGTCATAGGTCAGGATGGTCTGGCGTAGCTGTTCGATATAGTAGCGTAAGCCATCAACCGCCAGGGTTTGCTTTTGGTTTGCGTCAGCCAGATTATAAGATTGCCCATTAGCAGGCGTCACCTTTCCTGATTCCAGAGAGAAAGGCGGCTGGTCGGGTTGGTAATACTGCTCATCCTGGAGCTCCCATCCCAGGACGATTTCTAAAGGGGCGTGGCGTGTGCTCAGCCCGGTCAACAGGTCGGTCCAATACCGTTGAGCCGCGTGGATACCTGCTGCGGTCAGGTACTCCACGTTGCGTTGGGAAGCGAAGTTTTGGTTAGCTCCCTGGTTCGCCAGTGCTGCATAACCACCCAGCTCGGGTAGGTCTGTCGATGCCAGGATTAATAACAAGTTGGCTTCCTTTGCCTGGTTCATCAAGTCGGCGATATTATCCAGGTAGCTCGGGTTCAAGCCCTGCCCGTTTTCCAATCCGATGCACGTATCACCACTTATGCAACCATCCAGGATGATGCGCACAGTGTTATAACCTGCTGCAGCGAGTGCCGTGAAGTCTGACAAGGTGCGATGGGGATCATACAAGCCTGGAGCAAACAGGCGGTTTTCGTAATGATCCGTCACCGGTATTAGGATGGAGTAATTCACTCCGCGTGGGATAAAACTCCGCCCTGTCTGCCGGTCATAAAATCCAGCGATGCCATACACCCGGTGGGTGGCGATGCGATGTATCGCTGCTTCTATTACGCTTGTGGGTCGTGCTGTTGTGTTGTTTGGTATGGTTGGCCGCTGTGTGGCAGCTGGGGAGGTGCTGGTTTGGTTTGCAGGTGGAGTGATCGGAAGGCTTGTGGGGGTTGAGCTGGTAGTCTGGGGAAGCTTGCATGCAAGTACAGCAAGGATAAGCATGACCAGTGTGCTGAGATATGGTTTGGAAGAACGGGAGATCATGCTCTTGGATGTTCGCTTATTGGGCAAGCATGTTATTCAGAACAAAAAGCAGGCAGCCACCTAAAAGCAGTAAGCCGAAAATTGCCCCTACCAGAACCGTGCGTCTATCCCGGGTGGCAATCAGTGCGCCAACCAGAAATGCCGGCAGACTGGATAGCAGCACCATCGTCCGCCAATTAAAAATAGCTGCATCCAGCCAGGAGATGTGGATGTGCAGGAATGAAAGTGCTTCTAAGAGGAAGAAGCCGGGTGCGACCATCCCCAGCAGCAGGACATGAGTCAGGGTCAGGGATTCGATTGCACCTAGCGAATATATCTGAATGGTGAAGGGCACATCCCATTGGCTGAGCAACCACACATGCAGCGTGCTGAGGGTGAGAGCATAGGCGAGCCATGTGAGTGCTCCGCCGATCAGCCAATTGGGGATTTTTGAATGGTTTGGCATCGATTCAGTGCAATCTTTCCTGAGATAGCTCAATTATAGCGCAGATGGGCACAGCCCCTGTATCATCCTTTCGAAATAGTAAAATCCAACTCTTATTATTCGAAGATAGAAAAGTAAGCTGTGTTTCTTCGATTACCGCTCAACTGTCCATTGCGTTCTTTCCAGGCTTTTAATCTGGTTATGCTAAAATTACTCATCCCAGTTTAATTATAGGAGACTGCCCATGCCCACGGATGCTGACACCATCATCACCGACGCACACGTCTTCACTGCAGATACCGAGCTACCTGCTGCTCGGGCAATTGCAGTAAATGGTAGGTACATCGTCTATGTCGGAGATGAGCTGGGGGTTAAGGATTGGAAGGCTGCCCATACCCGTGTTATTCATGGCGGTGGACACACCCTGATGCCAGGATTTATTGACAGCCACTTCCATATGCAGCATGGCTCGCTGGCCCTGGATGAGATCCATTTCGAGACCTGCTTCAATTATGAAGATGCTACCCAGGCCATTCGCACTTTTGCCAGGGATAACCCTGACTCGCCCTGGCTAACTGGTTTTGGCTTGCGCTATAACCTTGGTCCAGGCCTCACCCCTCTCACCCGGCAACACCTGGATGCCATCCTGGCTGATCGGCCGATTGCCATCACAGCCTATGATGGGCACACCATGTGGGTGAATACTCTCGGATTGCGTTTAGCAAATATCTTCAAAGGGGCAGAATGCCCCCCTAATTCATATGTCGTTTTAGATGAATATGGGGAAGCTACGGGTGAGCTTAAAGAGCACGCCAGCAAGCATATTACCGCCGTCTTACCCGTCCCGGATAGGGAGACAAAACTGCGCTTATTAAAGCGGGGAGTGAAAATTGCCTCTCAGATGGGTTTGACCAGCGTCCATAACATGGATGGAGATGATGAGCAAGCCGGGTTATACGCGTCTCTGGAACAGTCCGGAGATTTGACTGTCAGAATGTATGTGCCTTATAGCATCCGCGTGGAAACACCTTTGGAAGCTATCCAGGAGCAAGCTCTGCCATTAAAAACCAATTACCATTCCGAGCTTGTGCGGGGCGGGTGCGTCAAACTCTTCATGGATGGTGTGATCGAAACCTACACCGGGCTGATGGTGGATCCATACACCGACAATCCCACCACTTGCGGAGACAGCAACTATAGCGTGGAGCATTTTAACCGCCTCGTGCTTGAAGCTGATCGGCTAGGCCTGCAGATCTTCGTTCACTCAGTAGGTGATGGTGGTGTGCGGCGGGTATTGAATGCTTATGCCCTGGCACAGAAAACCAATGGAGTGCGGGATAGCCGTCACCGGGTGGAGCATATTGAAGTCATCCATCCAGATGACCTTCCGCGCTTCAAACAGTTGGGTGTGATTGCCTCGATGCAGCCCCTGCATGCCCCACCCTCGGTGGATAATGGTGATATCTGGCAGTTCAGGGTGGGAAAGGAGCGCTGGCCGCTCAGCTTTGCGTGGACAAACATCCGCAATTCAGGAGCCACGCTCGTCTTTGGCTCTGATTGGCCGGTCGTCAGTCAAAATCCTCTCTTGGGTGTGCACAATACGCTAAATCGTAAACCATGGGCTGATGGCATGCCTCATCATCATCAAAACCTGGCGGATACATTACGCTCCTACACGCGCGATGCCGCCTATGCTGAATTCCAGGAAGATGTCAAAGGTCAGCTAAAAGCGGGCTACCTGGCTGACCTGGTGCTGCTCTCGGATGATATTTTCAAAATCCCACCCGAAAAGATGAAGGAAGTCCATCCCTTGTTGACCATGCTGGGTGGCAAAATTACCTATGAGGTGT
The DNA here is from genome assembly GCA_963774275.1 of uncultured Chloroflexia bacterium. Classification (GTDB taxonomy): domain Bacteria; phylum Chloroflexota; class Anaerolineae; order Anaerolineales; family UBA4823; genus FEB-25. The sequence continues at coordinate 17,039 of CAVZEP010000026.1, read as the reverse complement.
GAAGTTTAATTACGCCCTGCTGGGGGGGTATGCAATCCATACTAATGGTCACTGAATCGGTCTCGATTTACTCAGCCCGTACACAGCTGTGTCGTTTATTGAGATCATCTACACCTGGCTAGGCATAAGGCGTCTTTTTTGAGATGCTGGATTTTTAAGCCATCTCCAATATCGTTTCGGATGCAATCAGGACACGAGCTATTTAGCTGCCTTTGACACCGGAATGGGTGTGGCATATGTTGAAATTGAATTAAGAATAGAGACAAGCCCTCTACTAATTTAGTAAGAGGGCTTGTCTTATTCTATTTGCACTTACTGGTGATACTTATTAGGGCGTTAGCCACCAATTCTGGACGTCCCAGGTCATCGAGCCCCAGGTGCTGAGGGTATATCCCTGCACCTTGTTATTAAATCCATATCCATCTTTGAAATTGTATAGGAAAATCTGAGGCACTTCGTCTAAAATCAACTCTCCCAGCTTACAATATGCTGCCTTTCGGGTAGTCTGGTCAAACGAGTCCCCAGCTTCTGCTAAGAAAGCATCAGCTTCAGGATTGATCCAACGTTCCCAGTTGTGACCCGCTTGATTATCTGGACCTGGTACCGCAGTAGTTAAATACCAATTAGATATACCACCTTGCGGTTCAATATTGAAACCCCGATCAAACATATCCGAATCAAAATCACCAATCGCCAGTTGTCCGTTTTCTGCAAAAGTGCCAAATAGGACGGACATATCCAAAACCTGGAGATTTATCTCAATACCCACAGCTTTTAGGTTTTCGGCCAGGAATTGCTGGGTTTTCTGCATTGGCTCCCAGGGGTAACTGAGCATTTCAAAGGCCAGGCGGGTGCCATCTTCAGCATACATGGCTCCTTTGGCGACACGGATACCATCATCGCCCATCACCCACCCCGCTTCTTCTAATAAGGCTTTGGCGGCTTCAGGGTCATAATCATAAACCCTGGGGAGGTCACATTTATACCAGCCATACGCGAAGGGGCTGGTAGTAATATCAACATTGGTGACAACATCGTTGGCAAGGGTCACATAATCGATCGCATGGGAAATTGCCCGGCGTACGCTTACATCTCCGAGAATCGGATGTGGAATGGTCGCCGTTGGATCATTATCAAAAGGTTTGCTAAGGTTGAAGTCTATGGCAGCATTCCAGATCCCCGGTACCATATTCTGCTCAGCAATTCCAGCCATCAGGGTGTCGTACTCCTGTTTGGTCTCACCCGGCCACAGATGCACCTGGGCTTCACCCATCTTCATCATGGCGGTTTGTGTGGCTGATTTAGGCACAATCTTAAAAATCAGTCTCTCCAGGTATGGTTTGCCTTCCTCATAATAATTCGGATTGGCTTCCATGGTGATGCTGTCACCAGAAACCCAATCTGTCACAACAAATGGCCCCATAGCTATAGGTTTGGTGTTCCACTCCCAGGTAGCCATGGTTTCTGGTGTCCCTGTGGCATGGCGCGGGTAGATGCCATCTTTAAACTGAAGGGCATATCCGACGTAGGGAGTTGAGTAATGAATAACTACTGTCAAGTCATCGGGTGTTTCCACCGAGTCGATCTGATTAAACCCAGATACAGAGGTCGCCCCGCTGGCAGGATTGGTCAGCACTTCATAGGTGAATTTGACATCGTCTGACGTAAATGGCTCACCATCTGACCATTTCAGATCAGGTTTCAGTTTCCAGGTGACAGTGAGGTAATCTGCCGAGAGACCTCCGTTCGCGACTGTGGGTACTTCGACTGCCAGTACAGGCTGGAACTCTCCATTCTGATCAACCTGGGAGAGGCTGGTCGTGCTTGTGGCATCCGCCACTTGCCAGATGACTGCCGCGGTGGTCATATACCTGTTCAGGAAGGGTGGTTCCTCTGGGATGATCAAGACTACCGTACCTCCGTGGGGAGGTCCTTCTTCAATAGGGGTTTCCGCAGTAGCTTCAGCGGGCGGGGCTGTGGGTTGTGCCGCCACCTCAGTTTCGGGGGCGACGACTTGTGTCGGCGTACTGGTCTGACAGGCCGACAGGACCATGCTCAAAACGAGCAAGGCAGAAAGACCATAGAATAACTTTGCATTTCGTTTCATTTTTTCTCCTTTTCACTAAATTTATACACTTTTAAATTCCGGCATCACCGCCGGTAAACGACATCTCCACTTACCACTGTGTACAGTACGGGTATATCCTTGATGGTTGTTGGATCCACCGTAAGCGGATTCTCACCCAACACGGTTAAATCCCCCAGCTTGCCAACTTCCAGGGTGCCTTTATCCCTTTCTTCAAATGCAATTCGCGCAGCTTGAATGGTGAACATTTCAAGCGCTTGGCGTGGTTGGATTCGCTGGCTTGGATTGGAGTGATTCACTGCACAGTGAATGCCAAGCATCGGGCTGAGTGGGGTCACCGGGCTGTCGGACCCACCCGCAATCTGCATACCAGCCTGGAACAGGTCTGAAATCGGATCTAACCGTTCCACACAGGGTTCCCCAAGCGTATAGATATTCGCGGCTGTATTATGTGGCCAGAAATGATTAAAAGGTGGCTGGATATCCGTCCACACCCCCAAATCAACTGCTTTACGGGAGGATTCTGCATGATGCAGCTCCCAATGTTCAATGCGGTGACGGGCATCAGGCCGCGGATCACAGCCCTGTGCGTATTCGATAGCCATCAATCCCTGTGCTACTGCCCGGTCTCCAACCGTGTGCATCGAGACCTGTAAACCGCGCTGATGAGCATCGAGCACCAGTGCTTTTAATTCCTCATCTTCGAAGTAGAGGCAACCCCTTTTGGTAGGGTCACATGCATAAGGCTCAAGCACAGCGGCTGTCATCGGGCTGCCGATGTCCCCATCCAGGCAGCTGATTCCACAGCCTCCAAACCTTCCCAGACCAAAGGATGCAGCCTGGTTAACATCTCGTGTTTGGGGATATATGATGATCCGCAATGGAAGCTCAGGCAGCAGAGCAAGCAGGCTCTCAATGATATTTGCATCTTCCAGGGCGTGGATGGTAGTCAGACCGGCTTGCAAAGCTTCCTTTACCACCAGCTGCACCAGATGCTCCATACCAGTTTGACGGTAGATTTCACCTTTAAAGTACATTTGTCCAATACCGTTTGCCTGTGCCAATAACAACCCATTCGGTTTGCTGGTTTCATCGAGCTGGATGCCAGGAGTAGTGGCTGGGATCTGAGCTCTTTCCAGGGCAAGGCTGTTTAAGACACAGCCGTGCCCAGTGCGGTGGCGCAGAAGAACCGGATGCCGTGGAGCAGCGGCATCAAGCTCCCAGCGGGTTGGATAGCGGTTGTTCTTCAGGTGTGAATCATCCAGGCGGGTGGCAAAAATTACCTTACCTGCTTCAATCTCATTGGCTACCTGTCGAACCATTTCAACAATTTCCTCAGCGCTGGTGGCATTGACCAGGTCCAGGCTGCTGGCTGTCAATCCAGTATGAGCCAGATGCATATGGGAATCAATCAGCCCTGGCACGATCGTTGCCCCATCCGCATCCAGAATGGGAGCATCCACTGAAACCTGCTTTTCTGCTTCCACCGTTTCACCAATAAAAACAATGCGCCCATTTTGAATACAAAGTGCTTTTGCATAGGGCTGCCGGTCATTCATCGTGATAATATTGGCATTTTTAACGAGCAGGTTTTTATTATGGGGCATCAAAGTCTCCGATTATTTGGACGCATGGACAGAGAAGGGGTCAAAAGCATCCCGCAGCCCGTCACCGATATAATTGATACTGATTACAGTAAAAAAGATCATGATACCTGGAAAAATTGCCAGCCAGGGAGCAAAGAATGCATGTGTTTGGGCAGCCGCAAGGATGTTACCCCAGCTTGGTGTTGGCGGCTGGACGCCAAATCCGAGAAAGCTTAATCCAGATTCAGTGATGATTGCAGCTGCCATTTGAAGTGTGGCACTGACAACTACCTGGCCCAGGCAGTTCGGCAGGATGTGCACGAAGATGATCCGGGCATTCGTTGCGCCTAACATCCGGGAAGCAGTCACAAAATCCCGCTCGCGCAGGGTGATAAACAGGCTGCGCACCAGGCGGGCTGGCAGCATCCAGGATAGGATGGCGATAATCGTGATCACCAGTACAACACTACTTTGCAGCCAGCGTAGATTCTGCGCTCTCAATAATGCCGCCAGCAAGATTAATACAAAAACAGTAGGAAATCCCAAAAAAGCATCTGTGATGCGCATGAGCAGGTTGTCCAGCCATCCGCCAAAGTATCCCGATAATGCACCAACCAAAATACCTAAAACAATAGAGAGGGTGGTGGATAATAAGCCCACAATCAGCGAGATTCGTCCGCCGTACAGGATGCGGGTGAATACATCCCGCCCCAGCTCATCCGTTCCGAACCAGTGCACTGATGAAGGCGGTTGACGATCGTTGGTAGGTTCTTGGTCTGTTGGAGAGTAACGACCAAAGGGTGCCAACACCACACTTAGGATGATCACAACCAGGCAGATCACTCCCACAACTGCCATACGATGTCGTAAGAAGCGCCGTAAAACGCGTAACCACGGTGTTTCTCTGGATTTGGAGGCTATTTTGGACAGGAAGGATTCTCTAGGTTTCATTGATTCACTTATGTTTCACACGTGGATCTAAGATGCCATAGAGAATGTCTGCAAGCAGGTTAAAGAAGATAATCAAACTGGCGTTGATAATTACCACACCTAGCAGAACAGAATAATCCCGTGTTTTGGCAGCATCCCAGAACAAGCGCCCCATACCAGGCCATGAAAAAACCGTCTCGGTAAAGAGTGCCCCACTGAACAGACTGGGCATATCCATGGCGATCAGCGTGACCAGAGGGATGAACGCATTGCGAAAGGCGTGGCGATAGACTACAAGATTTTCAACCAATCCCTTTGCCCGTGCCGTGCGAACAAAATCCTCATGTAAAACGTCCAACATACTGGCGCGCAGGAATCGCGAATACCAGGCTGCCCATGCCAGGCTGAGGGTAGATACTGGCAGAATGAGATGGACAATGGTATCCAAAAGGTCGTTTTCCTTCCCCGTCGTGTGCATGCTGCCTACAGGTAAAAGAGGCAAACCTGTCAGTGGATTTTTCAGGGTAACATAAAATATGATGATCATCATCAGGCCGAGCCAGTAGACCGGGACCGATTGTCCCATGAACGAAAATGTGGTCATCAGGTAATCAAAAAAAGAATAAGGCTTACGGGCAGATAGAATCCCGATGGGGATTGCCATGATCAGGGCAAGAAAGAAGGATATCCCCACCAATACCAAGGTGTTGGGGATGCGCTCCATAATCATTTCTGCCACTGGTCGATGGAATTTGTATGACACCCCCAAGTCTCCATGTAAAACAATCCCTTTCAACCAGAGTACATATTGTACGATGAGAGGCTTATCCAAACCCATCTGCTCACGCAGCATCTGGATTTGTTCTCTGGGGACATCAGGGTTGCGCTCCAATGCCGCCAATGGCCCGCCCGGTGTCATGCGGATCAAAAAGAACAGGATTATGCTAAGAATCAGTAAGGCCGGGATGGATTGGAGCACACGGCGGATGAAATATGTCATTTCAGGTTGCCTCGAGAATGAGTGCGTGCTGATCGATTAACATGCAAAACTACATACGGTTTTTATTCACCGTATGTGCAACGCCACTGTTTTGTTGATAGAAGAGAAAAGGATTGCAAGATATTATTATAAGGGAGCAGTTCCTTATTGTAAATAGCATCCTAACTGCCTGGGTGGTAATAATTCTTAGAGTTGGAGATTTGTCGGTATCTATGAAAATCTTGCCATGGTAATATTCGTTGGTATTGCAGGTCAATACCAACCTGCTCTAAATTCTATATCTATGACTTCCAGGATGGCTATGGTTATGCCAAACCCTGATTGGCTAGGTGGCCAGCATCTGGGGCAGCATGGTCTGGGTTGTTCAGAACTACGGGAGGTACGAAATTAATCATCAGCGAGGATATAAGTGCCTCGATTAAACATAGCACCAGGAGAATTTGGGCTTCCAAAATTCGCTTATGCTAATTCCAGGTAGGGGTGGATGGCCATCCACCCCTTTTCCAATTAATTAGATATATACACCTCTGATCCCCGTAAGCTAAATGGGAAAAAAACCTGAAAATATTAATATCACATATCATTTTTTTGATGTATTATATTTATATTGCAACTCACATTGCTGTAACCCAAGCTTAAACCACATCCTATCCCAATAACGCCCGCATTACGCCCACCTTCGTAACGTTTGAGTTTTTACTGTGAGTCTTAGCTATTCTTGTCCAGTAATGAAAGGATGGTCTTATGGCAACCAGGAAATATCACGGTACCCCTTACCATGTCTGGAATCAAGGAACAGATATGGACGATTTTATGGTTTATTTTGGATTTGGCCCGGAGATTATTGTGCGTGGTGAAGGTTCCTATATCTATAATCAACGTGGCACCCGCTATATCAATGGCATTTCTGGAATGTGGAATCTGGCTGCCGGCTTGGGACGTGAAGAACTCGTGGAGGCAGCTGGCAAACAGATGCGCGAGCTGGCGTTCAACGGTTGTTGGGGTATGGTTCACCCACGCGCCATTGAGCTTTCAGCCAAACTGGTGGAGATCACCGGAAGGCACTACCAAAGGGTGATGTTAGGCTGCAATGGCAGCGACGCAGTCGAAGCAGCCTTGAAAATGGCGCGGCAATACCATCAACAGAGCCCGGACCCAGCCGACCGGGGACGTTTCAAAATCATCTCCCTTCGCGGTTCGTATCATGGTTTTTCATATGGCTGCCTGAGCACCTCCGGATATGAGACTGATAATGATAAATTTGGCCCGCTGCTCCCTGGCTATATCCAGATCGAGCCACCCTATTGCTACCGATGCCCATATGGTAAGGAAAGTTATCCTACCTGTGAGCTGGCCTGTGCCCAGGCGTTGGAAAATATAATCCAGGAAGAAGGTACAGAATCTGCCGCGGCTTTCATTATAGAGCCCGTGATGGGTGATTTTAGCGTGGTTGCAGGCCCGGATGAATACTACACACGCGTAGGGGAGATTTGCCACCGCTATGGGTTGTTATTGATCGCTGATGAAGTCACCACCGGTTTTGGGCGAACAGGAAAGTTATTCGCCTCCCAGGATTGGAATCCCCAACCTGATATTCTCTGTCTGGGCAAAGCCATCACCAATGGTTATATGCCCCTCTCTGCAACCCTGGCAACCGATGCGATTTATGAACGTTTCCATGGGGCGACAAAATTCTTTACCCATGGTGTCACTCATGGTGGGCATCCGGTGGCTTGTGCCGTAAGCCTGGCAGCTATTGATATTATTATTAATGAAAAGCTTCCAGAAAATTCAGCCCGCGTAGGAGCCTACCTTAAATCTAAAATGGAGAAACTGATGGATCACCGGTCGCAGATTGGGGATGTGCGCGGTCATGGTTTGATGCTCGCCATGGAGCTGGTCAAGGACCGTGGCAGCAAGGAGCCTCTCTCCTTAAGAGAATGTAATGAGATTAATCTGAATTTGGTCATCCTCGGTCTTGTACTTTCTGCACATGGGAATAATATTCGCCTGACGCCGCCATTGATCATCGATGAAAACCTGGCTGAGGAGATTGTGCAGCTTTTTGACCGTGGTTTAGACCAAGGCTTTCTGGCTCAGGTTGGAATCAAAGCTCGAATGTTGTCTGAATTTGCTGCTGCGAAACTAAGGCCATAGAGATTACGGGAGAATGATTAGCTAGATCAGGAGGATTACCATGGGTGAAGAAATTATCCATCAGATTTCTCCTTCGGAGTCCCAGGCGCTCAAGAGGTTCGTAACCTTGGAGCGTAAGCTGCTAGTAGGGTATCCGTTATACGTCTCGAATTTCGATTCAGACCTGATCCGGAATCTTTCGGGTAAGTCGCCATTTACCCGCCAGATGGATATCTCCCTGTACCTTGCTTCAGATGGGTACCAGGATGTGGCAAGGTGTGCCGCTTTAATCAATCCCAGGTTTCAGGCAGCAAAAAACGAAAAAGTGGGGTTTATCGGCTACTTTGCTGCTGCTCCAGGCTGTGAGCCCAGCGTGGGTGCCATGCTGGCGCAAGCTGAAAGCTGGCTCAAGGATCAAGGAGTACGGCGGGTTATCGCACCTTTTAATGGAAGCGCATTGTTGGGTTTTAGCCTGCTCACTGATGGATTTGATGAGGAACCAGTGATGTTTAATGGTTGGAACCCTCGTTATTATTCGATGTACCTTACAGGGGCAGGCTATAATCCGACTTATCCATTACTGGTGTATACCTACGAGTTTGCCTCATCGGCATATCGCGCCGCCAATGAGCGAGCAGCAACCAGGCATGACTTCAATGTACGACCACTTAATAAGAAGCGCTGGCGATCAGAGTTGGAAATCTTCAGGGAAGTCATTAATGAAAACTTCACCGAGGAGTGGTTATGGTATCCGCTCACCCAGGAGGAGTTCCTGGATAATTTCGAGCTCTTGAAACCCATGATTGATCCACGCCAGATGGTGATTGCTGAAGTCCAGGGAAAGCCCGCGGGTGTCGTTATTGGCTATCCTAACTGGAACCCATTGGTGAGAGGTTTCCAGGGCAAGATGGGTAATCTCCAAAAGATACAGTTTTTACTGCGTGGTGGGCATTACGAGACAGCGGGTCTGGCATTCGGAGCAGTTAAATCTGAATATCGAGGCAGGGGGATTGGCCCGGTGCTTGAATTGGCTGTCTTGCAGAGATATGAAGAGCTTGGTCTTAGAAAGGCATATGGCTATACCGTGGATGTGGATAACCTGGCTTCCCGAAAGATGAACGAAGCCGTCGGTGGGGTCCCACGCCTGCTATATCATGCATATGACAAACTCATAGGAAATCATTAAAAGGGAATCTGTAGCTGATTTATTCATCAAATATCGACAGACGATTAGTTTTTGCACACATAATCAGCTTGGTGATACCGTTATTGTCCTTGAATTAATAAAAATAGGACTGTTCCATCTCTGTTTGTTAATCTCTACTAGCATCGAGCCGCTTATTGACGAATAGTTGCTTTTATGTAATAATATTCTGGACAAGGATTATCTGAATTACTTTTATAGTAGATTTAAGTAAATACCATAGTTATTCGGCTTGTTATTTGAAGACAGGAGGAAATTCTACTAGAAAATACCGTAGGTGCAGATGATAGAATATTACCGGATGAATAAGACGATGAACGAAGTATTTATATTGGGTAAGTTTACGTAGGTTTGAAATTAGCTAAAAACGATATCGATCGAGGAGGAAAAAATGATCCGCAAGTTATCTATCCTAAGTATTATCCTGGTCCTGGTGCTCGTTTGGGCTGTCCCTGTCCAGGCAATAAGTTATGGCGTACCCGATGGGTTCGACCATCCCAGCGTGGGTTCCATCGTTGTGAGGTTAGGTGAGGATTTGTACCAGTGGTGTTCTGGAACCCTGATCAGCTCAACCGTATTCCTGACTGCCTCCCATTGCACCGCTCCCCTTGATGGCTTCATTGCACGCTATCCGGGTGCCGAAGTATTGGTGACCTTCGACCCGACGATCAGCGAAACCAGCACATTCTACACGGTAAATGAAGGTGATTGGCACACCAACCCTGCTTATTTCAGCGCGCGAGGCAATGATGACCCCGGGGATGTAGCCGTTATCGTTTTCCAGACACCTATTTCAGATATTACACCATCCCTTTTGCCCTCTGCAGGATTACTCGATGGTCTCAAGACCACGCATATTCTAAATGATACCCTCTTCACAGCCGTAGGTTATGGATCAGTGCGTGACACCAACCATGGGGGGTGGCGGTCAATCCTCGATAATTTGGATCGCAACCGTGCCGACCAGGAATTCCTGTCGCTCACAAATGCCTGGATTACCTTATCGATGAATTTAGCCACGGGGAATGGCGGCACTTGTTATGGTGACTCTGGAGGGCCGCATTTCATTCACCTGGATGGGGTTGAGACAAACATCATTGCTGCGGTCACTGTGACCGGAGATGCTCAATGTAAGGCTACCGATAAAGACTACCGCGTAGACACTCTGGCAGCACGTAGCTTCCTGGCAGATTATGTTACCTTACCATAATGCAGTGCTTGAGTTAAATCCGATCCAAGGGGATTAAATCTCGATCATTCAATAATTATCTCTATAAAGAGCTGGCTATCCGGAAAGATCGGGTAGCCAGCTTTTTAATATGCCTTGAGACGAGGCTGAGATATCTCAATGTTCAGCCCCTTATCTTAATTAGGGTATTGAATATAACATCCGACAGGATGTAGACATCCGATAGAAAGTAAAAACATCGGATTATTTATCTGTTTCCCAGCGGAAGACCTCTCACCTTCAGGTTTTCCCACTGGAACGCGGCTCCGTGCCCGGGATAGACTATTTGAATGGGGAGAGTCTGCAATCGTTTAAGGCTTGTCTCCCCTGCTTCTTTATCATACATCATCGAGTTGAGTTCTGCCTTTCCGGTGGAATTGGTGAACAGGTCTCCACAGAACAGGTCACCGGATGAAGTCAGGATGCAGATAGAGCCGGACGAATGACCCGGTGTGTTATAAACCTGAGCATCCAATCCATACTCTGCAAGTGACTGCTCATCTTCAAGGAATATATCCGGAGTGCCCCGGTTCTTCGCTTTGAAAGGAATGATCCACTGCATCAACCTGATGATCAACCGGTTATCGAACTTGCGCTTATAAAACATATCACCCTGTTCGAGCATGCCTACATCACTCCTGTGCATGGCGATTTTTGATCCGTAACGTTCCCGCAAGTAGACGGCATTGGCGGTATGGTCGAAATCTCCGTGGGTGAGCAGGATCAGCTTTAGATTTCCCGGCAGGCAGCCAAGATGGGTAAGCTCAGTCTCAAGCATCCGTCGATTAGCGGAAAACCCCGTGTCGATTAGGAAAAAACGATTCTCGGTTTTTATAAGATAGCAGTTCACTTCGGAGAACTTGAATAATAGAGGCAATTGGATGGGGGTGATTTTAGGAGGCATGTCCTCATCTGCTGATAGGATTATTTTTGGATTAAATAAAATATTTACAGATTTATTTTCCCGTCTCGGAAATAAAGCATCGGTTTGGATGATGTATTTTATCACTTTCATACTATCACTCTTCATGGGAACCCTCCCCCGAAAATAAGCATGCCATTAGTATTGGTCCCCTCGCTGTCCATACTCGATCCAGGTTAAGGGAAAAATTCTTAACCCAATCCTTAGAATATCATACATTTGGAACGCCGGTTGGAACGATTGCGGTATGCATCATCCATATACTATACATTATTCAGTAAGCAGGAACATACAGGCAGCCGGATACGAGTTGCCTGCTGATAAACATAAAAATAAAAAGGAGATATCTCATGAACAAGAAAGTTAGTTTGTTACAATTTTTGGTCGCTGGAATGCTGATAATTACTATGACCATGGCATTTTCCCAGCCAGCAAGAGCATCCCACACACCCGTCGCCATTGCGGCTATTCCCAGTGAATCCGATGCTGCAGTATTTTCAATAGCCAGGGTGTACAGCGAGCCGGATGATGCCAGCCGAGTGATCGATGTATTGTCACCCGGAGCGCATTTTAATATTCTTGGCTTTAATACAAGCGGTTCCTTTATTGAAATTGCCAAAGAAGGAGGGTCTGCAGCCAGGGGTTGGGTAGCATCATCTCTGGTCTCACGCAACCTCCTGGACAGCTCAGCCCTTTACGTTACCAAGGCTTACTTGCAGCCAAGCTCGACCGGACTGGTTGCATCTATTATCACCCCCGGTGCAGAGCTGCAGGTGCTCGGCCATAGTGTCGACGGCCGTTGGATGGCAGTGGAAAATCTGACATCGATGAAAACTCCGATTTATTGGGTTGCCTCCAGTGACATCAGGCTGCCGGATGTCATCGCCCAGACGGCTTCATTAATTACCAAGTTTTATTTGAGGCCCGACACCAGCAGCAGAATTACCAACGTGCTGCCACCCACCCAGAACATCGCCCTGATTGGTCGCATTCGCACTGGCGGCTGGTATGCTGTGGCAGATATTCATACGAACAAGTTCTTCGGTTGGGCACAGAGTAATGACCTGACTGGTGGGATAAATAAAGAATTGCTGCCTGTGATCCCAGTACGATAAGCTTGAGCCCTGGAAGAATAAACTGACGGAATAAGCACAAGTCATTGGGGTACAGAAACCAAAGTGGCGGTTGGGCAATGCCTATCGCCACTTTGGTTTTTTTGTTCAGCAAGTTATAGAAAGCTGTTATTTAGTGAATAGCTCGAAGCGTTTGATGGCTTCTTCAATACTCAAGTTTCGACCCCGTTCTTGGGCTGCAAAGAAACGTTCAGTCGGAAGGGATTGGATCGTTTGAAGCACGGCATCCACCTGGGCTTTGGTCTCATTCCAGCTGAGCTTATGATGGATAACAAGTGAGCCTAATTCAACTGCCTGCTCAGGTTTACCCAGCGAAGCAAAAACGTTGGTGTAGCCCGCCAAAGCGATAAGAGCCAGATCTTCATGGTTCATATCCCTGGAAATTTGTAAAGCCGTTGAAAAATGCTCGCCTGCCTCTTCCAACTCTCCTAGTGCAACTTCTGCTCTTCCCAGTCCACATAAGGCGTACACTTGTGCCCATCGATGGTTAGATTGTTCTGAGTGCCGTAAACTTTCCTGGAAATGATTATTAGCTTCGGGATAGTCCCCAATCGCCTGGGAGAGTTCAGCCAAATCACGGTGAATAAAAATTGGGCTGGTTGGATCCTCCAGGTTTTCAAACAAGATCCTTGCTTTTTCGTACCACTCCTTTGCCCCGTGTAGATCTCCGGCAACCCGGCTGATCTCGCCCAGCTCCCAGTTACTCCAAGCCGTCCCTGATGCCTCACCTGCCTCCTGGTACAGCGACAGGCTTTCCTGGCGGGTACGACGGGCATGCTGTATATCGCTGTAGCGCAAGGCATATATACTTTCTGAAGATATAGCATTTGCAGTTCCGGTTAAGTCCCCAAATTCGGATAACGCCTGACGTGCGGATTGGAAATTTTTAAAAGCCGACTCATGTTCACCGAGTCGGGAGTAAACGTCGGCTAAGTTCATATAAATATTGGATGAAAATGCCCATTCTCCAGCTTCCCGTAAATTTGCTTGGGCATTCCGCCATTGCTCAATAGCATCGTGATACCTGCCTTGAAAGAGATAAAGCCCTGCAATAAAATCCATGGTATATGCACTTTCGCTCTTATCTCCCAACTCCTGGAATATCGACAGGGCCTCCAGTAAGTGCTGCCTTGCTTCATTCTGCATGAATATCAGATTGAGGTGATTTACGATCTTCTCTTCGAGAAGGCCTCCCAGTGAGTAGAGTGCATGAGCCAGTTCCCACGGCTGGTTCTGTTCTCGAAAATAGGATATCAATTCTTCTAAGCGACCGATTGCAGACTGTGTCTCCACCAACAATCCGTATAGATAGGAAAGTACGACACCCCAGAAACCCATAGCTGTGAGTGTTTCAACGTCCCCAGATGAGGACCAAACCTGACGGATAATTTCTCCTTGATCATGACTTAATAAGAAATAATTGAAACCCAATGTAAATCCATAGTTGTTAAATCTAACCCGGGCAGTGCGTAGGATGGACAGAAGGTGGGGATTAATGAAGGAGTTGGTATCCTTCGTCGTTGCTTGGATCGCCAGATCTAAAAAACGAAATGATTCAAATGACTTTGCGCGCGCTTCGGTATAACGGTAGAGCGCAGGTAGCATCCTGTGTACAGCCTGCTCCACCAGGTCACTTTCCACCAACCATTGCCATGCGATCTGGATGTTTTCAAATTCAGTGTTTATGGCGTCGAAAGCTTCCCTTTGCTTGGGACCTCTGATGGATTCTTCCTGTTGATCCAGAAAAATTGCATAATAAGTAGAGAAACGCGCCTTCACAAGTTGCCAGGTACCTGGTTCATCCTGGAGTTTTTCATTTGCGTATTGGCATAACAATTCATGAATTTGATAGCGTCCGTTATCCTGAACCTGCAGCCAGGATTTGCTCTGCAACGACATCAAAAGTTGGATCGATGCCCCAGAAACCGCTTGTGCAGCTTCACGCGAAAAACTACCTTGAAAAAGGGTCAGATCCATCAGCGCGGTGCGTTCAGTCTCTGCCAGCAGCCTCCATGAGCTGTCAAAAATAGCACGCAGGCTGTGTTGCCTCTCCGGTCTGTCCGGCCATTGCACAGCCAGAAAATCGAGGCTATGGGTGATCTCTGCCATGATTTCTGTAGGCGTAAGCACTTCCACCCAGGCAGCCGCCAGTTCGATTCCCAGGGGCATACCCTCGACGATCCGACAAATCTGCACCACCGAGTTAAAGTTACGGCTTGTAATTGAAAAGTCAGGCTTCAGGTGGCGGGCACGCTGAACAAATAACTGGATGGCGCTGAACTTGGCAATCACGCTCTCAATCGTTTGACCCACATAATCTGTCTCAGATTGCGGAACTACCAGACCTTGTATCATAAAAATGTGCTCAAAATGGGCATTCAAATGCGTTCGTGATGTAATCAGCAGCTTCACTTGAGGTGCTTGTGCTAAAAAGCTGCTCAGGAGCTGAATGCTTTCAGGACTGACCAGCTGTTCAAAATTATCAAGCAGCAGGAGTAATCGCTTGGGCTTGAGGTAACCGAGCAATTGCTCAGTGCGTTGGTCTGGATCTGAGAACAAGGGTAATTTCAACGAGTCAGCGATCGCCCCAACGATTGAGTTTGCCCGGGTATGCGAGACCAGGGGCACAAAGTAGATCCCCTCACAAAATGGACAGGATCTATCTTCTGCCAATCGATGTGCTGCTTCAATCGCCAGGCGAGTTTTTCCAATTCCGCCTGGTCCTACCAGGGTCAACATCCGGCAGTCGGCGTCATCACGCAGGCGGCTTGCAATCCATTCCAGCTCGTCTTCGCGCCCGGTTATCGATTCCTCAGGTGGAGGCAGATTGTTGGGAATCGGGCTGGGAATGTTCCTATCCAATGATGGAGAAATTCCAAGGCTTTCCCTTGAAGACATGTCGAAAGGTTTATGAGCTCGGATGGCTTCATACAAGGCGGATGTCTCTGCATCAGGCTCAACACCAAGCTCGTTATGTAATCGGCTGACACACTCCTGGTATTGGTGCAAGGCGGCTGCTTGCTGCCCGGAACGGGCATACAGGCTCATCAATTGGCGGTGAGCGGGCTCATGAAGTGGGTTCATCGACAACCAGCGACGGGAATAAGCGATTGCTGGTTCAAATTCATCTCGATCACTATGCCAGAAGATTAACTCCTGGATGATTTCAGAAAGTTCCTGGCGTAGATTTTCAGATTGGAAAAATTGCCAATCTTCAAATTGACGACTACCAGTAACACTAAAGCCCGACATGAAATCAGCTGAAAAGAGTTTAACTGCCTGGATTAATCTTTCAGTGCAAGGTGAGCATGCTGATTCTTGACGGTTCCCTTGTGGGGATGGGTGGTGTTGGTGAAAGGTATTGACATGACCAAGAAATTCATTAACGTCAACCCACACTACCTCGGGTGACTTCAGACTGATTTGTTCGCCCTTGATCAGAAGGAAGTCATCATCTAAGGATGATTTTAATTCATAAAGATCCCTACGCAGATTGTTACGCGCACCCGATTGACCATGCCCTGGGTAGAACAATGTTGCCAGCTCATCGCGGCTATGGGGTTGACCGGTCGCAGCCAGGTAGGCTAATAGCGCTAACGATTTCCGCCGCCTAATCTGAACCAATTCCCCGTTTTTATCAATCCGAGGTGTTCCAAAGAGGGAGATTTTATACATAAATGGTATCTTACAATCTTAATCGAGATTGTTGCGAGATTTGTCCCCGCTGATTGGTTTCTAGCACAAGCGACATCGATATTAGGCAGCAGGGAAGCAGGCTTTGGCGACCTGAGGTTTCACGATGCCTCCTATATTATACATTCTGGTGGTATGGATAGGAAAAATCCTATACGCCAGCTTCCTAAGTAAAATCTACATCGATAATCCAGAATTGTGATGTAACTTTACTTTTTTGCCAAAATAGCTACCCAAGTGGTGGGCTTCATCATCGATCAGTTGTTTTGTCGGATCATCCAGTGGAGAAAAATATTCCAGCTCCATCACCAGCAGATCCTTTTTGATTGTCCGTTTCCAAATCCCCACAACCTGCCCATTGACCACAATAATGGGTCGGAAGACGCCCCGGTTAGAAATCTCCTTCATATGGCGATTAATCTCGATAGGGATAGAGGCACTCCTATCAGAGTAACTGATGAGGAATTCGTCGTAAGTCGGTAAAAAAAAGACTGTTTCTCCATCGAGATCAGGAGGAATGAAATTATTGGGGAAATAGTACGATTTCCCATCCATCGCCTCCGGATGGAAATCCGCTTTTATCAACTCCAAAGCCTGCCTGACATTGGCTGCGGATAATCCTGACCACCAGGTGAAATCCTTTAAGGTGGCAGGGCAGCGGCTGGTGAAATAGTGCTTTGCCAGGGCAGCCAGGGCTTCTTCTCTGCTAATTGCTATCATTTTAGGTACCCGTTCAGCCAGCAGTGCATACGTTAGCTTTCCCCTGTAGACCGGTCCACTGCAGATGATTTTCTCGAGCTCTGCCCGTGCAAACAGATGGGCAGCCCGGTTTTGGTCGGTAGCGATCCCAGCTTTATTCAGCTCTGCGGTCAGTACCTCACGGGTAAGATTACTATGGATGGCTAAGGCTTTTTCAATGATGGCATTGCTTTTTGTGTAAACTGCCTCGGTCAGCTCCAATTGTCGATCCCGTGCGCCCCATGCGGTTTTAAGCTGCGAGGCAGTAAGCTCAAGCAGCCAATAGATATCTTCAGCTGCCACATAATGCCAGGTCGGGCGTAGCAGGTGGGTGCGGAGGATATCAGCTTTATTGATGGCTTCTTCGATGTCTTTATCAGTCG
>CAVZEP010000025.1:0-20473 GCA_963774275.1 uncultured Chloroflexia bacterium | reverse complement strand
AAATGATCCCAACACTAGCACCGTTTGGGGGCAGAGCCACACTGTCGTGGATGGGTCTGGGGGTGTCCACGTGGCCTTCTACGACAGTACCTATATTTACTATGCACACTGCGTTATTAACTGTAGTGACCTTGGAAACTGGCTCGTATTATCACTCTTCCCCGTTGGCACGTTGGACTCGCTGGATGAACCAACGCTTGGCGTTGACGCCAGCGGTCGCCCGCGCCTGATGTGGTATGCTGAGTACAGCGGAGACACGAACTACTACTATGCCGAGTGCAATACCAATTGTATTAACAGTACAGCCAATTGGACCTCAGTGGCCGTAGTCAGCTTGGGTGTCTACAGTTACCCAATAAATCCACGCTACGCTGCGCTCGACACCCAGGGAGGCCGCGCCTGGTTTACCCGATGACAGGCGGTTTCTATTACCTCACTTGCGACGCTGGCTGCACGACTGCGTCCAATTGGAATTCCACCACCGTCTCCACACTCGACCTTCTGTGGCCGAATGCGTTGCAACTGGTCTTCGACCTGAACGACCGGCCGCGGGTGTTGGGCTTCGACGACAAAACATCCGCCCTGCTCTATGCCGAATGCAACAGTAGTTGTTCGAATGCTGCCAACTGGGGCAGTGTAGGATTGTTTGCGCCAATTTACTACCTGGGTTACTATAGCTATGTCTTGCGGGTGGATACCCAGGGCCGCCCGCGCATCGCCTATTATGATGGAACTGACAACAATTTGCTGTATTATGCTTGGAGCAACGTCTCACCGCTCACGCCTGGGAATTGGTCCAGCTATACGCTAAACTACCCGACCAACGACCTTTATTGGTCGCTGGACTTGGCACTAGATAGCCAGGATCGCCCATCGGTGGTATTTGCTACCTATGAGCTCGACCTGAGCTATTTGACGTGCACCGCCAATTGTGAGACGGCCAACCCCACCTGGCAGCAGCAATACATAGACAAAGCAGACGATCTGAACATCAGCTACCCTATCCCAACCAACCCAGACTGCATGTCATCCTCCTGGATGATCATTGGCTATCCTTCACTCTCCCTGGATACGGCGGATAATCCAAACGTCTCATACTGGGTGAGGCATGCACAGTTTTTGTGCGATGATGGCTTTGGAAACCTCAAGACACTGTATGATGCCAAGAGCATCCGCTTTGCCACACCTGATAGCACGGTCACACCCACAGCGCCTGCCTCGGTGACAATCAACGGGCCGACTACAGGTATTATCAATGTCAGCTATTCCTTCACAGCCACGGTCCACCCCAACACGACAACCATCCCCATCACCTACATGTGGGAAGCCACTGGGCAAACCCCGCAGACACATACGGGAGGCGGTATCAGTGACACGGCCAGCTTCACATGGCCAGCTAGTGGCACTGGTAATAAAACTATCACGGTGACTGCAAGTAATAGCGCAGGCAATGCTGTAGGGAACAGCCACATCCTCATCTCCACCGAGCCCATCATTTTTAACCACTGGGTATACCTGCCGCAGGTCCTTCGGTGAAAGGACATGAAGAGTTGCATCGCAATTCTCTGTGCGAATTTCAGCTTACCGTAGTTGTTATCATGAAGTGGCTGGATAATCAATGAAGAGCAAACCCTGGAATCACCCTATGGACACGGTAACTGATATTCCACCTCCCCGCTACAAAAGACATATGGCACTCATCTTCCGTGTGTGAGTGCCCAGGTTTTTTCCGCATCGATCGTCACTATTTATCAAATAACTGCTGTTAGCTGCCATGCTGATCTGCCTTACAACCCAGTCACCACGCTGTTCACAAGGTATCGTTACCAATTACTAGGTACGTAACTCCAGCCCTTGTTCGTTTGAATTGACATCTAAACCGAGGTGCCAAGTATTGTAACTGGAAAATTGAGTAACCAGCGCCTGGGTACACCTTCAACTGGCATTCAAAAGCGGGTGGAAGTAGCCCGCCAACGGCAGCGGGGATGCATTCATTCCTGCTGCCAGCTATGGGTTGGAGTTTTATCTGTTATCGTCGTAAATTGTGCAAACGAAAGTCACCGATATAGAATAAACAATTACGGCAGCGTCGATGGTGTCAAATTCCACTCATAGGTCGTCACAATCGTTCCGTCGTCGAAGGTCCTGGTACCAGACAGCGATCCGTCTGGATTAACGGGCGTCTCGCCATCCGGCATGAAGAAATATCCGACTGGATCGCTACCGGTCTCAGGGTCATGATTTGGACATTGCCTTGTATAGGTCACATATGGTGCGTAGTCCGGACCTGCTGGACCTTCATAACTCAAGAAATGACGGCTGCCGGGGAGCAATTGAAATTGCAGGGTGAGCATTGAGCTGTTATCCTCGGTGATGGTGAATGAATCGGAGCCTGAGTAAGTACAGCCATTATAATCTGTGCCCCCGATATTCCACGACAGTGACCCGCCAACCAGGATCATCCCGATCTCTGGCGAGATCAAATTAGCAAGCCGTAGGACATCCGAAAGAGAATCATAGGCAATATATTTGTACTCCAACCCGCTGGCGGATAGGGTCTCTGTGACGTTGGCCCACTTACTCGTCTGGGTAGCCGTACCTGTCAGCCTCATGCACGGCACAGATGAAACCAGGATTTTAGTATTGTTGCCAGTGGATCGCAGCACACGCTCTCGGTCAGACATATCCTGGTTCGTCATGAGCACCAGTATCTCGCTCACGCGCTGCGGCAGCCAGTCCTGGCAAATATCGATCCGGGCGGGAGTGTACCAAGTATAGGCTTCATCCAAACCTTCGTATTTCATCATGACTACCACATTTGCCCCGCGCATATCGTCATACGCCACCTCCGTCTGGTTGTAAACCGTGTCATCCGCATAACCACTGTAGGGACCTTGTTCGATCTTGGTCGTCAAGCCATTCAAGAAGGTGATCGTGCGTACCGATGGGTCTACTGTGTAGTGGTAGACGCGCATACCGCCTGGAAAGAGATTATCAGCTAGATCGTACTCGTTGAAACCGGTTGTTTCTAGTGTTCTATCAGAATCCGTTGCTATATGGTAGGTCAATGTATCTTGATCCTCGAAAAACGTACCAAAAGGTTCCTTGTTCCATAATGAAGCAATCTGATCAGCGCTCATGCCGCCCAGGGTCATGAAGGACATCAGGCTGTCCACGTGGCCGGCGGCTGTCCAGGCTCTACGCACAGCATCGGGGTCATTATGTTTGTGGGTGAAGTAATAGACCAGCAGGTACTCGCCGTAATCGCGATCTTCATATCGACTGTTAATTTTATAGAAAGGATTGTTCAGATAATTTTTAGCCGTTCCCCATTCAGAATCATGGTCGGGATAGACGAAATCCTCAGCCCAGGTGGCGGTGGCTTCGCCCAGCCATCTGTACTCCGTGCACGGGTTGACCGCCAGCGGAAAAGAAAACTGCAGGGCGTGCATGAACTCGTGGGCGGTGGCTTCAATCAGTCCGACCTTTCCACGGCCGCGCGTACCGCTGGTATCCGGCAAACTCTGGCTGATGTAGATGGTAGACACGGTTTGCGAGCAGGTTTTAGGCACAGCCGCACCAACAGCATTCCCCCATGGAACGAAGGTGCCAGTCCAAGTCTCGCGATAGTGGTCGTAAAGGACCACATTTTGGACACCTGCACCATCGGGGATGGGCGTACGGCCCATCAAGGCTGTCTCCATCGGCCAGATGTCACTGGTCAGGGCAGCCGCGACCACCCCGGCCTTGCGCTGCATCTCGGGATCCGCTTTCTTATACCAAACGCGTGCCAGACCGCCGACTGCATCGATGTAAGCCCAATCGGCAGGAGCGGTGGCAACGGTGCTATGCCCTAAGAGCGCCATGAAGGAGCCAGCCTGGTAAGGTGGGATGAAGAATGGCTCCAGCACCGCCTGCGCTTCAGCAGAAAGCGACGGGTAAGCTGCCACAACCTCCAACATGAATAACCCGGCTTCGCCACCAACTTCGCTGGACTGGTACGCAGCTGGTAAGCGCTCGTCACCGAAGTCAGCGAAGGTCTTATACTCGAGCGCTGTCTCGGCATTGATCTTACCTTCCAGTAGGGCGGCATCGATCAGCTCAAAGCTACTGGGCGGAGGTGGAGGCTCATAATCCCGCATCGATATCGGCAGGTAGATCAACACAGGCGGGTCGCCTGAGATCTGACCAGCAGGATTGGCTGAGGTTGCAGGTGGAGCTGAGGCCACTACTACTGTCACCATTAATAGAAAAAAGAGCACTAATCCTGCCCCATTGATAAGTAATGAAACCGATCTTTGCATATAAGCCTCCTTCAAAAAGCTATCCATATTAAATTATGTCAAGGAAGAAAGTATGAACACGATTATTATCGCGCAATCCGAGTATTTTGTTTCCTTAATTTTTGGTTTTATATAAAAGAAAGTTACTGGGTATAATCTATCTATGGAGAATCATTCTCCACAGATAATAATTATTTATACAATAAACCAATGATGCCTGACCAACGCCTGCGATTTGAACAGCTGCTTGCCAGACTGAAAGAACGGGATTACCGCCTCACCCCTTAGCACGTGGAGCTTGTGCGGTTGATCACATCCAGTGAAGTACATCCAAACGCAGCACATCTTCATGAGCAGATCAAAGGTCGCTTTCCCACGGTGAGTCTGGCAACCATTTATAAGACCTTCGACTTGTTGAAAAAAGTAAACGAGGTGCTCGAAATTGGTTTACACGACGATAACCATTACGATCCGGCCTTACCCTCACCCCATCTAATTTGTACAAGCTGTAATAAAATATTTGATGGAGAACTGGAAACACCAGTACATGCTTTGGTGAACGAAATGGAGCAGGTTTTTGGTTTTCATATACTTCGCCACCAGCTCAACTTTTACGGATTATGCCAGGACTGTCAAATCAGCCACCCTTAGTTCTAATATCAGGAATTATTTTCCAATCTATAGATAATCTACCCCAAAAATACCATCCAACGAAAGGAACACCACATGAGCAAGAAAAAACAACTGACCACCACCCACGGTCAACCCATCGCAGATAACCAAAACTCATTAACTGCCGGTCCACGCGGCCCTCTTCTGATGCAGGATTATCAGCTGATGGAGAAATTGGCTACTTTTAACCGCGAACGCGTTCCAGAACGCATTGTGCATGCCAAAGGCTCCGGCGCTTTCGGTACCCTAACCATTACCCATGACATCACGCGCTATTCCAAGGCTAAAGTCTTTTCGAAGGTAGGCAAGCAGACTCCTTGTCTGGTACGCTTCTCAACCGTTGCCGGTGAACGTGGCGCCGCAGATGCCGAGCGTGATGTGCGCGGGTTCGCGATCAAGTTTTATACCGAAGAAGGCAATTGGGATATGGTCGGTAACAACACACCCGTATTCTTCATCCGTGATCCCTACAAGTTTCCCGACTTCATCCACACCCAGAAACGCGACCCAATGACCAATATGCGTTCTACCACTGCCATGTGGGATTTTTGGTCACTCTCTCCCGAAAGCCTGCACCAGGTTACCATCCTATTTAGCGACCGCGGCCTGCCTCAAGGATATCGTTTCGTCGACGGTTTTGGAAGCCACACCTATAGCTTCATCAATGCTCAGAATGAACGCTTTTGGGTTAAATTCCATTTTAAAGTGTTGCAAGGCATAAAGACATGGACCAATGCCGAGGCAGCCGAGATTGTCGGTAAAGATCGCGAAAGTTCACAGCGTGACCTGTTCGAGGCCATTGAACGTGGTGACTTCCCAAAATGGAAATTCCAGGTGCAAATAATGCCCGAATTGGAAGCAGAGACCTATCATCTCAATCCTTTCGACCTGACCAAGGTTTGGCCGCACGCCGATTACCCGTTGATTGACGTCGGCATTATGGAACTTAACCGCAACCCAGGTAATTATTTTGTTGAGATTGAACAGGCTGCGTTCGAGCCTTCCAACATCGTACCTGGGATTGGTTTCTCGCCCGATAAAATGCTCCAGGGTCGCATCATGTCGTATGCAGACGCACACCGGTATCGCATTGGAGTGAATTATGCTGCTTTGCCGGTCAACCATCCCCATAATGAAGTCAATACCTACCACCGTGATGGTAACATGCGTTTCGATGGCAATTATGGCGGTGCGGTAAATTACGAGCCCAATAGCCAGGGCGGTCCTGTGCAGGATGAACGATATTTGGAACCCCCACTCAAAATATCCGGTGACGCCGATCGCTATGATCATCGCAAGGGCAATGATGATTACACTCAGCCAGGAAACTTATTCCGCCTGATGAATATCAACCAAAAAGAACAGCTCTTCAGAAACATCGCTGAAGCCATGCAGGGTGTTCCAGAACGAATCGTTGTCCGCCAGTTGGTTCATTTTTATAAAGCCGATCCAGACTATGGGCGTGGTGTGGCTGCCAAACTCGGCCTCGATATGGAACGCTACATCCCCTGGACAAAGCCCGCCCAGCGCAGCCAGGTTGGCAAGGGGATTGAAAAAGCCTCAATCCACGCCGCCCCGGCGAGATACATCACCAGGAAAGCAATTAGAGCAAAAAACATCACCACACGGATGATAAGAACACCACGCCCGCCCTCCCGATGAACTGCCTGTCCATCCGGTGTGATCCGTCCACCCGAGCGGTGCACCTTGATCATGAAGTAAACCCGCATGGCCAACAGCGCCATCAAGAGAACGAAAAAAGCCAGGCGAAAAATCGTTTCGGAGGCTATAGGTTTCTCTCCTTTCCAGAGTGTGTAAAAAGCCTCTTTACTCCAAAGTAACCGTTCCGGAGCAACAATCTATCATGACGGTCTGACCGCTTCAAATTCCCCTGGTTGCTACTCCGGTGTCAAGTACGACGGTTAGGTCAGAGAAGGGGAGAATGAGTGGTGACATATTCCATCCTTAGCTGACAGTTCAAAATAGAACCGAGGATCCCATACACAGGTGTCTCGCTGCTCTTCGTCACTCCCCAAACCGGCGGTAGAACCAGCTTTTCACAACCTGAGTCAACAGCACATAGCACACCAGCATCCCTGCCAGCAGCACCCAATAGAGTGGTGGAAGCGGCGTCAGACCCAAAACGCCAGCCAACGGTGAATAAGGCAGCCACGCCCCCACTGCAACGATCGCCAGTGAGGCGAACACCAGCGGTTTACTAGCCCGGCTCTGGATGAATGGGATTTTGTTGGTCCGAATAACGTGGATGATCAATGTCTGCGTGAAGAGAGACTCCACGAACCAGCCGGTATGGAACAGAGCCGGGTTTGCCCAGGAGTTGAAAACATACAACATGATGAAGTACGTCGCGTAATCAAAGATCGAACTGATCGGACCAATATACAGGATGAACCGGCGAATACCGCTGATATCCCATTTGCGAGGTTTTTTCAGCCATTCGGGGTCAACATTATCTGTTGGAATAGCAGTCTGTGAGAAGTCGTAGAGCAGGTTATTGGTAAGCACCTGAATGGGAAGCATGGGAATAAATGGCAGGAAAAGACTTCCCCCAAGCACACTGAACATATTGCCAAAGTTGGAGCTGGCGGCCATCTTGATGTATTTAATGATATTGCCGAATACGCGGCGGCCTTCCATTACACCCTGCTCCAGGACAAGTAGGCTGTTTTCCAGCAGAATAATATCGGATGATTCCTTGGCGATATCTACCGCACTGTCTACCGAGATGCCCACATCGGCGGCTTTTAGTGCTGGGGCATCGTTGATGCCATCGCCCATGAAACCAACCACGTGCCCGTGACTTTGCAAAGCCCGGATAATGAGCTCCTTGTGGGATGGTGAGAGTTTGGCGAATACCGAGACAGTTTCAGTCGCTTCGGTAAGCTGCTCCGCGCTCATCTCCTCGATCTCGCTGCCTAGCAGTATACGCTCAACTGGAAGCCCAACCTGTTGGCATATATATCTAGTCACAACATCGTTGTCACCTGTCAGAATTTTGACCGCCACACTTTGTTCGTTCAGCTTATTCAAAGCCTCAGGGGCGGTAGCCTTCGGCGGGTCGAGAAAAGCCATGTACCCCAACAAGGTCAGATCAGATTCATCCTGGATGGTATAGTGTGGTTCATCATTTACTCCAGGGAATAGCCTGTAAGCCACCGCAATCACACGAAAGCCCTCTGAATTCAACTCTTGAACACGCTGCTTGCGATGTTCATCGTGTTCTGGCAGAACGCCAAACACCTCGCCATTGATCTCGACATGCGTAGAGAGGCGCATGATTTCCTCTACTGCGCCTTTACAGATCAGGATTTGCTGTTCCTCGCCGGAAGGTAAAACTGTTTCTACAATCACCGACATACGGCGGCGTTGAAAATCAAAGGGTAGCTCGTCAATCTTGCAATATTTCTCATCTACTTGGAGTTTTTCGTTCAAGTCGCCATGACCGAGGATAGCCTCATCCATCAGGTTCTTCAAGCCAGTTTGGTAATAGCTGTTCATGTATCCGTAATGCAAAACACGATCGCTGGGGTTACCCTTCACATCCAGGTGCTTTTCCAATACGATCTTGCCTTCCGTAATCGTGCCTGTCTTGTCCGTGCACAGCGTATCCATCGCTCCGAAGTTCTGGATGGCGTTCAATCGCTTGACGATCACCTTCTTGTGTGACATGGAGATGGCACCCTTTGACAGATTGACCGTGACGATCATGGGAAGCATCTCGGGGGTGAGACCAACCGCGACCGCCAGTGCAAACAGGAACGCCTCCAGCCAGTTATGCTTGCTCAAGCCGTTGAACAGAAACACCAACGGTACCATTATCAGCATGAAGGTGATCATCAACCAGGTAAAGCTGGCGATACCCTTGTCGAAGCTGGTCAATTCGCGCTGCCCGGCGATACTGGAAGCTAGCGATCCGAAATACGTCTCACCGCCGGTAAGGACGACCACTGCTATACCAGTGCCACTTTCCACGTTGGACCCCATGAAACAGAGATTCCCCATTTCAAGGGGGTTTTGGGTAGATTCATCCACTGCAGCGGGAGTCTTCTCCACCGGCAGGGACTCGCCGGTAAGGGTAGACTGGTTCAGGAATAAGTCCTTGACTGAGAGGATGCGCACATCTGCCGGGACCATGTCGCCAGCCGAGAGCGTGACAATATCGCCCGGCACCAAATCTTTGAGTGGAATTTCCTGGCGTTTGCCGTCACGGATCACTGTGGCGGTTGTGCTCACCATCGCCTGGAGTGCTTCCGCAGCTGTGTCAGCGCGGCTTTCCTGAAAGTAACGCAGAATAATGCCCAACAGAACCATCAAGAAGATCATGACGGTGGCGCGGAGATCGCCGGTTAGCAATGAAATGACTCCCAGCATTACTAAGAGGATAACCAGGGGATTCTTGACGTTATCCCACAGACGCATCAGCCATGTCTTGCGCTTTTCTTTGGCGACAACATTGGGGCCATATTCTTCCAGGCGAGTCTCAACCTCCTTTGAGCTGAGTCCGTTGGTGGTGGTATTCAACTGCGTGAGCGCAGTGGCAGCATCGGCGCGGGCGGCATCCACTAACTTCTTGGAAATTTGAAACCCATTCTTGCGCCTAAGCCCAGTCTGTTGAGCCGGGTCCGTTGTTTTATTTGCGAAGAAACCCATCGTACCTCCAGATAAGAATTGAAACAGGGTGAAAGCCGGTTTAATCAGGGGTACAACCCTGATCCCTACCGTGTGAAATTCAACTCGACGTCGTCGATTGGACGGTCAGGGACCTCCAGACGTTTAAAGTAAGCTACCTGGTTGTCGAGAAGTAATGAATCGTGAAGGGCGGAACTGCTGCCGATTTTAACTGTAACAAGTTCCCAGCTACATCCGCCAAGCAATCCAATTACCTTCAACCAGGGATCAAACGGATATGACTGTTCCATAGTACTAATTTCCCGTTCAACTACCTCCCCATGACTACCCATGAACCAAATCTTCACAGCAAAGGCGTATGTGCGTTCGTGGACATTGTAGTAACTGTCCACGCAATACAACCGGCAGTATTCCCAACAAGGTTGTTGTTCCATAGGATTCTCCTTCATCATTCAATAAACCGGTGCTTCAATCCAATTATATCCCGGTAGGTCACACATCCCAGCATTATGTAATTGTCGTCACTGATCGGGATTGCGCGATATTCATATCGGTCGAACTTCTCACTGGCTTCTTTTAGAGTACTATCGGGATCCAGTGTATGGACATGGTCTTCCATAATATCTTTCAGCAGAGCTCTATCATCGGCAAGCAGCAATTCCTTGAGATCGATAACACCCAGCAGATGCTTTTGTTCATCAAGAATGTAGATGTACATGACCACATCCTTACCTTTGGCGACAGTCCGGAATTCATCCTGTGCCCTTTCCACCGTGTAGTCTGGTGGAAAGGATATATACTCCTGAGTCGCATAGTCTAGAATGTTTTCTTCTTGCAGATTCATGATGGAGCGAATCTTATTGGCATCCTGTGTATCGATCAATTGGAGGATGCCATTCGCCTCGGAAGTAGACAGGCTGGAAAGGACATCGGCTGCCTGACCGGTTGTCATCCGGCCAACTAACTGGGCTACTTTTTCAACCTTCATGGTCTCGACCAAATCTCGCTGAATATTCGGATCGATCTCTTCAAGGGTATCTGATGCTTGCTCAGGGTCCAACCCCTCCAGGACCTCAACGCGCTGGTCGGGGTCCATCTCCTCCAGGATATCTGCCAGATCTACCGGGTGGAGATCAGCCAGTTTTTCTTTAAGGACTTTAAATTGGAGATTACCCCTGAAGCTGCCAATGTCTTCTGGCAGAGGTTGGATATAAGTCCACGAAACTGTCTGATCGCGGATTCGGTCCGCAAGTTTATAAATGGAATTCGCCAAACCCGTCATCCCCATCCGGCGTAATAATCCATAACGGCTCAGATCTACCTCGCTGACGTAAAGTTTCCTATTCCTCAATACAAGTTTTACGTCATAAACGACCTCCATTTCATTTCCATCCATGTCAATCGCTTTTTTGTCTAGGATGTAATCTCGAAGTAAAACTGCACTTTTCTCGGGCTCACCGGTAAAGGGAGTGATACTGTCAATATTTAATGATATCTCCCTGGTGCTTACCATCCCAATGGCTTCCCACGGGACTACCGCAGTCTCGCCAAAGGGTCTTCCCACAACAAAATGGGTCGCAATTGGCAGGGTACCGTTTTCTTTAATGATAATATCATTGAGCTTGCCAACCTTTTTGCCCGAAATGGTTATCCTGGTTCCTAGAAGCTCACTTAGAAAGTAGGATTGTTCAGTCACAGGTTGGGTCTTCGGTGCGTTCTGGTCCACGGGCAGCCTCCTTAATGAACCGTCACGATGGTGATGAATTTGTACACCAAGAGAATCAGCATGCCTATCAGGTAAACTCTGAGTAAAAGCAGGGAAAGACTGACCATGCGCGTTATCTTAATACGGGGGGTCTTATATTTTTCGTTTATCTCCCGGATTGCTTCAAAAAAATCCCGTATTCCGTCATATAGTTTTTCCATATCCATAGCCTCCTTTATGGTTATTTACCGAGCCAGTTAGGGAACAGGGTAGTCAAACTGTAACCAGTGGATAGAAGAATAATCCCCAGGACAATTGTAAAGTTGATAATATTCTGAAGCTTGTTGTTCTTATATTTTCCCATTAGCTCTTCATTGTTAAGTAATAGTATTAAAAACACGAGTGCGGCTGGTAATAGTGTGGTTGCAACAACCTGGACAAATAATGTGATCACGACCAGTGGGGCACCAGGGATCAGCACCACGATACCGGCAGTGAGAAGGGAAAAGAAATAGAAAGCATAAAACCAGGGCGCTTCCTTAATTTTGTTGTTTAGCGAGTGCGCCCAACCGAAGACTTCGCCTACTGCCCAAGAGCTGGACAAGGAGATGCAAATGGCGCCCAGGAAACCAGCATCGAACAGGCCGATCGCCAGGAATGTCCCGGCATATTTATTGATACCCATCAGCATAACAGAAGCTTGTGCAGCACTTTGAATATCAACTCCCTTTAAAACCGTTCCAGTCACGATGATGAGAAATATTCCCACCGCTACTGTAAAAAATGCGCCAATCGCTGTGTCAAGCCGACCCCACAGGATATCCTTTTCCTTCAGGTTTTTATCTACAACTGCGCTTTGTTGGAAGAAGACCATCCAAGGGGCGATGGTTGTGCCGATATTAGCCATCAGGAAGAAGAACATCGTCCCGTTTAAACCGCCGGGAAAGTGGGGAAGCCAGCCTATGCGGACAACATCTGCCCAATTTGGGCGTACCATGAAAGCGGCGGGGATATAGATAAGGTTGATCACGCAAAAAACTAAGGCAATCTTTTCCCAAGTCCAATACCGCCCTTGTAGAACCATAGCGCCCATCAAGATTGACACGATGATGACTGTAACCCAGGGTGGGACACCGAAGATGTGCAAGGCAGCTGTCATCCCGATGAATTCGCTGACTAATGTAAGCCAGTCGGTGATGCTCAGGTCGAAAAGGGAGAACCAGCCCCAAAAGGTTCCGAACGCATCGAAAATGGCTTCGGCATGGCCGCGCTTGGTCACCGCGCCCAGCCGAACGGTCATTTCTTGCACGAAATAGGCAACTGGCAGCAAGATCAACAGGAACCAGATTAGATCATATCCGTACTTCGCTCCCGTGGCGGTATAGGTGGTAATACCGCCAGCGTCATTATCAGCAACCATTACCAGGATACCGGGTCCAGCGATGATGGCAAAGAGTCTGAGGAACTTCATAATTCTTCGATTGGAGTAGTATAGTTTTGATACAGTATTCATCATTCACCTCGTCGAACTACTTAGGATTTCCTCATCGATGGATTTCTTTTTCCAGGATTGGGGGAGTAGATAATCCAGAGCCTCCCAGAAGGTCACTATCCCTAAAATTCTTCGGCGTTCATCCACGACCGGGATTGCCTCAAGCTTGTATTTGAAGATCAGCCTGGCAATCTTTTCTTGGGAATCTCTCTCGCGCACTGCAACCACTTTCTCCACCAGGAGTTCAGAGATAATCTCACCCGGACTAAACCTTAACAAGCTACTCAAGGAGATGTACCCCATTAGTGCATCCTGCGCGTCTAGGATAAACACATAAGACCCTTTCACTTTTTCTTGTGCGTCTCGAAATACTTCTACGGCCTGAGTAACTGTGCAACCAAAATGGATGGTGAGAAAATTAGTTGTCATCAAACCGATTGTGCGATTTATTTTTTTACAGCCATAAACGTGCATCCTTCCAAGCATGATCACGGTTACTCGATTTGAATCACAATAACCAGGCTGGGTTGCCACTATGGCAGCATGCAAGGCCGCGGTTTGAGAGCTTTAAATTGTGTAGAAGTTAGTTATGAGCAATCCCAGGTTATCCGCACCTGGGAGAAGCAGGAGGAGATTGCGAAGATTGCTGGTTGACCATCTGTCCACCTTGATTGCTCTCAAGCCCGCGTATATGATCATTGGGTCCTTTACTACCTGGATCCATGCAACCACCTCCCTTTTCGGTGCTATAAATTTCGGTAATGACCGAGCACCTTAATAAAAAAACCTCCTGGTGAACCAGGAGGCGAAGATACCAAAACCTTCCCACGGTACTTTCCGTGGGACCTCCTGGTTGAGTTTTGGCACTGTGCATCGTAGGGTTTGTATTCCCAGCCACTTTGAGCGGAGCCTTAATCCGGCCCTGCCTGGTCTACCCCTTGGCGTCTTTGGACGTTTCGGGGCAATGGCCTGTTTACAACACAGACGCCTCACCTAACGAGGTTATTCAATTATGGGCGAATATACACTTAGGTGAAAATTTTGTCAAGTCAAAAAAGGGTCAAAAAAGGGTCAAAGAGAATGCTATATTGCTCAATAAATTTATTAGCGTTTTGAGCTTTCAGCAATACCCATCCTTTGCCACAGTGGATAAACGGCTAAAAAAAACTTGCCACACTTTTAGTTCATAACAGAGGAACTTCTATAGGCAGGCATTCTCTTCTTCAGGGTCATAGTCTACTTTCTATCCTAACCATAATCCAGGTCTGCAGCTATAAAAAGACGATATTGCGATATATATTTAATTTACAGAGGCTGGAATCAATCGTAATCCATTATTCAACAACATTTCCTAGATATTTTCTCTTACTAGAAATTCAGGCTTTCCCCCTCCTATAATTAATTTTTGGACCACAATATCCAGTCGTTCTTTTACCTGAAATGAACGCTGTGGATTTCCTGATACTGAGCATGGTGAACCCAACGGTGGATTAGAATGCTTACCTTTGCCTGTTCCAGAACCAAACCAAGAACATACCGATTATAAAAGCAAAAAGCATCAAGCCACTTTCAACCCATCCACTTGTCGTCTGGCTTATAAAAAACATTATCCCGCCCCAAACAATAATGATGATGAGAGCAACACCCCACCACTTAACTTCTGAAAGACGAGTCCTTTGCTGAGGCTGCATGTCCTTGTAAAGACCAGTGATAATGATTATTGGCACATTCAGGGTGACGGATAAAGTAGTGCTCATAAGCACCTGATTCATTTCTTGATCAATGATCGTTTGTTCGGCTTGGCAAACGATTTGGTCGCCCGCTTGTATGACCTCCTGTACCTCCCGAATCCAGTTACTCCCCGTCACCAATCTCGTTTCGTTAACAACAGAATAAGCACTGATCAGGGAGGATAGATTAGCCAGTCGGAGAGAAGCTGCTGGTTCTTGATTGGCTATCTCGATGACGGTCAGAAACAGAATAGTCAGGTGATGAGGCAACGCCAGCAAGTTTTTCTGGATCGGAGTGTGACCATCCAGGGCGGCTATACCACCAACAATTGGACCACACCTGACACAGAGGCCAATATCACCACCCTGGATGCACGTGGGCAGGGGCGGGTGATTTTTGTCACCCAAAGTGAGGATATCGTGATCGATGGTCTGTACATCACAGGTGGGGACGCAACCGAGCAGCGAGAGGGAGACAACATGGGCGGTGCTGGTGGAGGGCTGCAATGCTGGTACGCCAATGGGCTCACGCTGAGTAACAACCACATCCTCGGAAACACTTCTGGATTTGGCGGTGGAGCGTATATGGGTTGGTGTGGGAACATCGACATCATTGGAAACATCTTCACTGCCAATAACGGCGGTGGGTTAGCCTTGCATGCCTGCGGCGGCAACGGTGCGCGCTGCCTGGTCATTGAAAATATATTCGACTCAAATAATGGCGATCTTGGAGGCGGTATGTGGGTGGATTTCGTCGACCTCCGGCTCTACAGGAACACCTTTGTTGCTAACACTGCTCGTGCAGGTGGCGGGCTATTCGTGTACCTGGATGGGACGGTTAATGAGGATGGGTCACCTTCGTTTTTCTATCTGCTCAACGAGAACATTTTCCTTTCAAATACAGCCGAATATGGCGGTGGATTGATGATTTCCGGAGGAATTGGAAACGCTATCTTGACCAACACGCTCATCGCCGACAACCAGGCCAGCTTGGAAGGCGCTGGGATGTATATTACTACCGCCCTCAATGTTCATCTTCTGCATACCACCCTTGCACGCAACCGTGGTGGGGATGGCAGCGGTGTCCATGTTGGTGAATTATACTTATGGCCATGGCAACAGCCGGGACCTTCAACCATGGTCATGACCAACACCATCCTGGCTTACCAGGAGGTAGGCATAAAGGTGAGCGATGCCAGCACCGTAACCGTCAACAGTGTGCTTTGGCATGCGGATCCCATCACCCTCACGCAAGCCTACAGTGCCACGGTATGGGTGCAGAACCAGCACAGCGGTAATCCGGCCTTCCTGGCACCCGACGCTGGTGATTATCACATCGGCGAGACCTCCGCCGCGCGTGATATGGGGGTGCCGAGTGGTGTACGGATCGACATAGACGGGGAGCCTCGCCCGTATGGTGCGGGTTGGGATCTGGGTGCAGACGAGTTCTTCATATCCTCATACCCAATTTATCTGCCACTGGCTGTACGTCATTAAAAACCGGTTTATCTAAAATTGGTTTTAAGGTTAGCTCTTACAAACGCCTTGCATCACCAAGGCGTTTGTTTTATTAACAGCCATAGGGCTGCTTTTTAAGCCGCATTCACACCCCTCTCCAGTTCTTATTTTTTGATAGGTACCCATGGAGATTTAGGTTACCGTCAGGACAATTTCTTCGAATTCAGTGTGTTAATATTTCAGATTACCTAACATCTTTTTGAAAATCGGTGCGATAATATGATGATCATCCGTATGCTTCGCTATTTTGACTGGGTAAACCCCCATTAGCAGAGCAGAACCAATCACAGTGGATGCAAGCAGATAATATCCAACATATAACCAGGAGAATTTCAATGAGAAATAAAGCTTGGTTGGTGGTACTTATATTCATTCTGAGCTTTGGGCTGACGCTTACCTGGGTGTTAGGTGCCCAGGCTTCTTCCGGTGTGGCAGCTTCTCCCAATTCTGAGCTTCATGTTTGCCCGTCAGGCTGTCCGTACGACAACGTGCAGAATGCTGTCGATGCGGCCAACGAAGGTGATTTCATTAAGGTGGCTGAAGGTACCTATACTGGCGTTAGTGAACGCGAAGATGTCACTCAGACGGTCTACCTGAGCAAGACCCTCACCATCCAGGGCGGCTACACCACCAGCAACTGGATTACGCCCTATCCCGAGGTCAATATCACCAAGCTGGATGCGCAAGGGCAGGGACGCGTGCTCTATATCAACGGGCATCTCTCCCCACTTATCGCTGGCCTGCACATCACCGGTGGAAATGCAATAGGTAGAGAGCCTAGCCAGCAAGGTGGTGGGGTCTACATGAATGCAGATTGGAATTGGGACGAAGAACCCACCGTGTTTAAAAATAATCATATCTACGGAAACACAGCCCTGGAGGGTGGTGGAGTTTTTAATGCCGGTCGGGGCGCGAATTACGATGAAAACACTTTTAGCTCGAATATAGCTCAGATGGCTGGTGGTGGGCTGGCAGGCAGATGGGGTCTGCATATAATGCGCAACTCCTTCGAAGGTAACAGCGCTTCATTGGGTGGTGGGCTGGCAATTTTGTGGGGAGATGCCGTTCTGCAAGGCAATACTTTCACCAGCAACAACGCTGGGGATTCAGGCGGCGGTCTGTTTGTCTACGACAGCAACCTCGAGTCTGAAGCAGATAGCTTCATATCAAACAGCGCCCAACATGGCGGTGGTCTGGCGATTATTAGGGATCCTTACCAACAGAGCTGGATATATGTAGAATTGGTTAACACTCTCATTGCCAATAACCAGGCAAGCGTTGAGGGGTCGGGCATCTACATCTCTGGCATTTTACTGCACTTGTGGCACGCCACCCTGGTGAGCAACACCGGTGGAGATGGAAGCGGGTTCGTTATTGGTAACTATAATCCCTGGTCAGAAGCGAATACATCCACTGTGGACTTGCGCGACACGATCGTGGTAAGCCAGACCATCGGCATCCGGGTTGAAGATAACAGCAAGCTGGATATCGACAGCATCCTATGGTATGCGGATGCCTTTACCGTCACCGAGGTGGCAGAAGCGGATGTCTCGCTTGTCAACCAGCTCACCGGCGACCCGGACTTTGCTGATCCCGTCAACCTCAACTTTCACATCGGTCCAGCCTCGGCAGCACGCGACACTGGCATGCTGAGCGGCACGCCTGCCGATATCGACGGAATGGTGCGACCGATGGGCTTCGGCTATGACCTGGGTGCTTATGAACATGCAGATTCTGCACTCAGCCTGAACAAAACACCAAATCTGAGCGGTGCTAATGTGGGCGCGGAGATCACCTATCAGCTCGTGCTGACCAGCAGTGGTGCACAGGACAATAACAATATCGTACTCACCGACACGCTAGACGCCTGGCAACGCGCTACCTCAGTTGATTCAGCTCTGGGGAACTGTATCATCGAAGACTCAAACTGGGGCGGCATGGTCGTCTGCGAGCCAGGAAATCTTAACATTGGAGATGTGATCGAGATCGCGCTGACTGCCGAAGTCTCCGCTACAACTCCAATCGGTCAGGCAATGACGAACACTTTGACTGCTCAGGCAGACAAGGCTGCAAACCGCATCCAGTCAGTCGTTTATGCCCAGGACTGCCACGTGCGCATCGGGAATGCGGCGACAGAATACACTTCTGTCCAGGCGGCGGTGGACGCCGCTTATCCCACCGCACTGGTCAAGGTGGCAGGCACCTGCATGGGCGTGTACGGACCAGAAGGCACACGCCAGCAAGTCTACCTGGACAAGAGTGTAACTATCCAGGGAGGTTACAGCACCAGCAACTGGACGACGCAGGATCCGGAAATTAACCTCACCACCCTCGACGCTCGCGGACTGGGTCGTGTGTTCTATATCCTAGGCGATTACGGTCTCAACACCGTCACGATCGATGGCTTTGATATCACCGGCGGGAATGCTTACGGACAGATCGGTGATCACGAACCGACTGGCCGAAATGGAAGCGGCGGTGGTGGGATTTACATGTATGGTGGGAACGAGTTGATCACACTTTCTAATAACCACTTCTTCAACAATGTTGCTGGGGGCGGTGGGGGGCTGATGACTAGCTTCTGCAGCGGAGTCAATATTAGTGGCGACATTTTCACCACCAATCAAGCTGGATCTGGTGGTGGCGGGTACTACTTGCACGCCGGTGGCGTTAATCTGACCGACGTGATCTTCGACTCGAACATAACCGATGGAAACGGCGGTGGGATCGATGTGGTTGCTGGTAATGCCCATATCGTACGTGGCAAATTCATCAACAATCATGCTGGCGGCATTGGCGGTGCGATGCGAGCTGAAATGGGCTGGGATATCAGCGAGTCTTTGCTATTATCCAATACAGCGAAGTTTGGCGGCGGGGTTGGTGTCGCTGATTTTTCCAATTGGGCTTCTTACACCACCATCATCAATACGGTCATCGCTGATAACCATGCTAGCGCGGAGGGAGCTGGTATATTCATTCCCTCGAATCAGACTTTATATCTGTTACAAACCACCCTGGCGCGCAACACTGGTGGAGATGGCAGTGGTATCACGTTAGGTTGGTATGACTGGATGTCTCCAGGAACCTCGACTGTGGCAATGACTGACACCATCCTGGCTTACCAGAGCGTAGGCATTCGCGTCACGGACGCCAGCACGGTCACCATGAACGGCGTACTATGGCATGCGGATCCCATCACCCTCACGCAAGCCTACAGTGCCACGGTATGGGTGCAGAACCAGCACAGCGGTAATCCGGCCTTCCTGGCACCCGACGCTGGTGATTATCACATCGGCGAGACCTCCGCCGCGCGTGATATGGGGGTGCCGAGTGGTGTACGGATCGACATAGACGGGGAGCCTCGCCCGTATGGTGCGGGTTGGGATCTGGGTGCAGACGAGTTCTTCATATCCTCATACCCAATTTATCTGCCACTGGCTGTACGTCATTAAAAACCGGTTTATCTAAAATTGGTTTTAAGGTTAGCTCTTACAAACGCCTTGCATCACCAAGGCGTTTGTTTTATTAACAGCCATAGGGCTGCTTTTTAAGCCGCATTCACACCCCTCTCCAGTTCTTATTTTTTGATAGGTACCCATGGAGATTTAGGTTACCGTCAGGACAATTTCTTCGAATTCAGTGTGTCAATATTTCAGATTGTCTAACATCTTTGTGAAAATCTGCGCGATAATATGATGATCATACGTATGCTTCGCTATTTTGACTGGGTAAATCCCCATTAGCAAAGCAGAACCAATCACAGTGGATCCAAGCAGATAATATCCAGCATATAACTAGGAGAATTTCCATGAGAATTAAAGCTTGTTTGGTGGCACTTATTTTCATTCTAAGCTTTGGGCTGACACTTGCGTGGGTGTTGGGTGTACGGATTTCTACTGGTGTGGCAGCTTCCCCGAATTCTGAGCTGCACGTCTGCCCATCAGGCTGTACGTACGACTCAGTCCAGGACGCTGTCGATGCGGCCAACGAAGGTGATTTCATTAAGGTGGCTGAAGGTACCTATACTGGCGTTAGTGAACGCGAAGATGTCACTCAGACGGTCTACCTGAGCAAGACCCTCACCATCCAGGGCGGCTACACCACCAGCAACTGGATTACGCCCTATCCCGAGGTTAATAACACCACACTAGATGCCCAGGGGCAGGGGCGGGTGTTCTTCATAGAGGGTCTGGTTGCCCCAACCATCGCCGGGTTGCACATCACCGGCGGTAACGCCTATGGGCTGTTCCCTGACGATATGGGCGGGGGCATCTATACCCGGCTCACGAGATCTGACACGCAAAATACCATCCTGAAAAACAACCACATTTACAGCAATACAGCCTGGGATGGAGGCGGGGCATACTTTAACCGTTCCGGACACTTTACCCTGAGTGGAAACACCTTCGAATCCAATACCGCC
>CAVZEP010000024.1:0-17413 GCA_963774275.1 uncultured Chloroflexia bacterium | reverse complement strand
GCAGGTCTGCTTGGGGGTTATAACGGTTTTCACGGCACACACCGGGGGATATTGCGCCTGGATTTCAGCCAGCCATGACCATACTTACAGATCAATCCGCATCTCGGCTTCATTCTCCAACATTTTTCCTGTGAGCGCAAAGCCATATTTCCTGTAAAACGGCTCGGGTCCATCCTCACCCGGGTGGCAGCTCAGCCTGAGCTCATGCGCTCCGGGACGGGTGCGCACGTACGCCACTAGCAAGTCCATTGCCCGCTTACCGAATCCCAGTTTTTGGTAGCGCGCATCGATCATGTACCGCCACAGGAAATAATTCGGCTCTTCCGGGTCGTCATACAGCATCAGGAAACCCACCGGGGTTTCATCGGCATAGATGGCACGGAACCAGGCTTTAGGCTCAAAGTACGCCTCGGCGAAGGATACGGCGTTAGGTGCGACGAAATGTTTTTGCGCCTCGCTTACATCCAGGCGGCAGATCTTACGGACTGTTTCAGCTGTGACTTCGCGCAGGCTGATGGAGGAATTACTGGTGATGGTGTGGGTTTCATCGGTCATAGAATTAATCCAAGGATTGATTATGGCGGATAGAGTGATACATCAACAATCAGGGTGGTAAAAGAATATTATACCAACGATGGTATTTTATTAAACCGATCTCAACATGCTAGTTTTTTCGCATTGCTGGGAAAAATATCTTCTTTATTAATTTGACATTAACCCATAATTTCTATATACTGTTAGCGTAACTAATCCTCCGTAGGAAACGCTATCGTATCTCATTGAAAAATACATCCGGCCGATTAATTATTTATGGCGCCTCAAGGGGGTATTGGTCAATCAGCTGATCGAACCAGTTGAATTCATAATAGATATACTCGGGGAGGGATTTAATGAACGTTCTATCTTTTTATAAAAATCGTTTTGTTTGGCTATTTTTGATCCTCATAATATCTTTGGGGTTGGTGGGTGTGGCATTGGCTGCTGCAAGTCACACAGGTGGATCGATTCCCGTCATGCAGGCAGCTCCCCCACAAACCCAGGGTGAAGTGCAACCCGTAGCATCGTTGCCTCCATCACCCAGGCAAGTTTCATCCAATCAACCTGTGACCCAATCACCACCAGATCCAATCTTGGAGCGCATGCGCCAGCAAGCGATGGCATACTCTGAGGCAAACCTTAGCTTTAGGCCGAAAGATGTTTCATTCATCACTGATGCTGAAGATGGCAACACATCACCATCTATGGCACCCGCAGGGAAAGGTACAATGTACCTGCCAGATGGTATCGTGGTGGATACATACCTTAACCTTATCTATGGGTATGTCGAACCCACCAGCATGATCACCGTCCTACGTCACGACGCTGCATATGGTGCTGCCCAGGCAGATCAGGTGGGTTATTTCTGGTCTTCTATATTCGATGGTTCAGGTGGTGGGTTCCCGGTGGATATCTCCGCTGGTGATGAGCTGGACATATACGTCGATGCAGCTTACTCATACATCGCAGTGGGTCAAGAACCATTCGGTAATGTTGATGTCCTTAACGACACTGTGTCTGGGGTCATCCCAGGCGATACCGGTGGCACCCAGGTCACCATCAGCCTGGGAGAGTACGGTCTACCCAGCACTGCATACGATATTCTATCGACACTGACGGAACCTGATGGATCCTTTTCAGTAGTTTTCGATCAAGACTTGGGACCCGAGCACTTCGCCATGGTTGATATCTTGGTGGGAGATATTTTCCAGCGTAGTGCCCTCTTCCCTCAAGACCGGATCCTGATTCAACAAGCCAACACGGTTGCCGGTTATACCGAACCAGGTAGCTATATAAATGCCACTGTATATAGTGATACCGGTTGGACCCGCTGGTCTGGGGGTATACCGTTTGTAGATAATCCCTATGGATGGTTTCAATTCACTGGTGTTAATGTGATCCCTGGTGACAGGGTGGTGGTCGATTACCAGGACGGCGCCAGCACTGATATGTATAACGTCTATCTCTCCAATTTCTCCTTTTCAGACAATAGCACGGTAATGAGCGGGACCACGGACGCTGGTGTTGACATGCGGGTGAGCTTCTTGAAATGGGAGGTGGATTCTTATACTTATCATGAGTCACAACCCAACTCAGGCAGTGGAAATTTTGTAATCAGCTTACCTGATGGAGGTGTCGCCCCGGATACGCGTGTGGATGTTGCCATCATGGATGATGAGGGCAATGGGAATTATATGATCACCGGGAGGAAGTACCTGGAAGTGATCTACACTCCCGGTGGCCAGGGCCAAAACTGTGTTTTGGGCCGTGTGGATTTACCGAATGCACCCCTGACGCTGATTCTGTGGCGCGATGGGACTCCTTACTACCGTCATCCAAGCCGTCCGATATGGTCCGACGCAGGCAATCAGGCTCCGGGTGGGGGTTATTGCTTTGCATTATGGCAGGATGAAGATGGTGATGGGTATGCGGAGACGGCGATGAATTTCCAGGTGGGAGATATCATCCAGCTGAGCACAGACACCTGGGAAGGTTATGTGACCATTCGCGATATTGGTTGGGGAGTTGACGCTGGTAATAACACCATCGATGGTCAGATCTTTTCGGGTCAAACAGGCGAAGTGTCTGTCAGGCTCTATCAATCGGATAACACATTCTTCAGCCAAAGCCCGGCAGCTGAATCCAGGACGTATGCCGATCCCAATTACACGCTTCAATTCGATAACTTCGATGTACGTGCCGGGATTTATGTAGAAACTTACTTTTATGATGAGAACGGTTTCGCCAACCATTTCACCGAGCAGAATCATTATTTTCAGATCTATAATGATCGGGCCATTGGGGGGCACAACACTGCCCCAAGTGAGGCGATCACCGTAACCGTGTGGGGGTCAGATCCTCTCACTCCTATTTGCGTGAATTCCAACGACTACGATTCAAACCCCACCAACTTCTGGTTTGACCTTAATGGCTGTCCGCAGAATCCCCCACTGCAGCCTGGAAATACTGTTGAAGTGGAATACCAGTGGCATAACTCGGACGACCGGTGGTTAACCTACCATCCAATCAATGTCTGGGGTGAGGCAGATACTGATATGCTTTATGCCAATGGGCAGTCTGGTCTGATGGAGTTTTATGGCAACAATAATCAGACTGGTTATGACCAGATGGCTCCCACAATGAACTCAAGTGCCACCCTGAACACCGCTAGTTTTGGTTACGACCTGTCTTGGGGTGAATTGGTCAACCTGGTTTACCGCGATAGTTCCGGCAACTACCAGTACGACTCAACTATTTTGGGTGAGATCCAGAGGGCGGAATTCTGGCTGTACCCCTCGCGTATGACCAATATCTGGGGAAATGCAGAGCCAAATTCCCCGGTCACAGTCACCACTTCCAACGGGGATACGCGATATGGATGGACAAATGTTGGGGATGGAGGCTTTGATATCAGACCTGATGTCCTTCTCAACCCAGGTGACCACATCACGCTCACCGCTGGTCAGGGTAATTACCCTATAACGATCGAAATCCCATTGATGAATGCGGACAGTGATTCGACCAGCGACCAGGTGTTTGGGCATATCAGCTACCCCAACAGTGAAGTAGAAATTTACCCCGATTGGGAGCCAATGACCACCACGCTCACCAACGGAGCCGGTAACTTTACTGTGCAGTTCCAGGATATCCCCCGTGGTGGGAGAGGTTATATTCGCTTCATCAATAATTGGGATTATGGCTGGGTGACCACCATCTTCCACCGCCCGTTCTATGACCTGGAACCTATCATGCAGGTCAACTACGGACATGACTGGGTGGAAGGTCAATATGACCCCGGTTACCAGGTAGCGATCACGGTCACCAACGATGTGGGTGATATCAGAGCCACTGCCCATGGAGTGACTGGTGAAATCCCCTGGTGGGGAGGGGATACGGGCTTCTCCACCAATTCCAACATAGGCTGGGACGGTGGTGCACGGCCCGACATGCAAATCGGGGACTACGTCTATCTCACGGTGAACGGGCGCGCAACTCAGGTTCAAATGGGTGAGATCGGAGGTGTGCTCGATTCGAACGCCGACACTTTCCAGGGGAACCTGAACATCCCCTGGCTGACCGATCCGGTGTGGGTAGACTGTGGCGTTTGGGTTGAAAATGGACCCGGTATGTGGTTTGATGGTATTGACCCGAATGGAGGTACATTCACCTGCGACTTCGGTGCTGAACCTTGGAATTTTGATTTATTGCCAGGGATGGACGTCGGCGTTTCTTACCAAGATCCAAGTCAGAATCGGGTATACAACGTGTTCCGCGAGCCAACCCCAGACCTGCGCATCAATTTGCAAGGGCAGGGAGCACCAGCCGAGGGTAGCAACTATGCCTTGCAGGTACGCTACAACAACGATGGCTGGGCGACTGCTCCTGGTGTGGTCATCACCCAGACCTTAGACGGAATGACGTATATTTCCGATACCCTCGGTCTGCCCCATACCGGCACCGGCATTCCTGGTAACCCGCTCGCCTGGCAGCTGGGCGACTTACCCTATAATCACATGAACGATAGCTCGTTCTTCGTCTTCGTGCATGTCGATTATCCAATCAATTGGACGGTATCTTCCTCTGCTGGCATCGACTCCAGCATGGTTTACAGTCAGGATGAAAATCGCAAGCACGCCTATTGGAACGCTACGGTAGTAGAAAATAACACTGACCTGAATATCGGCAAAGGGGTTTGGACCGGGGACCCGGTGCCTGGGAGCGAATTCGTCTATAACGTTAACGTATGTAATAACGGACCTACATCCAGCTCGGAAGTTTACATTACGGATACTTTACCCGTCTCCACCACGCTGGTGGGGTGGTGGGAGCAATATCCAGGTTGGGAGGAGGTTACCGCTATTGATCATTTGCTGGTGGTGAAACGCCCCACCGCTCCAGGTTACTGGTGCGGAGAAGTATACATCAAGGTGCAACTGTCTGATCAAGCCTGGCCTGGCATGCTCCTACGTAATGACGCCTGGGTCTGGGCAAGCAATGATACCAGTCCAGATAATAATCATACCTGGAGAGAGCACAATGCTGGCAGCCCGGGCTACAACCTGCACCTGAATCCGCAATCGGTACAGGGTCAGTTTGTACAGGGTGGTGAGATAAGTTTCGAGTTCAACTATTCGAACTGGGGTAACATGCCCATGCCCGGGACGGTGCTGACCACCACGCTGCCAGCCGGAACAGAATTCTTGTATGCATACACCTGGGACTGGCAGGGCTGGGTCCCTCTTACCCCGGATATCATAACGGATGAGTATCTGGTGTGGAATATCGGCACCTTCCCCAACGGTTACAACACGAATGTTGGCATCCGCTTGAAGATTGCTGACGACACGCCACCCGGGACGCCGCTGGTAGTCGAGGTTAACATCATGGGTGAGGTGTTGGAACATCGTTACGATGATAACACGCTGGTCTTCAGCGAAACCGTGAACCCGAATGGCCCCAACCTGCGTGTGGATAAGCATTCCAACTGGGGCTGGCATTGGGAGGGTCGTATTGGTTACGATCTGCGCCTCCAAAACCTGGGTACTGAAACTTTATATAATGTAACCATGACCGACACCTATCCGGTCTCTACTACGACTAATCCCGGCAATTACGGATGGAACGGCTGTCCGGGAGATGCTCAATGCATTATTACTCCAACGGTCGGTCAGGTGATCTACTGGGTGAGTAAATTGGAGGTAGGTTGGAACACTTCTGCGTGGCTGAACGTGGACCTTGATTCAGCCATTATCGGTGACCAAGGTTTGGCCTTCGTCAACCAGCTGGATGCCCCTGTGGAAGGGGATGTCACCCCTCAGGACAATCATGACCAGCTCACCAGCTACACCGGGCCGGATGTGTTTGTCCGCAAATGGCTGAAGGCTGGCGAGCTAAGTCCAGGCGAGCTGATCACCTACACGGTGGAGTTCGGTAACTCGAACCGCTGGCCTTGGCATGGTGATAAGAACTATGGTAGCCATATCACCGATACCCTCCCTGTGGGTACTACGTTCGTGGATGCCATTCTGTACCAGGACTTACAGAACCCGTTTGATCCGGACATCAATGGTCGGCAACTTGTTTGGCCTATGTGGCCCATGTGGGCGGATAGCACCTGGACCTTCGACCTGGTGCTGCGGATCGATGAGGCTATCCCGCCTGGAGGACCACTGCTCAACGTGATTGAAGCCTGGGGTGACAGCCCGAACGATATCGACCCCAATCCAGCTAATAATTACTTTGAGTATCTGCTGATTGACAACCCCGGGGCTTTCGGGAAAGTAGCACCAGCCGATGGAGTCATTGGGCTGCCCATCAATCCAACCTTGAGCTGGGGTACCAGTGACAGAGCAACGGTGTATGAGTATTGCGTAGACACTACCGATGACGACACCTGTGATGGAGACTGGGTGGATGCGGGCACTAATACAAGCGTTGATCTGAGCGGGCTGGTAAAGGGCACCACCTATTTCTGGCAGGTTCGGGCACTCAAGACTGCCGGTACTACCTATGCTGACGAGGGCTTATGGTGGAGCTTTACCATCATTGTCAATCCTCCTGCTGCCTTTGGCAAGACTGCACCGCCTAATGGAGCCATTGACGTCTCCACCAACCCGACTTTGAGCTGGGAAGCCAGCACTGGCGCATCAAGCTATGCGTACTGCTATGACCTCACAGATGATGGTACCTGTGATGGGAGCTGGACAAGCACAGGAAGCAACACCAGTGTTGATCTAACCGGGTTAAGCAATGACATCACCTACTACTGGCAAGTCCAGGCACTCAACGCTGGTGGTACCACGGATGCCGATGGCGGCACATGGTGGAGCTTCACCACGATTGTCAGCCCACCGGCAGACTTTGGAAAGACCGCCCCAGCCAATGGAGCTATCGACATCTCCACAAGCCCAGCCTTGAGCTGGGAAGCCAGCAGTGGTGCATCAAGCTATCAAGTTTGCCTGGACATGACAAACGATGATGCCTGTGAGGGGAGCTGGATAAGCACAGGAAGCAGCACCAGTGTTGATCTAACCGGGTTAAGCAATGAGGTCAGCTACTACTGGCAGGTACAGGCAGTCAACGTGGGTGGCACCACGGATGCTGATGGCGGCACCTGGTGGAGCTTCACCACCGAAACAGGTGTATTCAACATCTTCCTGCCATTGGTGCAAAAGTGACCCAAAGAAACAACTCATGATATAACCAGCCCTCCCTCCTGAATTCGTCAGGAGGGAGGGTTTTATCTATAATTATCTGTGTATCTGTGTTCATCTGTGGTTAATAACTTGGTTCTGCATTTATCAGCTTGCATCTGCGGTTAAATCTTTTTAATCTCATGCTTTATCTGTGTTTCATCGCTCGGGAAATACCCTCGCGATGCTTCGGGCAAAGACTGCCCTCGA
Source organism: uncultured Chloroflexia bacterium (assembly GCA_963774275.1). Lineage (GTDB taxonomy): Bacteria > Chloroflexota > Anaerolineae > Anaerolineales > UBA4823 > FEB-25. Next base: position 9,974 of record CAVZEP010000024.1, on the reverse strand, counting down.
TCTGTGTCTATATGTGGTTAATATCTTTGATATAATCCCTTCCTTGTAGGGTTCTTTCATGCCATTTTGGTCCATCTTCCTCATTGCTATCGGCCTGGCCATGGATTGCTTCGCCGTATCGTTGGGGGTGGGAACCGCAGGCACCGCCGTGGGCTTGCGACCGACCTTCAGGTTGTTCTTCCATTTCGGCTTGTTTCAGGGTGGGATGACCCTGTTGGGCTGGTTAGCAGGCAAGACTGTGGTCGGCTATATCGCCAGCGTGGACCATTGGGTGGCGTTTGGGCTCTTGGCTTTTGTGGGAGTGCGAATGATCCGTGGAGGGCTGCAGAAAGCCGGGGAAGAGCCAGCTATCCCAGATCCCTCCCGCGGTCTCACCCTGGTGATGTTGTCCATCGCCACCAGTATCGATGCCCTGGCAGTAGGTCTCAGCCTGGCCTTTTTAGAAGTGAATGTGCTTTGGTCAGCGTTGCTCATCGGTGGAGTATCCGCTGTGTTGTCATTGTTAGGCCTTAGCCTCGGCAACCAGCTAGGATTGCGTTTCGGTAAGTCGATGGAGATCCTGGGCGGGTTGATATTAATCGCCATTGGCTTGCGCGTGGTGATCACGCATTTGTTTGTCTAAATTAGTTCTTGAAGGGGCACAGCAGCTTCTCAGGTCAGGTTTTTGACCGGAAGGCTTTACCTGTACATAGGATGTTTGATGTGAATCTCACCGATTTTATCAACCGCTCCGCCTCTCCGCTTCCCTGGGCGGAGGGTGACAACATCCCGTGGAATGAGCCCGGATTCTCACAGCGCATGCTGCGGGAGCACCTTTCCCAGGTGCATGATGCTGCGTCCCGCCGTTTCAACATCATTGATCGTCAGGTCGCGTGGATACAAGCCTCAATCCTCACAAATCAACCGACAGACATCCTTGACCTGGGCTGTGGGCCAGGATTTTACGCTGAACGTCTTGCCCGCCTTGGGCATACCGTTCATGGTATCGATTATTCCCCTGCCTCCATCCAATACGCCATCCAGACCGCCCAACATGATCGCCTGGCATGCACATATGCATGCCAGGATATCCGCCAGGCTGGCTTTCCACGAGGCATGGGGTTGGTGATGCTCATCTATGGTGAATTCAATATCTTCCGACCAGATGATGCAAAACATATCTTGGCCAAAGCAGGAGAAGCGCTCAAACCGGGCGGATGGCTGCTTTTGGAACCCCATTCCCATGACATAATTCAGCAGATTGGGGAGCAGCCTGCATCCTGGTATTCTTCTCCCGGTAGTTTATTCTCCGAGAAACCACATTTGGTCCTGCAGGAAAACTTCTGGAATGATGAGCTTCATACCACAACCATTCGCTATTTTGTCATCGATGCAGGCAATAGCCATGTCACCGCGTATGCCCAGAGTTTTCAGGCCTACCACGACGATGAATATCGCTTGCTTTTATTGGATCATGGTTTTGGTGAAATTCAACTATTTCCGGGATTATCCACTGAAGACCCGCATAAAGGCTTGATCGCCATTCTGGCGCGTAAGTAGAGATGGGTGAGCCTTGAATAAGGCTGAACCGGATCAGGCACAACCAAAGATCGCTGCACATTGCTTACGATACCACGAGGCATGGTATTGGAGATGCAAGAACGCTTGCGGAATTTTTTCTGGTCAATCATGGTTGCAAATCAAATAGCTTGGGCGAATCCTTTTAGAGTAAAAACTTTTTCCGAAACTGAGCGTATATAGTATTAGTGGTTAATAGAAACCATTGTTCATGGGTTAACCACCTATATCTTGCCAATTTCTTGGGATTATTAACCAAGCTTACAGCGAAAATGCATGGATTTGATTTTTTCTGTATTTGGCATACAATATAGGTGCGAACAAGGTATGCACATTTAAACTACGGGTGAAGAGCTATATAATGGATAAGTATACCGATGTTGAATCGCTAACCCAATACATCACCGATGAGATCTTCCGCCTGTTCAAGCAAACACCTCAATCCTGGGCGCGTCGTACCCTTGGACCATTCTTCAGGTTACCTACTCATCGCTTTGCCCAGGTGGCATGTACCTTTGATCGTTATGTGGAAGAGTATGGTTTTCGTGAAGCAGCCCGGCGCATCCTGCCAGTATTTGCCCAGGCATTCGATGTTCAAAACATGGAAAACATACCCCTCGAGGGACCCCTGCTAATCACCTCCAACCATCCAGGAACGTGTGACTCGCTGGTCATTGCCGCTTCAATCCCCCGCCCCGACCTGAAGATCGTTGCCACTGGCGTGCCGTTCATGCAGGGGCTGAGGAATGCTGCCAATAACTTGATCTACACCACCCGGGACGTGCACGAGCGTATGATGGTGGTTCGGTCAGTCATTCGGCACCTCAAGGAGGATGGTGCGGTGCTAATCTTCCCCAGTGGACGCATCGACCCTGACCCTGCCCTCAACCCTGATGCTGCTGATGACCTGGGAAAATGGTCACCCAGCCTGGAGGTGATACTGCGTCACGCGCCTCAGACCCGGGTGTTGTTGACTGTGGTGAGTGGCGTGCTTTCTGCCCGCTGGCGCAACAACCCCATTGTACGCTTGCTCGGGGATGACCACAAACAGCGCAGTGTAGCCGAATTCCTGCAGGTCATCCAGCAGATGGTTTTCCCAAACTCACTCCGTGTCACCCCGCGCCTGACCTTCTCCGACCCGCTCACGACCGATGACCTGGTTCAATTCGGGCCGGGCTTGCTGGATGGAATGGTCAATCGGGCGCGCTGCCTGATGGAAGACCATATGGCACGTGGAGAGAATCTTCTGCCAGCCAGTACGCAATTGTTGAATGGGTGAGCCATTAGGTTAGGTCTCATTACGCCTAGATTACAGGTATCCATAACCAATCAATCTAAAAAGCCCACCAGAGTGAGCTTTTTATTTTAATTTCCAAATCTGTCATCAATGTTGACTTCATTTCTGGGATGTCAACGATCACCTTTCGTTCAAACACGGTACTACACCTGCTCAGGGGGAACCATTTCTCGTGACACATGGAATTCCCTTGAAGAAGTAAGCGCCTGTCCAAAGACGGCTTCCACCAGGGGCGTAAAAAGACAGAGTGTGACGCTGGTCGACAGGACCGGGATCCAGGCATCCTCGCCTGTGTAAGACCCAAGCCAAAGAGATGGAATAATCAATACCAGCATCAACAAGGCGGAGAACGAGAGGATGATGAGTTTCAAAACCGGCTGCTTACAAAAAAGCAGGACTCCCATCCCAACCATGCTTCCCAGGAACGGCCAGGCAATGTAAGGGGTCGTCAATGGGTTATCATAGTCCAAGACTAAAGTTACAGCTGACCATATCACCAGGTAAAGGACTATTCCCGCAGCTGCGATGTTGATCTCACCCAGTTTATGGGAAAGGATGAATTGGACAACCATCATCAGTAACGCTGAAGCGATCATCAGCCCTGCCTGCCAGCCAGCGCTTACCTCAAATCTCCCATAGACAGCGAACTCGTGAGCGTGAGCCTTCAATACCATGCTCCAGACAAGTTGTGCGAGGATGGTACTGAGCACAACTCCCATCAGGAGACCTCCCACACCAAGCAGGAATTTTCTGACTGTAAAACGCTTGATTCGCCAGGCAAATGCCATAAATGCAATGACTGCCAGAATACTCAAACTGCTCAGCACCGGCATGACCCAGTTGGGGTAGGCGATCAGTCCCACCAGGGGCACGTTGAAATACACCAGGTCGGGTGTCGTTGTTTTGGTATTTAAATCGATGCTGCCAAAACGGTTGGTCAGGGCGAGTATCGTCTGACCATACGCCTGCACCAAATCCGGTGAAATGGCGTCCACAGTATCGCGATCGGTATGGTACCTGGTTCCATTGATTTCATTCTCGAAAACAACACCGGTGAAACCGGCTGGTTGGAAGGCGTCAAAGTCAGTATTCATTTCCGTCCGTTCCTCGCGGTTGTTCCATGAACCAGCCCACACCCTCAGGGGAATACCCGTCATCTGCCGGATCAGCCAGCCATCGCCGGGTGTAGTCTCTGACATCAACAGAGGGGCATTGCCAGGGCGCGCATCGAAGACCAGCACCACACCGGTGTCCTGCTTGGCTTCCGGGGTATTCTTTAATAAAAGCCTTGGCACCTACCCAACCCAATTCTTCGCCATCGGTGAATAGGAAAAGGACATCGTTTCGCAAGGGTGGGTTGGCTTGCAGGACCCGGATCGATTCGAGCATTGCCACCGTGGATACTCCGTCATCACCCGCACCGGGGGATGATGAAACCGAGTCATAATGTCCTGTTACCAGCACCGCCAGGGTTGGGTCAGTCCCTGGCAGGTGCACGAGAATGTTCGAGATGCCCCCTCTTGCCTGTACCTCAGCACTCAAGCCTGATAGATTTACTTGTGAGAGGATATAGTCGCGCACAGCTGCCTGTGCTGGTGTTCCAGTACTATGAGGTGCGTGGGCTACTACTTCCAAATCGTTCATTGCCCGCCCTGCTGAAAAGTGCGTGGCTGAAACATCTATCCCTTCCGCCTTCGGCGGGATCATCGGTAAGGCTGAATAACCTGCCAGCACAATCAGCACGAGCACCAGAGTAATTCGAAGGATCAACATTTGGTTTATTTTCATCCTGGGTATCCTTTCTACTTTGCGTATAGGGATCAGGGCATCGCCGCAGCAAACTCGCACAAGATATTAATCCAATCTGTTGTTTCACCTTCCAGACCGTATTCTTGACCGTTTCTCACAATGACCAGATCCTTCTCAGGCGAAACATAGATAAATTGGCCGAAATCGCCAATTGCAGCAAAGTCGTGGTTCTCTGGCTGGCAGCGTGCACCCCACCACAGATAACCATAAGATATGATGTCATATGAAAATAAGCCAGTATCCTGGGTAGTGAGATCTACCCATTCGGACGGAACCAGTTGTGTGCCGTTCCATTGTCCACTCTTCAGATACAGACGACCGAATTTCGCAAAATCGATTGCCCTTGCATTAATCCCAGTTTCCATTTTCTCAAAACCGGTCTTCTGGCTGTCCAGACTCCACGAACCGTCGAATTCCATTCCAAGCGGAGTCCAGAGTTTCTCTTGCAGATAGGTCGTTACCGGTTTGCCAGTAGTTCGCTCGATAACCATTCCGAGAAAGAGAGGGTTATATTTATTGTAAACAAATTCCTCTCCTGGGGGTTTCGCCACCTTGGTTTCGGTAAGGACCAGGTGCCGCATATCATCAAACGCGTAAGAGAGGCTGTCATCACTGAGACCAAATGGGAGATCTTGCTCAAATCGTAAGCCGGATGCCATCATCAATAAATGCCGAATCTGGATCTGCTGAAAGCGTGGATCCCGGTCGGCTAATTCGGGAATGTAATCTGTGATTGGATCTTGTGCACTTTTAATATATCCCTCTTGAATGGCGATTCCGACCAAAGCCGAAGTGACCGACTTGGCGACCGAAAAGGAAGTCACGATTGAATCACGCTGGTATCCCATAAAGTAGTGTTCATAGAGGACTGTATCGTCGCGGATGACCAGGAATGCCTGTGTGCCTGACTTCTCCAAAAAGGTATCCAGGTTTTGAATCCGTGGGTTCGATTCAAATGTATCCCGGACGAGTGCTTCTTGCGAAGTATCCAACTTAAACTTAAACGGATCGGGACTGGCAGTTAGCTTACGTTCAGGAAAATAGAGATAGTCATTCGGATCGCCAAGATCCAAAAATAGCTCACGATACATATATCCGGGAGAATAGCGGAAGGACATATAGGCGATCAAGATCAAAAATAATACCATCGTGAACAGGGCAATCCACAGCACAAATTTAAGCACCAGTCTGGCTTCTTTACTGATTATCAAGTTTTTTCCTTGGGCAAACTTAAATGCCTTGTTCATTTTCGGTTTCCTTTCTGATCAGGTTCTTGGCTTTAAAAATCGTGGCACCTATAAAACCACCGATCGCCCCTACAAGAATGTCGAAGATGATTCCAAAAAAGGTGAAAATCATCTCTCCCACCTCTCCACCTATCCCACTCACATCGATCTGATCCTCGGCAGGTACAAACATGTTTATCTCGTTGATAAATCCCGAAGCTCCGGCTACTCCGATGAAGCTGAGTGCAAATCCGATTACCCCGGCAATTGCCCCTGCGATCACCCCCACCCAGATACATTCTTTTATACTGATGGATCCAGTCTTGCGTTTATAAAGCCATACCGCGAAGAGCGGACCAACCCAGAATCCGGCGCATACCAGACAGTTCACCAGATTCAAGATCGGGATATTGGTTAGTGCCAGAGTGATCACTGCTCCGATCAGGCCTGGGATAAGCATATTTTTTTTATTCATTTTTTTCTCCTTTATTTTGTAAGCCTGGATGGATTGCTTCGATTAATGTGCAATATGTGCTGCCTTTTTGGATAAAAGCATCAGCGCCGGCTTGCCTGGCGCGCTCTATATCCTCAGGCTCTGAATGCACGCTCAACATCACTACACGTTGGGCTAATTTCCGTTGTTTTATCTGGAGGGTGGCTTGCATGCCATCCAGGATGGGCATTTCCAGGTCCATAATGACGACATCCGGTTTGAGTTGTTCTACCTGTTGGATAGCTTCCAGCCCATCACCTGCCTCCCCGACGACTTCAATGCCCTCCGTGAGATTGAGCAGCTGGCACAGCTCCTGGCGGACATGAGACATGTCATCGACAATCAACACTGTTATTGATCTACATTCAGGATTGGAGGTATTGCTTATGGGATGCATTAACGACTCCTGGATTTCCGTCGCTCTCATCATATAGGAATCGTTATCGAAGCGCATCCAGCTTTGGATGGAAAAGAGTTTGCGCGCTGGTTGGAATTATTCTGAGTATATTGGATGGGATATCTAAGACTTAAGTCTTAGAAAACAGATTGAATAACTCAGGTTTGTTTTATAGCTTGCTCTGTGGTCTCAATTGGGCGATCAGGTTGCGCATCTCGGCCAAAGCTTCCTGGGTTAACGACTGAAGCTTTTTTAGCTGTAACCGCACCAGATCAGGATTACGCTCCAAGAGGATTTGTGCTGAACGGGTATTCAGAACGATACTAAATATGGTTTGGGAGACCGAGTCATGTAGCTTACGTGCCAGGCGGTTGCGTTCCTCGATAGCGGCGATCTGTTCCATATTATTGGTCTGAAGGGCTAACTGCTTGTTTTTCTTTTGCAGCTCATTGAGGATCAATTGGCTGCGCAGATTTGCCTGCTGCTCCTCACGGTTGGCAATCGCATACACGGGAAGAACGACGCACCCGGCAACATGCGTCATGCTTAGCGCCAGGCCGAGCCATAATCCCAACCACCAGATCAAGCTCCCTGCAGCAACGCAAATAAATATCCCAATCCAAATCCAGCGGCTACGACCGACGAAGACGAGTGCCATCTGATAGCTGAGCAAAGGGAATAATGCTGAAAAGAAATCCAGATGTGGTGGCAGAGCTTCCAGGCAAATGATTAGGATCGATTGAATTGCAAAATAGGTATGCAGGAGTTTGTTTGGAATATCTCGTCGCCAGGTAGTAATGACAAACAGGAATGAAAAGGCCAGCTCATATCCAAGATACCAGGGGAACAATTGTGGGAGGTCAAGATATGCAATTGCCAGCGCACGTATGATGATTGCGCTGCAAAATACATATAAAGCAATTGCACCAACACGGATTTCTCGAGGAGGGATAGTTTTCATACGAGCTTATTTTTTGGTTGCGCAGCTTCCTCAGTCTATACCAGCTTGTTTTTAATGGCATAAATTGCCAGCTGTGTGCGGTGTTCCAGATTTAACTTGCTCAGAATGTTGCTGATATGCGTTTTGACAGTTTTTTCACTAATGAACAGCTCCTGAGCGAGCTCTCGATTGCTTCGACCCAATGCCACCAGGCGGATCACTTCTAGCTCCCGATCGGTGAGTTTTTCTACCGAGGAATCCTGTGATTTATCGCGTACCATAGAGACCTGCTCCATTAGTTTGCGGGTGATGTCCGGGTGTAAGCGGGCCTCTCCATGATGGACAGCCCGGATGGCCTCCGCTAGATCGTCAGGAGAAACGTCTTTTAAAAGATAGCTGGCTGCTCCTGCTTGGATAGCCGGGAATACTTTGTCATCTTCAGAGAAGCTTGTGAGGGCGATCACCTTGGTTGACAAGCCTAATGCTCGAACTTGCTGAGTAGCAGCAATTCCATCCATGTGAGGCATGACCAGATCCATCAGAACCACATCTGGTTTGAGCTCACGCACCAGTTCTAGTGCCTGTTTTCCATCCACTGCTTCGCCAATCACCGAGATATCTTCCTGAAGATCCAGGAACGTGCGTAACCCCTGACGTACTACCTGATGGTCATCAACCACCAGAACTTTTATGTTTTCAATCTTTTCCATCTTTTCCATTTACGCCTCCAACTCCTGCTTCTTCTTCTCAACCCGGATGTGTGTACCCTCCCCGGGAGCAGATCGTATGGTAAATATCCAACCAATCTCCTCGGCCCGCTCACGCATACCAGCTAGACCAACATGACCACTTCCCTGTGATTGTTGCAGATCAAAACCCTGTCCGTCATCATCGATCTCGATCCAGTTCTCTTCATCCATATGCAATCGTATTTCAGCTGTGGTTGCAAACGCATGTTTGACCACATTATTCAAAGCCTCTTGAGCGATTCGGAACAGTACCTGGTTTTCATTTGGAAGGAATGCGTGTTCACCATCAACCTCCAACTTCACCGACAGTCCTTCAGGTAACTGGCGGGTATTTATAAGCTGGCGTAAGGCCTCCGCTAACCCATCTCCCACCACCTGTTCTGGACGAAGTTCAGAGATTAGAGTATGCATTTCCGTTTGCGCACTTTGCGCCAGCTTATTCAGACGATCAAGCTGAGCGTTTACACGACTGGGATCCCGTTCTTCCAGTAATAATGCAGACTGTGTAGTCAATGTCATTGAGAATATGGTTTGAGTGACTGAGTCATGCAGCTCACGGGCTAATCGCTGCCGTTCGCGAGCAATACCCAGTTGTTCCAGAGTTTGAGAATATTGCTCAAGTTTCAGGTTAGCATCCTGAAGCTGCATCATTAAGGATTCGTTATGGGCACGCGCTTCCTGTGCGCGGCTTACCGCAAAAGAAGAAGATGAGAGAAAAACTATGGCTGAGCCAAATAATAGCAGGCGGGTTAATCCTTCTACGAAACCTTCATAATGGAAAAATGCATATCCAATAACGATCAGGAAACCCAGGATCCAAGAAATGCCTGCTTTGAGGCTGATCCGCCTCATCGCTTGCATTCCCAAGATGCCAAAAAGTAAGGAAAAATAGTCGTATTCATCGAATATTCGACTATATATAAGGGCTGAGACCAATATGGCTTGCAATCCGAGATAAATCTGAAACCAGCGATTATTCTTTTTGATAAGCGTTAGCTCAATTAGGAATACCGCCATGAAGAGCAGCAACATCTCAATAACATTTCCAATAACTTGGGTATCTCGGTAAAAAAGTATTGATCGCATCAGGATGGCTGTATATAACAAGCCAGTCGCCAGGAATAAGACCCCCTGGTAGATCCAATTGGTGTACTGCTTGGCAGTCATGAAGGTTTATTCATCCTGAGATAAAGGCAAGTACATTAATGAATCATAGCATGGAATGAAAATTTGGGTAATTATGCAACTTGGCATTTAGGAACCTTAGTCATCACGATGGATTAACCAAGCGACGCTGACGGTTTGTGATTTGTAAAGGAATGACTTCGACGAGGATTATTATCCTGGTATTCGGGTACAGCTCGGATGGGTTATCACGAATCGAATGAGCAAGATTTCAGACTCGACCACCAAAACAGCCAATAAAATTTGGTATTGCACAAGGTTTTCGGGAAATTGAGGAATAGCCGCGTATTTTTTGAAAAAACATGGGCATGCACAGATATA
>CAVZEP010000023.1:0-17088 GCA_963774275.1 uncultured Chloroflexia bacterium | reverse complement strand
AGGTTGATATTCCCGAGGGCTTTGAATTTGCTATAGTAGAATGAATAATCTAGAAATTCGATGGTATTTCCCCAAATGTCGTGGTTATCTCTAGCATTCGTAGTTATATTATACGGTACCTGTAACGTTGGTAATAGTCTTTTTTCAATCATAGTGGTTTCCAAATATAAATAAATAACTACTTCCCTTGCATATGACTGGTTTGCCTTTGCAACCATATACGAGTCAGGATATTTATGGATAGTACCAGGATCATCAGCACCAGTGCTGCCGCCCAGGATTGGTCAATGCGTTCGGGGTAGGGTTGTTGGGCATATTTCCAAAGCGTCAAAGGGAGTGAATCTACGGGCTGGGTGACTATCTTACCCAGGATACTGAGAACATTCTGATGATTGGCGACCCCAGCCTGGATAATTCTGCCAATATCATAGTTATCATTTCCCAGGACAGTGAAGAGCAAGGGAGCGGTTTCACCAGAGGCACGCGCAATTCCGAGCAGAATCCCAGTTATGATACCCTGGCTGGCTGCAGGCAGGGTCACACTGAGCGCAGTTTTCCACTCTGGTGAGCCCAAAGCCAATGAACCCTCACGCAAAGAGCCTGGCACCAGCTTGATCATCTCTTCGGTAGTCCGGATAATGGTGGGTAACATTAGAATCGCCAGAGCGACGCCTCCAGCCAAAGCAGAGTAATGTCCCTGGTTTTTGATGATTAGAGCATAGCAAAACAAACCAATCACAATGGATGGTACTCCCGACAAGACATCAGTACCAAAGCGCACTCCGGTACCAAGCAGTGAGTTCGGTTTATAGGCAACATAATAAGCTGCCAATATCCCGGGTGGGACGGCAAACAATGAAGCCAGGATGGTTAACACCAAAGTGCCCTCAATAGCATTCAACACACCGCCCCCGGTCATACCGAGCGGACGAGGCAAATGAATAAAGAAATCCAGGTTTATATATTGTCCACCTTTAAGGATGACATAACCAATGATCCAGAACAATGGGACAAGCGCCAGCAAGGTAAATAATCCGGTGAGGGTCAGCATGACCCAATTGGCAAGCTTCCGGCACTTGTGGTTGGCGTTAGATTGGATCAGCTGCCGGGTGGGTGTACCAAGCCATGTATTTGTCCTCAGGTTCATGCACGTGCCTCACGGGATAGACGATGCCCTACCCGCCACACCAGCAAACGCGCCAGGATGTTCAGCAGTAAAGTAAAGCTGAACAATACCAGCCCCACCTCGACCAATGCCTGGGCATGTAGGCTAGTCGCTGCTTCAGCAAACTCATTGGCAATAATACTGGACATGGTGTAGCCTGGTCTCAACAGCGATAACGATCCTCCAATACTATTGCCGATCACCATCGTTACCGCCATGGTTTCACCCAGAGCACGACCCAAACCCAGGATTACTGCCCCAAGAATCCCTGAGAGCCCGTAGGGGATGAGTACTTTCTTGATTGTCTCCCAGCGGGTGGAACCCAAGGCTAGAGAAGCTTCACGTTGGCTGACAGGGATTGACAGAAATACATCGCGGGTGATTGCGGTAATTGTGGGAGTGATCATGATACTGAGAATCAACGCGGCTGCGAGGAGGCTCGAGCCGCTGGCAGGCATTGGACCGTGGAAGAATATGCTTAGCAAAGGCGTCTCACCCAAGGTTGAAGATAAAAAATTACCCACAGGCTCGACCACAAGAGGTAAAAACACAAAAATACCCCATAATCCATAAACCACGGACGGGATAGCGGCCAACAACTCAAATAACCAGCCCAATGGCATTCTCAGCCAGACGGGACATAATTCAGCCAGAAAGACCGCCACACCCAAGCTGATTGGCACTGCCAAAACCAGAGACATCAATGAAGTAGCCAGGGTTCCATAAATAAACGACCAGGCTTGAAAATCACCGCTGACGGGATTCCAGGAGGCCTCCAGCGTTGGCTTGAGAAAGCTCAAGCCAAATGCTTCCCGTGCCTCACTAAAATCATTCCAGAGTAAAAGACCAATAGACAGCATCAGTAGGATGGTCAATACCGCCATACCTACGGTCAAAGCACTCCAGGGGCGGTCCCCATAATGTAGAACCAACCGAAGATGGGTCACAAACCGAGATGGGAGTCGTCGATGGGGATTGGAAGCAACCTGTTTGAGCATTAGATCAACCTGATAGAATTGTATACTGCAGAAGTTGCGCAGCTTTTAATGCTGCGCAGCCTGCTTTAGGGGAGACCTTGACCTAAGTTTATGGCTTGACCGGGGAGCCATTGCAGGTGACTTCACTCAATTTTGCCAGCACCTGTGTGCTCACTACTTCCGGCAGAACTGAATAACCAAGCTCAGCCGCGCGCTTGGCTGCGCCAGCATCGGTGAGTGCCCAGTTGAGGAACTCCAGCACTTTTTGTGCTTTGAGGCAATCGGTCATGCTGGTGGTGTGCAGAATAATGTAGGTATACCCGGCAATCGGCCAGCTATTCGCACCAGCGCCATCCACAATATTATTGGTCAGTTTGTCAGTGAAAGCACTGGCAAAATCATTCATGGCTGAAGCAAGGCTATCTGCGTTGGCAGTGACTTTATTGCCAGATTGATTGAGCATATCAGCATAGGGTATCTTATTGGCAACGGCGTACGAAAGCTCAACATAACCAATGGAGTTGGGTGTATTTTGCACTGCGGCAGCCACACCCTGGTTGCCCTTGCCACCGATACCATTGCCAGACTTGTCCACCGGCCACTCTACGGACGAGCCCGCACCAACATTATTCTTCCATTCATCACTAAAGGAAGCTAATGCTTTCGTAAAGATTTCAGTCGTCCCAGAGCCGTCCGAACGATGCACAGCGGTGATGGTGGTATCGGGTAGATTTAACCCGGGATTGAGAGCAAGGATCTCAGGAGCATTCCACTTGGAGGTAGTCCCATTATAGATATTCACTAATGTGGAGCCGTCCAAGGTAAGGGTTTTGGTGATTCCATCAACATTGTAGATAGGTATTACAGCGCCCGCGAGCATGGGGTACATCTGCAGGTCCGTACCGGCAGTATATTCTTCATCGCTCAACAAGGAGTCAGAGCCTGCAAAATCCACCGTGTTATCAACAATTGCCTTTTTACCACCGCCCGAACCAATCCCCTGGTAATTCAGGCTGACGGAAGTGTCAACATACTGGTAGGCATAAATCCATTCGGTATATACCGGGAGTGGAAAAGTTGCTCCAGCTCCATTGATTTGTACGCTGCTGCCCGGTACGGATGATGAAGAAGGACTGGATGTGGACCCGCCGCATGCGCTTAGAAGCAGGCTGGTAATCATCGTGGTGACAAATAGGATATTAATTTTTCTTGGCATATATATTTTCCTTAGTATCTTTATCATTTTTATATAGCCTCAGGATACTATGGGCAGGTTAACGTTACAGCAAAAAATAGTTAAGGAATGGCAATTGATTTGTAATCGAATCGTTAACCACAGATTCCCTAGGCTTTACCCCCCTGACTGAATGGATGACGGCTAGCTCAAGGAGGGCGACGCGATGTACAAACCGCTAGTAAACCTGCGGGCAAATAAATGAAAACAAATTTCAAGCAAGGGGTATGGTGAAATGGAACGTACTGCCTGTGCCCGCTACGCTCTCCACCCAAATCCGACCCCCATGGGCTTCAACCAGGTGGCGTGCAATCGCCAGGCCTAAACCGGTGCCACTGCTGGCACACGACCGATCAACTTTATAGAAACGCTCGAAAACGCGTGGCAGATCTTCCTCAGCGATACCGATACCAGTATCCGCTACACTAAAGCGAACCGCTTGATCCTGCTGGCTGACCTGCACAATCACTTGCCCACCCGTTGGCGTAAATTTGATCGCATTGTGTAGTAGATTGACGACCACCTGTTGCACTCTGGTTGCATCGGCAAGCACAGCTGGCAATTCATTGGAGCATTCTATGGTTAAGCTAAGCCCGGCACGCTCTGCTTGAAGTCTCAGCCGGTCGTATGCCGGATTAACAATATCGATGGGGCGGGTGGATGCAAGGCTGAGTGGTACACGGCCCGACTCAATCCGGGAGAGCTCAAGAAGCTCACTAACCATAAGGCTGAGCGAATCCACCTCAGTTTCCATTTGGGTTAAAAACCTGCGTGCAGCAGGTGGATCATCCAGGGCACCATCTTGCAAAGTTTCGTTGAGAGCTTTCAACGCTGCCAGGGGCGTGCGTAGCTCATGCGAAATATTACTGATAAAGTCACGCCGCATCGTTTCAATCCTGCGCTGATGGGTCATATCCTGGAACAACAGTAAGGTACTCCCAGGAATAACCGGGCTGAGGGAACTGGCAATTCCGTGTAATGACAGGTGATTTCCTATCTCAAAATCGACTTGCTGAATTTCGCCCGTATCCTGACAAAGCTGCCACATATCCACAAGCTGGTGATGACGGATCACTTCGATCAATGGTTTTCTGATAGCGGTGGTCCTAGAGATTAAAAACAACTTTTCCGCAGCTGAATTAACCAGCTGGACCTCCCCATGGACATCCACGATCATTACACCGTCAGTCATTTTTTGTAAAACTGCCTCCAGCGTGGCACGCTCGGTCTCTAGATCATTGATCTCCTTACTCAAACGAATGGACATCATATTGAATACGTGAGCAAGCTGGCTAATTTCGTCTTTAATGGGTGGTAGGGATTGATCTGGGGGTATGTTGGACGCCATTTTCCCCACGGATTGGGTGAGCTGGCGAACCGGGCGTGAAATTTGCCCGGCAATCAGAGCTGCCAGGAGCACAGCAAGTATCGTTACCATCACGGTGGCGGCGATCAAGATGTGTTGGAGACGGTTAACATTCGCAGATACTTGCTGCAGTGGCAATGCTATCCGAACGAGAGCTATGATTTTATTATCCTTTGCCACTGTTACTGCGGTGTACATCATCGAGTATCCCAGAGTCTGGCTGAAGCGGGTGCTGCTTCCCTCGCCAGCCGCAAGGGCTTGGATCACCTCTGGACGATCCCCGTGATTGGCCATCAAAGCCCGGTTCTCATGTGATTCCCCCCAGACAGTGCCGTCAGGGGCGATAATTGTTACCCGGACATTTAGAATTGAAGCCCAATGCTTAGCTTGTGAGTCTAGGTTCGGGGCGGCTCCAGCCGATTGCAAATCCGCCGTGATGACATCCCCGATCATGCGCGCTTCATCAACAAGCTTTGATTCCAGGTCGTCCAGGTATGTTTGCCTGACAAAGCTAGAAAGGTACACGCCTAACGCCAGCATCGTAACCAGGATCAATCCAACATAGGGCAAGATAATTCGCCAACGAATGGAACGAAACATTTCGTCTCACCCTTCAAAACGATACCCGGAGCCATGCACAGTGACAATCCGGCTTGGCTTGGATGGGTCCGGTTCAATCTTCTCACGCAGCCAGTGCACGTGAACATCCACTGTACGTGTCCCCCCGCTGAAATCCCAACCCCACACGCGTTCGAGCATTAACTGGCGTGAAAGTGCCTGCCGGCGGTGTTCAGCCATGAACATTAACAAGTCGAATTCTTTCGGTTTAAGCGCCAGCGGTTTGCCATCCAGTAATACTTCACGCCTGGTTAGGTCAATGGACAGGTTGCCATGTGTCAATACTTCCTGCGTAGCCACATTCTGGTTTGAGCTCACTTCTTCCCGGATAAGCCGGTCACGACGAAGATGTGCTTTCACGCGCGCCATCAACTCGCGCATACTGAATGGCTTGGTGATGTAATCATCAGCCCCAATTTCCAATCCAATCACGCGGTCTATCTCATCATCACGAGCGGTAAGGATAAGTATCGGGACGTTCATCTCCTGGCGAAGAATACGGCAGATCTCGAAACCATCCATCCCTGGCAGCATGAGGTCAAGTAATACCAGGTCAGGATGGATTTTACGCGCCTTTTCCAAGCCAACCACGCCATTGCCAACAGCTTCCACGTCGTACTCCTGGCGTGAAAGGTTGTAGACGAGTGTCTCACGCAGGGCAGTATCATCTTCAACAATCAGTATTTTTACCATGAGGTTTTCATCCAATAAAAGCCTGCTCGAAGAAATCTGCGAGCCTGGGATATAACTCTTCCTGATTGGCAGGTTTGATGATCCCATGTCCTTCGTCATTAAAGACCAGGAGCTTGTATGGAATATGGTGCTTCTCCAGGCGCTCGCGCACCTGGCGCACGTTTTCTGGACTGACGTTTGGGTCCAACGCACCCTGGACAATCAGCAGCTTGCCGTGGATATCCTGCACATAATTGATCGGTGATTTTTCATAGTATCGTTCGGGCACCTGATCGGGACGCCCACCGATCATCTCCTCGCTTAAAGGGCGCAGGTCGGGTCGGGTAGTGTTGTAATCCACCTCCAGGTCGGTCATACCACAGATAGGCGCTGAGGCACCAATGATTTCCGCTGGGTAATGGGTAAGCAGGTACCAGGCGCTGTATCCGCCATATGACGTCCCTGTAACACCGATTTTGCCTGGCTCAGCCAGCCCAGCCTGGATCAGTGCCTGGGCGCCTGCGGCAATATCCACTTGCTCTTGCCCACCCCAGCCATCCTTTTTGATGGCATTCCGAAATTTCAGGCCGAATCCGGTGCTGCCGCGGTAATTTACATCCAGTACGTTGAAGCCACGTGAGACATAATATTGAATTTGCGAGTTGAGCCGGTTTTCGGAATGATAGGTGGGGCCTCCATGCACATAGATAATTGCACCTGGTTGATCTGTTTTTGACCGGTATAACCAACCCTGGATCTCCAATCCGTCTATCGATTTCCAGCGAAAATCCTCAGCGGGCGATAGCTGCGTTGGTAGAAGCTGCGTATGCTCCCAAACCCTGGTCATTGAGGTAAGATCGGCCGGGCTTTTCGCCTCAAGTGACAGGCGTACCAGCTCTGCGGGTGATGTGGCTGAATAATACATCGCGATCCAGGTGCCATCCGCTGCCTGTCCGATGGGCAACAGGTTGCCTGGCAAGCGTGGGAAGGAGGTCTCCTGCCCACCTGCAATATCCATAAATGTGGTCAGGTGATTCGCGTCATTCATTTCATCGACCACCACCAGACCGTCGCGGGTGACCCACGCACCTTCGATGACCCGGTTGGGTTCATCAATCAGCCAGCGCAGGCTTTGGCTGGGCCAATGATACACTCCCAGACTGAAGTGATCCTGGGGTCCCTTGCCGGTTGATTCACTCAGAAATACAATATGCTCACCATCCGGGTGCCAGTCGGCAAACACCTTCACCTGATCCCCAAAATTAAGTATCTCTTTGTCTTCCCTACCCTCCACATCCACCAACCAGTATTGCCTGCCAGCCGGGTGCAGGTCTCGGCGTGGGTAGATCAGGTGCGTTCCGGGATGGTTCAGCTCAGGAACGGTCCAAATTGCAGATGTAGGTCGGGCGATGGGCACCCGCTCGTTTGTAATCAAGTTGTGCCGGTAAATCCAGGTTGGCTCGACTAGCTTTTCTGCAGCGAAATCGTAATTAGCGCCGTAGAACAGGTGGATTCCATCCGGGTGCATCATACCGCCCCGGATAAAATAAGACGGACGGTCCTCGGTCAGTGGCTGCATGACACCAGGCTTGCCAATTTCCACACGGAATAAGCGGGAAAATTCATCCCCGTCATGATCCTCCGAGACAATGACTGCGTTTGAATCAGGCGTCCAGCTCACCAAATCGGTAGCCTCAGGGGTATGGGTCATTGCTATGGGTGGCTGAGAGCCATCGCTTGGCACAAGGAAAACATCGATGTTCTCATGGATACGGTACCAGGAAAATGCCACCCAGCGTTTATCGGGTGACAATCTGGCTTCCAGAACGGTGGGTAGGGTCATTAGTTGGTGCAGGAATGATTCTTTGATCATATGCTTGACTCCGGTGAGTAATTTAGCCTGGCACTTATCCTTCGCATTTTACCCTTATTAGTGCTTTTTGGGTTTATCCCCGCGTATGTAGACATAAAAAATTGCCTTCCCTAATCCCCAAACAGGGTCATCCAGCAGATAAAAATACCCCGGTTGGTGCTGAGAGGATCGATCGGCACTGCGTTTAAATTCCCACGCATTACGAACTGTAGGTGTCAAATCGATTAGCTCGACGTTGATCATACCAGCATCAGCCATCCAGCTCCGAAATTCATCCGGGCTACCCTCGCAGAGATAATCCAATCCGATGGCAGTGAGCTCCTGGCGAATGGGTTGGGGGAGGGGTTGTGTGACGATGACATCGGTCAAGATCATCCTCCCACCCGGAACCAACACGCGTGCCATTTCAGCCTGTCCAATTTCACTAGGTGTGGAGGAGGGGTAAACGATGAATTCGCTGACCAGGGCATCATAGCTCCCATCGAGTAAGGGAAGATGCTGCTTTTCAGCAAGCAGAAACTCCACCACACCTTCCAGCCCCATCTCGTACGCTGACCGACCGGCGAGATCAAGCGCTTCCGGGTCAAGCTCCAGGCCTGTCACTTTACCATGTTCCATCATCTCACCCAACCAGAATGCCACTTCACCTGTTGCGCTACACAGCACAAGTATTTCCTTGCCATCTACGGGCCGCAAGTCTGAAGATATTTGCTCCAGGATGGGCAGCAGTCGTTCAATCTCGTTTCTGCTCCATTTCATCTTTGCCTCCATCATTCATTTGCACGCTAATTCCCATGTGCTGCATATCTTGCATGAAGCGGTTGGGCTCTACAATTTGTGCCTGCAGCCACAGACCAGGCTTGCCAATCGTCCCATCCAAAACCTGGAGCAAGCAGGCAGCGACTGGGATGGCGGTAAACAGATACCCATCTGGGTGAGAGATGATGACATTCACCGTTTTTACAGCGCCATCTTTTTCCCCGCTCGCCTCAACTTTCAATAAGGTCCCGAAGGGAGGCCTTGAAAAAGATTTCAGACCCCAGTGCGTCCACTTTGCCATCGGTTTTAAGGCATTCTTTGGCCATAGTTTCATGGCAATCATCGCAATCGGCATGATGAGCCAATCCACAAACCAGTTGAAGCTACCCACGTAAAAACCCATATCTTTCAAGGACGGGTACATTTCCGGTAAACCACGCAGCTCTTCCAGCATCATTGGAGCACAGTACTGCCTCCCAAAATCACCTCCGAAATCCATGCTCATATAATCCCCCATGCTAAAGAAACCAACTTTCTGCCATTTCCCATGTTTGAATGTCGACATCTCAAAGTCATTGATGAGTTCGACTAATTCAGAAACAGTGGAATCTTCAACCTCGAGGCTCTTCCAGTCTTCCTTGATCACACTACCCACTTTGGCGATTTCAAGGTGGTCAAAGTACTGGGCTACATAACGAATCAATAGCCCTGGCAGTCCGGGGTGAAAACCACCATCAGTGATAAAGCAACATCCAGCTTGTTGGATGGCATCAGCCATTGAGCGTAAGATTGCGACTTTTTGGGTTGAATATTGGATGTCCAGGTAGCCTTTCCCTGCTTCCAAAGCCGCCTCAGCCACCTGGCGGGTATATTGTGTCGTAGAGGATGCCACGACCACAAAATCAACCTCTCTGAAAGCCTGTCTCAGGCTGTCCGTGTCAGATGCGTCCACTTTCGTGCCATTAACCCTGCTACCTTCAAAAGTACGATTGAGCTCGTCGGCGAATCGGTTTGCCTTCTCCACATTTCGTCCCGCGAGCACCAAATGCACACTTGATTCCTTTAGAAGTAATCGGGCTAAAGGTCTGCCAGTGTTTCCATACCCACCCAGGATCAATAAGGTTTTATTATCCATTTGGTCTCCTAAATTTTTATTCCTTACCTGCTACCAGTGTATTTATTGTACACCTTTCCCTTGAGCAAGCCTTACGCTTGCTCCTGTTTCCCAAGGAATAAAAAAAGAGTACTGCGATTAATACTCTCTAAGCTTGATCCCCTCATTTTGGAGTAAAATTTACTGCTGTTAACTGAATCCTCAAGATTTGACGCTTTTTTCTATTCCTAATACCTGCAGACGAATTACGAAGTACTTAAGCCATGCCCTCTACTCCCACCCGTGACCGGGTCAATCCTGAACAACCTGATACCACGCCTTTGCGCCGCCCAGATTGGATCAAGGTGCGTGCACCCTCTGGCGAAACCTACCAGTGGCTGCAAGGCCTGATGCGCAAGAAAGCACTCCACACCGTTTGCGAAGAAGCCATGTGCCCCAATATGGGGGAGTGCTGGGGGTCCGGCACCGCTACTTTCCTCATGCTGGGGGATGTGTGCACGCGTACCTGCGGTTTCTGCGATATTAAACGCGGTAAACCCTCCCCTTTGGATTGGCTGGAACCTGAGCGTGTCGCCCAGGCAGTGAAAGCCATGCAGCTCAAGCATGCGGTCATCACCAGCGTCAACCGGGACGATCGAGGCGACGGTGGGGCTCCCATCTTTGCCATGGTCATCCAGCGTATTCGTGAGCTTCACCCCGGCTGCTCGATCGAAGTGCTGATCCCAGACTTCAAGGGCTCACTGGAAGCGCTCCAAATCGTCATGTCTGCCCGGCCTGAGATCCTCAATCACAATGTTGAGACCATCCCAAGGCTGTTCAAACAGGTCCAACCGCAAGACCGCTTTGAATGGGCAGCTGCCACGTTGAGCAATGCAAAAAAACTCGACCCGGAGGTGCTGGCCAAATCTGGCATCATGGTGGGCTTGGGTGAATCCATGGATGAAATTAAAGAAGTCATGCACCATCAGCGCAGCTGGGGGGTGGATATCCTGACGGTTGGGCAGTATCTCCAGCCGAGTAAAAAGCACCTGCCTATTGAGCGCTACTACACTTTGGAAGAGTTTTCCGAAATCAAGGAATATGGCTTGGGGATTGGTTTTAAGTGGGTCGAGAGTGGTCCACTGGTGCGGTCCTCATACCATGCTGCCGAGCAGGTGCGGGAGCTGAGCATCGTACACCGTCAATTGTACGGGTAAGATCCCAGCCTGGACGACCAGCAACACGAACCCCCCCATCACCAGACCCAGCACAATCCCAACCACCACATCCGATAAATAATGCACCCCCATGGCAACCCGTGCCAGGCTCACGAGGGGAGCCCAGATGAGCAGTGCCAGACCCCACCCTAGAGAACCAAGCCCAAGCATCACCACTGCCAGCATCATCGTCCTGACGGCATGCCCGGAGGGGAACGAATGTGGGTCGGTGCTGCGATAAAACTTACCCCATTCGCCTTCAGGTCGCTTACGTCGCACGGTGAACTTTATGATGAAGACCAGCAGAGCTGTCAACAGGATGGCGACGATCATGATGAGAGCTCTTGCTTTCCAGGGTTCCGTACCCAGCCAATACAGCAAACCCAACCCAGCCAGCCAAAACCACGAATCCCCTGAATGCGCTAAAACCGCTGCCAGGGTACGCAGCGGTCCAGGTTGCTCAGCGATCCGCATCTGTGCAGAGATGCGGGCATCCAGCTCGATCAAGTTCTCGCCCGCTTTGCCAGGTCGGCCCGCATCAGCTCGAGCTGGTTTGGTTTATCCACATCCATGGCGATTTCCGCATACGGGCAGACGATCGCCTTCCCCGTCATGTGCAGCCGGGCGGTCACCTTACTAACTGCCTCATTCAGCGTGATTGCGCGGAATAACACCAATAGTAGGGTGTCAAAACCTAAAATGGCAGCTTGTTTGACCGGATTCTTACGCGTGGCGATCAACTTCTTCCATATCTCCGGGTCCATCGAGGCAACGGAGGTATTCACGACATTCATATCCCCTCCACACACATCCATATCCTTCAGCCTGGTGAAAGTACGCCTGGAGCTCGGGTATCGTGTTTCAATCACCTCCCGCTTCACGACGTTATAGCATAGATCCACATTGGTCTGCAGGGTTGTCTTAACCTCCCAGTCCACCATCTCGGGACTAATGCCAGGGATATCCGAGGATACCAGCATCACCCGGGTTGCGGATGGGTTGATCTCCATCACTTTATGGATTCCACCCAATATATTCTCGATCATACTGATACGGTTTGGAATGAAAGTTAGTGGTTTTGTACAGCTCACACCACTGTCAGCGGTCAACCCAATCAGGATCACATTTTCCACCTGCCTGGCACCACTCAAGGCATCCAAGACCCATTGAATCATGGGTTTTCCATGAATATCCAGCATGGCTTTGGGCTTACCCTGTGTATACGGATACAATAGCTCATCCGGTTGAGGAATACCACCTGCGGTCACAACTGCGTCCACCTGTCACCTCCTCATCACATTAACCAACCTTCACCTGGGGTCAATTCAATTCCTGCAGCTGAGGTTCCAATCCAAGCTGTTCCAGCATCTGGCTCAGCTCTTCATGGGTCAACTTGCGCCCCTTCCCGGAAACTGCAATCAACGCGGCTTCCATCATATTGGTGCCGAAGGAACGGCCATCTAATACCGGCGTGGAAGTGACCAGGTATTTAATCCCCGCCTTTCGGAACAGTTCCACATCTTCCGTCGTGGTGGTGTTGGTGGTGATAATTTTTCCATCCAACCTCTCAGGCATATGGCGCTTGATGTAGTGACAATCGCCCGCCAGCACCGTTGCCCATTGGTAATACTTCTCCCATTTTGGGACACACACTTCCTGCTTCTCACCAGTTGGATAGATCCACTCGAAAGGCAGCCTCCCTACAATGGGCAGCAAGATAGCAGCCAGACGTTTCAACCCGGCTACGCTTCGAATAGGTATCGGCACACCCAATCCGAACATCAGGTCACCAAACACACAATCATAACCCGCATTCGTAAAAGACATGGTCATATCCCAACGGTCGACACCGGCAGTGATGAATACCTTTTTTTCTTTGATAGTATCCCCAACCCTGGCTTCTAGAAACTGCGCAACTTGAATTTCCAAAACACTTCTTAATCCTGCCCCGTCGACGAGTGGGGTCTGCTTGATAAAACGAACCATTGGCTGCACGGAATAGAGAGGATACACCCTGGTGCCCACCGTTAACCCCAGATCGGTTCCCCCCACACCAAAGGCATTCACCTTACCATCCAATTCCCGATACAGTTGGGCTGCCTTTTCCATGGATCCGTCAGTCCCGATCCGTTCAATGAGCACTTTTTCCCCCAACAGCTCAACTTCCACAGCCTTATTCCTTTTGGATGAACCAATGCTGATGCTTACCGCATGCTTCATATTACCCGCCTCCATGAAAATAATAGTTGTAACCGATAAGATAGAAGTATACTACCCATGCTTCAATTGGTAGAACCCCGAAAAGTAACCTTAGATACCCAAGCAAGGTAAACGATAATGATATCGGCAGATTTGTTTAATCATTTATTTAACTGTATATAAGGAATTATACCTTTGGCATTCCGTTCGATAAGGTTATAATCCGGTTATCTACGCGCATAAACATTCAATGTCAGCGGTATGATAATCCTTCAGGAGGTAAAATCTGTGGCACTTCCCAAGCACGCTTATTTCAAAGGTAAGATCGTCCCTTATTCTGAAGCTAAAGTAGGAGTGCTTACCCATGCATTAAATTATGGTACAGCCGCATTTGGCGGCATACGCGCCTATTGGAACGAAGATGATAAACAGCTCTTCATTTTCAGGGCTACCGATCACTATCGTCGTTTCCTCAATTCCGCCAAGCTGCTTTGTATGCAGCTTGGTCACACGCCAGAGAGCCTGGCCCAATTAACCGTCGATTTATTGCGCGTGGATGATTATCACCAGGATATTTACGTCCGCCCTCTGGCTTATAAGTCAGATGAGATCATCGGCGTCAAGCTGCACGGGCTTCACGAGGAGCTCTCCATCTGCGCACTTCCTTTTGACAAGTATCTCGACGATGATACCAACGCCCACGTCACTATCTCTTCCTGGCGGAGGGTGGATGATAACATCATCCCGGCACGCGGTAAAATCTCAGGGGCATACGCCAATTCTGCATTCATAAAAACCGATGCGGTCCGGGCGGGATTTGATGAAGCCCTGGTACTCACCCAGGAGGGGCATATCTCCGAAGGCAGTGCAATGAATTTCTTTATGGTGCGGGACGGATTATTGATCACCCCACCCATCACTGAAAATATACTGGAAGGCATCACACGCCGTAGCGTGATAGAGCTGGCACGTGAAGAACTTAACTTGAATGTCGTTGAACGTCCGGTCGACCGGACAGAAGTCTATTTGTGCGATGAGCTGTTCCTCACCGGCACAGCCGCTCAGATCACCGCGGTCACCCGGGTTGATTACCGCCCGGTGGGTGATGGAAAGATGGGTGTCATCACCGCAAGGTTGTATCACCTCTTCCAAGACATCCTGCGTGGTCGCGTCCCCAAGTACCTACACTGGCTGACTCCGGTTTACGAAACATGGGGAAACGCCTCCAGTAAACAAGCTTATCCATCGCAAGTCTCTGCTGTATCGAAATAATCACGACAGCGGGCTGGAAAAGCCCGCTGTTGTTTTAATTCGTATCAAGGGTGATTATTTCACCGTAGGATTTTCCCCCCTCTTCAATGTATAACAATCCAATCGTGGGAGGGTCTGCCCTCGAGCGGGGGACGCTGGCTGAGCCGGGATTAAAGAGCAATTTCCCTTCCAGGGATAAATTACACGGAATATGCAAATGTCCGAACACAATCACGTCCACCTTTGGAAAAGCCTGCAGCATGCGCTTGAAATAATGCCCGTCCAGATTTTCGCCTACCACCGAGTGTAGCCTATCAAGGAGGTACCGGCTAAAGGTGCCATGACCATGCGCCATACCGATGGTAACCCCAGAGATATTCAGCTCAATTCGCAGCGGAAGTTTCCGCAGAGAGAAAATATCCCGGTTCCCACGCACCGCGTGGACCGGTGCCACCTCTTCCAGCTCTTGCAGCACGCCAGGAACGGAAACATCCCCGGCGTGCAGGATGGCTTTTACCCCCGCTTGCCGGAAAATCTCAAATACGCGCGTGTTTAGGTGCGCTGCCCGATCGGGCACGTGGGTGTCGGCTAGCACTCCCAAAACGGTTATGACACCGGCCATACGTCCGACGCCTGATGGGGGAACAAGGCATCCAGCAGCAGTTGAATTTGGTCACTGCTCGTCCAGCAATCTACAAAGCTGGTTTTAAGGGCTTCGATGGACCGGTAACCAAACAGGAGCTGCAGGAAAGTGTGGGGTGGAAAGGCAGCCTCCCCAGCATGACCGAAGGGGGTTGGGTTCCAGGCTTCAATTTTTGCAAGCTTACCTTTTTCTAAAACCAGGCGCACTCCCTCCCGATAAAAAGTGACTTTTACTTCTCCCGTATACCCCGCCATGTATGATACTGCCAGGCGTTTTTCCAACACCGGGGTAATCAAAGTCAGGAAATCCGCTACATCCGGCACACGCAGGTACCAGGCATACGGTTTGCGAACCCGTGGCAGGCTGTCTGGGATGACATGATACACGGGATGATCCTCCCCGAGCCAAAAGCCAAAAGCACCGAATGGTTTTTTTGTTCCTTGCCCGGGTAGATATTGGCTGTAGGCATTTTCCAGGTAGCGTATCACGGAAGGGGTCACTTCTCTCCAAGAAAACCCGGTTGCAACCTCATAGGTTTGAACTACCATCATATCTCCCCAGGTAAAACTCGGGTGGCAAATGAAACCAACCTTCTCACCCGAAGCACTCTCAATGATGCGGATCTCCTGCCGCTGAACGTTTTTTGCGCCTTTCCCAGTCAGCTCGTCTCTCCAGATGGCATCATCCCGCAAGCAAGCCACCAGTGAGCGCTGGCAGCCTGAGGCATACAGCTCAGATAAAAATGGAATATCCGCCTCCACTGCTGGGCGAAGATGATAGGACTCGAGCTCATCTTCCTTCAACCTGGGGATGTGGGTAGGAAAACCAACGCGGCCTCCACCCAGGGTCATCGCCATCTCATAATCGAACAGGCGATAATAATACGGGATGCCCGTAATTGCCTGCACTTTATCACCGTTCTGTGCGCTCCACTGGTGGATGACATCAAACTGCCGCCTCACCAGCCCCCGGTTTCGGTACTCCATTAACGTGCCCACCAGTTCGGGTCGGCTCACTTTGAATGCTACACCGGCATAGGTCCAGGTCTGTGGGATCAAGTTCATCGCAGACACAATCTGCCCCTTGTTTACTTCTTCCACAATGGTGAAATCGGTGGCTTTGAAAGTCGGGTGGGCCTGCGTCATCAGGTCGTGGGTCCATGCCCACACCCTATCGTCAGGTTTGTCCGGACCTTCATCTGAATGAACCCTGGCGCAGAAATCTGACAGAGATTTAGCGTCTTTTACACTGGAACGTCGCAGGATTAATCCATCCCCCAGATCGATTGGCAATTGGTCTGTAATAATGCTTGATACAGTCATGGCGAGCTCCTTGACAATGCCTTTCTGGCATGCCAAGTCTATCATCAACCCCCTTCTATTGCCAAGCATACAGTTACTTCTTCAGTTTTTCCAGATACTTATGGCGGAACTTCGACACCTTGGGCGCGATGACGGCCATACAATAACCCTGATATGGGTTGCGCTTGAAGTACTCCTGGTGGTAGGCCTCAGCAGGATAAAAGACCTGGAATGGGGTCACTTCCGTTACGACCGGTCTCGGCCAGATTTGCTCGCTCTCCAGCGCTTGGATGATCTGTTCGGCAATCGTTTTCTGTTCAGGGCTGTGGTAGTAGATGGCGGAGCGGTACTGTGTGCCCACATCCTCCCCCTGCCGGTTCAGGCTGGTTGGGTCATGGATGGTAAAAAACACCTCCAGCAGCTCGCGGTAACTGATCACTGATCGGTCAAATGTCACTTGTACCGTCTCCGCATGCCCCGTCTCACCCGTACATACCGCTTCATAAGAAGGATCCTTCACCTGCCCCCCCGCATATCCCGAGACTACATCTGTCACCCCTTTCAGCTCATCATACACCGCTTCCAGGCACCAGAAGCAGCCACCTGCCAGGGTAGCAACTTCGCTGGGATTATTCATTGTATTATTCATCGTGAAACACCTCGAAATTATATGGATAAATTATATCCTGTTTCGACCAAATTCCAGGATTTATAGTATAA
>CAVZEP010000022.1:0-185823 GCA_963774275.1 uncultured Chloroflexia bacterium | reverse complement strand
ACAACTTGACAATCGATGAGAAACCAGCACCCCATGCCTTGAACCGCACACTTGGAAAGCGTATCTGGATGATAAGCGAAGAACTTACCAGGCTACCTGAAATAGATTGAAAACAGCATGCCTGATGTGGACGGTAGTGAGGTTAAGAAATCGAGCATACAAACGATGCTTGTGATTATTTTAAATGTACACACTGGTTTGTCAACCTTTTCTAATGGCTGTAATTTTAGGAATGATATTAACTATGATGCCATAGTCATCGGTGGTGGAATTGCTGGTTTAACTGCATCGGCTTATCTTGCTAAAGCTGGGCTAACAACTTTGCTCTGCGAGAAGGAGAATACCTGTGGATGTGGTAAATATATTTGAGCGTGACGGATTTGTTTATGATGGCGGTATACGGGCAATTGAGAATTCTCCGGTGTGTTGCTGCCCATGCTCAAACATCTGGGCCTGGATATCCAGCTTGTTAAAAACCACGTTTCGATCGGGATCGAGGACCACGTGATCCATATTGATAGCGAAGATAGTATTGTGGATTATCAAGCTTTACTCAACCAACTCTATCCTGATAGCAGAAACGAGATTAACCAAATCATTCTCCAAATCCAGAAAATTATGCATTATATGGGTGTCCAATATGGGATAGACAACCCTATCTTTCTGGATATGAAAAAGGATCGAGCCTACCTTATAAGGGTAATCCTTCCATGGATGGTAAAGTACGCTCTCACTGTCTCGAAAATCACCGCTTTGAACGAGCCAGTGGAGGGTTTTCTAAAACGCTTTACCCAGAACCAGAGTTTGCTGGATATCATCACGCAGCATTTCTTCCGCCAAACGCCTGCATTCTTTGCACTCAGCTACATTAAGTTGTACCTTGACTATTATTACCCGTTAGGGGGCACTGGAAAATTCACTGAAAAAATGGCAGCCTTTATTGAACGTCACCAGGGTAAGATCAGCACAAATACAGAAATCATCTCAGTGAATCCTGAAACACATTCCGTGACTGATACACAAGGTTCGATCTATGAGTATCGAAGGCTGATCTGGCAGCAAATCAGAAATCTCTCTATCGGTTCATAGACGTGGAAAATATCTCCGATGCAAAGATAAAAAAGGCTATTACGGATCGCCGGGAAGAGATTGCAGATAAATCGGGTAATGACTTTGTTTTAACTTTGTATCTGGGATTGAATTTAGAAAAGGATTACTTCTCCAGCAAGACCAGCGAACACTTCTTTTATACGCCGAGCAGAATTGGTCAATCAGCAGCAGGAGCGATCCCAATCAATGCAGACCAAAACGCTATTAAAAAATGGCTGGAAACATTCTTTGCGATGACGACATACGAAATTTCATGCCCGGTCATGAGAGACAGCACAATGGCACCCCCTGGTAAAACAGGCCTGATCGTAAGTGTCCTGTTCGACTTTAAACTCACCCAATATATTGAAAAGATGGGATGGTACCAGGACTTCAAATCCTTCTGCGAGGGCATGCATCATCAACAAGTTGGAAGAGTTGATATATCCAGGCATCAAGAATGCTATCCTGCACAAATTTATCTCCACTCCAGTAACTATGGCGAAAATTGCTGGCAACACTGATGGAGCTATCACGGGATGGGCATTTAGTAATAATCCCATGCCAGCGGAAAACAGACTGCCAAAAATCCTAAATGCTGTCAAAACACCTGTCCCTGATGTATTTCAGGCTGGCCAGTGGACATATAGCCCATCCGGATTGCCTATCTCCATCCTGACGGGTAAGTTGGCAGCGGACAGTGTTATCAAGAAATTAAAGAACAAGTAGATACTTTAAGTACTGGTATAATCGGCGCATCATTTTGTCTGCTCTATAGCAAATGGCAGACACGTTCACCCTTCGCCTGCCTACAATGTCTATCTGGTCAAGAAATAGCTGATCACATCCATAGCAAAATTGTCGTCAGGGCTATTTTGGGGTCGTTCTAGGCATCAAAATAGATTGGATTGGATTAAAGGCAGGCAGCAGGGGCAAACCCGGCAGGAATCCCCTCAGGATCTCAATTCGGGCAAACCCTGCGGCATGCATGGTATATGCACCATGCATTTCTCCATCCGATTCGGCTTTTACGAGGGGGTATTCCCGCCCGCCGTAACCACCTGCACCACATCCCCGGCCAACAAACCGAGGAATAAACTCGACCTGCTTCACCTTAAGAATGCCACGCTATCTCCCAAGATGGAATCTCCAGTGGTCACCTCAAGCGTGGGTCCGTTGGCGCTGTAGGTGAATAAGCATGCCCAAGCTTCAAAGCAGACAGGATATCCGCCGGGCTGGCTGACATGGCATAGACACAAGTGGTCGGTCCACCGGGGAATAGAAGCAGTGAATCCCGGTGATAATCGCTCCCTCCACAAACGGGGAAATCTTTCACCCGCCGCAAGCATGCTTTGCCATAATCCGATGGCTTGCAGGTTGGACCCGTGGATCGGACCGTTCCAGATCCGAGGCAATCAAAAGGAAGGGAATGCATGTCAAACAAGAATGGGCAAACAGGATCACATGGATGGTTGATGCTAATGAAGGCACCACGCGAGCGAGCCGAGGTAAAGCGGGCTTGAACTTGCTCCATCGTATTGGCAAGAAATGGCCCGTCAAAAGGCTTATCCACTCCCAGGAAGTTGGCGTGACCCTGATAATGGGTCCATTCGATCCCGGGTATCAGGGTAAGATGGGCATGTTCGAGCAGAGTATCGGTTGAGACCATCTGGTTATGGTCAGTAATGGCCAGGTAATCCAGGCCATTCCTGGACGCACGTCGGGCCAGCGGTTCCACACTAAGGACGCCATCCGAGCCATGGGTGTGGGTATGCAAGTCCCCCTGACAGACAAACGCAGGTATTTGGATTTGAAGGACAGCCCGTAAAGGACATCCACACCTTCATCGGCTACCTTATACGCCCCGACAATGATCTGCCATTCGCCGGGAACCAATCTGTATGGGTGGTAGCCCGGGGTAGCCTGGGTTTCACTGACGAAAATATCCAATTTATCCGAACCGGAGGCGCCCACCTGGGCCCCGTCAGGTGCAATGAGACCCAGATCGATGATACTCCGCTCTTTGCGGGAGATAAAACTGCCATGCTCCACCCTATTTTCGCTTTTATGATGGCGTTCATAGGAATAGGAGAGTGAGAATGACTCGGTATTTTCGGGCATGCTGAATGGAATGGTAAAGTAAGTGCCTTGCCTGCCGTGTTCGATGAAGAATGGGATCTGAATTCGGGTTTCGGTGGGTGATTTATCCATAATTTTTTTAAATAGGCTTCAAGTTAGCTGCCAGGAAGCGTTGAATCTGCATATTCCATAAGAACCAGTCGTGGAATCCATCTTCCTCGTGGTAATCGACCTGGATGCCAAGGGATTGGCAAGCCGCATAAAATTGGGTATTGAGTGGGTAAAGGTCCTCCTGACGCCCACAAGCCATGAACAGGCGGGGCAGGCTGGAGGGCTTTTTGGCTGCCCGTTTCAGCCAGACTGCCGGGTCATGCTCACTACCGGCAAGATGATCCAGGTTCCCGAATAAATATTCGAATTCCGCCCGGCGCGGGTCGTTGGGATAAGCCGTGAGGAAGGCAACAGAAAGCACTCCCGAGAAGCTAGCTGCGACTGAATAGTGTTCGGGGTGCAGAAAAGCAGCTTTGAATGCTCCGTACCCGCCCATGGAATTGCCGGCAATGAGGGTATCTTCACGGCGAGGAGACAGCCCGAAGACCTGCTCAAGGTAACGCGGTAGCTCATCCGTCAGGTAAGAAAAATAATTCTGACCATTTGGCTGGTCTATATAAAAGCTGCGACCTACCGATGGCATAATGACCACCAAACCATACAAAGCTGCCATCGATTCTATGGCTGTGTAGCGCTGCCAGGCACTGGCATCATCACTGAGACCATGCAGTAGGTAAAGCACTTTGCGCTTTGAAACTGGCAAACCTCGCATTTCCCCCGGACCGGGTAAGATGATATTCAAAGGCAGATTGACTTTTACAGTTTCTGGAACGTGATCGATGCGTAAGAGTGCCATATTTATCCTGCCTGCTCAACTTCAGCCATCGCTGGAACACTCCCAGCTTTCTCGAAATTAATGAAGAACGAGAAAATAAAGCTGATGACCATCAATATGGGGGGAAATATGGTAAGCAGGAAGCGGGAGGCCTGATCGGGTTGTGGCCCGGGATTCGAACCGCTCTCATATTGGTACAGGATGAAGACCAGATAAAAAGCGGCACTGGTGAACAAACCGTTCAGCCGGTTCATGAATCCAAGCGCATTCGAGATGATCCCCTCCCGGCGCAATTTGTGCTGCTGGGTGTCCTCGTCCATGATCTTCGCACCGATCAAATCCATGGTGGTAATCACCCCGGCAAATCCAAACCCCACCAAGGCGCTGCAAATGATGCCGGTGATCAGGGAATTGGCAAAATAGAGCGGGATAAAAGCCACTGCCAGCGTGGCCAGCGAAGCCCTCCATACCGGCATCAGGGAATATTTCCTGACCCAACGTGCCCACACTGCCACGCAGCCAATGGCGATGAGCAGAACAGCTGCAAAAAGGAATGTCGTCTGGCTTTCTGAGAGTTTCAAGGCATATTTTACGAAGAAAGGCATCGAAGCGAGAACGAGCGACATGGCAGCACTATAAAAAGCATTGGCGAATCCAGCTATCCAGAACTTCCGGTTGGTGAGCAAGTTTTTGATGCTGTCCCAAAGCCGGGGCTTTTCTTCATCGACCTGGATTTTCGTTTCCCGGCTGGTGAAGGCCATATACAGGATTACCCCACCACCCAGCAGACCGTACAGGATGGAGGTGAGGCTGTAGCCCAGGGCTTTTACCACCATGGGGGTCAGGGCAATACTGATGATCATGGCGACCAGCTGAAATGCCTGCCGAAGGGCGTTTACTTTGGCTCGATCGGCATCACCACGGAAAAGCTCCGGGAACAGGGCGCCGTAATTGGCATTGATGACCGAGTCCAGCGTGCCGGTAAGCATATAAAAGAGCATGCAATAGACCACCAGGGAATTGCCAGCCAGAAATGCTGGAGGGCTGTAGAAAGCAACAAAGCCTAGTACCAACAGTGGAGTCCCAATGGTCAGCCATGGACGCCTGCGCCCCCAACGCGAGCGCGTCCGATCGGAGAGAAAGCCGTATACCGGGTTGTCCAGGGCATCGATGAAGGTATAGATCAGCAGCATGAGTGAGAATTGAACCGTTGTCATGCCCAGGCTATCCACATAGTAGATGGCAGCGTAAGTCTTCAGCATATTGATCGGGATGGAGGTGCCAAACATACCCACAGCATAATTAAAGGATTTCAAACGGGGCTTATTATTTTCAAGCGCACTCATTGTAGTTCTCTCCATGAGGATTTAATAAATATGTTGGGATACATGGGTGATTATTGCTTAATGAATTATAGTACAGAACAGGCAACGAATAATTTAGCCAGACACTATGGTAAATCATGAGCATCAAATGGCTTATACTATAATTGAAGCCGATTTCGAACGCGGAAATCTGAATGATGGCAATTTACCCGTCGAAGCTCCTGGTATTGAGCAGGTCAGCCATTCCGTACTTGATATTGAAGGCATTGCCGGCCTTGTTCTGTAAGCAGTCACGATAAGAGAGGATGACTTATTATGATCATCGGCGCACATTCCATTATTTTTAGTAAAAATCCAGAGGCGGATCGTGCTTTCCTGCGAGATGTGCTTCACCTGCCGAACGTCGATGCTGGAGAGGGCTGGCTTATTTTTGGGCTACCTCCCGCAGAACTGGCGGTGCACCCTTACAAACGCAATAATATCCACAAGTTTTATTTGATGTGTGATGATATCGAGGGGTTTATCGTAGAAATGGAGCAGCGCGGGGTTGATTGTGAAAACGTGGTGGAAGCAGAGTGGGGATACCTCACCCATATCACACTGCCCGGCGGAGGAAAACTTGGCGTTTACCAGCCCCGGCATACAAGACCAACAGATCTGACCACCCGGTGACCTGCGAGGTGTAAGATTATTGGGAAGTGAGCTACTCGAAAAACCAGAGCATCGAAGGTACGCGATTACAGATATCAGCTGTCCATTGCCAGAATGGGATTGGTGAATCTCTGCTCCCCAATGACACGCCGGGCGAGATCATACCCCTGGTTAATTAAACTGTCGGATTGCTTAAAATCCCAGATCGGAACAGGGGCTTCACCGGTGAGATCGAGATATAGCAGCGGAATTCCACGCGCCTCAGCCAGCTGGAGCTCGAGGTCGATTTGTCGTTTTTCCACCGAATATAGCAACCGGTCAAGAAATCCCCGAACACCATCGCCTGTCCCAAGCAGCTCGCGTGAGTCGATCAGGTCAAGCGCCACAATTTCAGTCGCACCGAGCCTGAGCGCTGGCTCAACCGGAAGGTTACTCACTACACCTCCATCCATCAGGTAGCGATCCTGCTTTCTTACCGGCATAAACCAGGGTGGTCAGCGCGGTGGAAAGTAAGAGAGCGTCTAGAATTTTATCCTCCGGAAACGTTCCATGTAAAATCGGTTCGCCGGTGTTCAGATCCGCTGAAACGATCACCAGGTTTGGTTTTTGGATATCTGTAAAACTCAATCCAGGGGTTAATCCCTGGCTGATAAAAAAATCTCTCAACCGGCGGGAGGGGTCATTGGAAGAGCGCTTAAACATCGCCCGGACAGTCAGCCAGACGTAATTCGCGGGCAGGAGATCGGAAGCGCCAGCATTGCGCCAGGCAGCAGAAAGCTGGTCCAGGCTCTTTTTTGAAAAACCATTCAAGGCAAGGAAGGCGGAATTTACAGCTCCAATGGAGGCGCCTATCATAAAATCAGGCTGAATGCCGGTTTCCAGCAATGCATACAAGGCTCCCACCTGCAATGCTCCCCGTGCACCCCCTCCACTTAGCACAAATGCCAGCTTCTTTTCCATCATGCTCCTTGAGAATGGGTAAATAAAGACCTTACTTGAAACCATGCTTGTGGCATTTATCTTCCCATCATCAGTATATCAAAGAAAGGGTTGCTATTCGTAATGGTACCTGGCTTGTAAAAAATCGATGCGATCATCACGTACCAGATAGACAATATCGGACCCGATCAAGCCATTTGGCTGACGGCTACTTTTTTTTGGATTTGCACATTATTTCGGAGGTGCTCCCGCGGGGCTTCCGGGGGTCTTGATCGCCGGATTGCTGGGCGCATTATTTGCCAAATGCATGCTTGGGTCCAAGGGGATTGCAGTCCCCTGGTTTATCCATTTTTGCCAGAACGCGGTGATTTATGCCTTTTGGGCGATTAACGCCATTGCCTGATTGGATAAGGAAAAATATTTTCTGTAAAAACTACAGTCATTAGCCAGGTATTTATAGCACGGTATATGAAGCTTTGATGGTGTTACAACGCTCGCAATCCTCACGCTGACATAATAGGGCTACGGGATTTTCTTTAATCATTGCACATACTATCTCCACCAGGTCAGTCACGGGCATGGCTTGAATGACTGCCTCTCCCACCTCCACCCTGCGGATGATATCCGTCAAATGAGGAGTAACCGCTTGGAAGCCATCCGAACAACCTGGAAAACCCGGGCAATTAACCACCCCTGTGGAGGCCAATGCCCAGCGAACAAACTGTTTGCGACCCGTAAGCCACTCAGCAAAGTGAATGCTCGTGTTGGCGGTTTGATCCACGCCCATGAGCAGCACCCATCCAGCCTGCTCCTTCAGATCCTGGATAGGGTGAAGGGGTTCCTTGAGCGTCTGAGAATCCAGGATTTGTGCCGCATTGATACCGGCAAAAGAGAGGATGGGATGTGCTGAGCGGTTTGCCTTGGGATGACAGCGTAATGACTCGGCTACCACGCCCATCATCGGATCAGACGGCATATCCGCTTGGTAGATTTCCGCCATCCGGTTGGTATCTTTCCCACTGCCGTAAACAATGGCATTGTCCAGGGGACCTATCTCAGGGATGAGCATCGTTTTGTACGTAAAGGCCGGCATGATGAAGGTATCAAAAGATGACAGGAGTGCGCCTACCACGGTTTCTGCCCCACCATGGACTTCTCCAAAAGCGCTGAGCGATGCGTGCGCAATGACAGGTCGGGAACGGTCGATCTCCAGCTTTCTTATACCAGTAATGAAATCACGAAAGGTCAACATGATCGGTCATTCACCTTTCCAGGATGCCTTTCGCTTTTCCACAAATGCCTGCATGCCTTCTTTCTGATCTTGCGAGGCAAAGAGCAAATAAAAAGCGCGGCGCTCATCTGCCAGACCGTCACTCAAAAAGGATTCAAACGCATGGTTGACGGCCTCTTTCCCCAGGCGCACTGCCAGTGGGGCACGGGCGGCAATTTCAGCTGCGAGCTGTAAAGCTTCATCCAGGTAGCGCTCAACAGGTACCACCCGGTTGACCAGGCCTAATTGGCGCGCTTCTTCAGCGGTAAGGGTGCGGCTGTTGAGCACAATTTCCATGGCAATAGCCTTACCCACTGCGCGGGTCAAACGTTGGGTGCCTCCTGCACCTGGTATCACACCAATATTGATCTCAGGCTGGCCAAAGCGGGCAGTTTCAGATGCAATAATCATGTCACAAGCCATTGCCAGCTCATTACCACCTCCCAGGCACCAGCCTGATACCGCAGCGATCACCGGCTTATGGATACTTCGCAGGCGATCAAATTGCGGGATATGACTGCGGGTAAGCATGTGCATCGCCGATGCATCTGCCATTTCCTTGATATCTGCACCAGCAGCAAAAGCCTGGTCATCACCGGTGATGACGATCGCCCCCACGCCAGGGTCATTATCAAAGGCTTCCAGAGCGTCGGCTAACTCGTGTAATACGGTGCTGTTGAGTGCATTGCGCACCTTGGGCCGGTTGATACGCGCCAGACCAACTCGTTCGTGAGTCTCGATCAGTATGGTTTCATAACTAGCGGACATAAACCCTCCCGTATGGAGAAGATAGGATAAAAATCAATCATGGATTTGGATACATAAAATTATACGTCATGTTACAAAGTCACATGTCACGGAAGGCGGTTAACTTCCCCAGGTGTTGATGGGAATTCTCCAACTGCAGCTCCACAAACCATTGCAATGTACGCACTCCCCACCAAGGGTGCCTGGCGGTACGGCTCCAACATGCAGAGGGCAAGCCTCTCAGCCAATTCAGCTCCTGCAAACGCAGGTTGGCAAAATCAGCCAGGATCGCCTGGACTGGTTCTTCCGGTTTGTAATGGCTTGCCATCCAGGCTGCGTCATCGAAGAGAGGCACCCGGGGGGTATCTTCCTCCAGGAAACGGCATAACTGGACACTGAAACCCTGTATCTCGAGCTCCCGCAGGTGAGCCAGGATGTAATGGGCGGTATGCTCCTCGTGCCCAAATGGGAGCTGCCAGGCGCTATGAGGAATAGCCACCACAATTTCGGACAGCTGATCCACAACACCTGTCAAAGCAGATAACAAAGTCTCTCGATAAGCATCTAATTCTTCCATGGTCAGCCTATATCTGCCATCTTTAGTCTTTATTTCCAAGGTCGATCGATAAAATCTGTCCGGTCACGGAAGAGGCAGCAGTAGAGCATAAGAACAAGACCAGGCTGACCAGGTCTGGATGGTCACCCAGATGCGCCATTGGGATAAACTCCTGCCACTGATACTGAGCAGCCGTATCCCAACTCAGTGGGGCGACCAGGTCCATTCCGGTGGAACCATAACAGACAGCATTTAGGCGAATATTATACGCAGATAACTCACCAGCTGCAGCGGGTGTCAGTCCAAGCAAACCAACCTGGCTGGCTAAGTAAGCAGCATGACCCTTGAGGGCACTTCTCTGCCTGAAGGAAGAGACGACATTAACGATCACGCCATCTCCTTGCTGCCGCATAACCCGCCCAACCAGCTGCATGCAGAAGAATGGTCCACCCAGGTTCACATCCAATGTACGATGAAATTCCCACTCGTCCATATCCAGGATGGAAGCGTCTGGCTTTACTGAAGCATGGTTGATCAGGATGTCAATGTGACCAAAATGGTCGAACACCTGGGTTACCATGGCTTCGATAGGCATACGCTTGGCAATATCAAATACATACCCCTTGGTAATGCCTCCCAGCGCAGTGATCTGGCTGACTGTCTCGTCCAAATTGATGGGATTGATATCATTGGCAGCCACAACCCCACCCAGGGAAGAAAAAGCCAGGGCAATCTCCCTTCCAATGCCCCGACCAGCCCCGGTGATCAATGCCACTTTGCCCACAAAATCATGCATAACCTTACTCCGTTTACTTTGCTGAGATAATTGATATCAAACGAGTCTATCCATGCTTAGCGAGCCTTCTCCTGAGTTGTACAGGTCACAATCCCTCCCGGATTTTGACTGGCGTTGAGCGAGAGACCCAGGTAAGGTGATGGGTCAAGGGTGTTAGCTATCGCCAGCTCATTGCGGAAGCTGCCCTGACCATCGTCCAATACTATCGAAAAGTGTAAATGAACCCCCACAGGGTTACCCGGGTCACCCGAATAATCACCCTGATAACCAAGGAATGTACCCGACTCCACGAATAATTCACTGGTTCCAGGTGGAAAATTGGTAGAAATATACGAGCTACCGTTTTTATTCGCCATATGGGTGTAATACATCCAAACCTGGCGACCGGGATGAAGTGGATCTGATGGGATACGAATGATAACCGTCGATTTCCATGCGGGTAAGCGGGTGAGATAACCCGAGTAAGCCGCAAGCACGGGCGTTTTGCCTGGCACTTCGCCTCCGAAGATATCGATGCCCTGGTGCTGGTGACCAGGTTGGAATGAATCCCCCCAGATGAAACCCACATAACCGCTGGTAGGCAGGCTAAATGGCACATCACCACAGCGTTCGCCCGCCTGAACTTCCCAATTTTCATGTGCAGAGGGATCGTGCAACCACGCACTCAGTCGCTGCACGCGCCCAATCCGGGTACGCACCCATGGATAAGCAAAGTAAGCCATAACAAGGATCAACACGAATAGCAAGGCTAAAATCCAGCGACTCAAAGCAGACCGACCTTTTTTAATCATTATCAGGCACCGAAGGATTTATACCATAGCATGGAGGAATAAAACGAGTTATCTATCCTATCCCAATGCTTGCAAGCCGCGATATCCCTTTCTTATCAAGCGTGAAGATTGGATTGATAACAGACTAATAAAGTAACTATAATATCGTTAGCTTATTGCCTTCAAGAAAGGGCTTTAAGAAAAATCTACCGGTCATTTTACGTGACAAGCTGAAATAAAAATTCTATAAAAGGAGTTGAATAAAACAATATGGAAGAGGAATATAAAATCGTCTATGATGACAGGCCTGAAAAATCAGCATGGGGGATCATCGGGGAAGGCATTACAAATTACAACGCACAACAAGCCGGTGATGATAAAGCTCAGCGCATTTGTTTCGTTCTTCAGGCACCTGACCAGGAGGTTGTGGGAGGGGTGATCGCTGCCATCTATTGGGACTGGTTGTATATCGATTTAATGTGGATGAAAGACGAGCTGCGTGGACGCGGATATGGGCATCGTCTCTTGACACTGGCTGAGGATGAAGCCCGGCGGCGGGGTGCAAAGCACGCCTTTTTGGACACTTTCAGCTTTCAGGCACCAGGCTTCTATAAAAAACATGGCTATCAGGTTTTTGGTGAGCTGCAAAATTTCCCTACCGGGCACCAGCGCTACTACCTTACCAAACAACTTTAGAAAATGCGCAGGTTTACAGAAAAGCGTTCGTCAATAAAAGGTTAATAAGGCACCATTCAACCAGTTCGGGTTATAGTGCTGTTACTGATCAGGTTTTTCTACATATTGTAGACAATACAAAGGAAAGCCGATGAATAAAATGCTTTTTGAGTTCCCCACGCATTTCGAAAGCGAGCGCTTAACGATGCGAGCTTACCAACCGGGGGATGGGAAATGGTTTTATGCCATGAGCTTGAAGAATCGCGAGCACCTGAGGCAGTACGAAGCGGATAATGTTGCCTGCAACATATCTGATGAAGAAGCAGCCGAGGTATTAGTCCGCGAGCTTGCGGCTGAATGGATGTATCGGAATTGTTTCTTCATTGGCGTTTTCGATAAACCGACGAACGAGTTTGTCGGTCAAATTTACGTTGGGCCGGTGGATTGGGTTCTGCCGGAATTTCAGATCGGCTACTTTGTGGACGTGGACCATGAAGGGCAGGGGTACATCACCGAAGCGGTCGGGGCTACGCTACAGGTTATTTTTACTCAATTAAATGCACACCGGGTGCGCCTGGAGTGTGACGAGACCAATCTGCGTAGTATACGCGTTGCCGAGCGGTGCAGCATGACCCGTGAGGGGTATCTGCGCGAAAATAAACGTCAACCGGATGGGACATATCGCGGTTCATTCATTTATGGACTGTTAAAAAGCGAATATCAGGTGGGGTAGAGCTGAGTAAACAGGCTGCCTGCGTGTGGGATCGAGGACGATCTTATCCTGTTCCCGCTTGTTTTTGAATGCGGGTATTTGCCAGGGTGACATACTGAGGGTTGATTTCATAGCCGATATAATGCCTGCCAGCATTCATCGCGGCAAGTGCGGTTTGCCCGCTGCCCATGAATGGATCAAGCACCACGTCCCCCTTGAATGTATACAATTGAATTAAGCGATCGGGCAGCTCAACCGGAAAAGGTGCGGGATGACCAATTTTTCTTGCCGGCTCAGCTGGGAACGTCCACACGCTTTTGGTAAATTCGAGGAATTCCTCCCTTGAAATTGTGCTTTCCCTTTTTTGTGGGTTTTCTCTTTAAAAGTTCCCCTCGAAAAGACAAGGATATATTCGTGGACGTCGCGTAAGGTGGGATTGGTAGCCGATTTCCAGCTGCCCCAGGCAGTGGATGGGCTGGCGCTGGCAGCTTTATTCCAGATGATCTCTCCGCGCATTAAAAATCCCAGGCGCAGCATGCTCTGTATGATCCATGCGTGCATGGGAATATAAGGTCTGCGCCCCAGGTTGGCGATATTCACACATGCCCGCCCTCCTGGAACCAATAGCCGGAATACCTCTGCCCAAACGCGGTCCAGGAATGCCAGATATTCCGGCATGGATAAATCGGCATCATATTCTTTGCCAACATTATAGGGCGGGGAGGTTACCATCAAATGGATGCAGCCATCCGGCAGATCAGACATGTTCTCGGATGACCTGCACAATATGCTATCCAGGCATTCAGCAGGGACAGGGTTCTCCATGAGATTAACGGTTTGCTCCTGGGGTTGGTCTTGATATAAACGTCCGGCGTAGAAAGGTGCGGAATCGTGGTTTTCGCGCCCAGCTGTGCCGAAAGCGCTGGTGGTGGTTCTTCGCCTTTTCTTTTCCATACGCTATTCGAGCAAATCCAAAACTTTAGCCCCGGTCACCCTCAGGATTTCTTGAGGGTTTAGGCGCAGCAGGACATTATCCGCACCGCCACCGGCATAAGCTTCAGAGACATCAAGCACCCGCTGGTCGATCAATGTTGTCAAAGGCTGGCGATGACCAAAGGGAGGCATTGCTCCCACTTCATATCCGCTAATTTCGAGCACCATCTCTGAGCTGGCGAGTTTAACTCTCTTCTTGCCCACCTGATATAAATCTGCGATAGGCCGGCGCCCAATAGCCGACAATCCACAGGCGATAGCCAACGCCGGCTGCCCATCGACCATGAACAGGATGGATTTTATAATTTGCTCCGGCCTGGCACTGACTGCCTGCGCAGCTGCTTCCACCGTAGGAGTGGGCACACTCAGGTGTAAGATCTCACCTGCTATGCCTTGTGCCTGCATAAATTCACTTAATTCAAGAGTGCTGAAGCGGACTGCTTGCATCTTGCTCCTCTCGCCTGTATTTTCGGATATTTTCCAGGTCGTCCTCGCTGTGATCCGCGATCAGCAGTTTAAGCTTGCCTCCGGTCATATCCTGCAGCAGCCTGCCAGCTTCCTGCCCGGATGTGGATGCCAAACCAGATTGCAAGGCAGCATAGGAATCGAAATACAATTCGTGAACCAGGGCGTACTGCTCATCACCATATAATACCTGGCTGATGCGGCTGGTGGCTTCACGCCGCAAACCAGGAATGCTCTCGGCCGCATGCAAAAAACGAGGCCATAAATCATGAAAACCAGGGGTGGAAATGGATTCGACCAGAATGATCAGTTTATGCATTCGTCCATTATACTCTTGCCAATCTCGGTAAAAAATATTAGAAATAAATAAGCACCTGTCTTTCATGGTATGATTCCAAAACTGAGGAACCGTTTAATGGACGATAAGATTACCATCATCGAAGGACCACCTCCGAACTTCGAAGACGTACACGAGGGCTGGCCTTTGGGGCTAAATGAAAGCCCATCCTTGCACAAACTGGCAATGACACGTTTGCGCACATTTAATGGTCCATCCTTGGTGGAACGGTGTTACCGTACCTGGCGCAGTCAAAATAAAATCCAGTTGGAATTTCGTGCCGCAGATGGGTTAATCCACAAGACACCCATCGTGGCAGCGCGCACGGTGGAGATGGAGGAAGGACAGATGATCTTCCTGTGGGTACGTCTGACCGAGCAAGAAGCCCTGCAGGAGCTCGGTGCAGATGATGACCAATATGACAAAGACGATGACGAGCCGGAACCACCCATTTAATCCTTATCCCTGGTCCATAAAAACAGGCTGGTTGATGAAACCCGCCTGTTTTTTATATTAAAGGATTAGAATAACCCTGGGAGGAAACCTGATGGCAGAATTTGTACATACCCAACTCAATGATGGCATTTTCATTATCACCTTGGACCGCCCAAAAGCTAATGCTTTAAGCCTGGAGATGGTCAAGTCGCTTCAGGGTGCATTCAAAGAAGCGGCTCATGAAAGGCTGGCCCGGGTTGTGCTGCTCAGAGGTGAAGGAGAAACCTTCAGCGGTGGACAGGATGTATTCGAAATCCTGAAGGCAGAGGGGGTATCCTACCGCAAGCACATGCTGGAGACCTATAATCCACTGGTGATACAAATCCGCCAGCTGGATTTACCGGTCCTGGCAGAAATTCGCGGCACAGTCGCGGGTGCCGCCCTGGGTCTTGCTCTGGCATGCGACCTTCGCATCGCCAGCGATGATGCCCGATTTGTAGTCGGATTTCTCGGCATCGGGTTGGCACCTGATTCAGCAGTCTCGCTGTTCCTGCCTGCATTGATCGGTCTTGGGCGGGCAGCTGAGGCAGCATTTACCAATGCACCCATCACGGCCCAGCAAGCATTGAGCTGGGGATTGGTCAACCGCGTGGTTTCAGCGGATATGCTGCAACGCAGTGCCTATGAGATGGCTAAAACATTAGCCTTGGGTCCAGTCCACGTTATGGGATTAGCCAAGCGAGACTTTAATAAAGCCATCTACCCCAACCTGGAGCAGGTTTTAGACTACGAAGCCCATATTCAAGAGATTGCCAGGTTAGGTGCTGAGCATCAAGAAGGCGTCCATGCCTTCGTGGAGAAAAGAACACCCGATTGGGGAAAATGCTAACCCCGGCGCATGAACATCACCGCAATGGTCAGGAAGAAAAACAAAGCCCCCACTCCGGTGCCTGCCAGGAGCGCTTCACGATTGCCGCGTGCATCCTTGAGCGTATAAGGTGAAAACAATCCCTGCTTCTGCAACAGCGGGCCACCAAACCAGGCAAACAATGTCCCACCAATCAGGCCGCCAATATGCCCCCAGTTATCAATTCCCGGGGTCAAGCCAATGATCAGGTTAACCGCCGCGATAATCACCACCTGAGATAAGGCCCGGCGGGCAACATTCCCGAAAATTTCCCGATTCTGATATAACAGCACCCCTTCTGCTCCCAATAGTCCAAAAATCGCGGTGGATGATCCGAGCGATGGGTATGTCGAAAACATGAAGGAAATCACGTTTCCGGCGAAACCACTCAATAGAAACAACAAAAGGAAACGCTGGCGACCATAAAACCTTTCCAATGTTGGGCCAATATAAAATAGGGCATACATGTTAAATCCGATATGCAGGATGGATCCATGCAAAAAGATAGGCGTAAATAACCGCCAGACCTGTCCTTGCATAATCAAATTGTTCGCTTTAACCCCCCATGCTGCAGGGATATCGGTACCTAAAAGGGTCTGTGTAGCCATTTGTATCAGATAAATGACCACACAGATGCCAATCAAGATATATGTCACATAAGGGCGGTAAGCTGGACGAACGATAGACTGCCCGCCGGTTACATCAGATGGCGGGGTGGTTTGATAAGGGGTGGGATTTTCCTGGTTCATAACGTAATTTTCCGTTGTTTCACACAATGGTGCTCCGCCACAATGATCGAAACAATGGTATCAACCGTTTCATCCAGGTGATTCTCCCGGTTAATCACCACATAATCGAATGAATCGATATGAGCCATCTCCTGATGAGCGGTAGCGATGCGCAACTTAAGCCCTTCAGGCGTCTCTGTCTTTCGTGCATGAAGGCGGTTAACCATTTCTTCTTCGTTCTGGGCAGTCAGGAAGATCATCAAGGCATCCGGAAATAACTTGCGAATCGTGGCAGCACCTTGCACATCCACGCGCATGATGACATCTTTGCCACTCGCCAATGCATCCTGTACCTGGGCTTTTGGGATCCCTTTATAATCGTTATACACGATGGCATACTCCAATAGCTCACCTTTTTCAATCATCTCTGCAAATTCATCGTGTGTATAAAAAAAATAATCCCTCCCCTGGACTTCGTTTGCACGTGGTGGGCGAGTTGCAGCCGTTACAACGAAGTGTATGGGGAGGTTTCGCTCTTTCATCCTTTGGATGACCGTATCTTTGCCCACCCCTGATGGACCTGATATGACGATCAGGAGTGGCTCTTGGATAGACTGGTTAAATTCGAATTCACTCATAGAAATCTCCATTGACACGCATTATAATTCAGGCTTGCCATGGTTGCGAGCATTACTAACCGGCATCTTAGCAATCGGAGATTCAGCATGCCCATTTACCAATATCGGTGTCTAAATTGTAAAAAACGTTTTGAAGTTTTTTTATCGTACAAGGATTATGGAGTAAAGAGCATCCTTTGCCCCCACTGTACAAGCGACCAGGTTCAAAGAC
Organism: uncultured Chloroflexia bacterium; assembly: GCA_963774275.1. Lineage (GTDB taxonomy): Bacteria > Chloroflexota > Anaerolineae > Anaerolineales > UBA4823 > FEB-25. Next base: position 168,614 of record CAVZEP010000022.1, on the reverse strand, counting down.
GGATTGGGCGCATCCGAATTGCAAAATCAGAAGAAAGCCGGCTGGATGCGTTCACGGATACATCAAACCTGGAGGGTCTGGAAAATGACCCGGTGGCCCTGGGGAGAATGATGCGAAAAATGGGCAACGAAATGGGTGAGGATGTTGGACCTGAGTTCAATGAGGTGATTGACCGCCTGGAATCTGGGCAGAGCCCGGAGGATATCGAAAAAGCCATCCCTGACATGGAAGGGGGAGGTGGTGGAATGGGAGAGGATGCGGAGTTCTAGGGCGTGCCAGCTTGCTTGCTGATCTTTAACCTTTCGGCGACTACCCGGCGCATCTCATTCTGAACTAGCATAGGTGATTGGGAAGCATCAATTACTTCCCAGCGCTCTGGCTCAGCTTGCACAAGCTGAAGGTAGCCCTGGTGTACTCGTTGGTGGAAATCCAGATTATAGGCATCCAGGCGATTCCATTCCCCCTTGAGTTCCTTGCGCCGTAAGCCTATTTCTACATCTACATCCAATAAAATTGTCAGGTCTGGTTTTAAGCCGCCTGTTGCAAACGATACCAACACCCTCAGCGACTCAATATCAATTTGATGACCGTAACCTTGATAAGCCAGGGTTGAATCAGCATACCTGTCACTAACCACGATACCCCCCTTAACCAGGTGAGGCCGGATGACCTGTTCCACAAGCTGTGCCCGTGAAGCCTGGAAAAGCAGTATCTCTGTACGCGGATTCATTTCCTTGTTTTCAAGATTATGTAAGACGGTCCGGATTTGTTCGCTAATGGATGTGCCACCAGGCTCGCGGGTGGTCAAGACATCATAACCAGATTGACGTAAATAATCTGCGAGCTTTGGGAGCTGCAAGGTCTTTCCACTGCCTTCTGGACCTTCGAGGGTAATGAACATATCCGTCAATCCCTGAATATCCTGACTCGCCGGTAAGGTTCTTTGCCATAGGAATGGGAGGTCAGGTTTGCCTGGCGGGCCATTTGGTGCTGTAAACGACGAATATATGCGGTAGCTGGAGGTAACTCAACAAAACGCTCTCCGTTCAAGACCGCATCAATGGCTGCCTGGGCACCTTGCATGGCTGGATCCTGGCCGCGTTCTTCGGGTATCGAAGTGGATAGATTGTATAAATCACTCAGGAAGTGCTGCATCTGGTTAACGGTATTTGCCCGTAAGACATAAATTGGCATCCCCCGGTTTTCTGCATCGACTACGGGATGCTGGCGGCTGCGATAATAAGATCGCAGCGTGACCAAGACTTCAGCCTCCGCCAGCTCGTTCACCACCACTGCAGGGACGCCCAGATACTTGGCAGCCTGGACCAATCGATTGCGTGCCACTCCATATGGATAAATCCGCACAGGCTGGAGAGTGGACATTGACTGCTGAGCAACCTCAGCTTCGGGTGCCAGCCTCGATTCGCTGGGACTGTTCCGGCTTTCTACGATTGGTAGACTGCGGTCTTTGCCAAACTCCATGGGTTGGCGACTGAAGCCCTGGGCGCCCAGACCTCGTTTAACAGGTGGGGTGGAGCGCTCGATGTGAATTTCACCCTGTTCGTCACGAAAACGCAGCTCGGGCGGGGTCGGGTATCCACGTAGCAATGTATCCACAGAGGAGCCAACATCCATGTGTACTGCCAGGCGGTCACGGGTTTGTATCTCAATGAGCATGTCGAATGTAGGCGGGGAACGTCGCTCAAGTACTGTTTTTTGGGTGCCACGACGGCGTGCTTCTTCATCGGAGAGGGTAACTGATTCAATCCCTCCGACCAGGTCTGACAAGGTTGGGTTGAGCAGCAGGTTTTCTAGCGTGTTTCCGTGGGCAGTACCAATAAGCTGCACACCGCGCTCGGCAATGGTACGTGCAGCAGCCGCCTCCAGCTCACGACCAATTTCATCGATAACAATCACCTCTGGATTGTGGTTTTCCACTGCCTCAATCATCACTTCATGCTGCAATGAGGGAGTGGAAACCTGCATACGCCGGGCGCGGCCAACTGCCGGATGGGGAACATCACCATCACCACCAATTTCATTGGAGGTATCGACGATGACCACCCGCTTTTTCTCAGACAGGAGCCGCGCAGCCTCGCGCAGCATAGTCGTTTTACCAATCCCAGGTCGCCCCAATAATAACAAGCTCTTGCCACTCTCAATTAAATCTTGAATGATGTCGGTGGTCCCATAGACTGCACGCCCCACCCTGCATGTTAATCCAACAATATTGCCCCGGCGATTACGGATAGCCGCAATTCGATGCAGGGTGCGCTCCATTCCAGCACGATTATCCGTATCAAAGGTACTGATACGCTCAACCACATAATCTATATCGGTATGAGTGACTTCGGTCTGGCTAAGAGTTTCCTCCTGGTCAATATAACGTGCCGTCGGAACACGCCCAAGATCGAGAATCACTTCAAGAAGGTCATCCGACCGGTTAATGGCAGTCAGTTTGTGTGCCATATCGGGGGGTAAAACATTCAACAACACATCCAAATTATCAGTAATTCGATTTCTTGTCATATGCATCCTAAAGAATCCCTCTTTGAGGGCTTCTTTTTATAATTATGCTGCAGAATCAGTTCTTGGATGCTTTTCCACATCAGAAAGTTCCAAGAGCCGCGACTCCTCTATTCGGGCGATGGGGGCAGTTGGTTCAGCCCGGGTACCATTTATGGCAGGCATTGTGTACGCTTGTTTTACCCGCAGGGATTGGGTCAGATGACGCACCATAACCGCCTGTTGTGGACCTGACTGTGCCCCAAGCGCCTCAATGGATGCCTCAAGCCAGGATTGATAGGAACGGACACAGATAAACAAAGGACGATCACGCCTCCCAGGCAAATTGCACAGTAAATGTACCAGATGGCGATCGAAACCCTCGGCATCAGGGTGGACAAAAGGCTGGACCCATATCCCATTGCGCCCATATTTCAGCTCAACATAAGCGCGTAAATCACCCTTCCGGTAATAAACGACTCCCTTCAAATTCTTTTTTAGCAGCGGTTCCACCTGCTGAACTAAGCCAGGCACCACGTTACAGTATAAAGACCGTACGCCAATCACGTCCCTCGACCTGCAAGCCCTCCAGTTAACCTCTTCTGCTTCACCTAAGGCCTGTCCATCCAATCGCCAGATACTCTGACGGGCATAAATCGCAAATCCTACCCGTCGTAATAAGTGATAAACCTGGCTACTCTCATCAACATCAGCCAGGATATGAAATGCCCCTTGGCTTCCCATCTGTACAGCCATGTAATCTGACAAGTCAGATAGATCAGATATCTCGATTGCATTTTCAGGTGCCAGATACGAAAGACGGGCGTATGGTGCTCCCAATCCATAAGTTAATTGCCCGATGATTGGCTGACCAGAACCTGAATTGTTATCACATCGATAGGTAAAGATCCTGGTCGCCGGTCCGAGGAAGGTCAGAAATGCCCCCATCGGGATCAATTCCGGTCCGTGGATCAATACGCGCGTGCTATCCAGGAATAAGCCCTGATTTCGATAACTATGCAGAAGCGAGAAATCACGCCAGCCGAAGGGGCGAATGTTCATGCTGCCAGCTGCAAGAAGTAGCGGTGAAACCGATCGTCTTCGGTCAGCTCAGGGTGGAATGCAGTGGCTAATAAACGACCCTGTTGTGCGGCTACGATGCGACCATCCTCAAGTTTTGCCAGAATACAAGCCCCTGCCTCCACAGACTCGATCAACGGGGCACGGATGAAAATCGCATGAAAGAGCTTCCCGTGTGGATCTATTTCTTGCAATGCCGGGACGTCCAAATCCAGCTCAAAACTATCCACCTGGCGACCAAAAGCATTGCGTTCCACAGTAATATCCATCAATTGGAGCAGAGGTTGGCTGCGATGTGCATCCCTGGATAGAAAAATCGCTCCCGCGCAGGTGCCCCAGATAGCCTTGCTCTGTCCGAACTCGCGAAGAGGCTCTATTAAACCATAACTCTCTGCCAGTTTGGCAATCGTGGTCGATTCACCACCCGGGATGATCAAGCCACTCAGACCCTCAAGCTGTTTGGGGAGGCGTACTTCTTCGACGGTGACACCCAGATGCCTGAGCATCGCACTATGTTCGGCAAAATCACCTTGTAAAGCTAAAATACCAACTCGCATTTACCAGCCACGCCCAGCCAGCCGCTCCACCTCAGGCATAGTGGAAACATTGCGTCCCACCATGGGTTCGCCAAGATTACGGCTTACTTCCGCCAAGATATATGGATCATTGTAATGTGTGACGGCTTTGACAATTGCAACCGCGCGTTTGGCAGGGTCGCCGGACTTAAAAATACCTGATCCAACAAATACCCCGTCCACGCCTAGCTGCATCATCAAGGCGGCATCCGCAGGAGTTGCCACTCCGCCAGCGGCGAAATTCACCACCGGCATGCGCCCCTCCTGACGTGTCTCTACTACCAGATGGTAAGGCGCTCCGATCTCTTTCGAAAAAGCCATCAGCTCTTCATCAGGGAGATTCTGCAACCGGCGGATCTCGCCCATCACAGTCCGTGCATGCCTGACAGCCTCAACAACATCGCCCGTGCCAGCTTCGCCCTTGGTACGGATCATGGCAGCACCTTCGCCTATCCGCCGTAAAGCCTCGCCCAGATTTCTACAGCCACATACGAATGGAACCTTGAAGTCATGCTTATAGATATGGTGTTCTTCATCTGCTGGGGTCAGGACCTCTGATTCGTCAATGTAATCAACCCCGATGGCTTCCAGGATCTGGGCTTCAACAAAATGACCGATGCGGCATTTTGCCATCACCGGGATCGAGACAGCGTCCATGATTTGCAAAATCAGCTCCGGGTCACTCATTCGAGCCACGCCACCCTGAGAGCGGATATCCGCAGGTACTCGCTCCAATGCCATTACTGCCACCGCTCCAGCATCTTCAGCGATCTTGGCATGCTGTGCAGTGACCACATCCATGATCACGCCTCCCTTGAGCATCTGGGCCAAGCCCTTCTTCACCGTAAATGTGTTTGTTTGTACTTCCATTCCATCAACCTCCTGAAAACATGAAAAGACTCCCGTGCTACACCAGCAACGCCAGTCTCGCAAAACATAAAATAATAAGTTTGTACTCCTTACAGCATTCTACCACGCCCCAATGGGTGTGACAATCCGTGAGGAGTTCAACAGAGCTCAGTAAATACTCGTATCTTGCCTTGATTCCTTGGTGGTATTTTGATACAGTTAAGCATGTCGCATTCGGTTTAATGGATTAAAGCTCGACGGAGAGGATTTTATGCACCTGATCAACGTAAAAATTGAAAAACCTGAAGAGATCAATTTTATCCTGGGCCAGTCTCACTTTATCAAGACCGTGGAAGATGTGCATGAAGCCCTGGTTAACAGCGTGCCAGGGATCAAGTTCGGCCTGGCCTTCTGTGAAGCCTCAGGAAAATGCCTGATCCGCTGGAGTGGCACAGATGAAACGATGATCGACCTGGCACGCAAAAATGCCCAGGCACTCGGTGCCGGGCACAGTTTCATCATTTTCCTGGGGGATGGCTATTATCCGGTGAATGTGCTCAATTCTATCAAAGGGGTTCCTGAGGTATGCCGGATCTTCTGTGCAACGGCCAACCCGGTGGAAGTGGTAGTGGCTGAAACCAATCTTGGGCGAGGGATCCTGGGAATAGTAGATGGCTCTTCACCCCTGGGGATTGAAGCAGAGGAGGATATCGCCTGGCGCAAGGGTTTCCTGCGCATGATTGGATATAAACTATAAGTAGGTCATCGCAGTTTCCGACCTTGAGACAATAACTCAAGGGTTTTATCGATCCTGTTTTGCCTGGTCTCTTCCTTCCTGGCAGCTTGAATCCAGTCCACATAAGCTTTCTGGTGGGAATAAGCCATTTTTCCAAAATTGGCTTTAGCCTGGGGGTGATTCTTCAGTGCATCAGCCAGTATTTTGGGTATAACTACCTTCCGTTCCCCTGGGTCCAGCTCCAGGGTTACCCGTACCGTGTCCCCATGAACGGCATGGATCTGGTCGCGGATGGCTTTCGCTACCACGATATAGTGTGTCCCATCACCCTGGGGTAGGGCAGTGCTGTGGAACGGATAACCGTTGACCGTCCCCATGACCTTCACCTGTCCTTTGGCTCCGAAGGTTGCGGATACCTCCGGGGGAATATTGAAGAATGTCCAGGTACCAACACCCTCCGGCCGAATCAGCAGCGCTTCGAATGAAAAGCTTTTCATAATTTACCTCCTTCACCCGGGATGTTTGTAGGGTGACCGAAAATTGGAATCTCTACAGGTAATTATATGACCCGGTAGTCATATATACAAACTTATTCCTCACTGCTTGACTTTTTTTCCATTTGTGCTATAATACTATTGTACTATTATTATAGTGTTATAGTACAAGCTGGATGGACAAGATAGACCTGCCATGGATATCCAAATCGATAAAAACAGCCGTGTCCCCATATACGACCAGATTAAGGAACAGATCAAGGGTCTGATCCACGCCGGACAGATCAAGACCGGCGACCAGCTTCCCACGATCAGGGAACTTTCTGTGGAGCTGTCGGTCAATTTCAACACGGTCGCATTCGCCTACCGGGACCTGGTCAATGAAGGGGTGATCATCACAGAGCGAGGCAAAGGCACCTTCGTTGCCAGCACGCCTGGTGTGGAGGAAATGCAAGCCATTCGGCGCGAAAAACTACAAAACTTGATCGAGGCATTAGTCAAAGAGACGGATCGTCTGGGCTACAGCCGTGATGACGTCGGGCGAGCGTTCGTAAACCAATTCAAAAAGAAAGATAATATTGTCCTATGAGAAAAAAGAAAGCGAGGCTCAATATGTTGAAACAACTCACCGTTTCGGATGGCGCAAGCACCAAAGTGAAATCCAATTTGCGCGTGAATGGCGTTGGAGGGTTCCTTTTCGCCATAATTTTTGTACTGGCAATTTTAGGTGTCGCTATTATGGATACGAATGGCGTTTCTGAAACAATATCCGTTTCCTATCTGATCATTCTGATCTTGCTCGGCACCTACCTGCTTTTAGCCACACAAGTTGCCTCACAATGGGAGAAGGCAGTCGTCTTACGATTTGGAAAATTTCGTGCTCTCAAAGGGCCAGGTATATTCTGGCTCATACCAATTGCTGATGTAGTCGTCAATTGGATCGACCATCGGGTGAACGTCACCCCATTTTCGGCCGAAAAAACCCTGACGAAGGATACAGTCCCCGTGGATGTGGATGCAGTCCTTTTCTGGTTGGTTTGGGATGCCCAGAAAGCTGCCCTAGAAGTGGCAGATTACAGGGTGGCAATTTCCTGGGCAGCGCAGACAGCCTTACGGGAGATCATCGGGCAAATGACCCTGGCTGATATCCTGGTTGGGCGTGCCAAGATGGATGCTGACCTGCAAAAAATCATTGATGAACGCACCACACCCTGGGGAATCACCGTACAATCTGTTGAGATCCGTGATGTGGTCATCCCGCCCGACCTGGAGGATGCCATGTCACGCCAGGCACAGGCAGAACGTGAGCGCCAGGCGCGCGTCATCCTGGGTGAATCGGAACAACAGATTGCTTCCAGTTTTGCACAGGCCTCTGAAGCCTATACGAATAATCCCACTGCGTTGCACTTGAGAGCGATGAACATGCTCTTTGAAGGCTTGAAGCAAAAAGGTGCGCTGGTCATCGTCCCCAGCAGTGCTGTGGATACAATGAATTTAGGTAGCATGAGCGGGCTGGTATCGCTTGGCTTCGGACAGACACATAAGAGCGGTGAGACAAAAGCTGAGTAATAGTTTTAATTCCATGATGCCTAATAACTCTTTACCTGCCCTTAATTCACTGATGAGCCCACCCATATTTCAAACGGTAACTCTCAAGGCGAGGTTGTATACCAGCTAAATTTCACAACGGCAACAACCGGACGAATTGATTTTCGATGGGCATGTATCTCGTAGAGAAATTCTAAAGCTGTATGACGGCAATCTTGATCGAGAACATGCCCTTCTTTTACTCTGTCCTGGTCCACAAAAGGCGAGCGGGCAAGGTCCAATTCCACTCATACAATAGCTCGGTCCAGAATATCGAAGGCTAAATTATTTGACAATCGCCGAGATTCTAGGTTCTTTCGTTTGAACTCAAGGGGGGAACATGAGGGCAAGCAAGGACAATCTTAGTGGTTTGAATCTGGGTTAAGCTTTCAGCAGGTGCCTTGGCGACAACAAATTTTGGGATCCCCAGGCGCAGCCCAATACCAGGGCAATCTTAACCGACTTAATCACACCTTCGCCCGTGCTTTGATTCTGTATGTGCGTATACCCTCCAACTTCGCGTTCGCGCCAATATTATCGCTACCAGATGATTATCACAATGGGTATAGAGGTACGCCTGGCAATTTCATCCTGGCTAAACCCGATTTCAACCAATCTCTGAGCCCATTCCGCCCGATCATCCTCAGTTATGTCGCCACCGGATCGATACTCGATGCCAGATTGAATGAGCTGTTCGATCCCATTCTGTGTAGCAATCAGGGAATCGGTCTCAGTTTTATCCGTACGATGAGCAGCTTCCACCCTGCGGTTTCCTCACACAACGGTGTAGTTATCTCCTATTTCATAACACACTAATGGGCTCAACCAAGCATCCTCGATTAACAACCAGCAAAGTTGCCTCTTTTTTCCCTAATCCTGCGTCTTTGAAGCCAGGCCTGGCGAAGGCTTAATGTTCTCGACCCGGTTTCCTTCACCCATTCCCTCCAGATATATTTACCCCCCGATATTCAACGTAAATCGTGACGATAGTATAGAGCGTCAAATGGGTCAAAGATAGCAGGGAAGGGCGGAGAGCTATCTTCCAGTGCTGGAATAACAATTACCATTCGGGTAAAACTATAAAAATGCCGTTATTTGTACCCTGGGGAACCCGAAGCAGAAGAGGAAATCAATAAACTTACCAAAGCCTCACGGATATTCCTTGATTTCGGTGGTTTCACGTGAAACAAACGGCAGCTGAAGACTTCCAGTCCACCTGGCTCGTATTATGTTTCACGTGAAACAATTCTGCTCATATATCCATATATTATGCATGTGTTCATTATTTATGTATGATATAATGCTATATCGAGGTGGAAAGAAGGATATTTTACGGCAGCAGGATGTTTCTAAATCACTTCAAGAGAATTACGAACGGTTTATCCCCCATTTGCACGTGCCCAATTATCCAGTATCTCCTCTACCGTATCCAGGTAAGAGTCCAGGCCCTCTATTTTCTCGGCAAAGGCTGTTCCCAGCAAACCCAATTGCTCTCCTGCCTTTTGCCAGGCACTGCGATGTGTAGTATCCTCAGGTAACAGCACACATAACGTGCGTCCAGGTGCGCCAAAGCGGCCAGAGTATATCGTGGGGTGACGGACCGTTCAGGATGACATCCACAGCGCGTTCATAGTATAACCACCGGTGAAGATGCAGCCGTATGGGTGCTGCACTGGCAGGCAAGGCCGCGTACGCCTTCTGCCATTCGGGTAGCCAGGAGCGCAAGGTTTCAGTATCCACCGCGGAGGAACCCAGCAAGCCTAAAAACCCGGGGAATAGACCAGGTTTGTGCAATGCATCAGCCTTGGCGGGAAGGTCCAACAGGAACCGCCGCTCGGTCAAATTTTGCCCGATCAAGCCCGTAAAAGCATTGGCGGCATGTTCCAAAGCACGCAGGTACATAGACGCATCTTGTGGAACAGGAGGGTGGGGGTTGGAAAAAAAGGATTCCCACATTTCTCTGGCATGTCTAGCCTGCTTTCGCACGCGGCTTAAAACATTATCTGCGCTGTTAAATTGGCCCCTTACACTGGCCTGGACAAAATCCAGGAAGTGTTGCGGATCATACATAATCTTGCAGTTATACACTGCCGGACCCAGCCAGGGATCCACGCGCAGCTCACGTGGCTGACGGTAAACCTTATGGGTATGGTGTGAGATATCCAAATGTACCTCATCAGATACCCTGATAATCTCCCGCGACATGCCGATCTCGTCTGTGTGGATAAAAAACAAGTCAATGTCAGCCGTATTTCCGATTAAAGGCGAGTCGCCAAGCAATGACCCTTGTAAATAGGCGGCCATTAGGGTTCGATCCGTACCCACATATTTTTGTACAGTATCATTGGCAATTTTAAGCAGCATATTTCGATTAATACGCATGTTCACCCCTTTACAAAGCAAACAAGGGCAAATGTGTGGGTTTTTTCTTCCCACAACCTGGAAACCATGATTAAACTCAAGTGAGATTCATACATTTTCAATCAATGGTAAAGAAGCTTGAAAAGGTACTTGTTTCAAGGCTTGCCGGATTCGATTCTCAACCCATTTTAGGTCATCGACCCGGCGAATATAATCCAATTCGTTGGTGTCCAGGTTGAGGACAGCAACATTCCCTGCCACATTCCTGGCCTGGTTTTCGATAAAAAAGGCGTCGTAGGCGTGGTTCAGCTGGTCGATGTATTCCCGTTCCATATTGCGCTCATAAGGTCGATCGTGTGAGGCAATGCGTTGCATGAGCACGTTTGTGTCCGCCCGCAGGTAAACAATCAGGTTGGGGAGGGGAATTTTCTCTGCCAGAGCATCATGTACCCGGTAATACATATCCAGCTCGTCACCTATCAGGTTGATACGTGCAAAAAGGGCATCTTTGGCAAAGGTGTAATCCGTAATCAATGGATCGCCTCGCTTCAGAATCTCCGGCACTGAACGCCGTTGTTGATAGTATCTACTGAGCAGAAAGAAAATCTGGGTCTGAAATGCATAACGCTGTCGGTCGACGTAGAAATCTGAAAGAAATGGGTTTTCTTCAAAAACTTCGAGAACCAAGGCGGATTGGAAAGCTGGCTGAAGCAAGCGAGCCAATGTGGTTTTCCCAACCCCAATCACACCCTCAATGGCAATATACATATCAAAATCCCTCACCCGGATGAAACGAAATATCTTTCAAATAGGAAAGCAGGCTATCTGCCACAAGAGATGGTTGTTCCAGCATCACCATGTGTCCCGCGTTGGGGATAATACTCAACTGCGCATGCGGTATGGAGCTCGATAGGTATTGAGCATAGCGCACAGGCGTCATCTGATCATCCGCTCCGCATATCACCAACGTGTTTTGTTGAACCGATCCCAAATGATTTATAACATCAAAACGATCACAGGCTAATAAGTCTCCATAGAATACGCTTTGTCGAGTAGCTTCCATACGCTTGGAGGCTAGCTCAACCAAACGAGAGGGAGCATGGGGGCTAAACGAACAAGATACCAGTAGATCTGCGGCTTTATAGAATGTAGTCAGGTCGGCAGCATAGTTCAACACTTCAGGATGCACGCGTAAACGCGCCCCTGTACCAATCAGACCCAACCCTACAACGTATTCCGGGTGATGGATGGCTAAAGCCAATGCGATGGCACCCCCCATTGAATGTCCCACTAAAACCGCACGCCGCAATTGAATTGATTCCAGCCATTGGAGCAGATATCTGGCGTAATCTCCGATGGTCTGTTGTCCATCACAAAGCTCAGACTTGCCATGCCCGGGCAGATCAATAGCATAAACACAATATCCCCGCAAGCGGCGGATTTCCGGTGGCCAATAAAGGTGCATGCCTCCTGCGCCATGTATCAGTACCAAAGGGGGGGTATCTGCCTTGCTATCACGATAGTAAGAATAATATAAATTTCCAGAGGTTGGCATGCTCAATCACCCACCCTGACGCAACCGTTCGGTGGCTTCGTCGGTTAATGGGATGATCACACGGATGGTGGTGCCTTTGCCCACGGCAGAGTCCAACCGGAAAATACCATTCACCAATTCGGCACGTTCATGCATGTTTTTCAACCCCAGACTGCCACGCTGTTCGGTGGAGGATTCCACGGCGGTTTTATCAAAACCGACACCATCATCCTGTATCTCAAGCAGCACGATGTCTTTATCCACATCTTTCATTCGTACCCAGATATGCTGCGCCTGGGCATATTTATACGCATTGTTAATCGCTTCTTCTGCAATGTAGAAGATGATGGCTTGCCTGCTCATCTCAAGCTGGGAAACAATGTTTTCTTCAGCTTCTACGATGACATTCTGGTCAAATGAATCATGGGCTTTTTCAGCCATGGCTTTCAAAGCACCGATCAAACCTTGAGATTCGAGCTCCAACGGGCGCAAGGTGAATAACATATAACGAATATCATGTGTCGTTCGGCGAGCCAGCTCTTCAATCTTCGAAAGTTCATCTGCTGTAGCCCTGGGGTCTCTTTCCAACAAACGCCGGGCAAAATTTATACGCATGGCAATTGCAGCAATGGATTGAGTGGGACCATCATGCAAGTCGCGTGAGAGTTTCTTGTGTTCCTGCTCCTGAATTTTAATCATCCGCTCTTTTTCTTGTTGGATGTCGTTATAAAGACGGGCATTTTGAATAGCAATGACGAGCTGATGGGAGATGATATCCAGTAATTCGCACTTGGATTGGGTAAAAAAATTCGGGTCAGGGTGAGAGAAAAGCAGCACTCCATAAGTATCCAAACCTGCCCGTAGCGGAAGGCAATATGCAACCGAACAAGTGCGCAAGGCAATGATTCGACTGAGTTCAGGGTCCTTTGCAAGATCATTCAGGCTTTTGGATAAACCTTCTTTGATCGCTTCTCCGATCAACCCATTGGTGCCGGGGAGGACAATGCGCAAATCCGATTGAGTAAAATGCCTGGCTGATCCAACAGTTAACACCGGATGTTCATATTCCGATTCAGCGAAAAGCATCACGGCACTAACCAGTTTTTCCGCAGGGATATTGGGAGTTGCCAGTACCCTTGAGCCCAAATCCAACGCAATTTCCAACACCCGTTGGTATTTCAATGTGGCAGTTAATTTTGAGATAAGATTATAAATCTCGCGTAAACGGCGATGATCAATATCCCAGAGAGGTTTGGTCTCTTTGCCCGCTGCCTGTTCCCGATGAACCAAACTGCCGATATGGTATTGTCCAAGAAGACTGAGAATGCCTAAACAAAGCAGTATACCCACAACAATGGCAATAGCACCCACCAGGAGGGTATAGTTAATCAGGCTCATCGACTTTATGATAACCTAAAATACCCGCATTGGAAAGCATATACGTGTTGAATTAATTAAGAGGTGGAAATCCCGGGTTTATGCAAGATTTCAAGCAGAATTGGTATGGCTGATTTAACTGCTCTAGCTCTATGACTGAGAAGATTCTTTTCTTGCATGCTCAATTCTGCCATGGTCAAGCCTGTTTTGGCGATCAAAAAGATAGGATCGTAACCGAAACCATTGGTGCCGCGTTCAATTGGGATAATCTCGCCCGGGCAGCGCCCATGGGTAAAATTTATTGTGTCTCCAGGGGAGGCGATGGCCACGGTGCAATGAAAATGTGCTGTCCAGGGGCGGGGAAGATCATTTAATAAATCCAATAAGTAAGCTCGACGATCTGCGTCAGTGGCGTTGGGAAGAGATGAAAAGCGCGCTGAACGAATCCCAGGCAAACCTCCCAACGCGTCCACTTCCAGCCCCGAATCATCTGCCAGCGTCACCAATCCTGAGAGGCGCGCGAAGGCCTTGGCTTTTAAAGAGGCATTTTCTTCATAAGTGTTACCAATTTCAGCAACATCCATATATATTCCAAGACCATCCGGGGTGATTATCTCGAGATGCACATCTTCCAGCAGGGACAGAATCTCGCTTAGTTTACCTTTATTATTTGTGGCGACTAACAAGCGCATGTTCATCCTTCTCCATTATCTATGACTATCCGCAGCACACCCAAACACCATATGTGGGCTATATGGTCAATTTTACCCTACCCGTGGCAACAAAATATGTTATAATAATTGATTAATAACATAAATTACTTTGCGATTTGCAAAGCGATATTCAAAGCGAACGTCAAATAGTGTTTCATAAACCGCTGTGTCTGACCCACATTCTCCATTGCGACTGAATGTCGGCTTCGTTGTTGCTCAATCTGCCGGTTTCAGCCGGGATTTCCCCTTCGAACTCCAGCAAATAAATATTCCACCAGATCTGCAACTAAGCAGCCTGACTGGTTTTGTCCGGGCTACACGCACACCTCAAGGTATCCTGCTGCAGGTGGATTTTCAAGCTCTAACTAGCCTCGAATGCGTACGCTGCCTGACCGATTTTCAGCAATCCCTGGATGTCATTTTCACCGAATTGTACGCCTTTTCCAAACGTTATGTAACGGATTCGGGCCTACTAATGCCCGAGTCAGGCATCATAGACCTCAACCCAGTCTTGCGTGAATATGTAGTGTTGGAGATACCCATCAGCCCTTTGTGCCGTCTAGATTGCAAAGGTCTGTGCCCAATATGTGGGAACAATTTTAATGAAAGTACATGCAATCACGAAGAAGATTCAGTTGACCCCAGGTTGGCAGCATTAAAAAAGCTTCTCGATGAATAAGACGCTGCGAAGAGGAGGGATATTATGGCCATGACCCATCCACAACGATTTGAAACCCTCGACAATCTACTTGAAAAAGCCGATTTGCAAGGGTACCTGACCACTGGAGATATCATGGAAGCCTTCCCGTGGGATGGTGAGGATGATGAGCGCCTTTTAGAATTGTTTGGAATACTTCATCGCCAGGGGGTGGATATTGTTATCGAAGAAGATGCTGAACCAGAACCTGATCTCTCCAGGCTGGATAACTCTCCCCTGGATTATTCTTCTCCCGCCATGGATACGACGTTCATGCCCAATCTCGAAAACATCTCTGCCGATGATAGCGTGGGATTGTACCTCAAGGAAATGTCACGGGTCCCGCTGCTTACACTGGAGGAAGAAGTCAATTTAGCCCAAAGGATCGAGCAAGCCAAGTATTCAAAAGCAAGGCTTAATAAAATGAACGGAAAAGGGTCCAGCAGACATCGCAGAGAGCTGGAAAGGACCGTTCAAGACGGTATTTTAGCCCGTGAGCACCTGATCAAAGCCAATACCCGCCTGGTGGTCAGCGTCGCAAAAAAGTATATTGGTCGTGGGGTTGCGTTTCTCGACCTGATCCAAGAGGGCAACCTTGGCCTGATGAAGGCTGTCTCAAAGTTTGAATATCAGCGTGGTTTTCGTTTCTCGACTTATGCCACATGGTGGATCCGACAAACAATCACCCGTTCCATAGCGGACCAAAGCCGTACCATTCGAATCCCCGTACATATGACCGACCGCTTACGCATGATGTATAAAGCCGCTCACCGGTTGGAACAATGCTTTGGTCGCCCACCGTCTCAAGAAGAATTGTGCCTTGAAATGGGGATTGGGCAGGATAAACTCCAATGGATGCTTGAGGTGGCACGTATCCCAATTTCGTTGGAAAGCCCGGTGGGTGACGAGGATGACTCGGAGCTGGGTATGTTTGTGGAAGATACGATTACCCCATCGCCATCCCAAACTACCTATGAAAATATGCTGCGCGAGCGTGTTGACCAGGTTTTATCCACACTTTCGCCTCGGGAGGCACGGATACTGCGCCTGCGTTTTGGATTGGAAAACGGACATCCTTACACACTAGAGGAAGTGGGGCACAAGTTCGGATTGACCCGCGAGCGCATTCGCCAGATAGAAGGAAAAGCTCTACGTAGGCTGCGCCACCCCTGCCGGGCGAGGCTGCTCAGAGAATATCTGTGAGGAAGTGGTCTCTCAAAACACTGTTAATGTCATCCATCCTACTGTCATCCACCTCTGTCATCCACCCTACCTTGACAAAGGACTTGTGAATTAGTATACTTTTTATAGAGGTTCTGCGACCGAATTACACTTTCCAAATGGACTGACATCGCAGCCTGGGTGTGGATTTGCTCCATTTGCCACCTTTGGACTGATCACACCTTCATCCCTGGTCACCACAGCACCCAGGAATATAGGATGCGGTCCTATTGGGCTGACAACGCATGACTTATTGTCGGGCTTATTAGAAGCTTGTTTTGCAAGATAATCCGTAAGAGCCGGTTGGTCCACCAGGCGCTTTTGGGGCCTGATCAGATGTAAGCTGGATGCTGGCGCATTGGTTGAACAGTAATCAGTAGTTACGGCAATAGGTTTGGGTATACCCAAGGAGGGGCGTTAAATGAAGAACGAAGATAAGATTCCAGAACCAGAGGCGGAGGACGAGCCTCAGGTTTTCAAGCCTGATAAAGAAGAAGGAAGATGGACCTTCAGCCGGCGGGATTTCCTAAAACTGGCAGTCGCCGGCGCGGTGGCAGCTCTCCTACCTAGAGCCAAGGACGTGCTGGGACGTCACGTCCAGTTGGTTGCGCACGCCACCGAACTGGCCCAGCAAAGTTTACAACCAGGCCAACCGCTGACCAAAGTCTGGTATCTCAAGAACAATGCCACTCAGCCATGGGGTGAAGGGGCGGTGCTGAGCCTGGTTGGAGCCGCGGCGTGGCAGGCGGTGAGATCGATCCCGCTGCCCAACCTGGCACCAGGTGAGGTTACCCCTGTGCGGGTGTCGATGGTCGCGCCTATCGGTCTGGATCCCCGGCCGGTCGAGGCATCCGTCGTGATTATTGACGGGCTGTTTAATTTTTTCCTGCCCATCATCCACAAATCGCCCGAGGAAGCCCCCTGCACGTGTGAGTCGTACACCCCCCCCTGCACGTGTGAGTCGTACACCCCCCCCTGCACATGCGAATATGACATTGCCCCTGCGACTATCACGTTCCCTGCCCCTGCGACTGTGAGTTACCCTGCCCCTGCGACTATCACATTTGCACCTGCGACTATGAGATACCCTGCACCTGCGAATTTGACATTCCTTGTGGTTGTGACGGCTACGTTCCTTGTACCTGCGACTCCTACACTTGTGGTTGTGACGGCTATGTTCCTTGTTCTTGCGACTACAATTTGTGGTTGTGTCGGCTACGTTCCTTGTGGGTGTGACTTCTTCTTCCCATCGCAAGTCCTGAGCATCTGAGCCAGCCATAGCCGGGAGGAATTGCATGGAAGTATTCGCCATACCCGTGGAAGACAAAGTGCTGCTCTACCGACCCTTGCGTCGTCTGGCTTTCGTCGGGAATCGGACGATGGCCAACCTGACCATGGACTTGCTTAGCGAGATCGCAAGATCTGGCCCGTCCAACGGGAGGGCGCTTTCCTCCCGTGCGCATCCGGAAGCGCACGAGTTTCTCGAAAAGATCGGGTTCCTGATGCCCGACCCTATACCTCCTCCTGTGCCTGACTGTGAATTCAAGCCGACGTCAGCGGTGCTACTCCTCACCAGCCGTTGCAATCTTCGCTGCACCTATTGCTACGCAGGTGGGGGCGAGCGAGCGGTCCAGGACCTCACGCCAGATATGGCTCGCACCGCTATCGACGCGGTGCATCGCAATGCGGTCGAGCAGAACAAACCCAGGTTTGAGCTCATCTTTCACGGCGGCGGCGAGCCACTGCAGGCTCTGGATGTCATCCAGGAGGCGGTTGCCTACGCCCGCACCAAGGGCCTGCCCTTTCGCAGCTCCATGGTCAGCAACGGAGTTTGGTCTGAGCGCCAGCGGAAGTGGATTCTCCACAACCTGGATGGGGTGGGCCTGTCGGTCGATGGGGGTCCCGAAACCCAAAACCGCCAGCGGCCTCTGGCCAATGGCAAGGGTTCCTTTGAGGCCGTGATGCGCACCATCCGGGCCCTGGACGGTGCCGGTTTCAAGTACGGCATTCGTATGACAGCCCTACCGCCCTGGCCGGAGACCCTGCCCCAGGATGTTGCCTTTCTGTGCGAGGCCACCAAGTCTGAGTCAATCCAGGCTGAGCCGGCTTTTAACACCCTGCGCGGCGAACACCGTGCGCCCACCCAGCCCGAGGCTGAGGCCTTTATCGAAGCCTTCAAGGAGGCCTTTGAGATTGCAGCCCGGGCGGGTCGGCAGCTGATCTATTCAGGTGCCCGCCCCTGGGTGCTCACCCAGTCCTTTTGCCAGGCCCCCTACTCGCTGCTGATTGTCAACCCAGCGGGAAGGTTGGTTGGCTGCTTCGAGGCCACCGATGATGAGTATCCGCTATTCAAAGCGGCTCGGGTGGGGCTCATGGATGGTGAGCGCGTGGTCGTCGACCACGCGTCGCGAAGTGCGCTGCATGAAACCCTGGCGCAGCGCCGGGCGTCTTGCCGGGATTGCTTTTGCTATTGGCACTGCGCGGGCGATTGCTACAGCCGCGTGTTTGCGCCTGGGGTATACGGCACTCCCGGAGCCAGCCCCCGCTGCGCCATGAACCGCGAGATCACTACCCATATCCTTCTGTGGTACATCGCCCATGGGGATGGTGTCTGGCGCGGACAGGGTGGGCACCCCCATGGCAAAGAGTTGATGAAGATTTTCTAGCCCATCGATAATGTATGGGCATCCGCTGCACTGTCAAAGCCGTAGTAAGTTCCTGTCAAAACATCAAAACACAGTTACTTGACAAATCATCCCCGTCCGTGTAGACTTACTTTACATTTATAAGGTTGGTTGATATGGTTCTATTAGTCTCCTTCACCTTGGTTTCACCTATTTCCATGCGCATGCAGGGATTTATCCAACGCGCCTGGGCGGCCAAGGTTGATTATGAGAGATAATCATCAAAGAATTTAACCAAAGGGCTGTCCAGGATCGGGCAGCCTTTTTTTATGCACACAATCGAGTAATAGCGCGATTAAATTAGCAAAGAGGAGGTTCTTATGACCAACAATATCCTGATCGCCATTGCCTGGCCCTATGCGAATTCGGAAATACACGTGGGTAATATTACTGGGTCTCATTTACCCGGAGATATCGTGGCGCGTTACCATCGCCTGAAGGGTGATCGAGTACTCATGGTCTCAGGCACCGACTCGCACGGCACACCCGTTACATTAAAAGCGGACAGTGAAGGCCGGCCGGTGGAAGAAGTGTACCAGCGCTTCCATAACCAATTCCTCGAGCTATTCCTAAGAGCTGGTATAAGCTTTGACCTGTTCACCACCACGCACACTGAAAATCACTTTAAGGTGTCGCAAAGTATGTTCCTGGCATTAAACAAGAATGGCTATCTTTATACGGAATCGCGCCCACAATGGTATTCCCCCTCTGCCAAGCGCTTCCTGCCAGACCGGTATGTGGAAGGTACCTGCTATATTTGCGGATACGAAGGTGCGCGCTCAGACCAATGTGACCAGTGTGGTAGTGTGCTCGAGCCGGAGAAACTGCTTAACCCGCGCTCCAAAGTGGATGGTTCCACCCCAGAGCTGCGCGAGACCGAGCACTTTTTCCTGGATCTGTCTAAATTGGAACCCGACGTGGAAGAATTCTTACGCCAGCGCCAGCATTATTGGCGCGAAACGGTGATCGGACAATCCTTGGGGCAGATCGAGAGCGAAGGCTTGCATCCGCGTCCCATCACACGCGACCTGGACTGGGGAATCCCTGTGCCAATTGATGGCTGGGAAGGTAAGTGTATCTATGTTTGGTTTGAGGCTGTAATTGGATATCTATCTGCCACGATCGAGTGGGCTCAGATCACCGGTCAGCCAGAGGCATGGCGCGACTGGTGGATAGACCTTTCCGCAAAGACTTTTTACTTTATTGGTAAAGATAACATCTTTTTCCATGCTGCAATGTGGCCAGCACAATTAAAGGGTGCTGGGAAGGAATTTGTTGAGATTTACACCGGAGAGGAAGGTGCGCCACTTAATCTACCTTATGATGTGCCTGCCAACCAGTTCATGAACCTGGAGGGGCAAAAGATATCCGGCAGCCGCAATTGGGCAATTTGGGGGCTGGATTTCCTCTCACGCTACGACCCAGACGCACTACGCTATTATCTGACTATCAACATGCCCGAATTGAGGGATTCCGACTGGGATTGGGATGAGTTTATCGCCCACAATAACAACGAGCTGGTTGCCACCTGGGGTAACCTGGCTAATCGCGTGCTTTCCTTTGCATACAAGCACTGGGAAGGTCTTGTGCCTGACCCAGGCAAGCTGCGTCCGGCTGATAATGAGATCATCGCAACTGTGGAGAGCGGTTTTCAGACCGTTGGTGAGCATCTCGAAGCCGTACGCCTGCGCGCCGCACTGAGTGAAGCCTTGCGATTGGCTTCGGAAGTCAACAAATACCTCGATACAGCCTCCCCCTGGTTTGAGATCAAGAGCGATAAAAATTCTGCTGCCAAGACAATTTATACTGCCTTACGCGTGATTGACTCACTAAAGCTATTGTTCGCCCCCTTCGTACCTTTCAGTAGCGAACGCTTGCACACCTATTTGGGTTACACCCAGCCTATTTTTGGAGAACAGTACCTGGAAGAGCAACGGGACAGCCTGGGTGTTCACAATACGCTGCGCTACCGTCCTCCACAATCAGGAGGGCATTGGGAGCCATCCAACCTGCAACCCGGCCAACCCCTGGTACAGCCTGCTCCGCTGTTCAAAAAGCTGGAGCCAGTTTTGGCAGTCGAGGAACGCAACCGTTTGGGGAAATAGACTACCCGGGCGAGTCTAAAGAACCTTTTACTTTCATGAATTGGGTTGGAAGGTATAATCCAAATTCACCTGGAGGGTATGATTGATGTCCAGTCCCGTCCGCACAGAGAAATTGAGCAAAACGTACGAGGTACGTGCCCGAAAAGGATTGTTCAAATCTGAGAAGCGTTCTGTCGAGGCATTGAAAGGCGTTTCGTTGGAAGTGTGCCAGGGAGAGATCTTTGGCTTGTTGGGCCCCAATGGAGCTGGAAAGACCACCCTGATCAAAATCCTCACCACCCTGCTTCTACCCACCAGCGGGGAAGCCTGGATCAACGGCTTCAATGTGACCAGGGATGAGAATAAAGTACGCGCCAGTGTGGGCTGCATGCTGATGGGTGAGCGCGGTTTGTACTGGAAATTGACCGGACGCGAAAATCTGGAATATTTTGGCGCTTTATACCACCTGGACCCATCTGCGCGCCGCAAGCGGTCCAACCAGATTATCGAGCTGCTCAAATTGGGAGAGATAGCTGACCGGATGGTGGAATCGTACTCCTCGGGTCAGAAGATGAACCTGGCATTCGGCAAAGCCCTGGTCAATGACGCCCCCTTGCTGGTCCTGGATGAGCCAACCAATACCCTGGATGTACCCTCAGCCAGCGAGCTGCGCGCCATAGTCCGCCAGCTGAACATGCAGGGCAAGACTGTCATCTATACCACGCACATTATGTCTGAAGCTGAAACGCTATGCGATCGAGTCGCCATCATTGACCGGGGTGAGTTACTGGCTATGGGAACTGTAGACGAACTCAAAGCCTCCATGCAGCGCGAAGGCGTTACTCATATCGAAGGAGTCATCCCCGCCAGAGCTGCGGAGGCAGTCAAAGCTATCCCCTCTGTGCTGCGCACTACCCGCACAGCCCAAGAGGGAGGTGCACTCCTCACCGTTGTAACTGCCAGTGGGCGTGAAATCCTGCCCCAGCTTATTGAAGCGCTCACTCACTCAGGAGCTGTGATACAAAAAATCACACCCGAAGAGCTCACCCTGGAAGATGTGTTTATCGCAAAAACAGGGCGTACCCTGGCTGAAGATACCCGTATCGCACATAAATAAAGGCATATCGGCATGTCTTTAAAGAATAATTTCTCGGTATTGCTTGCCAGCTTCCGAATGCGCTTGATGACCATCACGCGCTACCCGGGGCAGCTTGTTATGGATATATTTATACCCATCGTTTTTGCGTACATGCCCATCCTGCTCGGGCGGGCTTCAGGCTCCGACCCTGGTGCAACCTTTGCTGCCAATACCGGCACGAGCAACTACATCGCGTACATGCTCATTGGCAGCAGTGTATTTACTTTGGTCAATTTTGCCTTCTGGCATGTCGCCTACTGGCTACGCTGGGAACAGGAGGCCGGTACCCTGGAAGCACTCTACCTGGCACCCACTCACCGCATATGGGTGGTTGCTGGCACAGCTTTGTATAGCTGCCTGCGTGGGATGTTTTCAGCCCTGGCAGCTTACTTGCTGGGCTCTCTCATCCTGGGGGTTAATCCGTTTCAGGGTGAGGTGTTGCTGGCAGTGTTTTTTATCCTGGTGGGTTTGATTCCTTTATACAGCCTGACCCTGCTCTATGGGGCGGTCATCCTGAAGGTCAAGGAAGCCAACGCGTTAGTCAACCTGATGCAGTGGGGAGTAAGCTTTTTCATGGGCATCTTTTTTCCCATTTCCATCTTCCCACCCCTGCTCAAAGTCATCGCCTTGCTCTTCCCACCTACCTGGATGACCAATGGCGTTCGCTCAGCCTTGCTCGGTGTGGGGTTTTTCTTCAAGACCTGGTACTTTGACCTGGCAGTTTTGTGGTTGTTCGTGCTTGTGACCCCCTTCTTCGGTTATTGGGTTTTTAACCGCACCGAGAAAAGTGTCCGCCGTAACGAGGGTGTGGGGCAATTTTAAGGATGATGGATGAAAGCACAAGCTAAAACTCAACCAACTAAGAGCCAATCTCTACTGCAAGCAGAAGTGAGTGCCTTTTTGGCCATGGCACGTAAAGAGCTCATTATCATGGCGCGCTACCCGGTGAACTTCATCGCTTCCTTCGGGCAGACCTTTTTGATCGTCGCCATCTTCACCTTGGGTGGCAGCATGTTCTTTCGTAACAGCAATGCAGTGGCATCCAATGGACAGGTTGGAACCAGCTCAGGAAATCCATCTGGGGTGGTGGTGTATGGGTTCATCCTCTTCATGTTCATGAGTGATACCTTGTGGACAATTGGCTACAATATTCGCAATGAACAGGTCCAGGGAACACTGGAGCAGCTCTATCTTTCACCGGCCAGTAAATTTGCCAGCCTGATCGCACGCGTCACCAATACGCTGGTATGGACTGGATTGCTCAGTATCACTGCGGCAGCTTTGATGACCATGATGATGGGGAGACTGCCGGTAGAAAACCCTTGGCTTGGGTTGTATTTACTGATCATGACGCTGTCTGGTACGTTCGGGATAGGTTTTATCTTCGCAGCTCTCACCCTGCGCATCAAAGAAACCGCCCAGACAGTGGCGAACTTCCTTCAGTTTGGCTTATTAGTCTTGTGCGCCAACTTTTTCCCATTCTCAGCCCTGCCCCCGTTTATCCTCTTCTTTTCCCGCCTGCTACCGCTCTCCTACGCGGTTGATGCCTTCCGTTCGACCATGATGGGATACCCTCCCGGCTTCCCTGAGCTTGCCCCCTTTCCTGTTGAGTTTGTGATCACCACCCTGTTTGGCCTGGTCCTGCCACCATTAGGTTACCTGCTCTACCGTAAAGCTGAGAATTACGCCCGTAAACATGGGAGTTTGGCGACCTATTAATTGATTTCCTGGAAAGCTTACTTACGGTGAAGAAATCCCCTCCACACGAGCCACCCAGCCGTTAACAGCACCACCACTGCTGCCAATCCAGTCACCCAACTATTATTTCTCGCCACACGCGCTGCAGATGTTTCTACCTCGCGGGTAGCGGTGGCACTGGCATTTTCCGTAGCCTGAACGCTTGCCTTCCAAGCTGGCTCTACCCCAGAGCCATTATCAAAATTGGTGTTAAGTCCATAAGTAAGCATAAACGGCACGAGAATCACCCGCTCCCCGTAAACCAGGAGCAGCTCAGAATTTTGTACTGCAGGACTGGCCAGATCCGCAGGTGGAGAGTCATAGGTGAGTACATTTCTATCCACCAAGTTCCGGTCAAGGTCGGTGAGTGCTTCCATATCCAAATTAGCCGGCCGATTTGGTGCCGCAAGGTACGAAGCTACCTCATGCGCCATGTTCACCCGGGATTTCCAGTTTGGGTCAGGTGTCTGCATCAGCAGCACATCTTTATAATTCAATGAGAGCACGTAGAGCATGGTATCCGTCTGATTCTCCAGGATAAGGCTCGCACGCGGCTGAGCAGACTGGTCAGACAAGCGGATAACCACACCTGCCGGTAGATCCACGTCACTCACCGTGAGGGTCTCAACGAACCAGTAATCCATGTCAGGTTCAACTGCCTTCACCGGGTGAGCTCCCGAAAGCATTCCCCCAATCATCAGAAGGACCATGCCAGCCAGTTTTGTGAACACCCTTGGTAGCCAAAGAATATTCACGCGGGTTAAAACTGCTCCTGCTCCACAATTTCCTTGATGTTAAAACCCCGTCGCCGCAGCTCATTCATGAATGGACCCGCAGGCACGAAGCTTTCCACCCCTCCCGAACCACGGGGAGTCAGTCCATGAGCCATCATTTCCGCTACGATGGCGGCATCCCAACCAGTGGTGCGCTCCATGGCAGTAAAACCAGTAGATTCATCGAAGTGATCCTCCAGCTCAACCACTGCCCTGGCGGGTCGTCCGGCTTTCATTCCCAGAGCTTGCACGCGCACCAAGACAATATCTTTGCCTTTTTCGGGATCATTCGGGAAGGTTACCTTGGGTTCATACAATGCATGGAAAACATCGCGGGGCACCACTTCGTTCTGGCCTACCAGGACCGGTTTTAAGTCCCACAATCCCAGGTCCCAGAAGGCACGCAACTGGTTTAAATGCCCTGGGTAACGCAGAGTAAGGTTCTGTAATGTACGCAGCTTACCTTCAAACGTCCAGGGCATGGTGCTCGTACCGCCGCCTGCCACAAAAGCCTCCAGAGTGCCGACGGAATCGGGAAATTCCACCGACTCCAGCTCAGTCATAGGTTCCACCAGGGTGATCTTACCGTCACGCAGGAAAATGGCTGGCTCAGCATATTCATTAGTCAGCCCGGCAACGTGAAATGTGAGTAGGTAGTTGAACGGTGCTTGGGGGTTTTGTGGGATGCCCCCATCCCACATGTATATATCAGTAACTTCATCCAAAAGACCCATGGTATACACCGTCAACGATGTGCCCAAACCTGGTACCTGCCCACAATCGGGAATAATGCTGATCCCCGCTTCGCGTGCCTGGGCATCAAACGTGTGCTGTTGCCTGACGATATCGGTGTTACCTCCCAGGTCACACATGCTGGCTTTCACCTTGACCGCCACCCGGGTGATATCCAGGTTGTAGTAATAAGGAACCGCACTTACAAAAGCATGTACTCCGGTGAGCACACGCTCCAACGCTACCATATCGGTCACTTCAACCTGGGCAGCATCGGCAATATGGGTTCCGATGAGCTGGTTCACACGTTGAGCTGCACGTTCAGCGATCGACAGATCCCTGTCTGCCAGGATGACCCGTTTAGCTTCACCCCGGAGTGCCATATCATATGCTGAAGCTGTACCTTGCCTGCCTGCTCCCAATACTGCATAGGTATATTCCATAATATATCCTCCTGCGAATTGTTTGATCCGATTATAAGTCAAATCACTCCTCCCCGTGTCTGGCTCCTGTGGTAAACTCCCTGATTGTCAGAGCTATATACAGTACTGAATTCAAATGGACGCAAAAACCTTACACACCCTTGAGTACCAGAAGGTACTGGAACGCCTGGCCGGTTACTGCGCATTCGCAGCTTCAATCGAGAAAGCGCAAAAACTGCAGCCGACCAATAATATCGATGAAGCCCGCCACCGCCTGGCAGAGACGAGCGAAGCGGTGCAGATGCTTATCACCCGTCCGGATCTCACCATTGGCGGTGCACGCGATGTACGCCAGGCAGTGGATCTGGCTGCCCATGGAGGTGTGTTAACTCCCACCGATTTGCTGGATATTAAATCCACCCTGGTTGCTGCTCGCACACTGGTGCGCACTTTTGAGCGCCTGGGTGACCAATTCCCGACCCTCTTCGTGATCGCCTCACAAATCCCGATCCAATTGGGTCTGGTGGATGGGATTACACGCGCCATCTCGGAACGTGCCGAAATACTGGATAGTGCCTCGGATGCACTCGCGACCATCCGCCGCAACTTGCGCATCGCCCACGACCGCCTGATGACCAAGCTGCAGCGCATGGTCTCTGATCCGCATACTTCTCCTTACCTGCAAGAGGCGCTGATCACCCAGCGGGACGGTCGTTATGTGCTGCCGTTACGCGCTGAATTCAAAGGACGCATCAGGGCGGTCGTGCACGACCAATCTGCCTCTGGGGCAACGTTATTCGTTGAGCCGCTGAGTGTCGTTGAGCATAATAATGAGTTTCGTGAGCTACAGCTTGCTGAGCGGGACGAGGAACGCCGAATTCTGTCTGAGCTTTCCCAACAGGTGGGTATGCAAGCAGGAAACATCCTTAATACGGTTGCCCGAGTGGCTGACCTGGACTTGTGTTTTGCCAAAGCCAAGTATTCCGATGACGTGGTAGCCAGCGAACCCGCCTTGCACCCGATTGCCAAACCATCCGGGCGCCATCCAGGTACCATCATCCGCTTATACCAGGCGCGCCACCCGCTGCTCGACCCTGCCACAGTGGTGCCGATTGATGTCGAATTGGATGCCCAGACCTATGCCATGGTCGTCACAGGGCCAAACACGGGAGGCAAGACCGTCACCCTCAAAACCATTGGATTATTGGCACTCATGGCACAATCAGGGCTGCATATTCCAGCCCATTCCGGCTCCGAAATCAGCCTGTTTCAAAAAATATTTGCAGATATCGGTGATGAGCAATCCATTGAACAATCGCTGTCAACATTCTCCGGGCACATCACCAACATCATCCGTATCCTGGATCATGCTGACCAACGCTCGCTGGTTATCCTGGATGAATTGGGAGCCGGTACAGATCCTCAAGAGGGAGCAGCCCTGGCACGCGCCCTTCTCACGCACCTGCTTGATCGAGGTATCACCACCCTGGTCACCACCCACCATCCCGAGCTCAAAGCATTTGCACATTCCACGCCTGGAGTGGTCAATGCCAGTGTTGAATTCGACCTTGAAACCCTGCGCCCCACCTTCCACCTGACCATCGGATTGCCCGGTCGTTCCAATGCCCTGGCAATCGCCCAACGCCTGGGGATGCCCGAACCAATCATCACCTCTGCCCGTTCTGAGCTGAGCCCAGCTGACCTGCGTGCCGAGGATTTGCTGGATGAAATCCACCGCCAACGAGACCTTTCCCGCAAAGCCCGGTCAGCAGCCGAAAATGCACGTCGCGAAGCTGAAAGCATGCGCGCTGAATTGGCAAATCGGTTGGAGAAAATCGAGGACGAGCGCATGCAGGTGCTGGAGAAAGCCCGGATTCAGGCTGAAGAACAGGTTGAAGCTGTGCAGGATGAGTTAAGAGAAGTGCGCCGACAGCTGGCCAGGTCCAGACAGCCACTGCAAGTCATTGAAGAGGTGGAGGAAATCGTCGAAGAGCTGCAGGAAACCGTCGTGGCCCCGGTTGAACGCAGAACCCCTGAAAAGAGATTCAACCCGATCCGGCGAGCCATTCGATTGGGGGATAAAGTGCGCCTGCACTCGCTAAATACTCAAGGTGTGGTTACCTCGTTAAGTGAAGAGGAAGCCGAGGTGCAGGTGGGTGTTTTGCGTATCCGGGCAAGGCTGGCAGAATTGCAAATAATCGGAGAAGAGACATCTCCCGTATCAGGCTCTGCCGGGTTGCCCAACGCACGCGAATTGATGGCCTCCAGGCATCCCAGCCCAGCTGTTGATGGCTCTGGGGGAAGCGTGCATAAACCAGCCAAACAGATCTATGCAGAGTCGCCGGGGCTTGAGCTTGACCTGCGCGGTCAACGCAGCGAAGAAGCCCTTGATGCTGTTGAACGCTATCTGGACTCAGCCTATCTTGCCGGATTGCCCTGGGTGCGGATCATTCACGGCAAAGGCACCGGCAAACTCCGCCTGGCAGTCCGTGAAGCCTTAAGTCATAACCCACATGTGAAATCCTTCGAGTCAGGTGGCGATAAAGAAGGTGGTGACGGGGTAACGGTGGCAAAGCTGGCCCAATAAATGTCTACGAGCCTGCGCCTGCCTGCCACTTTCCGCGCCTTCAAGCATCGCAATTACCAGCTCTGGTTTTTCGGCCAGGGTATTTCGTTGATCGGTACCTGGATGCAAACCATGGCACAGCAAGTGCTGGTTTATCGCCTCACCGGATCAGCCTCCTCCCTGGGGATCATCAGTTTTATCGGCCTTGTCCCACTCATCCCGCTTAGCCTGTGGGGAGGCTCGATTACGGACCGCTTCCCCAAGCGCACAATTCTCATCATCACGCAGGCGGTTATGCTGGTACAGGCGTTCCTGCTGGCAGGTCTCACCTGGAGCGGAACGGTTCAAATCTGGCATGTCTACCTCCTGGCCTTCATCCTGGGGGCTGCCATTGCTGTAGACCTACCCGCCAGACAGGCTTTCACTGTGGATATGGTCGAAGGCAAGGATGACCTGACCAGTGCAATCGGTATGAATTCTGCCATGTTCAATGGAGCGCGTGCCATCGGCCCGGCGCTGGCTGGAATACTGGTGGCTACTACCGGTGAGGGAAATGCTTTTTTTCTCAACGGATTATCCTTTGTAGCAGTCATACTCAGCCTGTTGATGATGCGCGGTTTACCGAAACCGAAATCTCACATTGAAAGCGGAACAAATCCGCTCAAGCACATGGTTGGTGGTGTGCAATTTATCCTCCAGCGCCAGACAATCCTCATATTGGTCAGCCTGATTGCGGTGAGTGCTTTCCTTTCCATGCCGTATAACACCCTGTTGCCTGTGTTTGCCAGCGTGGTGCTCAAGCAGAGTGCTGCACCCGTGGTAGCAGCGATATGTAACTCGAATAGCTTGATCATGGGTTGCCAGGCTCCAGAAGCACTTCCGCTTGGCTTGTTGTATTCCATGATCGGGATTGGGGCGGTCATAGGAGCTCTGGTGGTGGCTTCACTGCCTGCAAACACACGCCGCGGCCTCTGGCTCACGTTTGGGAACCTGGCTTTCCCCCTGGCTCTGGTGCTGTTCGCATTTTCCACTCATTTCTCTTGGTCCTTATTGCTAACGCTGTTGATCGGCTTTAGTTTTGTCTGGCAAAATGCCCTGGCAAATACACTGTTACAGTTTGTCACGCCTGACGAGCTACGCGGGCGGGTGATGGGGGTTTACAGCATGACCTTCCAGGCTATGTTCCGCCTGGGAGGCTTGCAAGCCGGGTTTGTAGCGGATTGGCTCGGTGCGCCGATTTCTGTCGGCATTGGCGCAATTGCCTCCTTACTATATGGATGTATTCGTCGCTATCCGATATCCAAAGGTACGGCAGCTTTAACCCTGAAGTATATTGGCAATCGAAAAAAACAAGCTTAAATCTCGCTGGGGTGAATTCATCTGGAATCGTCCCGATCATCCAGATTGAATCGGGCAATATGAAGGGCTCGATTTAATGGCTGGTGAGAAGTATTTTAGGTATCCCTGAAGGTTTAAATAAAATCCAGGCGGTTATAGTGCACCGCCTGGATCATTTTTATACTTTAGTACTAGCGACTTGCCAGCGGGAGATATATCCTTGCGCCGATCAGGATCTCCACGCGATCATCATGAACAACGGTAAGTCCAAGACCTTTATTATATAGCAACTCAGCGCGAATCCCGGCAACGCCAATGATTTCCCCGCTGGTGAACACGGCACTGAACTGGCCGTTTACATCCGTGGTGCCGGTGACAACTTCCCCCCCGGAGATGGTCCCCAACTGCCCATCGCCCTCCACACCGATGCGCACGGTCTGGTTACTCATCGGGCTTCCGCGATCATCACGCACAGTGGCCACCAGCTCCGCTGTGGAAGCACCATCAGGGGGTAAGCGACTAGCTGAGGTTACTAGACTGATCTTGTCCGGAAAGGCATTGGCAATGATAATCTCTGCAGTGCCAGTTACTTCCTTGTAATCCCGCAGTATGGCGGTGACTTCAGCCGTGCCGAGATCTGCTCCACTGGTGAAGGTGGCAAAGAAAGCACCATCTTTGGTGGTAGTTGCAGTCGGGCTGATCACACCCATGGTGGAAATGAGTAGAACATCGGTGCCATCCGGTACCATCACATTCTGCTCATCCACAACAAAGAACTTAAGCTTTGCAGAATCCCCATTCGGGTGCAGGTAGTTAGTATTGCTAAACGCCTGTAGTTTAGACGGCACACGATGGCGTGTAATGCGCGCACTGTCGGAGGCAGTGATCATACCTTTCTCCCATTCTGTCGCCGACAACGACAGCACCCCCGTGGTCCCACTGGGCAAGTCATTGGTGGTGCCAGTAGTCATGTAGACGTGGTATGTGACTGTGGCGGTCTGGCCCGCCAGCAGACACCCCGCAGGAGGGCCAGGGAAGTCTATCCACCAGCCAGCTGGTGCACTGTAAGTGAGCCAGTAGCAATGATCATAGATATCGTAGTTGGTGAAACTGAATGGCAGATAGGTGACGCCTCCGAAGTTCACCCCATCTCCAAGGGAGGTCACCTCAAGAAGCTGGAAAGAATACAGCTGTGGATCAATCCGAACAAAGGATTCACCAGCATGGAGACCATGCAGGGTTAAATAGGCACTTCCCGCACCCGGTGGAAGGAAAGGATCGGAGCCAAACAAGCCATCGCATGGCTGGTTATCCCCATGCAAGCCATCATCAAAAAAGTTAATCTGGCCACCGAAGGCATCCCCATTCACCAGGTTGAGCTGCCCGGTAAGCGCACAGCCGTCCACATCACCTGTCACCTGAACCATCAGCTGCTGGGATGCGGTGGTCAGGGTGTGGTTGAGCTGTCCAGATACTGCAATCGGGCTGGCAGCAAAACTGGTGAAGGAGTAAGTCCCTGCCCCGCTGGGACCGGCATCCACCAGAACAAGCCAGTCACCGGTGCGTCCATTGGTATTGACCTGTATGTACTGCACCAGGTCCAGGTCCAAGCATAATGCGCCAGCCTCATCGCAGCTGACCAGGATCTCCACCTGGATCGGTGATCGCCAGGGGCATGAAGTCACCGCTGTAACCCGTGAGCAGGAAGCCCACAGCATCCATCGAGCTGTCCACCGTGACGGTATAGGTCTGTGTAGGTTGGGGTGGTGCCGGGACGAATTTATAACCCATGCCATCGCTGGGCTTACTGGGATCATTAATGGTGACCTGAATGCCATTTGTGCCATTGGAATTTTCTAAGCCAACCGTCGCGGTTGCGCCACTGTTAGGCACCGATTTGTACTGGTAGCGAATCTCATTGGTCTCCAAGTTGAGCAGGATTTCAAAATTGTTGTAAATAGATTGATCTGCGGCGGGCACATAATCGTAGTATTCAATTGCAAACCAGTCCCCCTCCTGAAGGGTATAAATGTAGCCATAACACATCTCCCCCGATAGTTCACCAACAGGAACACAATAGGGCAGCAGGTTGTCCCAGAGCGCGTAAAGGGCGCTGTTCGGATCGGCAGTATCGGGTATTTCTGTGTTAATCGGTGAGCCATTCAGGTGAAGCCCGAGGGTCGCATAGCCGTCCTCAAAAACATGCACGGTGTCATAATACGGTCCCGAGAAATACTGGAAATATGTTTGTGGGGGTAAGTCTATATTGAGATAAGAGTCATCTGGAGGGTTGCCACGGTTTTCACCATCAGCCTTGGCATCGATCCAGTGATACTCCCAGGTTGCCAGGGAGTCCCACCGGTAGGTTGGCTGGTCGCTGACATAATCAGACCAGCGCCCTGCACCGGCGCTGTTGGTGATCTGGGCGAGGAGGACATCGGCAGCGTATTCCATATTATCCGGAGTGACATACAGGAACTGCCCACCGCTGTTGAGAGCCGTGAGCAGGTAGGGCACGATGCCTCCCGGGACTTCGTCCGACATCAAACCGAGCTCAGCCCGGGCCATGCCAGGAAGCAAGCGTTCAGCCATCAGGGTTTGCTGCTCTTCAGGTGTGAGTCCTTCAAGCATAGTGGCAGAAAACGGCTCTTTAGAGATTTCCGTTTCACTCGCCATGCAGCCAACCATTAATGCCACGGAAGCACGAATCTCGTTATCCTCCAGCAGCTGGCTGACACTTTGTACAGAAGGATTCTGGATCGTATCGCCATCGGTGAACAGCCATGCATCTCCCTTCTCTTTATCATTGATTGCCTGGGAAAGCGCCCGTAAGGCAAACACATTACAATTGGGGTCAGGTCCAGGAATCGTTGATAAACCAGTGATCGGGTCGATTAGGGTTTCAGGGAAGAACTGCCCTGCGAAGACGGTATCATTAGCCGGGCTCGTATTGTTGAAGAGATCGAGGGTGAATTCAGTGCCCTTTGGATCTGCCCCCAGGTCAGTGACCGCCTTGGTGAAAAGCGTCTTTATTGCCTCGAACTCAGGCCCATTCATGCTCGCGGAGTTATCGCCCACGTAGGTGAGCTGATTCCACCAGCGATAAACCTCAGCAGCAGTGAAATCGGAAGTTGCTGATGTTCCAGACTGGGTTTCGGCAACCTGGCTGTTCGGTACCAGAGTATAGCCGGTATTATCCATAATAACCGCGGCAGTCTTTGCATCAGCAGGTGCGCCATAATCAACCCAACCACGCATGTATGTGTCAAAATTGCAGGTATCATCCCAGAAGCCATAAGCTTCATCGTTGAACTCATCGGAGGTGTATACAGCCTGGATTGTAGCGTGCCCAATTTCGATAGTATCCTGACCATCATTTGCATCATCATACAGGTCCCATAAGGCAGCGGATACCGAACCCTGATTTTGAACGTTAATAGGGTTATTTTTTGGTTCAAGGTTATAAATGTTGCCAGTGACCCCAGAACCATTGATATCAATGATGTAACTGGCATCTGGGTATCCATAAGTATCACGTACAGCGCAGGCGTAATAGCTCGGGTAACCTTCACCCCAGGCAAGCTCGGAATCAATTATCTGTCCGGGAGCATGATCATCTCCC
Source organism: uncultured Chloroflexia bacterium (assembly GCA_963774275.1). Classification (GTDB taxonomy): domain Bacteria; phylum Chloroflexota; class Anaerolineae; order Anaerolineales; family UBA4823; genus FEB-25. The sequence goes on along the minus strand of CAVZEP010000022.1, from coordinate 135,789 downwards.
GGGTTATCATCGCAGCTGTAAAGATCATCCGCAAAGTGTCCCCATTCATGAATCATGATCGATTCATCCCATTGGTCTGGGTCGGAGGGGTCATCTGCAATGGTTATCGCGTTCGAGGTCTCATTGTAATAAGATCCATCATCTCCATAACCATCCTCCCAATGGTATGCGGTCTCATCAGAGAATTCATGCCCGCTGTTCACCCAAAACTCGACCGCCTGGTAACCCGCCTCGACGATATTGAATATGCCACTCGAGATAGGGCCTAAATTTTCGGTAAAGTTGAGTGTGCCGCCGTCGGATTCTACTTCTCCAGTTTCGAACACATAATCGCTATAAGGCCAGGTGCTATCTTCAACGTAGACTTTGGGATCGCCGCGTTCAACTGCCACCCGCAAGTAAATTTCCAGTGTGTCATCAAACAAACCATCATCATCACAGAAAGACCCGGCCACATTCCCATTGGCGTCGGTACTCAGGTAACCGTAAGAATCATCAAATACGAGGTCGGATTCGCGAAACTCCACCGAATAACCTGCCAGGGGTACGCGATAATCCGCAGCGTATCCGCCTTTGGTTGCGGGACGTTCGATGCGATCAAAATGAGCGAAGATGGTGAAGCACGGGTCATCATCGGGTGCCTGAGGAGTTAAAGTTACCGGGGCTGGGGAGACTGTGATCTGCTCAAAGTTGTTGCTTTTCATATTACCGGCATCCGGGTCCCGATCGGTCACACGCGATCCGTGCGGGTCGATGATGAAAAAGAGCACACCAGATGCGCCATATATTTCCTCGGGTGCCAGCCTCAGGCTCACCGAGACAGCGATTTTATAGGTGCCTGAGGTCGGGAAGCTGAGGCTGCGCTCAGAATGGACTGGTTGGTTTACGGCAACATTTGGAAAAGTATCAATAGCACTTCCCAGCAGCTGGACCCCTTGAGGAATGAACCAATGTATTTCAAGGGAAGGGGTGTTAACCAGCGGAGTAGCATCGATGGTCAGCTGCGCAGTACCCCCTGGCAGGGGTGCCCCATCCGCCCGCAGGGTAAGTTCAAGGCGATCTTCCAGATCCTCCTGCGCGGTCCTCCGCCGGTCCACTCTGTGCCCTGACCGAACCGGGTGAGATGAATATGGCTAGAATGATTATTATTGAGATGACCAGGTGTAGACTTTTTGCCTTTATCATGTGATTGCCTCCCGTGATTGCTGTACTTGTTTGATAGCTAGGGCTTAGTTCAGGGCTTTTTTTATTCCAAGGCACCATACCCCTGAGGATGGTCGCTTCCGGTAGTCCTGAACAAGAATGGCATTTACGCCTGAAGGGTTACTGAAACAGATTTTTATCTTACGGATTTTCTCCTTGGTGTTAGGGAAAACAGAGTAGGGTACCCATAATTATGGACTAATCTGATTTTAATATAGTACAAAATTATTAAGCTTAAGTCAAGTACATAAACACCAGATTATGTGAAATCAGCGATATTACCCATACATCTTGAAGATAAACATGGGAGTGCCTGATAATTCGTTCAGGATAGCCTCATCCCGATGGTCAGGCAGCTTCAACTCCTGTAATGATAGGGCAGAGTAAGGCTATTGGAACGGATCTCAAACGTATGAACAAATCTGGGCACATCCAGGTTATACAGATTGGAGCGAGCTATCTGGAGCATCAAAATGGATCAGCTGGTTGAGAAGTATTTTCGGGAACCTTAACGTCATTAAATAAAATCCAGGCGGTTATAGTGCACCGCCTGGATCATTTTTATGCATAGATACTAGCGACTTGCCAACGGGAGATATACCCTCGAGCCAATCATGATCTCTATGCGGTCTTCGTGAACCACTGCCTGGCCTCCGCCATCATCATACAGCAGCTCGGCACGGACTCCCAAAATACCCACCATATCACCTGCTGTAAGCGTGGCACTGAAACGGCCATTGATATCGGTAATCCCAGTGACTACTTCCTCGCCAGAGATCAACCCCAGTTGCCCATCGCCCTCCACCCCGATGCGCACCGTCTGGCCTTGCATAAGGTTATCCCAGCGATCGCGGACAGTTACCACCAGCGCGGCTGTGGAAGTACCATCTGCAGGCAGTTGGGTGACCGAGGTTTCCAGGGAAATCTGGTTAGGCAATGAGAAACCGATCTCGATGCTGGTGGAGGCGGTTGCCGCAGTTACACCGTTCAGGTTGCTTAGCGAGGTTGCCGTGATCACGGCTGTGCCCACGTCCGCACCGCTGGTAAAGGTTGCCCAGAAGGTACCCCCGGCGGTCGTTGCCAGCGTGGGGCTGATCACGCCCGTGGAAACTGTAAGCTGGACTTCAGTGCCATCCGCCACCAGCACGTTCTGGGCATCGGTGACAAAGAACTCCAACCTGGCGGTATCTCCATACGGGCGCAGGAAGTGAGTGGTATTGAAGATATTGATCGCATACGGAGCGCGGTGTCGCGTGATGCGTGCACTGGCAGAATCGCTGATCACACCCTTTTCCCATTCGGTGACAGACAAGGTCACCACTCCGGTAGTTCCACTGGGTAGGTCATTGGTGACATTTGGATACGGCGCCAGGTAGGTGTTAAATGTGAACACTTCAGTAGCGCCTGCATCCACACATCGCATGGGGAGCCACCCGAATTCGATCCACCAGCCTTCGGGAGCATCATAGCTGATCCAGTAACAGTGATTGGCAGTATCGAAGTTGGTGAATTGGAACTGCAGCGGTGTTGCCCCACCGAAATTTGCCGCATCACCCAGTGAGATGATTTCCAGGGGCTGGAAGGTGTAGGGCACAGGGTCAATCCGTACGAAAGGTTCGCCACCATGGGAACCTTGCAGGTCTATATAGACGCTGCCTGCCCCGGGTGGGGTGAATGGAGAGGACCCAAACAGCCCGTCGCCAGCGCCCTTATCGCCGTGCAAGCCATCGTCAAAGAAATCGATGCCACCACCAAACTCAGAGCCATTCAGACGCCGGAAATGCCCGGTGAGCGTACCGCCATCCGCCGCGCCATTGAGGGTTACCAGCAGCTGCTGGCTCGCGGTAGCCAGGGTGTGGTCTGTATTGCTCTCCACCGAGAGTGGGCTGGCTGCCAGGCTGGTAAATGAGAAGGTGCCCTCGCTAGTCGCCCCAGCATCCACCATTGCATGCCAGTCTCCTGTGCGCCCATTGGTATTGACCTGGACGTATTGCACCAGGTCCTGGCCCACGCACAGCACGCCCGATGTTCCGCACACGATCACGGTTCCATCCGGGTCAGTGATTACCAGCGGCATAAAGCTTCCGCTGTAGCCGGTGAGCAGGAAACCCACGCTCTCCATGGAGCTGTCGACAGCTACGGTATAAGTCTTGGTGGGTTGGGCCGGGACGGGGGTGAATTTATATCCCATGCCATTGCTTGCCCCTGCCACATCATTGAAACTGACCTGCAATCCACGCGTGCCAGTGTTGTTCTCAAGACCAATCGTAGCACTTGCGGCGCCTCCTGGCACTGTCTTATATTGATAACGGATTTCGCCCGTCATTGGGTTTAACAAGATCTCAAAAGTGTTGACTGGGTACCCGGAGGTAAAGGATTGATACTGGTTAAATTCTACGGCAAACCAATCACCCTGCTGCAGGGTATAAATATAACCAATTTGTCCCTCAGGAGCAGTGGCTTGATCAGGGGCATAAAGCGCCCACAAATCATCCCAAAAAGGATAGAGGGCAAAGTTTGGCGTGTTGGGGTTGGGCAGGGTGGTATTGATGTCCACATAACCAAAGTAATAGCCAAAGGTCACGTACCCATCCTCATAAACCTGGACGTAAGGATAGGGTCCATATCCATAAAAGGGGAAAGCAGAGGGTAAGGGAATATCCAAGTAGGCAGTCTCAGCCGGATTACCCATTCTTTCGCCATTAGTGTAGGCATCGATCCAGTCATATTCATAGGTTGCCAGCGTGTCATAGCGGTAGGTGGACACGTCGCTAACGTAATCGGACCAGCGCCCGGCACCGGCGCTATTGGTGATCTGCGCCCGCAGGATATCGGCTGCATCCGCCACCTGGCTGGAATCGACATACAGGAATTGCCCACCGCTGGTAATTGCCGTCAGCAAATAGGGCACCAATCCCCCGGGAACATCTGCTGCCATGGGCCCAAGCGCTGCCTGAGCCTTGCCCAGTTGCAGGCGTTCCGCCATAAGGGATTGCTGTTGCTCGGGGGAGAGCCCCTCGAGCATCTCGGTTGAGATTGGCTCGGTGGAGGTCTGACATACTCAACCATTGCAGGGCACACTCCCATCAGCGCCACCGAAGCGCGCATCCTGTTTTCGTTCAACAATTGGCGTATATTCTCCACCGATGGATTCTGGATGGTATCACCATCGGTAAACAGCCAGACATCCCCCTTTTCCTTTCCGTCGACAGCCTGGGAGAGCGCTTGCAAGGCCTTAACCTGGCAATCGTTATCCGGGCCGGGTATCGTCTCCAGCGCGTTGATCGGACCAATCAGAGTATCAGGGAAAAACTGACCGGCGAATTCCGTATCGTTGGTGGAGCTGGTGTTATTGAACAAGTCCAGGGTGAATTCAGTACCCAGGGGGTCATTCCCCAGGTCGTTAACCGCCTCCACAAAAAGCGACTTCATGGCATCGAACTTGGATCCGACCATGCTGGCAGAATTATCAGCTACATAGACAAGCTGGTTCCACCAGCGGTAGATGTCGGCTGCGCCTGGGCTGCTGGCTGAAGTGATGGCATCCGGGCTTCCGGCAAGCAGGCTGGAGGCCGAGAGGGTATAGCCAGTATTTTGCAGCACGGCTGCAGCAGTTGCTGCATCAGCCGGCTTGCCCGCGTCCACCCAACCGCGCATGTATGTATCGAAATCACAGGTGTCATCCCAAAAGCCATAGGCGACATCAAAAAAGGCGTCGGAGGTGTATACATCCTGGACCATGGCATGCCCATGATGGACGGTATCCTGGTCATCGTTGACATCATCTTCAAAGTCCCACAGGGCAGCCGCAATAGCCAACTCGTTAAGTGTGCTGATCAGATTTGCAGGTTTCGTATCATACGTTTCAAAATTGACTGCAATACCGCCCGTTCCTGAACCATCGACATCCAGGTACCAGTTGGCTTCCGGGTACCCGTTGGCATCACGCACTGCGCTCTGGTAATAATCGGGGTAACCTTCACCCCACGCCAGTTCAGGGTCGTCCACCAGCTGGTCGATGTAGTGATCTCCTCCGGGGTTCTCATCACAGCTGTAATAATCGTCGGCAGAATGGCCCCACTCATGCATGATGACGGCGTCATCCCACTGGTCGGGGTCAGATGGGTCATCCGCGATGGTGATCTCGTTCCAGAAGGGGTCGAAATACGAGCCATCATCCCCGTAGCCATCCTCCCAGTGGATTTCAGTCTCTTCACTGTAGGAATCTCCACTGCTCACCCATAGCTGGCGGGCCAGGTAAGCTGCCTCAACGATATTGAAGTAGCCGCTCCAGATTTCGCCCAGGTTCAGGTCAAAGTTGATCGAGCCCCCATCCGATGACACATAGCTGGTATCGTATTCATGCTCTTCGTCGATCCAGGAGCTGTCTTCAACGTAGACTTTCGGGTCACCCTTCTCAGCATGCAAGCGGATGTATATTTCAAGCGTGTCATCAAACCAGCCGTCGTCATCGCAGAAGTACCCGGCGTAGTCTCCATTGGAATTTGTGTTCACATATCCATACGAATCGTCGAAGATGAGGTCTGATTCGCGTATCTCCACCCCAATCCCTTCCAGGTCAATACGCACGTCAGTTCCGTAGCCGGTGGAGGTTTGAGGGCGGTCGAGGCGGTCGATATGACCATATACGGTGAAACAGCCGTCTGTGGGAGCCTGCGGGCTGATGCCGGCCGGTGCCTCCGAGACAGTGACATGCTCAATGTTTTGTATGCGCTCCGGTTTATTCACCTCCGGGTCCATATCGCTCACGCGTGACCCACGCGGGTCAATGACGAAAAAGAGCACGCCGGAAGTGCCGAAGGTAATCTCTGGCGCCATATGCAGGCGTGCTGAGACTGCGATTTTATAGGTACCCGCAGCTGGAAAGCGCAGACTGCGTTCGGAACTCACCGTCTGGTTGACTGTTATATCCGAGAACGTTTCGACTTCCCCGCCAAGAAGCTGAACACCTTGCGGTATGACCCACTTAATCTCCAGCTCAGGGGTGCTGATCAGGGGGGTAGCGAAGAACGAAACCTGTGCTGTCCCTCCAGGCGCAGGCGCTCCATCAGCCTGCAGGGTAACTTCGACCCGCTTACGCGCTCCACCGGCATTGTCCTCCACCGGCCCGCCTTGTGCCTGTGCTAATCCAGACGGGATGAACATGGCAAAAATGACCAGCGCCGAGATGATGAAATAAAGTTTCTTTGCCTTAATCATGTTAGTCCTCCCATGATATTTGAATTAATGAATAAGTTGAGGTTTAGACCATACCCGTGGCTTCAAATGAGACCAAAGCCCTGATTGCGGACACTACTTTTAGCCTTGAGCAGTAATCCATACACAAATTGAACAACGAATGTGAGTTAGCTACAATGAGATTTATTCGATATATATATAGTATAAAATTTTGGCGATTAAGTCAAGCACGAATCAACTGTTTTTGTAACTTTGGCTAGATTAACCAATGCATTTTGAAAATGCTACCGGGGTTGCCTGGTGATTCGTTTTGGACAGCCACATGCTTCAGGTCAGGCAGTACCTGGCCTGTGAAATTAACCGAAACCAAGGGAAATTAGTCCCCAATCAGGGAAACCCATCTGGAAACATTCAGTTCATTCGAATTGGTTCAGGAAAACCTGGGCAGCATGATTTACTGGATGGATGAGAGGTTTTAGTGGGGAGCTTAAGTGATTAAATAAAATCCAGGCGGCTATGGAGAACCGCCTGGATCATTTTTATGCTTAGAGCCTAGCGACTTGCCAGGGGGAGATATATCCTCGAGCCAATCAGGATCTCTATGCGAGCATCGTGTACGACGGCAATTCCACCGCCATCATCATAGAGCAGCTCAGCGCGAACCCCGGCAACTCCAGGGATTGTCCCGCTGGTTAAGACAGCACTGAATTGGCCATTAACGTCCGTGGTGCCGGTAATAACCTCCCCGCCTGAGATTGTCCCCAGCTGCCCATCGCCTTCCACCCCGATTACCACCGTCTGGTTTTGCATTGGATGGTCGTATCGATCGCGTACGGTCGCCACCAATGTGGCTGTCGAGATGCCGTCCGCAGGCAGGTGGGTGATCGACGTCTCCAGCAAGATTTGGTTAGGCTTGGAATTGCCAATCTCGATGCTGGTACTGGCTGTTGCAGCATTCACACCGTTCAGACCAACCAGGGTTGTGGCAGTGATCAGGGCTGTGCCGAGATCCGCACCACTGGTGAAGGTTGCCCGGAAGAGACCACCTTCGGTCGTACCAACCGTTGGGCTGATCGTGCCTGTGGAGGCCACGAGCTGGACCTGGGTGCCATCCGCCACCAGCACATTCTGGGCGTCTACAACGAAGAACTCCAGCGGCGCAGTGTCTCCATTCGGACGCACGTACTGGGTGGGGTTGGATATCTCGATGGCGTATGGATCACGATGGCGAGTGATACGCGCACTGGCCGAATCACTGATCTCACCCTTCTCCCATTCGGTGGCGGACAAGGTCAGTATCCCGGTTGTGCCGCTGGGCAGGTCGTTGGTAGTACTTGGCCAGGGTTCCAGATAGACGTCAAAGGTGACTACAGGAGATGTGCCTGCGTCCACACATATTCCTGGAAGAAAGACGAAGTAAACCCACCAACCTTCAGGGGCATCATAACTGAGCCAGTAACAATGAGATACTGTATCGTAGTTGGTGAACTGGAACTGTAACGAGGTAACACCCCCAAAGTTTGCCCCATCGCCCAGAGAGGTCACTTCCAGAGGTTGGAAAGTGTACGGCACGGGATCGATGCGAAGGAAGGGCTCGCCACCATTGAGCCCTTGTAGAGCCAGGTAAGCGCTGCCCGCTCCGGGTGAGGTGAAGGGATTAGAACCAAACAGCCCATCCCCAGCCGCCCTATCGCCGTGCAAGCCGTCATCAAAAAGGTCAAAACTGGCACCAAATAATGAGCCGCCCATTCGCTGGAATTGCCCGGTGAGCATGCCGCCATCCGCCTGACCACTCAAGCTCACCAGAATTTGGTGGGCAGCGGTGGATAAGGTGTGGTCAGCAGTGCTTTCCACCGAGAGCGGGCTCGCCGCCAGGCTGGTGAAAGAGAAGGTGCCTTCGCCGGTTGCCCCAGCGTCCACTACAGCGTGCCAGTCTCCCGTGCGCCCATTCGTATTGACCTGAATGTATTGCACCAGGTCCAGGTTCAGGCACAACGTGCCTTGGGCTGCGCAGTCCACCGGCGTTCCAGCCGGGTCGGTGACTATCAACGGCTCGAAGCTGCCGCTGTAGCCAGTGAGAAGGAAGCCTACGCTCTCCATCGAGCTGTCGACGGGTACCGTATAGGTCTTGCTAGGTTGAGGTGGGACAGGGGTGAATTTATATCCCATGCCATCGCTTGCGCCTCCCACGTCGTTGTAGCTAACCTGGACAGCACTGGAGCCATCGCTGTTCTCAAGCCCGATTGTGGCTTCTGGCGCTCCTCCCGGTACGGTCTGGTACTGGTAACGGATCTCCCCGGTTGCCAGGTTGAACAGGATCTCAAAAGTGTTGATCCTGAAATCAGTTACATAGAAATAATACTGGAAAAATTCGAGCGCGAACCAGTCACCCTGCTGCAGTATATCAATCGAACCGATTACGCCGCAGTTCGGGGACGATGAGTTAGCACAGATTGTGTAGTAGGGTGTTAAATCATCCCAGAAGGGATAGAGGGCATTGTTGGGCTCGAAGGGGTTAGGAAGGGTGGTGTTGTTAGTTTCGTAAGCGATATGATTGTCAAAGGTCACATACCCATCCTGAAAAACATTCACTGAATTATAGGGTCCATTCCCGTAATAAGTGAAGGGTGAGGGTAAGGGAATATTTAAAGCGAGGTTATAATCCGGGTTTCCCATAATAGTGCCGTTAGCCTGGGCATCCATCCAGTTATATTCCCAGCTTGCCAATGTGTCGTAACGGTAGGTAGGTACGTCACTGACGTAATCGGACCAGCGTCCGGCACCGGCACTGTTGGTGATTTGCGCACGCAGGATATTGGCCGCATCGGCAACCCGACTGGAATCGACGTACAGGAATTGCCCGCCGCTATTAAGCGCCGTGAGCAGGTAAGGCACCAGACCACCGGGCACATCGGCTGCCATGGGCCCAAGTGCCGCGCGTGCCTTACCCGGCAGCAGGCGTTCAGCCATCAGGGATTGCTGCGCTTCGGGGGTGAGACTCTGGAGCATCTCGGTGGATACCGGCGCAATTGGAGGTTCCGGTTTTAAGTATGGCCGGGCAGGTTCCCATCAACGCCACGGAGGCACGCATCCTGTTATCGTTCAACAGCTGGCGAATATTTTCCACAGATGGACTTTGGTAGGTATCGCCATCGGTAAACAGCCAGACATCTCCCTTTTCCTTATCGACGACGGCCTGCGAAAGTGCTTGCAAGGCATACACCTTACAATCGGGATCGGGTCGGGAATCGTCGATAAGGCGTTGATCGGAGCAATCAGGTTTTCTGGGAAGAATTGCCCGGCGAAAGCGAAATCATTGTTGGTAAAGCTGGTGTTGTTGTTGAAAAGGTCCAGGCTGAATTCAGTGCCCAGGGGATTGTTACCCAGGTCGTTGACTGCCTCAGTGAAGAGTGACTTCATGGCATCGAACTTGGATCCAGCCATGCTGGCCGAGTTATCGGCTACGTAAATGAGCTGATTCCACCAACGGTAGATGTCGGCTGCTCCAGGCCCACTCACCGATGTAACGCTGGTCGGGCTTCCGGCAAGCAGACTGGCCGGTACAAGGGTATAGCCGGTATTTTGTTTCACGGCAGCGGCGGTGGGTCCATCAGTAGGCTTGCCTGCATCCACCCAACCGCGCATGTAAGTATCAAAGTCGCAGGTATCATCCCAGAAGCCGTAAGCGACATCAAAAAAAGCATTGGAAGTGTATACATCTTGGACGGTTCCATGTCCATAACTTACTTGATCCTGACCATCATTGACATTATCGTTAAAGTCCCACAGGGCAGCGGCGATAGCCAGCTCGTTGCGCGTGCTGATCAGGTTTGCGGGTTTCGTATCATAAGTTTCAAAGTTGACCATGATGCCACCGGTGCCTGCACCATTCATATCAAAATACCAGCTGGCTTGCGGGTAACCGTTGGCGTTGCGGACTGCGCTCTGGTAATAGTCCGGGTAGCCTTCCCCCCAGGCAAGCTCGGGGTCGTCAACGAGCCGGTCAATGTAGTGATCGCCTCCAGGGTTATCGTCGCAGCTATAATAATCGTCGGCAGAATGACCCCACTCGTGCATGATGACCGAGTCATCCCACTGGTCGGGGTCGGAGGGGTCGTCTGCGATGGTGATCTCGTTCCAGAAGGGGTTGAAATACGAGCCACTATCCCCATAACCAGCCTCCCAGTGGATCTCGGTCTCTTCACCGTAAGAATCTCCGCTGTTGACCCAAAGCTGGCGTGCCAGGTAGGCTGCATCCACGATATTGAATAAGCCGCTCCAGGTATTATCCAGGTTCAGGTTAAAGTTGATCGAGCCACCACCGGAGGATACTGTGTTGGTGTTATATTCGTACTCCTCGTCAATCCAGGAGCTATCTTCGACATAAACTTTCGGGCTTCCGCGCTCGGCGGCTAAACGAACATAAATTTCAAGCGTGTCATCAAACCAGCCATCGTCATCACAAAAAGACTTGGTGAAGTTTCCACTGGCGTCGGTTATCGCCGTCCCATAAGAATCGTCGAACAGGGTATCCGACTCGCGTATTTCCACGCCCACTCCAGCCACGGGTACGGTCACATTAGCGCCGTAGCCGGTAGATGTTTGGGGTCGGTCAATGCGGTCCACATGTCCGGTGATGTTGAAGCAAGGATCACTGGTGGGTGACTGTGGAGATATACCGGCTGGTAAGGATGAAAGAGTGATCTGCTCAAGCTGTCCACCGGAGCTCACCGGGCGCTGAGCGTCCGGATCCTTATCGGTCACACGCGACCCATGCGGGTCAATGATAAAAAATAGCACCCCTGAAGTACCAAAGGTTACCTCAGGTGCCAGGCGCAAGCTGGCTGAGACAGCGATTTTATAAGTGCCCGCAGCTGGAAAGCTGAGACTGCGTTCAGAGTGTACGGCCTGATTTACAGATACATCAGAAAATGAATCCACATCGTTTCCGAGAAGCTGCACACCCTGCGGGACGATCCATTGGATTTCCAGGTCGGGGGTGTCCACCAGGGGGGTAGCATCCATGGATAGTTGCGCGGTTCCACCTGGGAGGGGAGCACCATCAGCGCGTAACGTAATTTCGACGCGCTTGCGCGGCCCACCAGCCTGGTCTTCCGCCGGTCCGCCTTGCGCCCGAGCAGGTGTAGCCGGGACAAGTATGGTAAATATGATCAATAATGAGACAACCAGATGAATTATCTTGGCCTTGGTCATGTTAGTTCCTCCCGTAATGGTTAATTTGATAACTAGGGCTGGGTTTTGGTCATTGCTGTGATTTTGAATGAGACCAAAGCCCCAAATCCTTACGCTTCCAATGGTCATGTGCATCAATGCAAAGATAAAATGAACAAGGAATGTAAGCAGATTAAAATATGGATATATTGGATATATAATATGCGATTAATCCGATTGTGTCAAGCATGAGTTTCCCCTTAAGTTTCCACTGCATTAACACCAGCTGAATTAACTAATACATATTTAAAATGAACCAGGGGCTGACTGGTATTTCTTTCCAGTCGGCCCCTGGCTTAGGGGAAAAACCAATTACCGCTGGATCAGCGGCAGGAACAACGGCTGCATAAATGGGCTGCTCCCAACCCAGATTGTAGCCACATAGGTATCCGACACATTCCCAATTGCGTCCTTATACCTGACGTAAACCGAAGCCAGGCCACTCGTCTGTCCCAAAGTCCAGGGCGTTTTACTGGTGGCGTAAGGCTCCCAGGAAGCGCCGCTGAAATCGGGGATATTGCTGATCTGCATCTCGGTCACACCGCTGGCACTATCCTCTGGCGGAAGGTATTGAGGTCCAAAACCTTCCACAGCTGGGTCAACAGTATCGGATGCCCACAGGTTGAGCGTGACATCGGGGATGAGCGTGAGGGTGGCACCACCATTGATTTGCACCGAGCCGTGAGGAGCGAGTGGGTCGGTGTTGGGAACGGCGCAGGTGGGAGCGGAGGTAGTTGACCGGTGCCAAGCGTAATCAATCGCGGTGATAACATAACAATACTGGTGACCGTTGATGACATCGGTGTCTGTGAACACACCTGCCAGCGGTGCCAGCTGCAATTGATTAAATGTAAACAAAGTATCCATATCGTCGTCTTCATCCCGGTACAACAGGACTGCCAGATACGTCTGAGTGATTGGGACGGTAGGCGTGACTGGATTGGAATACCTGATAAATACCTCGCCAATCCCTGGATAGGCATGCGCAGTGGGAGTCTCGATGACTGGCGGTAAAGTTGGTTCAAACGGGAATGGGTCCGTGCCATCTGCCTGATTGTCGTCATCCGTATCGGGATCGGATGGATCGGTGCCGTTCTGCCACTCTGTCTTGTTGTTCCAGCCGTCATTATCAGGGTCGGCAGTGTCATCTGGATAGTCCGGGTCGGTGAACGGTAGATAGAAAATCTCCCAGGCATCGGGTATTCCATCACCATCCCCATCCAGGTAAGGTAGCTCATTCCCAAATGCATCCAGGCGAGCCAGATGGAAGGAGAGCACCTTCTGGCGATTGAAGTTTTCACCCAGCGAGGGGCTGTACCCGGATGCATACACGGTCATATTGTAGGAACCATTCTCGCCGGTTTGGTGGAAAGTGCCACCGTAGAGACCATCGTTGGCTGCACCATCGTCATGGTTACCATCATCAACCATAAAGAAGATGTTTAACCCTCCAGAGGGTCGTTCTACCAGTGCGGCCACAAAAGCGCCGGTGATGGGGGCATCATCCGTCAGGCTGGTGACGACATGGATTGGCTGACCCGGGACGCGCGCTTCCACTGGCGTGGTGATGTAGGCATCCATGGTCACGTCGGTCTTGAGGGCGGCCTGGACGAGATAATGCGCCAGGCGACCTTGTGAGGGTGCATTACTACCAGGGCTCTCAAAGGCAGGTATGTAAAGAATCCAATCCCCACCTAGTGGTGCCGGTATGCGCCAGACCATATGGCGGGAATCATACGGCGTTTCAGGAGAGAAAAAGGTGCCACCCGGATCTTTTAGTGTTACAAAGGTCGGGGCTAAAAATCCGGTCGAGGGTTCCCAGCTGAGTGACAGGACGAGCTCGGCTGCACCTCCCTCCACGGTCATCGTGATCGTATTCTCATACTCCTGTGGCGTTCCTGCCAAAGCAAAGAATTGCTGCTGACCGAGGATATCGGTGGCTATGGCACGATAACGATAATCCATCGCCAGGCTCATGTCGGCAATGTCCGTAACTCCATCTGTACTGGCGACAGCGGCTGGTGCAGTCACATATTGGTATGTACCGCCGGTGCGTGCAGCGGCCGCTTGCATGCGCGGGCGGTCGGCATCCGGCCCCACCGCCACCGTGTGGATGACAGGCTTCTTACCGGTGGCATCGACGATATACTGAACAGCCTGGTCAAAGGTGCGTGTGCCAGCGTCCGTCTCCAAGCCATCCGAGAGCAGTACCAGCGCCCAATCGTGGCTATTATTTCCGTAATTCTGTAAGTCGGTATAGCCAGTGGTGATCGTATCACCGATGCGCGTGTTACCCGAGGCGATGAGGCTATCGATAATATTGAAAGCAGTATCGCGCGAGCCGCCTGCCCCTTCGGACCAGTCGGTAACATGCATATCCACTGTCACGCTTTCGTTGAATGTGATCAGGCCGATCTTATCGCCACTCCGCCAGCTATCGATGAACAGCTTGGCGGCGTTGCCGGCGTTGACAAGCTTTTCATCCCACCCCATACTGCCCGAACGGTCCAGGGCAATCACGCTATCAGCGTTGGTGCGCGGGGTGTAATCCACAGCGTCGTCTTCAGTATCCGAGAGTGCCGAACCATAGCGCACCGTCAGCCGGTAGGAGTTGGGCGAGCCATCCCCATCCGCAGCAAGACCACCAGGGGCGCGGATGACGAACCACTGTTGACCCATCACCGCAGCGGAGGTGAGGATATTGGCAGCCGGGATGGGTGTTTCGCTTGCCGGCTCACCCAGGGCAAAGCTGAAGTTTGCCAGGTTTACCCCCGCCATGGGCACACCAGCACCATCCAGGACCTCAACCTGTGCCATGAACTTGTCGGGGGTAGTCATATTCCCGACGCGTGCCTTGGTGCCGTTGGTGGGGCGGAGGATATTCAGAGTAGGCTGGGTGCCATTGACAGAGATACGGTAATTACCCAGCTGTTCCAGACCAACAACGATGACAGCCACTTTATCATAGCTATCGTTAAGCAAGGGTAGGCTTAGATTGCGTGATTCACTCTCATATTCGTAGACGATATTGCTGCCTTGAATGCCGAGCACTTTGTAATACAGGTTGCTGGTGGAATCTTGCGTCACCTTGATATCGACGAAAGGCACATCGGAGGCCGGGCGGAACTGGTAGTAGTTGCCTGCCCAGTTATACACGGATTCGTCGGTGTCCAGGTATGAACCCCCAAGCGCCAGAGCCTGGTCAACGCGCAAGGTCACCTGGTTATAGTTCCCACCTGTCTGTGCCATGTCGGCATACATGTATTTTGCCGGACCGGTAAACTGCTTGGCATAATTCGCCACGGCAAAATCCTTGAAGATGTCGCGGAAACGGGTGGTGTAGCCCATGGCTTGTAGCGCTTTGTTGAGTGTGCCGATACCATCCAGCCCATGATTGTTTTCTGCAGCTTGCCAGAAGTTCAGCATCAGGTTCATGCCCTGTTCCACCTGGTCGGTTGGGGTGCTGGTACCATATTTCTCCGTCAGATAAGTCCAGAAAAGCGCTGCTGAATAGCTGGTCTCGATAATCGGGCGGTTTGGGTTGGAAAGGTAGCCGTTTACTTCCGGAACGTAACCTGCGAAACCGGTGGCAATGTCATCGAAGCACAACGCGGTAGGACGGTCTCCGCCAAGACAGATTTTATCCTGGATCGAGCGCGCCTGGCCTTCGATGAACCAATCACCATTGGGGTCATTCAGCCAATTATATTTGCCTTGCAGGAAATGCCACATCTCGTGAACAACAACGATATAGGTCACCGGATCCCCGGAGCGAGTGGTGAGGTTGAAGGGAGTTTCTATGAGAGCGGGAGAGAGCCCAAGCCCTCCGCCTCCGGCACATCCACCCCCATCACACCAGACGACATTGATCGGTATTTTATCCAGGCTACCGTAAGGTGAATCGGCGCGGTGGGTAAAACCCAGGCGGAAGAAGGCATCGGCTGAACTTTCCAAGGAAGTGTATTGCAGGTCGACATATTTATTTCCGCTGCTGCTCCCGGCTTCATTTGCCAGGCAGGCTTCTCTTCCGTCGATCAGGGGGCAGTCATCCGTTCCTCCGCGCACGCCATAGAAGATACGGAACTTCTGTGGGTCCCAGATGCGGCGGTTGTTGCAACTATCACTATACGGACCAAAGCTCCCTCCCTGGTAGGCACGCACGCGGTAACGGTGAGCCTGGGTGCTCACATCCACTCCGGTATCGCGGTAGCCAGGATAATTCCCATCTGCGTTGGGAGCAACGGTGGCGATTACAGAATATGCGCCACCACTATCGGAGCGCTCCACTTTATAGCCATCTTCCCCGGTGGATTTATCTGACCATCCAATGGCTACCGTGTCGCGCTCCCAACCTACGCAAGAAATATTTTCTGGCTTGAGCAGGGCGGTGGGACTATCTCCCTGGTCAGGGTTTTGATCCGCGCTCTGGCTTGGAATGGAGCCGAAGCTTTGACTATTGGCGCTTCCGGTGGACAGGAGCAGTAATGCAAACAGCGCCAGGAGGATAACCGGCATCGATTTAAGTTTCATGGGATTTTCTCCTTGGTGAAGGGTAAGGAAAAGGAAGCTGAGGTCGTTTGTGAAGTTATATTCGATTGAATATTATAAAATATCGGCAGTTAAGTCAAGCAAATATCAACCGATTTAGAGATATCCATGGTTCTCCTATGAGTGCACAGCAAATAAATCAAGATTCACAGGGCTTGTACCAAAAACGCCTTGGATACCATACTCGGATCCATTCACCCATACATCGTAGCAATGATCAGACAAAAGGGGTTCTTAAAAACTACCAGGAGGCTGGAAATAAACAGCCTCCTGGTTCGCTTACTTATACCTGCTTTCCCGGCTACATTACCTGCTGATCATCGGTAAGTAGAAGGTGGTCAGCATGTAATTAATCGTATCGAGGACCACAAAGGACTCATTGCCAGCGCCATCGCGGAATTGGGCGTAGACGATGTAGACGCCAGCTGGACCATCAGCCAGAGTCCAGGGTTTCTCCGGGTCCAGCGGCTCCCATACCGCACCGGTGAAGCTGGGATCGTTCGAGATGCGCATCACGATTTCAGCGCTGATCTCGTTGTACCTGAGCGCCAGCGGGCCACCCCCACGAGCGCTAGCAGGCTCAGCCAGGCCGTCCAACGGGGTGTCTGAAGAGCTGAGATTCAGGATCACATTCTTGGAGGATGTCTGAATGGCACCATTATTGATCAGCACCGCCCCGCTAGGGGCATCCGGGTCAGCTTTGGGCGTGACCGGGAAGGGATCGCTGTATTCGCCCTCGGCAGTGCCATTCTGACCTGACACTCTGACGAAATAAGGCAGGTCATTGATTACACCGGTCATCGTATAGATGCCGGAATTTCCCATGTCCACCGGCTCGCCCAGCTCGTCCGGCAGGGTGGAGATCCAGCCGATCATGTTGGTGTAGGAGATTGGATGGGTCCACTGGATGCGGATACGTTCGTTCAAGGCCACCACACTGATATGCCCGAGCGGGCGCACCAGGTCATCCGGGGCAAAAAGCGGGTTGCGACTACCATTAATTTCGGAGCCATCGCGTTCACCGCCGCGGTCGGTGTCGGCCTGGCAGGGGAGGGTACCATAGATGAACTCCAGGATGTTTACCAGGCCATCTCGATCGTTATCCAAAAAGGCGTCGTTTTCATTGGTGTTCAGATCACAGCGCCGTTCCCAGGCATCCGGCATGCTGTCTTGATCTAAATCCAGAGCGGGGTCGATGGTGGGACCTGTCATGTAGAAACCACCGTTCCACTCACGAGAAAGGAATTGACCAGGATTGGCTGGATCCTCCAGATATGCTACCATGCGGGCATTGTAATTGCCACCGAGAAAGGCGGTGCGGTATTCGTTGCCGTAGACACCGTCGCTGGCCGAGCCGTCGTTGTGTAGCCCATCATCCCACAGGAAGATTAAATCAACCCCACCACCTGGTTTCTCAATCAGCACCGGGATGACACCCTGCACGCCAAAGAACGACGCCCCCGGGATGGCCCCATTGCGATTCAGTAAGGTGGCGACAATCGGCACATAATCGCCGGCTGCACCCTGATTGTTCACGATAGGAGGCAGAAAACGGGCAACCAGCTGGATATTCGACTCGGCTGAGATATTGAGCATGAAATCCGACTCCCAAATGGTAGGAGTCTCAGGGACGATAGGAACGCCACCCTCTGCGCATGGACCATAAAAAACATAGCGGGAGCGGATATCCCAAATACCTGGTTCGGGGTTAGGAATGAGAACAACATCATCAAAATCTGAATGACGGATGTCCCATTCAGCAGGGGTCAAGTCGCCAGGTGGGCTGATTGGGTACCAGAGTCGCACTACGCTTGGCGGCTGGAATGTCAACATCACGCACGTAACCACCACAGTAGTTGTCGTCATCTTGCTTACCCGCCACCACGATACGCAAAGTATTGACGCTTCCATCGACATACTGGGTGGCGTACTGATAGGTCTGATCTGGAACAGCCAGGAAATTGGTGTGGAACAGTCGCGCCGCACTCTGGCTCTTGGTTTCGTAATAATCATAGACGTTATCCAGCCCCAACGGGCCGGGCAGCGTGGTGGCCGTCAGCCGGTTGATCTGGTCGGCGGGGACGCCCATCTGGGTGAGCTGGTCGACCATCTGCAGGCGGGATTGCTCCAGTGCTGCCAGTGTGCCCGGCGTGGTGGGAACATAGGTATAGCTGCCGTTGGTATCGGCCGCGATCTGCGCCAGCAGGTCACCGGGGGCATCATTGGAGAAGCGAATGGTATCGACGACCACGCCTGAATCAATCAGGTCGTCTCTCACATCTGCATACATCGGGTTGACATTCTGATCACCATCGCTGAGTAGGATGATGTGCTTGGGGTTGGTGCTGGCTGGCGCTGCCACCAGCTTGTTCATGGCATCCTGCAAAGCTGCACCGATGGGGGTCCACTCGCGCGGTGTGACATTGTATATTGCGGTTTTAACGGCAGCAATAACATTGGAAGCCGGGGCAACCACGTTGGTGCGCACCAGGCGGGTGATGATATCCAGCTCACAATTGTGGTCACCAGCCCCACAGCCAGCCGGGATATCACGGGCAGAGAAGTCGGTCACCAGAATGCGGTCGCCGACCCGCAGCAAGTCTGCCAGTACGGTGCCAGCTTTCTGGGCGTTTTCAATGCGTTTACCCTCGCCGGGTACTTCTTCTGGCCATCCCATCGATCCAGAGCCATCGAAGACCAGGGCGAAATCAGTGTTGCCCGGGTCGACATACAGCAGTGCGTCGGTCTCAGTGTCGCAGATGCTGGTATCCAGGCAAATTTCAAGATCGACGTAAGTGGTACCGGCTGCCTTGGTGGGCGGCAGCAGGATAGCCCAGTACTCCTCTCCCACCTGGGAGAACGAGCCGGGCACAATGGTAACCGCGTCACCCTCGGCTTCGGCGGTAAAGGCCGATTCAGTCAGACCGAGCACCGGGTTGCCACTGCTGGTAACCTTGAAACGCGCCAGGAAGGCGATCGGACTGCTCGGGTCGCCCACCTGGGCGAAATTAGACTGGCGCGGCTCCAGGATATTCAGCGTGGGTGTCACGCAAGCAAAGGAAACATCGTAGCCGGCGGTGTTATCAAAAGCGTTGACCACCGCCACGATGCGGTTGTAGGTGCCGTAGCCCGGGAAAGTACGGCTCAGGTCTTCGCCAATCCAGGCAGTGCGCTTGACCGAGGTTGGCGCCGCGGTGTCGGCTGCCATCAGGTTGATACCCAGGTGCGCACCAGCAGCTCCATCCACACTGACTGTGACATACGTACAGCCACTCTGGGGTTTCACCTGGTAATACCTAGCAGCCCAGTCATCCGGGGTGGTCTCACCAGTCCAGCTCTGAGTCCCGCTGGAGATATTCACATCCTTATACAGGGTGATTGAGCCATAGGATGGCCCAGCGTCATCATCGAAGTAGACCAGCTCAGGCTGAGTGGTCGGGTCGGCCCAATCCTTGGCCCAATTGGCGGCGAAGAAATTCAGGAATAGTTCCTCTTCCGTCAGGTCGGGATCCAAAGACGGCACCAGGTCGTCGAGTACGTAGAGTGTGTCTTGCGCATCGCACATTTCATAGTGTCGCCGGACGGCATCAAAGTGCCATTGAGGGTCAGAGCTTGAGTATAGTGCACCGAGCTGTTCAGTGAAATACTTATTCCAGACATCCCAATAATCTTTATCATAGAAGCTCTGCCCTGGGGTGTAAGACCCGACGATGCCACTGAAAAGGGTTAGATCTAGTGCCGAATCGACGGTGTCCATCGCTACGTCAGCGTAGCCCTCAACGAACTCGGCATTACCAGCCGCTGAACCACTATCATAGTTATTATAAATATGGGAGTAGCAGCCAGAATTATAAGAATACTGCAAGTAGTGTTGCATCTCGTGGTAGACGACGCCTTGCCCACCCCCATTACGGATCATGGGTGCATCAATACCAATCCTGCACGAGCCGGAGCTGGCCCAGTAAGCGACGCCACTCCAGCCGACGCCTTCCTCAAGCTGGATATTGATACGGTTGTTGCAGCCATCGTCATAGGGGTGGTGACCGAAGACCTCCCAATAGCGCAGCCAGGCTTCCCGCGCCCATTGAGCTACATCCTGCGCTTCAGAATCGTTGTTGATGTAGTGGGTGAGGTTATATGTAACACCTTTATCGGTACGTTGGACGGTTTGGACTACTTTGCTGTACCACACCCGCACGGTTTTTGAAGTCCCCCCAACGGTGAATGTGTTATCGACACATTCATCCAAGAGGACTCCATCGATCGTTGGACCACCGGAGCAAGCCGCATCTGGTGCCAGGATGTCTTGTGACTGGAAGTTCGTGTCAAGTGCCGTGTTCACACCACTCATGCTGGAAGCTGGTGCAGAACCGAGGGCAGTACCGGGTGTCGGGCCAAATAGCAACCCGGTGATACATAAGAGCCCGATAACAAACACCAGGCTCATAAGTCTTTTTAGAAACTTGTTGCGAGAAATCATGGTATCCTCCTCTGAACAAAATCGCAATGGGTTGCTGATAATTCTTTTACGGTGACTCAAACGGAAAATATAAAGCGACTTCCTCCTTTCATAACAACTCATAGCAGCGACAGCACCAGTTCCTTGAGTTCCCCTTCAGTTTATGCGAAGACCCGTTCTGGTTTACCCCCACAGTAATTACTTTATCGGATTTGAGAACTCGAGTGGCAGATTAAATGTAGCATATTCACAGAAAAAGTCAAGCAACTTCTGGGTTTGTGTGTATCACAAAATTGATCGTGGAATATTCAATCCTAAATCGCGGTAGGTCTGGCGCAGCTGATTGCTCTGCGTATGCACCAGGCAGCAGCCAGGGAGATAACTGGTATCCATTTAAATTTTATGGGATTTTCTCCTCGGTGATAAGAATTGGTATCGTTGTCAGTTTTTTTGAACACTTATTTACCATTAATTTAGTATATAATTTTGACTGTACTACCGATCTATTCATATTCCCATGAAATACGGTTAAAGGAGAATGCTTCATGAAAAAACGAATCATTACCGTTATTTTGCTATTGGTCTTAATGGTAACCCTAACCAGCAATGTCCAGGCAACCTTCACCAGCTCACCTGACCAAAAAGCGCTCGTTTATGTCAATCTTGGCTCCCCCGACGACTCGAGTCAATTCGCCTCCACTGGCTTGCCGATGTACGCCCTGGTGGATGGCGGGTTGCTGACCGGCGCGGACCAAGCAGGCCAGCAGGCATTGCAAGAAACCGGATTGAGCTTTCAGGTGGTTGACCCTGACCTGCGGTCCGGCTCGTACTACCTGGCTGAGGTCAGGTCAAGCCGCCCCGCCCCTGATTTTGCTTTATTTGGGCAGGTTTTGCTGAGTACTGCCCGTGGGGCTCTGCTCCGCATGGATCCCTCGCAGGTCGATGCGCTTACCCAGGCTGGGGCTGAGCTGCGCCTGATCACACTTACCTCCAAACCGCTACCCTCGGCTCAGGCAGAAACAACCCATCCAGAAGCCGTCGAACCGGACCCGCTCGTCCAGGTCATGATCGACCAGGTCACCACCGAGCAAATCTATCAATATGACCGTGAGCTGGCCGGCGTGATCGCCGGTGTGGGTGGATGGGGCTTGGTACACCATCACCTCGCGATAAACCAAGTAGCGGAATCCCGATCCAGAAAACCACGCATTACGTGGGACGGCATATGTCAAACGACCTGGGGCTAAACGTGGAATACCATCGTGTGGAAAAGCCACGCATCCCAACGTGATTGGTGAGATTCCTGGGTTGATCAACCCCGACCAGATCTACATCATCGGTGCCCATATCGACGATGTAAGCGGCACCCCTGGGGCGGATGATAACGCCAGCGGCTCGGTGGCCACCCTTCTCGCCGCCGATATCCTCTCGCAGTTCCAATGGGGCTGCACCCTTCGATTTGCCTTCTGGACCGGCGAGGAGCAGGGGCTCCTGGGCAGTGAAGCGTATGCCCAACGTGCATACCAGAATGGAGAGAACATCCTCGGCTACCTGAACCTGGATATGATCGCCTGGAACACGATTGGTTCTGACCCGGTTATCAGCCTGTTTTACAGCAATAGTGTCCCTCCATCCTTGCAATTTGCCCAGCTCTTCGCCGACGTGGTGGATGCTTACAACTTGAACCTGAATCCGATCCTCGACACAGGTCAAGGTGGAAGTGACCATTCTTCATTCTTGGCGTATGGCTATAATTCCATCCTTGCCATCGAGGATGACTCACTTCTCCTCCTGAGATTTCAACCCATACTATCACGGTTCAGGTGATACCCCTGCCCATACTGACCCGGCGTATTTCACTGATTTCGTTAAGGCATCCCTGGCCACCTTTGTCCATAAGAACGGTTGTCTGATCTACAGTGGAGTTGGCAGCCTGGCTGGACACGTCACCGCAGCCGCATGGTGGGGCTCCGGTTGCAGATGCTACCGTCGTCGCACAGGATAACGCAGGCCACTCCTTCGAGATCACTACCGACCCAACGGGCTATTACACCAAAACTCTGCTGGCAAACACATACACCGTCACTGCCAGTGCCTATGGCTACCTGCCAGCCACGGTCAGCGGCATTGTTGTCACCACCGATACCGTCACCACACAAGACTTCAGCCTGCTATCAGCACCCACCTATGTTGTCTCAGGGGCTGTAACCGATAGCCTGACTGGCGCACCACTCCTGGCGGAGATCAGTTTTACAGGCAGTCCCGTCACAGTCTGGACTGACCCCATCAATGGCACCTACCAGGCAACCTTGCCGCAGGGTATCTACACCATGCAGGTGAGCGCAAGCCTGCACCGCCCCCAGGAGCGGGACATCATCCTGGATCATGACCAGACACAGGACTTCGCTCTCGAACCTTTGCCCTGTATCCTGCTGGTGGATGACGACCAAGATGGACCTGACCTGAGAGACCATTACACATCCGCACTAGACGGCCTAGGTGTTGATTATGACATATGGGACGTATCCCTTGACGGCGACCCGGCTTCAAACGACATATCAGGTTACAGCAAAGTCCTGTGGTATACAGGTGGTCCCTCATACGGCACATTTAGCCCTTCAAACGAAACCAGTGTGGCTTCATACCTGGATAACGGTGGAAATTTCTTCCTGTCCAGCCATGAATACCTGTGGGAAAGGGGTCTTACACCCTTCGGTCAAAATTACCTGCACATTGGTTCCTATCAAAGTGATGTGAACCAAACAACAGTCACAGGACAGAATGTGTTCAGCGGATTAGGCCCCTACACACTGTCTTATCACTATACCAATTACTCAGATAGGGTTATACCCGATGCATCAGCCCTGGTCGCCTTTAATGGCAATCAAGGGAACGCTGCAATCAGCTATGAGGGCGATAGCTTCAAAACCGTCTTCTTTGGATACCCCTTTGATGCCATCAATGCACTTACTGACCGTCAGGCTGTGATGGATCGCCTGGTAGGCTTCTTTGGTAGCTGCGAAGCACAGCCCATCTCTGGTTTAACCGCCACCAACGATAGCCCAACTTACCTGGGCAACACGACCCATTTTGCGGCATCTGTGGATGCAGGCACCCCACCCATCACCTACCAATGGGATTTTGGCGATGGCACCGTGGGTGCCGGGCAGACGCCACAACACACCTACGATACCATCGGTGATTACACAGCCATCGTGACCGCCACCAACAGCATCAGCTCCGCTTCTACAACTACCCTGGTGAGCATCGTGGACCAACCCATCAGTGGGTTGGAAGCTGCCAATGATAGCCCAACTGCGCTGGGGGACACCACCCACCTGACTGCCACCCTTGAAGCTGGCACGAATGTCGCCTTCACCTGGAACTTTGGCGATGGTACCTCCGGCAGTGGTGCATTCAACGCTCATACCTACCCGTCTGTTGGCACCTACACCGCCATTGTCACCGCCACGAACGGGACCAACTCTGCCAGTGCCACCACCTTCGTGACCGTAGAAATACCCATTGAGGGACTGACGGCAGAAAACGATAGTCCAACCATGCTGGGCAATACTACTTACCTGACGGCCTCCGTGGTGGCAGGATCAAATGTGATCTATGCCTGGGACTTTGGCGATGGAATGCCCGGCAGTGGTGAAGTGGTCACACATACCTTCTCTTCAGTGGGTAGTTATACAGCCACTGTTACTGCATCCAATTCAATCAGCCTTGCCAGCGCAGTCACCCTTGTGACCGTCACCCCAGCCTGCGAGCCCGTTGATACAACAAATTTCACCTGGCAGCTGCTTGAACCGGTCAGTGGTGAGGGGGTCACTTTTACGAGCATCTCTAATGGAAGTGAGCCCATCACTTACACCTGGGACTTCGGGGATGGGTTGTTTGGAACAGGCATCACCACCACGCACAGCTACGTCGAAGGAGGAGACTATACCGTCGTGCTGACCGCCAGCAATGCCTGCGGTGAAGCCAGTGCAGAACAGGTCATCAACATCACCCCTGCCTGCGATCCAGTTGGCATGCTGGATTTCGCCTGGCTGCCGGTTGATCCGATCAGTGATGAGCTGGTTACCTTTACAGGCAGTGCCGATGGCAGCGGACCCATCAGCTTCACCTGGAACTTCGGTGACGGCGCAGAAGGAACCGGCCTTACCACCACCCACTCCTATGCGGAGCCAGGCAGCTATACTGTGGCATTATCCGCTACCAATGCCTGCAGCATTGACCAGGTGAGCCAACAGGTCACAATTTTACAAAAAATCTGGGAGTTCTTCCTTCCAATGATTACCCGGTAGAAGCTTCCAGATAGCTACCATCACTTCTCCCCTTTCTATGATTATAGGACAGAAAGAGAGGGGAGAAGTATATATACATATCATATGACTATATTTATATATAGTAGTCGTAGTAGAGACTGTGGATATGTGGAAAAGAAGGGTTGAATAGAATTTTTACGGCAGGGGTGGGGTATTTATTCTGATGGAGGGCACATATAGGGAAAATTGGGAAAAGTCTCTCCCCACTCAAGGGTTGGTTTAATGTGTAGAAGTTGAACCCTATTTTTTATTTACAATTGTGATGAAAAAAATTGTGGATGAAAGCTGTTTTTTAACCTATAAGTAGGCTTCTTATCACATAAAATATATTGAAAATTGACAGGTTCTCCACAATTTGTTCTACTTATCCACAGGTTTTATTGAGTTATCCACAGTTAATAATGAGGATATGAAGGACAGCGCTCGACATATTTGTTTAAAAATTTATGGTTTGGAGCTCTGGATTGCAGCAGCGCAATAGTTTGACACCTACCGAAAACGGATTGAGAAACCATTAATTGCCGCGCTCAGGGATTTCACGGCGTATCGCATGGAACTGCAACCAGATAAAACGACTACCCAGATTCCCCAGGAGCATGCGCAGCTTCAGTATGATCCATATATAAGGAGCCTCCAGTAAGATTACCTTTATCAGAGATGTTTTGAAAAGCATGTGAAATAAATTGGGGTATCAATAACCCTTGAGGGGTTGTAAAAATGGAACTCTCAATGGATATTCAAAAATAATTAATACATCTATTGACAAAAAAAATATATTAGATTATTATCTAATTAGATGTATATCTAACATAGATATATATCTAAGGAGTTCCTTATGGTTCACGATTTTGATACCTTTATTAAAGAGCATTTGCAGGAGGTTTTGTGTGAAGCCGCAAAAAACCATGCTTTATCTCTTTTACATAAAAATCACCTCAACCAACACCGTCCTACAGCATTGAAAACGCACAGGCAATTGGAGTCACCCAAAGTACGACTACAGGATTGTGCCATCTCTCCCAGCTACTCGGATAGCCACATATGATTGCTGACCATAAGCCACACATTTTATGGGATTGGGGCACAGCTTACGACCTGTTCGCCAGCTTGCATGTGTTACACCACCCGGAGAATTTTGGCTTGCGAGGCTCCTGGGCGGCAGGAGTACGTTCACGCTTGACGGCTTCCCAGCGTACCATCCTGGAGGATGCCCAAGAAGTGTTTTTTAGCAGCCCGCTTGGATGGGTCTCCAGCCTGCCCGAACCCAAGGATGCTGCAACGGCACTTTGGGCGTTGGGTCAAATTGATCCTGCTGATCGATTGCCTACACTGGCATTTCATGCCGAACAGGCACCAGAGATCTTAGAAACACTCAAGGAAGTGTCAGCAAAACGGTCTTGGAATAACGACGATCTTGAGCGTTTGAAGCCTAAATACCAGCTCAAAGAGAAATCATCTCATACGAATGGGTTGATCACCACACTGGAATGGTGGTCGCGTCCGGATGAATTTGGTGAACGTTACCTGGCAGCGTTGCAGGCATATGTTTCGGTTTTCTTCTCCGAGGAAGAAAGGCGCATAAAACCTTACCTGCAGCAGGCCCTGGCAGGTGCGCAGGAGCTGGCAAGGCAGCTGGAATTTCCTCGATTAATGGTCGAATTGTCCCAGGGGGTTAAGATGGCTGCCCTCGAACAGGCCGATGAGGTGGTGTTTGTTCCCTCATACTGGACCACACCCTTGGTGATGTATGACTGTGTGATCAAAAATCATTGGGTGGTGTTGTTTGGCGCTCGTCCCGCCGATGTAGCGCTGGTGCCAGGGGAAGTGATACCGGACGCCCTTCTGAGAGCGCTCAAGGCACTATCAGACCCCACCCGGCTGCTCATCCTGCATTATTTGAGCGATAAACCCCTCACTCCCTCACAACTTGCCCGTAAACTCCGGCTGCGCGCTCCAACTGTCATTCACCACCTGAGCGCCCTGCGCCTGGCTGGTTTGGTGTTTGTTTCCATGGAAGCCGAGGAGGAAAAGCGTTATACCATTCGAGAAACAGCGGTTAAGGATACCTTTGAATCTTTGCGAAAATTTTTATTGGTAAATGACAACGTAGGCTAAAGCATGATTGCTGGTATTGGGCGCAGCGTAAAAAACTATGGCGACCATCTGGTGGCATTCAAGCCGAACGCCCGCCTGTATTTAATTTATGCCATCATTGCCGGCGTAGCGATTGGTATTTTCCGTTTATTGTTCAATTTCTATGTCCTCAGCCTGGGTTTTGATGAGAAATTGTTGGGCAATCTGGTGACTGCCAGCAGCATCACCGCCCTGGTATTTGCCTTACCCATGGGCTACCTGGCAGATATCCTGGGTCGTAAATTTTCCTTGCTCCTTTCGGGTGCACTCGTCTGCCTCACCATCGGCATGATGGTCATTTGGCCTGTTACACCCATTCTGTATGCCATGAATATTCTCTCCGGGATTGCACAAAGCCTGGCCGGCGTGACCATGAGCCCGTTTCTGATGGAAAACAGCAGCGAGCACGAACGAACCTATTTGTTCAGCATGAGCTCCGGATTGCAGATGGTTTCCGCTTCAGTGGGCAATTGGATCGGTGGCTACATGCCCAGCTGGGTGGCGGGCATGCGCAACGTCGAGCCGGTTAGCAGCCAGGCTTATGGAGGCTCGATCCTGGTGGTGGCAATCGCATTGGCGGCAAGCATTGTTCCGCTGTTCATGATCCGGATGCCACGCCTCGAACATGCAGATCGAACTGTCTTTGCTCCTATTTCTTATGCAGCAAAAAACCCCAAGAAGCTGACCCAGCTCGTCTTGCCCATGCTGATTACTTCGATTGGAGCGGGGCTGATCATGCCGTTCATGAACGTGTTCTTTCGCGTCCAATATCACCAGTCAGACCAGGTGATCGGTGTGTTATTTGCCTGGGGTTCCCTGGCGATGGGGTTGGGTCTGCTGGCGGCGCCTCCATTGGCAGATCGCCTGGGTAAGATCCAGATTGTGGTAATCACCCAGGGGTTATCGATCCCATTCCTGATTTTATTGGGGTTCGCCCCATTGTTTTGGGTCAGCGCCTTTGCATATTACATTCGTGTGGCTCTGATGAACATGAGCAGTCCCGTTTACCAGACATTCGTCATGGAGCAAGTGGATCCATCCTCCAGGGCCATGGTAGCCAGCCTGGTGAGCATGTCTTGGAATTTCGGCTGGGCGATCAGCCCAACGATCAGTGGCATGCTTCAAGTGCGCTATGGGTTTGGCCCTCCATTTCTGGGTACCATCGTCCTTTATATTATTGCTGTGTTCCTGTATTGGTTCTTTTGGTGGCGTAAAAGCGAACGCAGTGAGCACAGCGAGCGCAGCGAGCAGAAAGAGCCTGCTCCACCCCTGGTTATCGCCAAGTAAGAACTTCAGCAGGTAGGTAATCCACAAAAGGCAACTATTATAAGAATTTTGCATCTAATCTAATAGTTCAAAACAATCTACATGGTAGGAGAAAATATTCATGGAAATGACAGTTGATTTTCCGGGTGGCGATCGGGTGGATGCTCATTTTGGACCGTTTACGGTCATGACCGATCAGACAAGCGCCGGGGGAGTGCCTGGATCAGCCCCCACACCGTTCTCATTATTCCTGGCTTCTATTGCAACCTGTGCGGGGATTTACGCGTTAGGGTTTTGCAAGCAGCGCAACCTGCCAACCGAAGGGTTGAGGATTATCCAACATGCCCACCGGAACCCTCAAACGGGGATGGTTGAAAGTATAGACCTGGAGATACAAACCCCGGTAGGGTTTCCAGAAAAATATCTCCCGTCCTTGATCCGTTCCGCCGAGTTATGTGCGGTAAAAAAGCACCTGGAGAAACCTCCGGTGTTTAAAGTATATACACAGTCGGCGTCTGCTGTTGAAACTGTCTAGATAAGTAAACAGTCCGAATAAAAATAACCACCCGGTGAGGAGCATCATCGGGTGGTTTGTGATTCTTTTGGTGCCGAAGGTGGGAATCGAACCCTCATTCCTTACGGAACACGATTTTGAGTCGTGCGCGTCTGCCTATTCCGCCACTTCGGCTAATTGGTACCCCCATATATAGTACATGAAATCGGGAAATGATGGTTAAGCCCCCATATCTAGACGGTTAGTCAGGAGGCTAAACCATGTACACAAACAACCAAGACAGCTCAACGCACACGATTATAGAAAATCTTGTCCGTTACAACCTGCTTGAATGGGCAAATCAATTCTATCAATCGAAGAAAATAGAAGGGGTTTCAGGGTTTACTCTTACCTTCTATAAACAGCAATTGGGGCATTTCCTAAAATACTGCGAATCTCAACTTATAACCAGTGTTGAGGAAATCACACCTAATGTAATCCGTCAATTCCTATTATGGCATCAGGAAACAGGGCATAACCCTGGCGGATTACATGCCACATTTAGGACATTACGTGTCTTTCTAATGTGGTATGAAAGCGAAGCAGAACCCGAGGGTTGGAAGAATCCCATTTGTAAAGTGAAAGCACCGAAAGTAGCTACAGAGTTATTAGCGCCTGTTGAACTTGAAGATGTATCGGCACTTTTGAAAACGTGCAAATCTAGTTCGTTCCTGGATTTTCGGGATAAAGCACTACTTATGTTTCTCTTGGATACAGGAGCGAGGGCACGAGAAGTCTTGCAAGTCAACACTAAGGATATAAATCCATACAATGGGGAGGTTCTTATCCAGCATGGAAAGGGAGGAAAATTCAGAATAGTATTCTTGGGTAAAGCCAGCAGAAAATCCATGCGTATATATTTGAAACAACGTGTAAATAATAATCCAGCATTATGGATAACAGGAGATGGTGAAAGGTTGGAATATGGAGGTTTGCGGGGGGTACTTGAACGTCGGGCGAGGCAGGCTGGAATAATAGCTCCATCTCTCCACTCATTTCGACGTGCCTTTGCCATCAACATGCTACGGGCAGGAGTGGATGTATTTAGCTTACAAAAGCTGATGGGCTATGCAGACTTGCATGTGTTAAGGAGGTATTTAGCGCAGACTACCGAGGATATAGCATAGGCACATAGGATTGGGAGTCCAGTGGATAACAATAAGTTATAAGCAAAACTTACTATTCTTCTCCATCATGGTGTAACCACATCCATGGTGTCGTTCATTTGATTGATGATGTGATGAGTAGTGTACACGTGAGCGGCTTTAGCGATAGCCTTCATGGGGGCATCGTACCACTGATTATTCACTACTCGAAAAACCATGCGCTTACCCATACCGTAGGCGGTCAGATGGTAGGGTCAGGGAATGGCGCCTGGGACTTAGGTAGGGCAGACCCGTTGCTCTCCATTTCTTCTGAGAGTGCCTCAGTACCTTTACCATATCCTGGTTTCCATTCCCTGCCACATCGAACCGGACATGAGGTTTTCCCTCATCCGGCTCACCGACAACCTTCTTCTTGCGGTATTCAAGGTCTGACGTCGCATATTCCGCTTCGGTAGAAGTACTCCAACCCGCTATGTGCTATCAAGAGCTCAAAGCCACGTTCATTCCAATGAGCTCTTGACCCTTTCTGTGTTCTTACCCACTGTCGTAACCGTTGTCTCACATATAGATCCAGCTCTTGAAATTTTGTAGTACTGTTCCCAATGCGAAAGTAATTCCTCCACCCGCGAATGATCATATTGAGATACCTAATCACTTCTTCCAAAGGGTTGCTCAGTGTTATCCGCATGGTGATTTCGTGGATCTTCCTTCGCACTGCTTTCATGGCCTTTTGTCCTGGCCATATGTAAGGCATGAGCTTGTGGGTTTTCTTAGTCTTCATTTTGTGGAAGTGGAAGCCAAGAAAGTCAAAGCCTTCTTGTCCCATATCCACAATGCGGGTTTTGGTGGGATGTAGGGTCAGTTTCAATCTGGTCATAATCTGCTTGACCTTCTGCAAGGCTTCCTGGGCTTCTCGCTGGGTCCGGCAGATGATCACGAAGTCATCAGCATACCTCACCAGTTTTCCCAGGTGCGCGTATCGTTCCGCCCAGTACATATCCAGCACATGTAGGTAGATATTCGCGAGCAGGGGACTAACCACCCCGCCCTGAGGTGAGCCTAACTCAGAAGCATTCCATTCCCCCTCTTCCAGAACACCCGCTTTCAACCATTGCCGAAGTAGCTTCAATACCCGGCGGTCGCTGATCCGTCGCTCAACCAAAGTCATCAGCATGTCATGGTCAATGGCATCAAAGTAACTCTGGATGTCTGCATCAACTACCCACCAACCTCTTACCAGAGCTTCTTTTACTACCTTGATCGCTTGCCATGCACTTCGTCTGGGACGAAATCCATACGAGTTGTCCTGAAAGTTGGCCTCAAAGACTGGCTCGATCACGATCTTGCACGCCTGCTAAATCACTCGATCTCGGATCGCGGGTATTCCTAAAGGCCTTTGGCGGCCATCTGGTTTTGGGATGTATACCCGCTTCACCGGCTGCGGTCGGTACGTGCCTGCTTTCAGGTCTTGCCCAATCTGATAGAGAAAGTGTTCCACTCCTTCCCGTTCCACGGCTTCAATGGTCACGCCATCTACTCCGGCACTCCCACCGTTTCGTCGTACTTCTTCCCATGCCCGCCACAGAATGTCAGGCCGGAAGGTGCGGTCATACAGCGCATGGAACCGACGGTTCCTGCTCCTCTTGGCTCTCAAGTATAGTCTGCGCTGGAGTTCTCGTGATTTGTCTTGTGGTGTGATTGGCCTCTCGGCATGCACCGTCACTTACCTTTTCCGCTAGACTTGGTTGAAGTAGAGACCCTTCCCTCCGAGTGAGTTTTGTTGTCTTACCCATCACCAGTACTATGGTCTCCTCCGACTTCTCATCCGGCTTCCTCCTGGACTTCACTTCTCCAGCTTATACCATTCGTTACGATGGCTGTGGGCCACCGACCGGATGAGATCTCTCCTGTTCCATCGTCTACTTTCACAACATCCCGTTCTCCCTACGCCGGAGGGTCCTTCACGGCTGTATTTCCAGGTTCTTCGCCGCTTCCATGACCTTCGCCTTTGGCTCACAGGCTCGGCTCCCTCTTTTTTCCCTTTCGGGCTAACATTTCGACGCTGCAGAATTCACTTTATGTTGCGGGCTGTTGTTTTGCTCTCCTTTCTCAGGAGGTTACAACGTTTCGGCACACTCGGTCACCCAAGTGCACCGGTTGCCTGCTACCTGGCCGCCTGATCGTTACCAGGACTGGACTTCCACCAGCAAGCAAACGATGACTTTTCAGGACACACAAACCATTGTTGGGCGGCTTTTCATTTTATTTATAATGAATCTGTCGAATAAAACTGATTCAATCATGGTGCGGTAAATGTAACTATTGATGTATAGTCAAAAGCATCGCCTCCCACGACTCCTGTTGAGTGTGCTGTTATCTTGCCTGGCGTGTCGGTAACAATAACTACATTCCAAACTCGTACTGTGCCAACCATAGGATTATCAAAATCAGTTGTTCCAAAAGCTTGGAGGTCGACAGGGCGACCTTCAATAAACATCTCATGGGTTTGCTCCGACCAGTATTCATCTACGGTCTTACCCCCTGAAGTGTTGTCGCCATAGATACCTAATCCGACATTTACCTTCGCACCTACAGGTTGTTCACAAGACTCTATACCTGTGCTGCTATCATAGGGGCAATGAAGTTTCGAGACGAAGATAACATCTTCGCCTTCCCCTGTGGTAATAAGAAAATCGCCAATCTTATCCCCAGGATTGATCTTCAGATCGCTCAGATTCGGCGTTGCTTCGCTAGGTTGCTGTGATGCCTTTCCACATCCACCTATAATAATGGATAGTAGTGCGATGAGTGTTATATAGACGATTCTTTTCATGGTCATTCTCCTTCATGTCTAATATGGATTTGACCAATGTTAGTAATATTCATTCTGTTAAACGTTATTCCAAAGCAATTCCCATCAATAATTGTCTCCAGTATACAGATGAATCCATTACAACGCAATACACTTGCTAATTATCACTAAAGTCATCTAGTGAATATTAGTCATTTGATTAGATAGTGGGTAGCGCATCTATAATGCGAACACGCGGGATGAACAGCCATATTCCTCGTAGACGAGGCAACCTAGTAAATAGGTTTTCAACTCCTATCCCCTGCTCGTTTGAAAGCTGGTTATATAGAGGGGGTGAGAACGTCATAAGTGAACATAGGGGGTCTTTACAATTGAATAATTATTCCCTGGTGTCGGTGACCCTATATGGCACCGCCTGGGCACCAGGGGGGGTGGGGGTAGATATCCGCACAGCCTGCATCTCGTGTCGTTTTCACGGCTTATCAAAGCCCGTTTCTCAATCGAGAGATGGGCTTTATTGATTCTGCAAAGAAAGGATAATAGAATTTAGAACGCACAATCAATCTTAAATTAAAAAACGGTAATCTATATAACACCCTTTATAATGGAGCTGAGTATTTAGATTACCACCATATATACTGCCAGTGCCGAAGGAGGGAATCGAACCCTCATTCCTTACGGAACACGATTTTGAGTCGTGCGCGTCTGCCTATTCCGCCACTTCGGCAATCTGGTGCAGCAAATTATACCCGAAACTAATCCGAAAGTTTAGGTTTTGGCTCAAGCTGCGCTTAAGCGCAGTATAATCGCACCTGCAGGAGACAGACGATACTCTAACGTCTTCTAGCGCTGGAGAAACCGTATGCGACTGGGAATTATAGGCTTACCTCAATCTGGAAAAACCACCGTTTTCAACGCCCTGACGCGCGGTCATCAGCCATTGACCACCAGCGGAGGTCGTTTTGACGTGCATACCGGGGTGGTGGATGTGCCGGATGGGCGTGTTACCCGCTTATCCGAGATGTTTAAACCCAAGAAAACCATCTACGCCAAGGTGACCTACGCGGATATTGCCGGGTTGGAAGGCAGTAAGAGCGCAATTTCTGGTCAGCTACTGAATTTATTGACTCAAATGGATGGCTTGCTGCATGTAGTGCGCTGCTTCGAGGATATCAATGTAGCCCATCCATCGGGAAGCGTGAACCCCCTGCGCGATATTGCCACCATGGAAGCCGAATTGCTGCTCAACGACATGATTGCCGTGGAGCGTAAGCTGGAACGTCTGGCAGAAGAACGCAAAAAAGGTGGCGGGCGTGAACGAGCCGTGATTGACCGGGAAGGTGAACTTTTCGAACGCTTTAAAGATGCGCTCTCACGGGAGATTCCTTTACGAGAAATCGACCTGACTGCTGAAGAAGAAAAAACACTCTCCGGTTTTGGATTCCTGACCCGTAAGCCCATGCTGGTGTTGCTCAATCTGCACGAGGGACAGGAGAACCCTGCGGTGGAGTATTCCCACGCGCACAGCAATCTGGCAGCCCTGCAGGGCAAGCTGGAGATGGAAATCGCCCAGCTTGCGCCTGAAGATGAAGAGATCTTTATGGCTGAATACGGAATCACAGAGCTTGGACTGGCGCGGGTCATCTCACTGTCCTATGATTTACTTGGCTTGATCTCATTTTTCACCGTTGGGGCCGATGAAGTGCGAGCCTGGACCTTGCGAGGCGGTTCAACGGCTTATGACGCCGCGGGTGAGATCCACACAGATCTGCAAAAAGGCTTCATTCGCGCCGAGGTAATCATGAACGATGAACTGCTCTCTCTGGGTGGGCTGACCGAAGCCAAAGCCAAAGGACGCTTGCGCCTGGAGGGGAAGGAATATATTGTGCACGATGGCGAGATTGTGCATATCCGATTTAATGTTTAACTTTAAAAGATAAATTGATCGAACCTTGATCCAGAAATAACAAAATTTCAAATCTAAATTAGGAGGACATGATGACATACGAACAATCCGCATGGAGCTTGGATGACCTTTTTCCAGCCCATGACAGCCCGGAGATGAAAGCTGGTTTTGATGAGCTGGATATAAAAGTAGTGGAGTTCGAAGCATTACGCCCAAGTCTTTCTGCGGAAATGCCCCAGGAAGCATTTCTGAATATGATTCGCTACCTTGAAGCCATTGCACGCCTGGCCAACCGAATAGCCGACTTTGCAGGGCTTGGTTTTTCCGCAAACACCCAGGATCAGGCCATACAAGCGTTCCAATCGGATGTGGAAACCCGGCTGGCGGTTATAACGAACCGCACATTGTTTTTCAGCCTGTGGTGGAAGAGCCTGGAAGATCATACGGCAGAAAAGTTGATGTCGGCCTCGGGTGATTACCATTACTGGTTGGAAGAGATGCGCCACTTCAAGCCCCATACCCTGACGGAGCCCGAAGAAAAGATAATTAACATCAAAGATGTCACCGGAGCGATGGCAATTGTCAACTTATACAACACGCTCACCAATCGTTATACATTCCACCTGGAAGTGGATGGCGAGGTCAAGGAGCTCACGCGAGGAGAATTAATGGTCTATGTCCGCCATTACGATCCCGAGCTGCGTGCGGCTGCTTACCAGGAGCTTTACCGTGTTTATGGACAGGACGGTACCATCCTGGGCCAGATGTACCAGACCCTGGTAAGGGATTGGCATAATGAAAGCCTGGATCTGCGCCACTTTTCTAGTCCACTTGCAGTGCGAAACCTGGCAAATGATATCCCTGACGATGTTGTTGATACTTTACTGGGTGTCTGCCAGGACAACATTCCCGTTTTCCAACGCTTCTTCAACCTCAAAGCACGCTGGTTGCAGATGGAACACATACGGCGCTATGACATTTATGCTCCAGTGGTTGAAACAGAGAAAAAATACGATTTTGCGTCTGGCGCCGACATGGTATTTGATGCCTTCCAACATTTTGAACCCAGGGTGGCCAATTTGGCACGCCGGGTGTTTGAACAAAATCACCTTGATAGTGAGGTTCGCCGGGGAAAGATGAGCGGTGCGTTCTGCGCAACGGTTGCACCGGATATCACCCCCTGGGTGTTGGTCAATTATCAAGGCAAACCAGATGATGTAGCCACGCTGGCGCATGAGCTGGGTCATGCCGTCCACTCACAGCTCGCAGCAGAGCACAGCCTGTTCACTTTCCACTCCTCACTCCCGCTGGCCGAGACGGCCTCCACTTTTGGGGAGATGGTTTTGGTCGATTACCTGCTGGCGAATGAAAGCGATGCTTCGGTGCGTCAGACTCTGCTCTTCCGCCAGGTGGATGACTCTTATGCCACGGTCATGCGCCAGGCACAATTTGCCTTATTCGAACGAAAAGCACATGATATGGTTCAGCAAGGTGCGACTGTTGACGATTTATCAGCTGCCTACCTTGAGAATTTACACAGCCAGTTTGGGGATGCCGTAGAAGTGAGTGATGAATTCCGCTGGGAATGGGTTTCCATCCCCCATATTTACCATACCCCATTCTACGTTTATGCCTATACTTTTGGTCAGCTGCTGGTTTTATCCCTGTACCAGCAGTATAAAGCAGAAGGTAACGCCTTCAAGCCGCGTTACCTTAGCCTTCTTTCAGCCGGGGGATCAAAATCGCCAGAAAAAATATTGTCTGATGCTGGGATTGATATGCACAGCGCAAATTTCTGGCAGGGAGGTTTTGATGTCATCCGGGATCTGATTGTGCAGCTTGAAGCCATCCCGGTAGGTAGATAATCCCAGGGATTTGGAGCACAAAACATACTCCAAATCCCTGAAATATTATTTAGTTCTAAGCGCTCTCAAGTTCCTCATCATCCGTCGGCTCTTCGCCTTCGATGGTGGGTAATTCTTCTGCCTTGCGATCAAGCATCTGCATTTGAGAAGCGATCACCTTGGTGAAGTAGCGCGTTTCTCCGTCGCGTTCATAGCGGTCTGTCCGCAGATGTCCCTCAAGAAAGACCAGCCGTCCTTTGCGCAGATATTGCTTGCAAATTTCACCCAGGTGCCCCCATGCTTCGATATTGAACCAATCGGTGGATTCTTTATCCTCGCCAGCACTGCTCTTCCAACGGCGACTTACCGCAAGGCTAAATGTGCAAACCTTACTGCCTTTGGGTGTGAAACGCACCTCAGGGTCCTTCCCCAGGTGACCAATCAATTGAATGCGGTTTAGAGAAGGCATGATACCCTCCGAATTACAAAAATCGGTTTCTCTTAATCCGAGAAGAGGTTTTTATCGCTGGATTAGTATGTGATGACTCTGGGCAGCTTTTTCGCTTGCTCAATCCAGTCTGCAACCTGCGACTCCACCGGGAGCTTGCGAACAAGTTTCTTTTCCAGGTTTACCGCAACCATCTTTTGAGTCAGGTTGGAGGCTTTTCTCTGTGCCAATTCTGGAACAGTATCTACTCCAGCGGCCTCCAGCAGGTCGGAGTACTCGGATCCAACGCCCTTGATGCGGTACAAATCCACGTGATTGACCCATTCCAAGAGTAAAGCTTCGCCGATGCCGGACTTCTCGGCAAGGTCCTTGCGCCCTTTAGGGGTCGCGCCAGCCTTCAACAATGCATCTGTAGTACTGATTCCAACCTTGGTAAGTTTCCCAGCGTATTTAGGTCCAATCCCTTCAACATCCACAATCTTTGCCATATTATTCTCCTTTTCTTTTACTTGGGTTTATTTCTTTCCGCCCAACAGCCCTCCAAAGCCTTTGGTAAGGTCATTCGGGAGGTTGCCACCAGCCAGTAAGGCATCGAGCTGTCCAGCGAAAGGTGGTGATTTCATCCTGAGAAAGTTTTACACGAGTTCAACCGTAACTATAGCCTTATCTTGAGGTAAGCCAGTCTTTTTGGCCACCCATTGGATGAGCTCTTCTATCGAAAAGCTCTACTTAATATGCAGCACATGTTAATCAATCCACATATGCCAGCAGGGTTAATTATAATCTCGATTGAAATTAAATATAAAACCTAAATCATAAAACTTTGCCCCATTAAACCAGTAACGCAAGCCGATCAGCTTGCGTTACCGGGGTTCATTTTGTATGTATCTGGAGAGGACGCTTAAGGACTTTGGATGGGTGGTTCCCCGAGCTCCTTTGGTTCGTCTGTAGGTTCAACGATTGGAGGGTTTCCAATATCCTCTGGCATGTCAGGTGCCACGATCAGGGGCTGTGAGGGTTGGGCAGTCAGGCGCATAAAGGTTAGCGTCCATGCAGACGAGATATAAGCCCGCAAGATACCACTCAGCACGAGAAGAAACGGCAGATATACCAGGAAAAGAATCCCGGATACGATCAGACCATTGCGGATGGCCTCCGTGGTTCCGGCTATCACTCCAGCAGTAGCTGGGGCAGCCACAATGAGCAACGGTAAGCCGATGATTGCCCCACCGATCAGGCTGACACCGACGATGAGAATGAGACCCATCACAATCATATTGCCAATATGACCAATGACAACCTGCCAGCCACGTTTGATGGCCTCGCTGATGCTCAGGTTTTCCACCACCAGGGCGACATTCGCTTGCTCAACGATTATTGAGACCACCCACATCGCTGGGGCCAACAAACACAAGAGTGGGATCAGGCAAATAAGAAATATGCCTATCGTCCCGACGGTGAGAACTATTCCCAGGATTATGAGTACCACCAGCTGCCAACAGAATGAGTATCCCAATCATCAGGTTTAAGCCAAACACCCGCCAGAAATAAGTCAAACCTTCGCGCCACAGCTCACCAAAAGTGAGCCGTTCAGCACCTTGCTCGGCTTTCACAGTACCGCGGATCAATCCGACCCGTCCCACAGTACCCAACAGGATGGCTATGACGGTCAAGGCAAGGGCGACGATGATACCGATAGCAATGAGTAAGGCAATAATCGTCGGGTCAAGCTGGTTGAAGAACTGCTCAATCTGTGGAGTGACGTTGGTGTCTTGACTAGAAAAACGATAGCCCGAGTTACTTCCTCCAGAACCAATAGCCTGACCGCAGCTGGCCAGGATGCCGAAAATCCATAACACCTTGTATTTCCAGACGATCTTCCACGCTCGATTAAGTACATATCCAAAATCCATAACTTCCTCCTTTTTAAGGCCTTATATCATTATACGAGAAATTAGCTTGAAGGTTGCTAATTCAAACCAGCCTGGGTGCCAGGTTCTATCCATCATCTCATTCCCATTCGATGGTTGCGGGTGGCTTGCTGGTGATGTCATAGACCACGCGATTCACCCCGGCGACTTCATTGACGATCCGGTTGGCGATTCGAGCCAGCAGCGCATGGGGCAAACGCGCCCAATCTGCAGTCATAAAATCATCGGTTGTTACGGCGCGCAAAGCGATTGTTTCCTGGTAGGTGCGGTTATCACCCATCACGCCCACGGTATGTACGGGCAGCAACACAGCAAAGGCTTGTGCGCTGCCTCCTTCTTCCATGCTTAATAAACCAGCTAGGGCCAGCTCACTGGTGAAAATGGCATCGGCAAGGCGCAGACGTTCCAGGCGCTCTGGGGTGATCTCCCCCAGGCAGCGGACCGCCAATCCGGGTCCAGGAAAAGGCTGTCTCCACACCAGGTCGTGGGGAAGTCCGAGAGCTTCACCCACCCGGCGCACCTCGTCTTTAAAAAGATAACGCAATGGTTCAACCAGCTCGAATTGCATATTTTGTGGCAGCCCACCCACATTGTGATGGCTCTTGATCCTTGCCGCTTGGGTTCGATCAGGTCCACTGGACTCGACCACATCCGGGTAGATTGTCCCTTGGACCAGGAAGTGCGGCATACCCAGCTGGTGTGCCTGGGCCTCAAAGATACGAATGAATTTCTCCCCGATGATGCGCCTTTTTTGTTCAGGGATCGCTGATATTCTCCAGGGCATTCAAAAAATCATCCACCGCATCTACAGCAACCAGCTCGGCACCCATGGTCTCCTGCAAAGCTTTTACCACCTGTGAAGCTTCTCCCTGGCGCAGCAGCCCGTTATCCACGAACACCGCCACAAGCTGGTCACCGACGGCGCGATGAACCAGGGAGGTTGCCACACTTGAATCAACCCCTCCGCTGACCGCAGATATGACCCGCTCCGAGCCCACCTGACTTTGGATGTGTTGAATTGTCTGTGTAATGATGGATTCAGGCGTCCAATCCGGTTGGGCAGCACAAATCTCAACCGTAAACCGGCGTAGAATTTCATTCCCGCCCTGAGTGTGGCGCACTTCCGGATGGAACTGCACACCAAAATAGCCTCTGTCCAGATCTCCAATGGCAGCGCATGGCGAGTTTGAGGAACGCGCCAGGGAGACAAAACCTTCGGGGAGGTGTTCGATGCGATCGCCATGCGACATCCATACCAATCTTTTACCTTCAGGCAAAAGTGGATTGGTGCGCATCGTTTCCAACTCAGCGGGTCCGTACTCACGTTTTAGCGAGGCTGCCACTGACCCACCTAACGCGAAGGTAAGTGCCTGCATCCCATAACAGATTCCTAGCACAGGTAACCGGCTTTCAAGAATATAAGCTGGAATATACGGTGCTTGTGGGTCATACACCGAAGCAGGTCCACCGGAAAGGATGAACCCCTTTGGTTTCAGGGATAACACTTTCTCTTGTGATTCATTCCAAGGAAACAGCTCACAGTAGACGTGCGCTTCACGCACCCGCCGGGTAATGAGCTGGGCATATTGAGAGCCAAAATCGATGACAGCAATTGAGTCCATGAACTCTATTCAGTCTATTCGGGCATAAAATTGA
This sequence comes from uncultured Chloroflexia bacterium, assembly GCA_963774275.1. Lineage (GTDB taxonomy): Bacteria > Chloroflexota > Anaerolineae > Anaerolineales > UBA4823 > FEB-25. Next base: position 95,159 of record CAVZEP010000022.1, on the reverse strand, counting down.
TCTGGTCGCCCTCCATTGAAATTATCTGGACCAGGGCTTCGATCGGTACGCCCAGGACAGATAATGCTTCCCGGCCACCCTCGAAAGTTTTTTCAATCAATGCTCCAATTCCTACAACAACGGAACCCGCGGTTTGGGCTAAACGTACCAGGCCCAGGATGGTAGCGCCGGTCGCGAGAAAATCATCGATAATGAGAACACGCTCGCCATGACCAAGATATTCCGGTGAAATGATCAATTCGACCATGCGACCTTTCGTATGCGAAGGGCTAAGGGTGAGAAAGACCTGGTCAGGCATGGTAATAGGCTTGTGTTTACGGGCATAAACAAGCGGCAGTCTAAGATGATAAGCAGTTGTCACCGCTGGTGCAATACCTGAAATTTCAGCCGTCAAGACCTTGGTTGCTCGAATATCCTTAAAACGATGCGCCAGTTCTCTTCCACATGCATCCATCAACACCGGGTCCACCTGGTGATTAATGAAGCCATCCACTTTGAGGATGCCATTGCCCAGGTTTTTACCTTCACGTATGATTCTTTCCTGTAATTCGCGCACGATGAGCTCCTGTTTATATGGGTCCAATGAATGCCTCCCATTTTACAACTCCTTTATGGAAAGAACCAGAGTGAGAGTGTGTTAGAATCGCCGGATATGTCGATAGGGAAGCGCAACAGCCCCCGGTTATTTCTGGCCTCGAATTCCCCCCGCCGGAGGGAGTTAATGGCCCTGGGTGGCTGGGAATACAACATCCTGTCTGCACAGGTGGATGAAACACCACTGCCAGATGAAGATGGAATCGATTATGTGCAGCGCCTGGCGAAAAGCAAGCTAGTTTCAGCCGCCAGTCAGGAGGGCGTGAATGGCGTGATTATTGCCGCGGATACTACTGTGATTAATGGGCCAGCGGGTGGAGGGGGCAGGATTTTTGGTAAGCCGCGTGATCACGATGAAGCCGCGGAAATGTTGCGTAAATTGCGTGGGCACGCTCACCAGGTGCACACCGCGATTTCAATCTCTGGACAAGCAGGACAGCACTTTACTTTCAGACCTATGCACTACGAATGTGCCCATGCGAAATTACGATAATGAAGAGATAGAAGCGTATGTCGCCAGCGGCGACCCGATGGATAAAGCCGGCGCATACGCCATTCAACATGCTGGCTTTCATCCCGTCGAAAAGCTGGAGGGTTGCTTCGCGAATGTGATGGGTCTGCCACTATGCCACCTTACCCGCAGCTTAATTAAAATAGGAATTCACACCCATGAGGATGTACCTCAAGCTTGCCAGGCTAAACTTGGGTACGATTGCCCCGTCTATTCCGAGATTTTAAAAATAAAATAACCAGGGTTATACTTGTGGGTATTGATCAGGAATCCCGAAAATAAGTGATTGATAAAAGCATGAAAATTCGTATTCTCCATCTCATTGTACTGGCAATCATCCTGATTGGTTGCAATCACATCTACTCCTCCTGCTCCAACATCAACCGTAACTGCAGTGCCTACCCCTACTTTACCTGAGCCACAGGTGGAGACCACCAGCGTCCCAGATCCTGAGGTGATGGCAAGGATCTATCTTGACCATTGGAAGGCCGAGGAATACCCTGCCATGTATGCTTTGTTGACCCGAGTCAGCCAGGATGCTATCAGCGAGGCAGATTTTAATACCCGCTACCAGGGAGTGGCGAATGAAGCTGCCCTGAGCAGCTGGGATTACGAGATTCTCTCTTCATTGAAGAACCCAGAGAGTGGCCAGGTGGGTTATCGCGTAATCTTGCACAGCATCCTGGTGGGTGATATTAAAGGCGAGACGATGATGAACCTGAGCCTGGAAAATGGGGAATGGCGCATCCAATGGGACGACTCGCTCATCCTGCCTGAGCTGCGTGGGGGGAATAATTTGTTGATGGACTACCGTATCCCATCACGGGGGAATATTTATTCCAGTGATGGTCGCGCCCTGGTCGCACAAGCAGATGCGGTTGCAATTGGACTGGATACGGCTGCAGTTGACCCCGACCAGGAAGACGGCTTGCTGGGTGAAATTTACCGGCTGACGGGTATTCACCCTTTGACTTTGTCTGGGATGATTGAAGCCTGGCGCCCGTTTGGATATTACCTGCCCGTTGCGGACATATCCGTGGATGCCCTGGCTCCCCGTGAGGCAGTCCTGGCAGGCTACTCCGGAGTCATTCTGCAACCATTTCGCACGCGTTATTATTTCGATGATGGTATAGCTCCTCACATATTGGGATATATGAGCCTGATCCAACCCGATGAAGTGGATTACTACAAACGCCTGGGTTATCGGGTCGATGAACGCGTGGGACGCGGTGGCTTGGAATATTTCGCCGAAAACTCGCTGGCAGGTGTGCGCGGCGGGGTATTATATGTGGTCGATCCCAACAAAAATATCCTCACTCAGCTTGCATCCAAAGAGGCTCAGCCTGCACAAGCCGTCTATACCACCATCGATTATGATTTACAGTTGGGGTTGCAGCGCAGCAATGCCCTTAGCGCGGATATGTTAGGTGCCATCGTTGTCTTGGAGAGGGATACCGGAAGGGTGCTGGCGATGCTCTCTTCTCCAGGCTTTAACCCCAATTTGTTTGAGCCCACCAATTACAACTACAGCTATCTAATTAATGATTTATATGACCAAACGACTACTCCGTTGCTAAATCGAGCGACCCTGGGTCAATATCCGCTTGGGTCAGTTTTTAAGATCGTGACCATGTCAGCTGCATTGCAAAGTGGGCTGTACACCCAGGACAGTACCTACGAATGTGGTTACTTCTTCACCGAGCTTCCGGGTATGGAGCCCCATGACTGGACTTATGATCATTACTTGAAAGACGGGAAGACCCAGCCCAGTGGCTTGCTGACCCTGCCTGAAGGCTTGATGCGCTCGTGCAACCCCTGGTTCTGGCATATCGGGTTGGATTTTTATAACCGGGGCATGTTCACTACACTTTCAGATACGGCGCGTGGTTTCGGCTTGGGTAGCTCTACCGGCATTGAGACCGGTGATCTTGCTGGCCAGATTCCTGATCCAACCAACCAGGTGGATGCAATTAACCTGGCAATTGCCCAGGGCAATACATTGATCACCCCCCTGCAGGTGGCAGACTTCGTTGCTGCGGTGGGGAATGGTGGCACGCTTTATACACCCCATGTCATCGACCAAATCGTGCCGGTGGTTGGTGATCCAACTTATGTTTTTAGCCCCACCGTGCGTGGGACGTTACCTATCTCGCCAGAAAATCTGTCCATCGTCCAGGAGGCAATGGTCACTGTGGTGATGAACCCGCGTGGGACGGCTTATCGCACCAGCGCATATGGCATTAACAGCTTCGTCAACAGCACGGGCATCCCGGTTGCGGCAAAGACAGGGACGGCAGAATCGGGTTATTTGTACCCGCATGCCTGGTTTGCAGGCTATTCCTTCGCAGGACGCGAGAACCGTCCTGATATTGCGATTGCTGTCATCGTGGAGAATGGGGGCGAAGGCTCGGAGGTGGCAGCACCGATCTTTCGGCGCGTGCTTGAAATTTATTTCCTGGGCAGCCCAAAGATGCGCTATCCATGGGAGGCTCAAATCGGCGTGGTGGCCACACCCACGCTTGATGTGACTGAGACAGCCACACCCGAAGTGACTGAAACCTCAACACCGTAGCGGTATGTAAATAACTTGCGTGGCCTGATTATTTGCTCCCAGTCTGGTTTCTATACCGTTGAGACAGAAACGGGTAGTTTCACCTGCCGCCTGCGCGGTAGGCTGAAGCAAGGTAAACGCCTGGGCGATCTGGTCGCAGTGGGAGATTGGGTGGAACTATCACCCCTGCCTGACGGGGAAGGAATGATCGAACGGGTCGAGCCACGCCAGCGCCTGCTTTCCCGTATGGCACCTACACCCCAAGGAGAATACCAGCAGATCATCATTGCCAACCCCGACCAGGTAGTGTTTATCTTTGCCTGTGCCAAACCCGAACCGCATCTGGGTATGCTGGATCGCCTCCTGGTAGTGGCTGAAAAGCAAGGTATTCCAGCGTTAATTCTCGCCAACAAAGTTGATCTGGTGGAGGCTTCACAAGCAGAAGCACTATTTTCTCATTATGAACCTCTGGGATATCCGCTCATATACACATCAGCCAAAAGCAACCTGGGTATCGTTGAGCTGGAAGAAAAGCTGAGGGGGAAGATTTCAGTATTTGCCGGACCGTCGGGGGTTGGCAAATCCAGCCTGCTCAATTCCATCCAACCTGGGCTCGGGCTGGCAATCCGCTCAGTCAGCCAGGCGACCAAGAAGGGCAAGCACACCACGGTAGTACGCCAATTATTCCCCCTGGAGGGCGGGGGGTATGTAGCAGATACTCCCGGCCTTAAAGCCTTGGCACTGTGGGATATCCGGCCGGAGGAGCTGGATGGTTATTTTCCTGAGCTGCGTAGGCTGGTGGCTGATTGTCAATTCAATGATTGTACTCACATCCATGAGCCTGGATGTGCGGTGCAAGCCGCGTTGAAGCGTGGAGAAGTGCATCCTGAGCGCTATGCATCCTATGTGAGAATGCGCATGGGTCAGGATGAACAGGATTAATGTAAAGTCCTGCCGATTACAAAAGGCCCGTAATTTTTCGCAATAAGATGTATAATCTAATTGGTAGTATGTCTGACATGGAGAATAGCTGAAAGATATTAAATCCCCACAGGCTCCGGGTCCACCTGTGCGGTTTTTCGTCTTAGCACATATCCGACTTTGAACCATTTCGTGATCAATGGAGTAGTTAATCAAGGAAGCCTGTATGCCTTTAGGCGCAGAGAAGATGAAAGCGATTTCAGATTCTGAATTGGTCCTCAGCTTGCAAGCTGGCAGCCTCGAAGCGCTGGGTGTGTTGTATGATCGACACCGTGGACTGGTTTTTCGCACGGCATTAGCGATCACTGGTGATGCAGAGGCAGCAGCAGACCTGTTACAGGATGTCTTTTTACGCTTGCATCGCTTTGCTGCCCACATTGACCCTCTGAGACCCATCGAACCCTGGCTGTACCGCATGACCACCAACCTGTCTTACACCTGGGTCAAACGGCGGCAGCGCTGGCTTCGTCCTTTGGAGGACGTAGCCGATTGGCTGGCAGGCACTCATAAGGATACGCCTGCTTACCAGGCAGAGATGGATGACTCTTGGCGGCAAGTGCAACAGGCTGTTTCCTCTCTACCTCTCTCTCACCGAGGCGTGGTCGTTCTTTATTATGTCAACGATCTCTCCTTGCAGGAGATTTCAGAGATCCTTGATATCCCTGTCGGGACGGTTAAATCTCGTTTGCACTATGGTCGTCAGGCAATGAAACAAAGCCTGGGTTTACTGGCAGGTGAGATTTTACCGGAACTGCAATACGAGTTTACATAACGCAGATTACTACTTCATTCGAATTAGACGATCAAAGTACAGATCTATTCACGGTAAGCCTTTTTTGGTTCAAAGGCGGTGACTTATGGATAAAAAATCAGACGCACTCTTACGTAATATGCTAAAAAATTGGGCGAATCGTCAACAGCCACCGGATAACGGGCGGGCGCGCCTGTTGTGGGAAGCTGCCCACGTCTCGCGTAGTAAATTTGACTTGAGTGTACTTTTTCCCCGCCCTCAATACAAATCCTACCCTTCTTCATATTCTAACGAATGGTCGCATACGCTATTTACCTGGATCAATGAGAATTCCTTCCAGCTTGGTATACAGGCACGTATCAGTTAACATGCACCTTAAAAACCTATTGCTGGTGACGCTGCTGCTCGGGCTGGCGGCGTGCAGTCGAGGTGGATTAAACACAGCTATCCCACCCGCACAACAGACTGCCCAGGCAGATGTGATCAGCTCACCAACCTCACCCACCTCTCCAACCTCTCAGGCGACGGTGACGCCTACACCCGATGTAGCCCCAGCTCGATTGCTGACGATTTGCCTGGTAAACGAGCCACGCTCTCTCTTTTTGTATGCTGCTGTCTCCACTTCTGAACAGAGCGTCCTGGCAGCCATCTATGATGGACCGATCGATGTGATTAACTTCACTGCTCAGCCCGTCATTTTAGAGAAGATGCCCACACTGGCAGATGGAGATGCCCTGCTACAGACCGTTCAGGTAAACTCTGGAGACTTGGTCGTGGATGCGGCCGGGAACCTGACTACCCTGGCGGATGGGGTTTCCTACCGGTCAGGCGGTTGCTCCGAGCAGGCTTGTGTCCAGACCTATTCGGGCAGCGACCCGGTACCGATGGACCAGCTGGTGGTGCACTTCAGGCTGCTGCCGGGACTGCAATGGTCGGATGGTAGCCCATTGACCGCAGCCGACTCGGTCTACTCTTACGAAGTTGCGCATAGTCTTTATCCATCTGCAATGCCCGACCGGGTGAGCCGCACAGCATCGTATATAGCCCTGGATGACCTGACCGTAGAATGGGCAGGGTATCCCCGGGTTTATGGATGGGCTGTATCAGGCAAAATTCTTTTCCCCCCTGCCTCAGCATGCCTGGGTGGGCATCCCGGTAGCTGAGCTGGCTGGTGCTGACGCTTCCTCCCGCATGCCAATCGGTTGGGGGGCGTACGTGATCGATGAGTGGGTGGCTGGTGACCATATTTCTTTACATGCAAACCCGCTTTATTTTCGGGCGGGTGAAGGACTACCGTACTTTAACAATTTAGTTTACCGTTTTGTCGCGGATGAAGATGAAGCTCTATCGGCCGTGCTGGCAGGTGAATGCGACCTGGTGGATCTACCTTCCGGTCTCGAAACACAGACACAGGCTTTATTGCAGCTGCACGACGAAGGGCAAATATCACTTTCCCACCAGCCCGCCTTTGCCTGGGATGTGTTGGAATTTGACCTCAGTCCATTGGATCCAGATCGTCCAGCATTCTTCGCCTCGCGTGAAGTGCGCCAGGCGGTGGTAATGTGCATTGACCGGCAAGCATTGGTTGATCGCCTCTCGGGAGGGCAAATGCTGGTGGCTGATAACTATGTGCCACCAGAGCACCCACTCTATAACCCCGAGGCGGTCCAATATGGCTTTGATCAACAGGCAGCCTCAAACCTGCTGACTTCTGTTGGCTGGCTGGAGGCGGACAATGATCCATCCACACCTCGCACCTCCCAGGGAGTAGCAGGGATTGCGGATGGCACAGCCTTTGTTGTGCAGTATCTGGTCTCGGATGATGAGCAGCGCCGTTTGGCTGCTCAGATGGTGCAGACCGACCTAAAGCAATGCGGCCTCCAGGTGGAGCTCCAGCCCCAACCGGCTGAAGTTTACCTGGCTGCGGGTCCGGAGGGGCCCGTGTTTGGGCGGCAGTTCGACCTGGCGCAGTTTGCCTGGATGACCGCGGTAGAGCCACCTTGTTCTCTGTACCTTACCAATGAAATCCCTGGCCCATATCCCGACTACCCGAAAGGGTGGGGAGGGGTTAATGCCAGCGGTTATAGCAACCCGCAGTATGACCGGGCCTGCCTGGAGGCACTTTACTCACTGCCCGACACGTCGCAGCATGTTGAAAAGCATGCTGAAGCGGAAGCGATCTTCGCAGAAGACCTGCCCGCCCTGCCGCTCTACTGGCATTACCGGGTAGTCGCAGGACGCCCTGACCTGTGCGGTATAGCGCAAAGTGCAATATCCGAGAGTATATTTTCGGGATTAGAGTTGTATAATTACGGGGAGAGCTGCCCGTGATGTTTATGGGTGCATCGTTGTTAAAAACGCTCCTCGCGATGACCACAATGGATGATGAAGATGACCATTGACCGATTGGAGGATATTGGGTATATTTCAGACGTTAACAAAAGGTTAGGAATTCGTTATAATTATCCTCCACAAATTAACCTGACCCCTTTGAAAGGAGGTGGTTTTTCAGGAATAACGTTAAGTTATGAATGCAAGACCCATTTTTATATAAAGCAACAAAATTAAAACCAAACTAAATTCTCTTTGGAGGAGAAAAATAATGTCCCGTAAATCAATCTTTTTAGCCCTGAGCATGATGGCACTTGTAGCCTTAGCGCTCGCGGCATGCACTCCGACGGAAGTTATTAAAACCGTCGTTGTGACTCAGGAAGTCCAGGTAGCTGGTACTCCCGTTATTCAGGAAGTCGTCGTAACTGCAACCCCCGAGCCCGTTGTGGCCACCGAAGCTGCCCCTCGCACTTTGGTCGTCTGCATGGGCCAGGAGCCCGACACGCTGTTCATCTACGGCGGCAACATGTTGGCTGCCAGCCAGGTACAGCAAGCCATTTATGATGGCCCAATTGATACCAACACCTTCGCATTCCAGCCCGTAATCCTGGAGAAACTGCCCAGCATAGCGGATGGCGATGCCGTTGATCAATGCGGTGCCCGTCGCTGAGGGCGATAGCGTGGTCGATGATACTGGTTATCCAGCCACATTGACTGCCAAAACTGCAGAAGCCGCTGGCACCCTGGTGCGCCCTGCCGGATGCCGTGCCACAGACTGCGCCGTGGAATACGATGGCACCAACGTCACCGAGATGGACCAGCTGGCCGTCACCTTCAAGATGCTGCCAGGTCTGCTCTGGTCAGATGGCACCCCGATGACCGCGGCTGACTCTGTTTACTCATTCTATCTAGGCTGGTAAGCCCTGACGTCCCCAATGCAACTCGCTATGCTTTCGATCGCACCGCAACCTATGAAGCACCCGATGACGTGACCATTGTATGGACCGGTCTGCCCGGCTTCATGGACTCGACCTACTTCCTCAATTACTCGACGCCTCTACCGGAGCATATCATGGGTCAGTACACCCCGGCTGACCTGGTGACCGAGTTCGATGCCCAGGGCCTGTGGCTTGGTTACGGTCCGTACATCATTGATGAGTGGACCAAGGGCGAGCAAATCACCCTCCACAAGAACCCGAACTACTTCAGAGCTGGCGAAGGCCTGCCCAAGTTCGAGAACGTGGTTTATCGTATGACCGGTGGTGATTCCAATGCTGCCATCGCTGCCATCCTGGCAGGCGAGTGCGACATTGTTGACCAGACCACCTCTCTGGATAACCAATCACAGCTGCTGCTTCAATTGCAGGCTAAGGGTCAGATCAATGCCACCTTTGTCACCGGTACCACCTGGGAACATGCTGACTTCAATATTCAGCCCATCGAATCCATCTGGAACACCGGCGCCTTCGCGGGTTGGGTTGCCCCCGACAGCACGGATGGACCTTTCGGTGATGCGAACTTGCGCCATGCAGTTGCCATGTGCATGGACCGCCAGGCGGCTGTCGATACCGTTATGTATGGTCAATCCGATTGTGATCGACACCTATCTGCCCCCCAACCATCCACTATACGCCGCGGATGCCAAGAAATGGCCGTATGACCCGGCTGCTGCAGCCGCATTGTTGGATACAGCTGGCTGGCTAGATGCAGATGGCGACGCCGCAACCCCACGTGTTGCCACTGGTGTGGTCGGTGTTCCCGATGGAACCCCGTTGGAATTCAACTATGAGACCACCAACTCCACCATGCGCCAGCAGGCCACCCAGATCATGGCTCAGTCCATGGCTGGCTGTGGAATGAAAGTCAACTTGAGCTACTACCCCGCCAGTGAATGGTTCGCCTCTGGTCCGGATGGCAAGCTGTATGGTCGTCTGTATGACCTGGGCCAGTTCGCCTGGTTGACCGGCGTTACCCCGCCCTGCGACCTGTACCTGGGCAGCCAGCTGCCAACCGAAGCGAATGGCTGGTCTGGGCAGAACAACCCCGGCTTCCACAATGCAGACTATGATAAAGCCTGCAACACTCAGCTTCAATCCCTGCCCGGCGAGCCTGCTTATGACACGTCTGCCAAGGAAGCTCAACTCATCTTTGCTGAGGAACTGCCGGTAGTACCTTTGTTCCTGCGCCTCAAGTTAGCGGCAACCCGTCCTGATATGTGCAACTTCATCATGGACCCGACCAACAACAGCGAGATGTGGAATATCGAGGCCTTCGACTACGGCACAGGCTGCGGTCAGTAATCCTAGCAATGTTTGTGTGTAGTCAAAGTTAATTGTTACACAAGCGATGGTGGCAGCCGAAAGGCTGCCACCATTTTTCCTTAATCCTTGTGGATATATGAGATTAACAAAGTCATTGCTGGAAGTAAAGATTGCGCTAAGGCAATTTCCTCCTCGTAAGGCACATTCCTGCACGTGCATGCTAGATATCGTGCCCCCACTTCAGCCAAAAGAGCCTCTAATACCTTTAATTTGCATCAGTTTCAATCCCCGGTCCATATTTACTAAAAATTGAATATAATTAGTGAACCTAAATCTTGATCAATAGTATAACTAGTGTCTTTAAAAAATAGCATGATTCTTCCATAGCGCAACTTTCCACAGCCGCCAAATATTAGCTGCTATGGAAATTTGCGCTACATGAATTGTGTCAATCATTGTGGAGGTGTGTATGACCAATTATCTGATCCGTCGTCTCTTCCAAATGGTGCTCGTGGTGCTGCTCTCTACGGTGGCGATCTACGTCCTGCTCAATATCGCCCCGGGGGGACCATTGGCTGGGCTGAGAAATATCGGTGACCGGCGCAGCCGCCCTTCTGAGGCGGATTTTGCCCGTTTGGAAGCCTATTTAGGATTGGACAAGCCCGTCGTTCCTGCGCTATCTGACCTGGCTGATCGGAGATGACTGGTTGGGTGCAGATTGGGCGTACGTAGGCTTGGGCAAATACCGCTACCCGAAGCTGGGTGCCAACGGTCAGCAGCTGGTCGAGGTCAACTCAGACACGGGTGAAAAGACCCCCGTATGGAACTCCGCCCGTTTCTGGACTGACCCGAGCCCAGCATTGCTCAAACCTGGTTATGTGATTTGGGTGTGGGGCACAAAGAACAATACCCATCGAGTTCTCAGCCAGCAAAATCCAGGCCAGCCCTCCAGCCAAGTCGGCTCGTCCGGAGGATTTGGTCACCTCAGGCAGTGTAGTCAAGGTGGACGCACGGGTCATCACCATTGCAGATGCGGGTGGGGTTAAATCCACCGTCACCGTGGATCAGAATACCACTTACGAATTTCCGCTGGGTTCAGGCCTGCCCCGCCCATCCGATGGCATCTGGCTGAACATCTCCGGGCTTGTTTGGAGATACGGGTTTGCTCAAGCAGTATTCTGGTTTCCACGGTACCAACCGGGGCATCCTGCGTGGGGATTTTGGCTGGTCCTGGAAGCTGGCTGCCGGTCAGCCGGTAACCGACTTGCTGAAAAGCCGCCTGGGGAACACGTTGATCCTGATGACTACCGCTACGGTGGTCTCGCTGATCATTGCCATCCCGATTGGTATTTATTCAGGGGTGCACCAATACAGTGGCACCGATTATGCGGTGACCACCTTTGCCTTTTTTGGCTCAGCCATGCCAGTCTTCTGGTTTGGCTTGATGCTCATCCTGCTTTTCTCTTACACCTTCAAACAATGGGGGTTGCCGTATATGCCTTCCGGTGGCACGGTATTGGTGCGCGAGCCACAACCAGGCAGCCTGGAGTTATTGATGAATATAACCAAGGGCAGTTTTGTGGATCGATTAGTCCATATTATCCTGCCTGCGGTGATGCTCAGCTTGCTTTATCTGGCAGGCTGGTCACGCTACATGCGTTCATCCATGTTGGAAGTGCTGCGCCAGGATTACGTGCGTACAGCCCGGGCCAAGGGCTTGATCGAGCGGGTGGTGATCATCAAACATGCCTTGCGCAATGCGCTCATCCCCATCATTACCATCGTGGTCTTCCAAATTCCGGGTATATTTGGAGGGGCCATCCTCACCGAGACGGTCTTCTCTTACCCGGGCATAGGGCGGTTGTATTTCGAAGCCCTCAACGCCAGTGACTGGCCGGTGGTGATGTCGATCCTGTTCATTCAGGCCATTCTGGTGGTGTTTGCTACCCTGCTGGGTGATGTGCTATACACCCTGGTAGACCCACGTATTCGGTTTAAGTAGGAGAGAAGAGCATGGCTGTTGCAGAGCTTGATCGCGAATCCCTCGCAAAAGTAAAAGAAGAAAGTTTTTCTCGTATCATCTGGAACCGCTTCCGCAAAGCACAAGCTGGCGGTGGTCAGTATGTTCCTCCTTATCATAATTCTCCTGGCATGCATATTTGCCTCGGTGATTGCCCCTTATGATCCTACCATAAGCCAGAAAGACGCCAATGGAGCCATCCTTAAGAATGTCACACCTTCTCTAAAATATATCATGGGCACAGATGCCATCGGGCGGGATGTTTTCAGCCGCCTGTTATATGCCGGGCGTATCTCACTATTGATCGCCTTTGTGGTCACAATAATTGCAGAGACCTTCGGTGCCTTCATTGGGGCAGTCTCCGGTTTTTTTGGCGGCTGGGTGGACGAAGTCATCCAGCGTACGATCGAATTTTTGCTGACCCTGCCCTTACTGCCGTTACTGCTGGCTTTTTCTGCCTTATTACGCGGCGTTCAGATTTCCTTTCTTCCCCAAGAGTGGAGCAGCGCAGTCATCATAGCTCTCATCCTGATCATCTTCGGCTGGATGGGTTCAGCGCGTTTGATGCGTGGTATGGTGCTCTCGCTGCGCAACCAGGATTTCACCGATGCTGCCAGAGCAATGGGGTTGGGGAACCTTGGCATCATCGTCCGCCACATGATCCCCAATGCCCTGGCACCCATCATCGTCTCTGCCACACTCGCCTTGGGCGGGGTGATCATTTATGAATCAGCCCTGTCCTTCCTGGGTTTTGGCATCCAGCCACCCGTACCGACCTGGGGTAACATGCTGAATGAATACCAGTCAGACATGTGGACCCAGCCTGCCAAGGTGTTCTACCCGGGTCTGTCGATCTTTGTGGTTAACCTGTCCTTCAACTACATGGGCGATGCCCTGCGTGACGCTCTTGACCCTCGCTTGAAGAGATAAGCATGCCTGAAGCCAAACGATCTTCACCCTCAGCACTCAAGGCCGGCTGTTCCGTCGTGGTGATATTGGGTTTAATCATTTTCGCAGTTATCGCCATGAACACGACTGACTTGCTGTGGTTTTGGCCAGGATTCAAAGAAGTGCCGGTTGGTATGATCGTGCATTGTTATGGGACGGACGTAGAAGTCAAGCCGGGTCAGCCTGCTTTTGAGGCAGTGACGAATGCCGTCAATGCCAGCCTGACGGGCTACAAACGTTGGGATGATACCAGTATGTCGGAAGCAACTTACCTGGAATACAAGACCAACCCGGCGATGATGGTGCTCGAGCTGCATTACGATCCTCCAGCCACGATCCATTCCCAATATGCCTTCTTTAAAAGCGTCAATTGGCTGGTCATCCCATTGGATGGGCGCCATGCAGCCACCAATGCAATCTTTGGCCTGGAAGGTGAATTTATTGACCCGGGTTCTTATCATGTAAACAGCCTGGCGCAAATCACAACCGCTTTGCAGGAACAGGGAATATGCACGAAACCCTGATGCTGAACTGTACAAGGCACTTTTAAATAGAATTTATAATCATAGAAGAGGTCGCTCATGACAAATAAAAAGGATACATTGCTTGAGGTTCGCAACCTGAAGACTTATTTTTACACTGAGGACGGCGTGGTTAAAGCCGTGGACGGTGTGGATTTTAGCGTCGGACGGGGGGAGGTGCTGGGTCTGGTGGGCGAATCCGGTTGCGGCAAGAGTGTGACTTCCCTATCCATCATGCGCCTGATCGGTGTTCCAGGCAAGGTGGTGGAAGGTGAGATCATCTTTGAAGGCCGCAACCTGCTGGAACTTTCCGAATCCGAGATGGTGCACATGCGCGGCAACCGCATGTCGATGGTCTTCCAGCAGCCACAGTCCAGCCTGAACCCGGTCTTTAAGATTGGTGACCAGGTGGCAGAAGTGATGCAAATCCACCAGAACATGGGCAAGGAAGAATCCTGGAACAAAGCCGTTGATCTATTACGCCTGGTGGGCATCCCCGATCCTGAAAGCAAGGCGCATTCATTTCCGCATGAGGTATCGGGTGGACAGGCACAGCGCGTGATGATCGCCATGGCACTGGCTTTGAACCCACAGCTGCTCATTGCGGATGAGCCCACTACCGCCCTGGATGTGACCATCCAGGCACAGATCCTCGACCTGTTGCGCGACCTGCGTACCCGCATGGACACTTCGGTTATCCTGATCACCCATGACCTGGGCGTGATCTCTGAGATGGCTGACCGGGTGGCAGTCATGTATGCCGGGCGCATCATAGAACAGGCGGATATTAGAACCTTATTTAAAAAACCTGTACACCCTTATACGCAGGGTTTGATGGCCTCCATTCCGGTTCTAGGCACCGTGAAAGAGAAGCTGGACGTCATCCCTGGCTCGGTGCCAAACCTGGTCAACTTGCCCCCAGGCTGCCAATTTGCACCCCGCTGCCGGTCTCGCGTAGAATACCAGTTAACCATCTGCACCCAGATAGAACCCGAGCTGGTCCCCTATGAGCCCGATCATTTTTGTCGCTGCTGGCTCTACCAGGATTCTGAGGGCTTTAAAGCCCCACTTAAACCTTCCTGATCTTATTGACATGGAGAATTAAATCATGACCGATCAAGCTGTACATACCAATGGCAAGAAAAATCTACTGGAGATCAAGGAACTGGTTAAATATTTTCCGGTTCGCGGAGGCCTGTTGCAACGCGTCGTTGCCTGGGTGCAGGCGGTGGACAACATTAGTTTTAATATCCGCGAAGGTGAGACACTTGGCCTGGTAGGCGAATCCGGCTGTGGCAAAACCACGGTTGGGCGCACCTTGCTGAGGTTGATCGAGCCAACCAGCGGTTCTGTCCTATTCAGCGGTGTGGATGTGGCCAAGCTGAAAGGTAAGGACCTGAAAGCCATCCGTCGTAATATGCAGATTATCTTCCAGGATCCGTATGCCTCCCTGGACCCTCGCATGCCGATCGGGGAGTCAATTGCCGAAGGATTGAAAATCCACAACATAGGTACCCCCCGTCAACGCTTCGAGACCACGATCGAAATGCTGCGTAAGGTCGGCATGGAAGATTACCATGCCCGCCGCTACCCACACGAGTTCTCGGGCGGTCAGCGCCAGCGCATCGGCATTGCGCGTGCCCTGGCCTTACGCCCGAAGTTCATTGTTGCCGATGAGCCAGTTTCCGCACTGGACGTCTCCATCCAGTCACAGGTGCTCAACATCCTCAAGGATCTGCAGCGTGAGTTTGGGCTCACCTACCTGTTCATTGCGCATAACCTGAGCGTGGTGGAGCACATCTCGGACCGGGTGGCTGTGATGTACCTGGGTAAAATGTTTGAGATGACCAGCCGGGAAGAGCTGTTCCGTAACCCGTTGCACCCCTATACCCAGGCATTGATGTCTGCCATCCCCATCCCAGATCCTACCTTGAAACGCGAGCGCATCATTCTGGTGGGGGATGTACCCAGCCCGTTGAACCCGCCTGGTGGCTGCCGTTTCCACCCACGCTGCCCGGTGGCGTTGGAAGTGTGCGGGATTGAAGAACCACCTTTCCGCGAGGTCAGTGACGACCACCTGGTGGCCTGCTGGAGAGTTGAGTAAGCCTATCATTCTGAACTGGTTGCCTGGCTCGTTGAACTTGTAGTTGAGGGTGTTCTTTACCCGAAACATCGCGACTTTTTTGTGAGCGATGCCGGGATCGTTGATCCCGGCTTTTATTATCCATGGAATGGACTCCAACTATCATAGCCTGTCTCGTCGATCTATTTGTAACCGAGATCCTTACACCCGACCAGCGCTCTTCCGTTTTTAAAACCATGATAGAATGAATCCATTATGGCAGCCTTCCGGGTCTTGGTCGTGGACGATAATCACGAAGTCAGGCGCATGGTCACTGCCAGCATCAAGACGCTTGGCTCGGAAATTGACGTGCTGGATGTGCCCTCTGCGGAAGAAGCACTATTCATCAGCACTTCTCTTCCCCTTGACCTGATCGTCCTGGATTTTCGCTTGCCCGGCATGTCGGGTCTGGAGATGGTAACCCGGCTACGCAAACGCAAGCCAGAGACGAAGATTATCCTGGTCACCGGGATAGAGGATGCCGACACCCGGCAGCAAGTGTCTCAAGCGGATGTGGCGGCCCACTTCTTCAAACCCATTGAAATCAACGTTTTCCTGGATGCAGTGCGACGCTGCTTGTGGCCTGAACTAATCGGGGCAGATCTACCGACTGTTGAAGCAGGTCTGCCGGCTCCCATTCCAGCTACTCGTTCGAGTGAGAGTGAGTCCCCTGGCGTGAATGTGGCTAAACCAGCCCTACAAAGAGGCTTTCAGCCAACATTGGGTGAGCGTTTGACTGCCTTGAAACAACAGGTGAGAGCCATAGCTGCGCTATTGGTGCACGCAACCGGTGAGGTGCATGAAGGAACCGGCGATATGGCGGAGATCACAGCCGACCCTGCATTGCTCCCCGCATTGCTGCAAGCCTTCAAGGACATCCTGAAGGTGAAGGATGCATTGGGGAAGAGTTCAACCGAAAGCATGCTTTATTTGACGAGTGCCCGCAAGCGTATCTATCTTGCGCCAGTCGATCCATCCTACGCATTGCTGGTGGTGATGAAGGGGTATTTCGAACCGGACAGGCTCGGCATTCTCGACCGGGCTATTCACCTTGCTGTGCAGGACCTTCAAGCCATCCTGGAAAAAATGCAGGAGCAGGCGAGCCTTATCTCCGATAATCTTCAAGCTGGGCAGATTGGGCTGCCGGCAGAGATCATACTTGACCCGGAGACCCTGGCAAGGGTTGAGGACATGTTCTCTCAAGCCTCGAAAGAAAATGGTAAGCAAGAGGCAGACGGTTTCTGGGAAACCCTGGGAGAAAATGGCGATCTGGGCGGCGTGAGTGGTAAGGATGTACTTTCATACGACCAGGCGCGCGATATGGGGCTGGCGCCTGAGGATGGCGCAATTCCTTGAGCCACTAAGCGAAGTTTATCTCCCATCCGACAAGCCTGGCTGAAAAATATGATAAAATACCAAACGCCCTGAAAACGGGCGTCTTGATTGGGGCATGGTGCAATGGCAGCACAGCAGACTTTGGATCTGTTTATTCTGGTTCGAGCCCGGATGCCCCAGCTAGTTAGTAACTATGACATCTGGTATGATTAACGCAAGGTCGCTTGGCTGCGAGATATGGTTTATTGCTTTTGCAGCCACTCGACGTTGCGTTTTTGTTATCCTGGAGGGACGATGAACCTATCCGCAATTATCCTTGCCGCTGGGCAGGGCACGCGCATGAAATCCAATCTACCCAAGGTGCTCCACCAAATCTTGGGGCAACCCATGGCATGGTATGCCCTGGACGCAGCCCGTCAGGTGATCCATTCCACCCCACTGATGGTGATCGGTCATGGCGCAGATCAGGTGCGCCAGGGGTTGGGTGACCTGGCTGAGTACGTGCTTCAGGTGCCGCAGCTGGGTACTGGGCATGCCGTGATGCAGGCAGAATCACTTCTGACCGGTAAAAGTGACCTGGTGTTGGTGACGTATGCCGACATGCCCTTGCTCACCACGGAAACACTGAGCAGCCTGGTGGAAAAAGCCCAATCACATACCGGTCCAATCAGCATGCTGACTGTGACCGCTGATGAGCCACGCGGTTTTGGGCGAATCCTGCGCGATAGCATGGGGCGGGTGAGCGGGATTGTCGAAGAAGCACAAGCGACAACCGAGCAGCTGAACATTCACGAGCTCAACCCGGGGGTGTACTGCTTTCGCGCCGACTGGCTTTGGCAGGCATTAAAGCGCATCCAGCTCTCCCCCAAGGGCGAATATTACCTGACTGACCTGGTGAAGATTGCAGTTGACGAAGGTCATCTGATTCAGACCTTGAACGTGGAAGATCCGAATGAGGTGATCGGGATTAACACTCGCCTGCACCTGGCACAGGCAGAGACGCTGCTGCGGCAGCGCATCAACCAGCAATGGATGCTGGCGGGGGTTACCATGATCGACCCGGCAAGCACCTATATCGAGCCAGGGGTGACCTTGGGGCAAGACACCATCTTGTGGCCAGGCTCTTATTTACGCGGCAATACCCACATCGGTGAAGGATGCGTCATTGGCCCCAACACCATCATCCAGGATACCAAAGTTGGAGATGGTTGCAGGCTGCTGGCTTCGGTGCTGGAAGGAGCTCACCTCGAGGATCACGTGGAGATGGGTCCGTATTGCCACCTGCGCAAAGGTGCCCACCTTTCACGGGGTGTACACATGGGTAACTTCGGTGAAGTCAAGAATTCCACCCTTGGACCAGGTGCCAAGATGGGGCATTTCTCTTATTTGGGCGATGCCACGGTGGGTGCGCATGCCAATATCGGAGCAGGTACGATCACGTGCAACTATGATGGCCTGCATAAATTCCCGACCGAGATTGGTGAGGGCGCATTCATCGGCTCCGACACGATGCTGGTGGCACCCGTGAAGGTGGGTGAAGGCGCCAAGACCGGGGCGGGTGCGGTGGTCACTAAAGACATCCCACCTTACACATTGGCGGTGGGTGTGCCTGCCAGGGTAATCCGAAAGCTGGAAAAGTGAATCCATACCTGGTCGTTGGCTTGCTGGTATTGTTTGGATTGGACCTGTTCACCATCGCCTTCAGGGCTGCACTCCTGAATGCCAGCCTGGCACGCTTGCTCGCCCTCAGGGAGGAGATGGAAGTAAGAGTTAACCGAACCGTGGACCTGCTGCATGCCCCACAGGGTTGGCTGGCAGCCAGCAATCTATTGCAGCTGCTGACCAGGTTATTGGGAGCCAGCTTGTTCTTGGAATTGTTCGCACCCGAGCAATGGACGGTCACTTCAGTATTGATGGAGTTAGGACTACTGCTCCTGGCAGTGCTGGTTGTTTTCTGGCTGGAATGGGTGCTGGAGGTGCTGGTCATGCGCCACCCTGAGACTTGGGCGATGCGGCTGGCCCCTTATGTACGCTCATTGACGGTAATTCTTTCGCCATTTTTGGTGCTGCCACTCGCAATGGGTCGCCATAAGGGCGAAGCACAGGAGCCAGTCAGCACCGTCACCGAGGAAGAGCTGAAGAGCATGGTGGATGCGGGTCATGAGGGCGGTGTACTGGAGGGGGATGAGCGCCAGATGATCTATTCGATTTTTGAGCTGGGTGACACCCTGGTGCGTGAGATTATGTTGCCCCGCATTTACATCAACGCTCTGGATGTTTCCACTCCCCTGGAAGAGGCAGTGGATGCACTCATCAAGTCGGGTCATTCACGCGTGCCAGTGTATGAGGAATCGGTGGATAACATCCTGGGCTTGTTGTATGCCAAGGACCTGCTGATGGTGTGGAACCAAGCGCAAGCGGGGAACCAAGCGCAAGCGGGGAACCAAGCGCAAGCGGGGAACCAAGCGCAAGCGGGGAACCAAGCGCAAGCGGGGAACCAAGCGCAAGCGGGGAACCAGGCGCAAGCGGGGAACCAAGCGCAAGCGGGGAACCAAGCGCAAGCGGGGAACCAGCGCAAGCGGGGAACCAGGCAACCAAATCGATTCTCTGCGTAACCTGTTGCGCCCAGCGACTTTTGTACCCGAGGCCAAGAAGGTTGACGAATTACTAGAGGAGATGCAATCGGAGCATGTGCATATGGCGATGGTGGTGGACGAGTATGGGGGTATTGCCGGGATTGTCACACTGGAGGATATCTTCGAGGAGATTGTTGGTGAGATCCAGGATGAATATGACCAGAGCGAAGAAGCGCCTTATGTGAAGATTGGTGAGGAAGAATACATTTTTCAAGGGCGGGTTGAGATAAAGGATTTTAATGAAGTGATGGGGAGCCAATTACCCATGGAAGAAACTGAAACGCTGGGTGGCTTTATCTATGAGCAGATTGGGCGCGTGCCAACCAGTAGGGAGAGCCTGCAGGTGGGGGATATCAACCTGACTATCGAGCAGGTCACCGGGCGGCGTATCCGCAAGGTGAGGGCGAAGAGGCTGTCCGAAAACGCCCAGGAAACGAGACAAGATGGAGACAAAGCTGACGCATGAACTACAAGCCAGGCTGATCCAGCTGGCAATTGAAGCACGCGAGCGGGCGTACGCTCCTTATTCGAATTATGGGGTGGGTGCTGCGCTCCTGACGCATTCAGGCAAGTTCTTCACCGGTGCAAATATAGAGAATGCTGCTTATCCCACCAGTATGTGTGCCGAGCGGGTGGCGATCTTCAAGGCGGTCTCGGAGGGCGAACATGAGTTCGTAGCCCTGGCAGTGGTCACTGTCAATGGGGGTACGCCCTGTGGCGCCTGTCGGCAGGTGATGGCTGAGTTTGGGCTGGATCTCACCGTGTTTATCGCAGATGCACAGGGTAACTTGAGGCAGAAAGCACAGCTAGCGGAACTGTTGCCAGGAGCGTTTGGACCGGGGGATTTGGGTAAATAAGCGTTATGGTTTAAAATTGTCTGGCTGGCTGAAGATCTGCCTCTCAAATTTCACCTTGACACATGCCTTATGTTGCCTTATCCTGTACATATATGTACAGGATAAGTGAACTAATTCAAGTGGGTCAAAAGTTATATCATACAAATGACCTCGCGCTTCTATGGCGAATTGCAAGCAAGAATACTTTGTACACAACCCTCTCGCGTTATATGGAGAGGGGTATTCTGTTCCCAGTTTATAAAGGTCTGTACTCAACCGTTCCGATAGACTCGCTTAACCCAATTGAGCTTGGCAGGGCGATCATCCATCGTTTTGCTTATCTGACCACTGAATCGGTGTTAGCACAGTCTGGAATTATCCATCAACGCATTTACAACTACACATTTGCTACTGACCAATCGAAACGTGTTCCTGTTGGACGATGGGTTTTCCAGTTCCGTAAACTCAAAGATGAGTATCTGCACAATCCGGCAGGGATCAGTGAGCAAAATGATGGTTTTATTGCCACGGTCGAAAGGGCAGTAGCCGATATGCTTTACTTCGATCCGAGATACCATTTTGATGTCAGTGAGGCGATCAATTTCGCAAAAGTGCGAGAAATCCAAAAGGAAATTGGATACCCATGTTGAAGCTCAGACATGAGGATACCCTCCACAAATCCTATCTTAACCGGCTGCTGATGGAGATCGTGGATCAGCCTCTGTTGGCCCAAACCCTTGCATTCACGGGAGCTTCCTGCGCTGCCATGTTAGGTCACCTGGACCGTTTCTCGGTCGACCTCGACTTCGATGTTTTATCGAGCTCTGACAAAGATATCCTGCGCCAGGCATTCCATCAGGTTTTCAACCATTTGGGCTTAACTGTGACCTCGGAATTCGAGAATATGCTCACCTTTCAGCTCCGTTATTCAAGCAGTTCTAGAAAGAGGAGTTCCATAAAAGTCAGCGTTACCGGAATAAAAATTGCGTCCAACCAATATCGGGTGCAATATTTTCCAGAGATTGACCGTTTGATCAACAGCCAGACCATCGGTACAATGTTTGCCAACAAACTGGTGGCGGTGACCGAGCGGTATGCACAGCACAGCGCCATTGCTGGAAGGGATATTTATGATATCCACCATTTTTTTATCCAAGGATATAAGTATCATCAGGCGGTCATCCTGGAGAGGACCGGGCTTAGCCCAAAGGAATACTTTGGCAAGCTGATCGATTTTATTAACGAGCATGTAACGCAGACAATCATCTACCAGGATTTAAACTTGCTTCTGCCGGTCGAACGGTTCCAACAGGTTAGAAAAGTTCTAATACCGGAAACACTTTCCCTGCTGGAGGGAGAACGGAAAAGATTGGAAGCAACACCTTAGTCGTGGCATTAAAAAGCACGCGGCTCACCTTGTGAGCGGGTTGAAGGTAAAAAAGAAGCCATCAGCTGCCAGCATTCAAGCATTGAAAGATTAGAAAAAGAAATCAAAGCATAAAAAGGGATAAATTGTCCCCCAAAGGCAATATTTTTAATCTTTAACAGCCTGTTTAGAGGACTATTATTTGCTAATATGACATCAGGTAAGCTTTTAACCCGGTTATAGAGCTTGACGAAAGATAATTTCACCACATTCTTTCACGTACGCTAGTGAGAATATAGCCGCTAGCGGGGACGGGAGAATGAAGGTGTGCCGCCGATGAGACGCCCCGCAAGGGCGTCTCTCCTTAAACCCATTTACCCTCCAGAATTATAAGCTGAGCAACGCTTAAGCGCCGGTGAACGCTGGAGAAAATGCGAATACCATGGTGAATACCATGGTGATCAGCACAAAAAGCGCCTCACAATATCCCTGGTGCTGGGTGCAATACAAAGGGCACTCCGCACCTTAGCGCTATAGTCGATTAAATATAAAGACCCTTCGGGTTCTTCCAAAGGGTCTTTGATTTTTTTACTGCGTTGGTACGCTCGCACCCGCCATCAGCAAGCCGAGCTCAGCTCGTGTGGCTTTGTCAGCATCCATAGTGGCGACGATCTGACCATGGTATATCACGGCGATACGATCGGACAGGGAGGTGATCTCGTCCAATTCGGCTGAGACGAGCAGCACCGCGATGCCCCGGTCGCGCATCTCCACAATCTGGCGGTGGATGTACTCGATTGAACCTACGTCCAGGCCGCGGGTGGGTTGGTTAGCAATGAGCAGCTGGATCGGTCGACTGAGCTCGCGGGCAACAATGACCTTTTGCTGATTGCCGCCTGACAGGTTGCTGGCAGGCAGGTTTGGGCTGGGGGTGCGGATGTCAAAGCGTTCGATCAGCTCGACAGCATTCGTCATCACCGCCTTCAGGTCACGTTGCAAACCGTGGGCAAAGGGTGGCTGGTAGTATGTACACAGCACTTCATTATCAGCAATCGTGTAAGCCAAAACCAACCCATGTTTATGCCGATCTTCGGGGATATGCGCCTGACCGGCTTCCACACTGAGACGCGGGTTCAGCTCAGGGATTTCTTTACCCCCCAGTACTACCTTGCCGGATTTGCGCTGGCGCAAACCGGTGAGGGCTTCAACCAGCTCAGTTTGACCGTTGCCTTGTACACCGGCAATGCCCAGGATCTCACCGGCACATACCTGAAAGCCCACCTGACGCACGACTTCCAAACCGCGTTCATCCACAATGGACAAATTCTCGACGTTCAAGACCACTTGACCCGGTTTGGCGGGGCTCTTATCCACTTGCAGTAGCACCTCTCGCCCCACCATCATGGCGGCCAGCTTATGCTCATCCGACTCGCCAGGCGTGGTGGTTCCCACAACCTGTCCCCGGCGCATGGTGGTGATGCGATCCGCCACTTCCAATACTTCCTTGAGCTTATGGGTGATAAAAACAATCGAAACCCCGCGCTCGGTGAGCTGGCGCATGACCCGGAACAGATTATCCACTTCCTGAGGGGTGAGCACGGCGGTGGGCTCGTCCAGTACAAGGATCTTCGCATGCCGGTAGAGAGCCTTGATAATCTCCACCCGTTGCTGTACGCCTACGGGCAGGTCTTCAACGATGGTGTCTGGGTCGATTTCCAGTCCGTATTCCACGGAAAGGTCGATGATTTTCTGGCGGGCGGTTTTTATATCCAGCGTGGGACCACGCGTAATTTCCTGCCCCAGGATGATGTTCTCTGTTACCGTGAAGACAGGCACGAGCATGAAATGCTGGTGCACCATGCCAATACCAGCCTGGATGGCATCGTTAGGAGTGTGGATCTGGACGGGTTTCAGCCCGTCATCGCCAGCGATGAATATCTCACCTTCATTAGGGGTGTAGAGCCCGTAGATGATGTTCATCAGGGTGGTCTTGCCAGCGCCGTTCTCCCCTAGCAGGGCATGGATCTCGCCTTTGCGTAAGTCGAAGTTGACCCGGTCATTAGCCAGCACACCTGGGAAGCGTTTGGTGATATTGCGGACTTCCAGTGCAATCATATTATCGGTCATGGGCTATTCCTTTGTATAAACCACGCCATCGGCAGCTGGGGAGCGGACGCGCTTGCCCATGCCAGCCAACACGAGGATGGTGAACAAGTATGGCAATATACCAAAAGCCTGATGCGGGATGTTAATCGTGTTACCGAACATGAACGAGATCTGGGTGGCAAGAGCTGTGAACAGGGCGAAGAACAATGCAGCCCCCCAAGAGCCGAGGGGTGTCCACCTGCCGAAGATCATGCAGGCCAGGGCAATAAAACCACGACCGTTGGTCATGCTGCGCTCGAAGGAGCCAACCGCCTCAAGAGTCAGGAAGGCACCCGCCAGGCCAGCCAATGCTCCACCCAGGATGACGTTAACATAACGCATCATGTAGACGTTAATCCCCACAGTGTCAGCCACGCGTGGGTGCTCACCAACAGCACGGGTGCGCAACCCCCACTTGGTATAAAACAGGACGTAATTGATCACAAAGACCAGGATGATGGCAGCGTATGTGATGGGGGGATTTTTAAAGAGGACTGGGCCAATCAGAGGAATTTTAGACAGCCCAGGGATGATAATGGGACCCAGACCGCCCTCGACGGTCAGACCGGCGGTATAAAAGTAGCCGGTGAGACCGACCGCCAGGATGTTGATCACCGTGCCACCGATGATCTGATCGACCTTCAGCGTGATTGACATGAAAGCTAACAGGAGACCCATGACAGCGCCGGTCAGCACACCCATCAGGACGGAGAGGGGCAGATTATTGGTCCAGACATTGAAAAGAAAGGCTACAAAAGCTGACATCAACATCTGACCCTCGATGCCAATGTTGATCACGGCCGCACGTTCGCCCATCAAACCACACATTGCACCCAACACCAGGGGTGTTGAGAGGCGCACGGTGGCGTTCAGCACGGCAACAGTTTCAGTTGGCAACCATATGTAGAAAAACAGGACAATAGCGAATACGACCACCCCGCCAATCAGGGTGCCCTTACTGCGCGAGAAAAAACGGGTCCAGGGAGAATAAGTAGTCATCGAATTTTGCATGGTTAGCTCCTCACTGCTTGCCCCAACCGGTGCTGAGCTTGACCTCTTCACCACCTACGGCGCGTATGCGCAGGAGCGAGCGGATGATCACATCAGCAGCGACGAAGAACAGGATCAGGGCCTGGATCACATCGGTGATCTCCTTGGCAACCCCTGAGGCGAACTGCATCTCACTCGACCCGGCTTTCATAGCGCCTATCAGGAGGGCTGCCGGGATGGTGCCAAATGGGTGGGTCTTGCCAAGCACGGCTACAGTGATGCCGTCAAAACCCAATCCGGTGTTGAAACCGGGTTGGTAGCGCCCAACCACCCCCTGGGTCTCAATGGCACCTCCTATCCCTGCCAGAATGGCGCTGATGACCATGGTGAGGATCAAGGTTTTTGCCACTTTAATACCAGCATAACGGGAGGCGTCGGGATTGAGACCCACCATGCGGATCTCAAAGCCGAGGGTCGTCTTCTGCAACAGCCACCAGACGACAAAGGCAATCAGGATGGCGATGATGAACCCGATTGGGACAGGTCCGAGCTTACCGATGCTGGCAGAAGGCTCGATGACCGGGGTGCGGGCCACAACGTTTCCAGGGGAGGCATCCTTCCAGGGGCCATCGGCAAGATAGTCTGTGATGTTGATGGCAATATAGTTGAGCATGATGGTGGTAATGACCTCGTGTACCCCGCGGTAGGCCTTGAGAGCGCCAGGGATAATGCCGTAAATACCGCCAGCCAGGGCACCACCGATTAAAGCCAGGGGCATGTGAATAAAAGCCGGAAGACCGTGGATGGAAAAGCCTAGAAAAGCGGCAGTGATGGCACCAAATAACAGCTGCCCCTGGGCGCCAATGTTGAACATGCCAGCCTTGAAGGCAAAGGCGACTGCCAGCCCGCTAAAAATCAGAGGTGTAGCTTTTTCAAGCGTGCGCCCCAAGGCGGTGGGGGTGCCGAAGGAGCCTCTCAGGAGAGCGGCATAAGCTTCGAACGGATTAGCGCCTGAGACAAGCAGGATGATGGCTCCAATGAGCACGGCCAACAGCACTGCCACTACCTGGACGGCAATGGCGCGCCACACGTTCTCATTGAGCAAGACATCCAGCATAGTGCGCAGAAACGTGGGTTGGGATGGGGCTTTTTGATCAGAGTCCATAGATTGTGCACTCTTCCCGAAGGCTGATTTATTTCCCGCAAGCAGCCACCTTGCGAGAAGATGAATATACGATTAACTTATTGATTTTACCCAAAAATTCATTTTGAGTAAAGTAGATTGAGCATATCGTCTTAAAGAAATAATTCATATATAAAAAAAACGGTGCACATTGGAAGTGCACCGTTTTTCTATTGATTATTTACTGTTTACCCGCCGTAACCGGTGGTAATGCTGCCATCAAGCAAGCCAGTTCCAATCTCGGTAATCTTGTCCTTGACTGGCTGTGGGATGACGCTATCAAAATCGTGGTACGGAGCCAGGCCAGCAGAGCCATAGAAATTGCCGGGTGTGAATGTACCCGCTTTTGCATCTTTGAGCAGGCCAAACAAACTCGGGGTGATGAGCTTCATGGCGCTGGAGATCAGGCAGGGGTGTGCCTCGGGAACGGTATCCCACTGGTCGGTGTCAACCCCGATGCAGTACAGGCCAGCGTGTTTAGCAACTTCACCCAAAGCGCCGTTACCGGTCTTGCCACCGGCACCAAAGACGATATCTGCGCCGTTCTGGATCGCCTGGGCAGCGGTTGTGGCACCCCATTCAGGGTCGGTGAAGGCCACATCCAAACCACCCGGGTGGTAGGTGGAGATAATGTTGATAGCAGGATTGATATACTTGGCACCAGCTTCATAGCCTTCCTTGAAGGCTACGACTGGGGGAATCAAATCCGTGCCGAGTACAGCTGCGATGGTGCCGGTCTTGGTCATCTGGGCGGCCAGAGCGCCAGCCAGGAAGCCCGACTGGTCTTCGTGGAAGATCAGGCCGATCACGTTAGGCACAGTCTCGGTCCACTGGCCCTGGTCTACTCCGATGAACTTGACATTCGGGTTGGCTTTGGCGGCTTCGACTGTGGCGGTTCCCATGGCAAAACCGACGGTCACGATGACGTCGTAACCCTTGTCAATGAAGAGCTGCATGTTGGCCATGTAGTCTTTGGCGTCTTTGGTCTCGACATAGTTGATCAGAGCGCCCAGGTCAGTTTCAGCCTGCTGAACTCCAGCCCAAGCTGACTGGTTGAAGGACTTGTCGTCGATCTCACCGACATCAGTCACCAGACCAACACAATATACGTCTGCCTTGGAACAGTCAGCTTCAGTCGGAGCAGCTGCCTTGCAGGCTGCCAGGAACATGCTGGCTATCATGATGACAGCCATTACTACAGAAAATTTCTTGTACATAACGATTCTCCTCCTAGAGAGTTTGGGTAAAAAAATTGTTTTTCCCGAAAGGGACTCTAATAGTATAGCAAGAAGCAGCCAGATTGGCAATGGTGTTATTAATAACTATTATTTTCGACTATTTACCTCCCTTCGTTTTATTTACAATGAATGTCCATATAATTATGGACGATTTTCGCCAGTTGTCAATCCACACCGGTATCAATTTACATGGCTTGCAAGTCAGATAAAATCTGCTGGGCTCATCTCTGGTTACCAGCATGAAGAGGGCTGTGTTTATCTGGGTGAATTTCATGGGACCAACCAGAGATTACCCACCGGGCATACTGCCATTCAGAATGTCTCCCACCTGATTTTGTGTAGGGAAAGCCGGTGGTCGCCAGTGAAAAGACCCGCCTCGTAGGGGTAGCCTGGCGGGGGTGGTAGGCCGTGCGATCCCTCCAGCTTCAGAAGGAAAGTCGTACGAGAAACAGTGAAGTACATCACCATTTATCAATCAAAAAGGCGTATCTTAAAGGTACGCCTTTTTGATTGTGTGAAGAAGTCACTTACCTGGATTGTAGCCGGTGGTGATGGAACCGTCCTTCAGACCGGCTGAGATCTGGCTCATTTTATCCTTAACCGCTTGCGGGATGACGCTATCAAAGTCATGGTAGGGGGACATACCATAACTGCCATAGAAGTTACCGGTGGGGAAGTTACCATCCTTAGCTAGCTTGACGAGGTCGAACACAGCTGGGGTGATCAGCTTCACGGCACTGGAGATCAGGCAGGTTCGCACCTCAGGATTGGTTTCCCACTGGTCGGTGTCAACTCCGATACAGTATAAGCCCGGATGACCGGCGGTTTCAATCAAAGCTCCTATACCGGTCCTGCTCCTGCCGCCAAAGACGACGTCAGCGCCATTCTGGATCGTCTGGGCAGTAATATTGGCACCCCATTCGGGGTCGGTGATGGTCACCTTCGATTTACCAGGGTTATAAGTGGAAATAATATGGATGTTGGAGTTGATGTATTTGGCCCCAGCCTCGTAGCCTTCTTTGAATGCCACCATCGACGGGTAAGTGTTCTCATCAAGTACAGCGGCAATCGTGTTGGTCTTGGTCATCTGGGCAGCCAGAGCACCAGCCAGGAAACCAGACTGGTCCTCGTGGAAGACAAGTCCAACCAGGTTGGGTAAAGCTTCACCCTGGCCCTGCTCCACAGCAACAAAATCGGTACCCGGATAACTTTTCGCTGCAGTGGCAGTTGCCTCACCGAGTAGGTCACCGACGGTTACAATGACGTCGTAACCAGCATCGGTGAATGTGACTATATTATTGTAATAGTCCTTCGAGTCAACGGTCTCGATGTATTGCACCCAATCCGCCACGTTCTCTGTCTTTGCCTTCAGCATGCCTTCCCAGGCAGTCTGGTTAAAGGAATGATCCTCGATCCCGTCGAGCCCGGTCACCAGCCCCACACATAAAACCTCAGCTTTGGGGCAATCTCCTTCATAATTTTTGGGAGTGTGGGTGGCAGTTTGGCAGGCTGCCAGGAACAGGGTGGTTATCAAGAGAAGAGCCATTACGGATGACAACTTCTTATACATTTCATTCTCCTCCAAAATAGTCCGGGAAAATGGCCTTGAACTTCTCCAAAATGATCCTGAACTTTCCACAAGAGGTAGCCAGATCGAAAATGGTGTTATGAAACTCCTAATTGATTGATATATTACCTGTTTTTACCCAGTTTGTGCGTAATTGCTTAATTTATTAAGGAAGTAACTCGCCCGTGGTCAAATCCACCCCGGTATCAATGTACCCGGCTTGCATGTCGGATAAAATCTGCTGGGCCAATCTCTGTTTGCCAGGCGTGAAGATGGTTGGATTTATCTGAGTGAATTGTATGGGGACATCCAGAGACTGCCCACCCGCTATGCTGCCATTCAGGATACCTTCCACCTGGTTTTGGATGAGGGAAAGTGGGTCGGTTGTCAGTGAAAGGACCCAGCCTGTAGGGGCAGCCTGGGGAGGCTCTCCACTGCTGATGATATTCACATCCGCCTGTGCCAAAATGGAAAGCATGGTTTCGTCGCCGGCACCGGGGAAGATAAACACCGTTTGAGCGTAATGATCAACCATATAGTTGGCTGCTTCCTGCCACTCGGTGGTGGAGGCGGTGGAGGGCAGCTCAATGTACAATGGATACTCATAGTATGGCGGGTGAATGGGGCGGCACAAGCCGCAAAAATATTCCACCCCATTCAAGAAGCCCGAGCGAGCGGAGCGTCCTTCAACTGAATCTGCCAGGCTGATCGACCCTACTCTCCAATCTACTGAAACCATCGCAGCGATCACGCCTGCAATGAATCCCTGCTGGTCGGGACGTTCCCCTTCCCCACCAATCAAGGT
Source organism: uncultured Chloroflexia bacterium (assembly GCA_963774275.1). Taxonomy (GTDB): domain Bacteria; phylum Chloroflexota; class Anaerolineae; order Anaerolineales; family UBA4823; genus FEB-25. Next base: position 65,467 of record CAVZEP010000022.1, on the reverse strand, counting down.
CAGGTTGGGGGCAGCTTTCAACCCAGGGATGCCAAGCGCCAGAAATTGCGTTGCAGGAGCAGAAGCTGCCAGCTCTGCCAGCCCGGGGTCGGGCGGTACCGCAAGCACCAGACGCAGCTCGGGGACCAGGTCGTCCACCGTAAGCTGTTGCCTGACCTGCCATTCTAACCCCGCGGTGGTAACGGTATCATTCAAACCGGTCTGCAAGCTGCTCACAGAAGCCTGGTCAGCCCCAGTGGTTGCCAGTAATACCGCCATAGGCTGCACAGGCGTCGGTGAGGCTGCGAGAGTGGGGATTGGCGTGGTGGTGGCAGTAGGGTTGGGGGAAGGGGTGAGGCCTGGTGTATTCGTGGAAATACGTGTGCCGCAGGCAGAGACTAGCAAACCCAGGCACGTGAATAAAATGGCATACAACCTGTATCGAGAATTAAGCCTCAAGAGACATTTCTCCAGCAATGTGGTCGGCGCGTATTGTACTACAAGGCGGTCTACTTGAGGTGATTGGGATAATAATCTATAAAAATTCGTTGGAGTATAATAAGTTCATGATCGAGCTGAATATCCCGGGGCGAGGTTTGATCCAGCTACAGCACCTGGTGTGCGATGTGAACGGGACACTGGCGGTGGATGGACAGCTCACAGAAAGTGCGAAGCATGGATTAAATGCCCTGCGCGACCGCTTAACCCTGCATTTACTGACCGCAGATACTCATGGAAAACAAGATGTCATTGACCATCAGCTCAACTTAAAAGCTGTGCGCATTCACCCAGGCAAAGAGGTTGAGCAGAAAGTAAATTACGTGCAACAATTGGGAGCAGGCACGGTCGTGGCGATTGGTCAGGGCGCAAATGATGCAGGAATGCTCCAGGCTGCTGCCTTGGGGATGTGTATACTCTCGCCCGAGGGGACAGCTGTGGAAACTCTGTTGAGGGCTGACCTGGTTGTTGCAAATATAGAACAGGCATTGGAACTACTCGAAAAACCACTTAGGATTGTTGCCAGCTTACGCAAATGAGCCTGCCAAAGACTGAACGTATCCCTGATGACCCTGATCTGATGCCACCGGCGCGACGGAGACGGGCACGCCGCTTACTGGCACCCTTGGAAGCCGATGAACGCGCCATTGTGCTGGATCAGTTCAGACGCCGTACGTCGCCCAGTTTTGATTTTTTCCTGTTTTCTGTCGTATCGGGGGTAATTTTCTGTAGTGGGATTGTCCTTAATGCCCCAGCTTTGTTGGTACTGGGGGCTGTTTTCGCACCATTGATGGCGCCGTTAATTGGGCTTTCGTTTGGGACGGTAGTGGGCTCTTATAAATTATTCGCTCGCAGCCTGGTGGGAATGCTAATCGGCAGCCTGTTGGTTTTTATTGTGGGGATTGTAGCAGGACTGCTCGGACGCACCTGGATGATATCCTCCCTGAGTCTGGCTTATTTGAATGCTGAGCTTTCATGGATCAACCTGATTGTGCTGAGTGTGGGTGCAATCTTTGCTGCTGCGACCATGGCGCATCATGAACGCAGCCCGTCTGCACCCAGCGTTGCATTGGCGTACACGCTTTTCCTGCCACTATCGGTGGCTGGTTATGGCTTTAGCAGTGGCGCACCCCATTTATTCCCGGATGGATTGGTGGTGTTCGCCATCCACCTTGCATGGGCGGTGTTGCTTGGAGTGATAACCCTGGCTTTCCTTGGCTTCCGGCCGATGACCGTATGGGGATATTCCCTGGGGGGAGTAATTACATTGATCGTGTTGGCACTGGTGTTTGGTTTTGGTGCCTTCAGTGCAACCCTTGGGTGGTTTGGGAGCCCGCTTGCTGTTCCAACCTATACTCCCACTGCCACAAGTACACGTACACCCATCCCACCGACCTCGACTATTACGTATACGCCAGTTCCACCGACGCTTACGCCAACAGTTACCAATACACCAACCTCCACCCCGGTTCCCACCAATACATTAACTCCAACCCCTGTACCGGTCTATGCCCGGATTGATCCACCCCAAGGAGCGCAAATCCGGTCAGAGCCAGGCTTCACAGGATCCATCGTGGCAGCGCCTATTATGCAGGGCATGCTGGTACAAGTGTTAGGGAATCCCCAGCAAGTGGAAGGGAATCTTTGGGTTCAGGTACTGGTGATCGAGGATGGCAGGCAGGGGTGGGTCTTGCAGTCCCTGCTGTTCATCGCCACCCCCGAGCCTAATTGGTAAGCCAGCCCTAAATCCAGTTTAAAATACCCGCAAATACGACCAGGCAGATCAGGTCAAAACCGAGGATACTGCCGACGGTGATGGCTTTCTGGCGCAAGGTTGGCATGTCGAATACCCAAAATGAGACCAGGAAGAAGGGCAGGTAACCGATCAGGAAGATCAACCATGGAGCGCCGATGTTCCACCAGGTATAATCCCAGGTCAATGCCCCAGCCGCATTCAGGAGTAGCTCGACAATGACGCAGAAAATCGAGCCAGTTATGGCGAGAAACAGGCGATTCGGTACTCCCAGTACTTTGAGACTTTTATTGGCTGGCAGCAGCTTGGAGAAGGTAACCCCGGCAATGGCGAACATGAAGCAAATTTCGATGTTTAAGCCAATCAACAACAGGAAAGCTGTCTTACCGGGCGCACCCCAGACGGGGGCAACATTGGTGAAGTGAAAGACCAATCCATTCCATATTTCATTGAACCAATCCATGCCCCAAAAAGCCAGGCCGGCAAAGACCAGGTTCCAATTGCGCCGCTCCACCTCGACGGCATACACATAGACGATGAGAGCAAACAGCGTTATGACATACCATTGAAAGGTGGCTGGGTTGCGCAATATTGCCAATGCTTGGGATGCGGAATCGGTGGGCATAAATAGCCTCCTCAGTAAAAAGATTATGCGTCCTATTTAAGGACGGAGATATAATTGGCTCTTGCTGACCATTAACAAGCTGGGGCATGGTCATCTACGCCAATAAATTTCCCATTTTGCGGATCGAATCGACCGTCTCCTCCGGCAACACGGGCGGGGTGACACCCAATGCTCTGCAAGTAAGAAGCTTCTGTGCGGTTACCTCAATCACATCAGTGATGTCGGCTGCACGGCGCAAATTGCTGGCTGCCACCACCAGGCCATGATTTTGCATCAAAATCGCAAAGCCAGCTCCCATGGCTTTGGTAACTGCTTCACCCAGCTCTTCCGTACCCGGCATGATGAAAGGTACCACGGGGATATCTCCGAGAAAGGCCGATTCAAGCGATATGGGCATGAATTTGGTCCCGCTAAGTGCCATCAGGGTGGCTTGTGGGGCGTGGGTGTGGACCACCGCATGGATCTCCGGTCTGGAGCGATAAATGGCGCAGTGTACCCGGTATTCGCTGGAAGCCAGGTAATTTGCATCGTTTTTGAGCTTGCCTCGCAGATCTATCCGCACCATCATTTCTGGGTGCAGGTCACCTTTATAGATACCTCCTGGAGTGATCCAGATTTCACCGGAGTCATCCTCACACCGGGCGCTGATATTCCCGCCTGTGGCGGTGAGCAGGCCCCTGGAATATAACTCGTTGCTAATCTTCACGATCTGGAGACGTACATCATTGAGCTCATCTACCGGATGCATCGTCATTGGATTTACCTTCCTGTTCAACAGGTCTGCTGGAGCCTGGCTTAGGGTCAGTCTCAATACTGGCTGCACGAGCGAGCAATTTTATGACCATCCCAACAGATAGTGTGGTGAAATTATAGTCTGAATGGAGCGCATGGATGCATGGGATTGTAATCCACTTTTAATTATGTTATAGTTTGCCCGAGCACAGTCCTTGTCTAGGCCAGGCAACTGGCACCCAGGCACAAAGCCAGGCGGTACATGGCAAATAATAATCTTTGTTGGGATTATCCGCTACTCTTTAATCACGGATCTTAAGGTTGTTGCTGGGCAGCTTGACCAGGAGCACTTTCATGGTGCTTTTTATTTTCTCAGCGATAGTATTTCTTGCAGGTGGGTTCCTTTTCTCCATCATAATGATACTGATAGACCTGAACGACCATGGCAATACTGATCCAGACAAAGTTGGAGGGTATGCATGAAAGAATGGATTTTTTTATCTACGCATTTCGATGATGTGGTGCTATCGGCGGGTGGCATGGTCTGGGAGCTGGTCAAAAGGGGTGAGCATGTCGAAATCTGGACCATATGTGCCGGTGCTCCCCCAGGCGATAAACCCCTGAGCGACTTCGCAAAGATGCTGCATATCTTCTGGAAATTGGAGGGAGTGGATGCACCTCACGCGCGTAGCATGGAAGATGCAGCTTGCTGCCGGGTGTTAGGTGCAGCCTACCGGCGCTATACCATGCCGGATTGTATCTACCGTTATTATCCGTGCACAGACGAAACGGTAATCAAAGTGTCTGACGATATTGAAAGCCCGCTGGAGCCGGGCGAATCCCATTAATCCCACAGGTAACCGATTTCCTGCAGAAGAATATGCCGGAAGAATGCGAGCTGGTAATCCCTCTGGCCATCGGACAACATCGCGACCATGTTTTGACGCGCAGAGCCGCCGAGTGCCTGGGGATATCACTCTGGCACTACATTGATTACCCCTATGTTCTCCAGGAGCAACTTGACCTGGCGGATTGGGTCCCCTCTCAGGCCGGACGATTTTCGCTGGAGGTATCCCCGGATGGTATCAAGGCCTGGCAGGACGGGATCGCCTGTCACCAGTCTCAGCTGGCATACTTTTGGACCGATCTGGTCGAGATGCGCATCGCGATTGAGGCATACTCGGCATCTGGAGGGGGAGGCACTATCTATAAATTCTAAGCTAGAAAATGTGGCGTACGCTAAACCATCACAGATTTCGAGCTGGTGGATCCTTCATCTTACTGATCACCCCAGCCAAAACCACCAACAGGACTGTTGCCAGCAACAAAGATGGGGTGAATGCCCCATCTTTGCTTCTCATCGCCTCCATAACATAAACGAAAACCACCGACACCTGCCCGAACAGCTGGATTAAACCGGCAGAAGTACCCTCAGGGGCAGGGTAAGTGATCTCGGCTACATATTGCATGCCAATCGGAGCAACACTGATCAGGAAGAAACCCAATAAAAAGGCGGATACAAGCAGTAGCCCGTACAGATTGGCAAATGTTACCCCCAGCAGTCCAGGGATTGCCAACAGCACCCCAAGCAGCATGTAGCGCTGGCGTTTGTGCTGTTTATCGGAGAGGGACGGGAAGACCACCGCACCGATGATGCCGCCAAGCACCATCAGCGCTCCCATAGTCCCTGCATCCGTGGGGGTAAACCCGCGCGGCCGGATGATGCTCTCCACCCAGGTGCTGATGCCATTAAAAATCCCCATTCCCACGAAATAGACGATCACAAACAGCCAGAATGGCACAGACCGCAGGATTTGTTTTAAACCATCCAGCATCAGGGATCGGACTTCCATCCCCGGTGGGCAGGGTGGTGTGACCGGTTGCTCACGCGAGAGGATGACGAATAACACCGCGGCAATGGCGGATAACCCGCCAAAGATCAGCTGGACCGTTGGAATGGGCATCTGTTCCGCCAAGATGGGTGTCAGCAGCATGCTGAGGGCAGTTCCGACCAGGTTGGCCAGCGTAACCAAACCGACAGCAGTGGCACGTTCATTGATGGAGAACCACTTGGCGGGCACTTTCGTCCAGGAGTTCATTAGAAAGGGCTGTGCGATGCCAATGCCAATGGTGCTTAGCAGGACAAGCGTATAATTCGCACCAGCCAGACCGCGCGTTATGCCAAAGATACCCATCAACACAGCCCCGATGCTTACTGCCAGGCGGAAACCATACCTGTCAATCACCCAGGAGGCTGGGATGGAGAGCGGAATATATACGATCATGAAGGTCATGGCCAGAAGACCAATCTGCGAGTCGGTAACCCCATAATATTGGGCTGCCGGCCCGGTGATGGGAGCATAGGTGATCCAAAGCATTTGCATGGTGAGGTTGATGAACATGAACACTGCCAGAACCACCCAGCGATAGCCATAAACCCGGAAAGTTTGTTCCTTCATGAGTTCGCCTCCGATTTGTTCTTGCTCTGGTATTGATTATGCTCACTAACAATAAAATAGATGAGATATTGTATACCAAACGGCGGGGATTTCCAACTTTTACTTGAGTAAATAATCTTCTTCCGCCTGTCTTAAATCCTTTAAGTGACTGTCAAAATACCTGTCATTGAGAAAATCGATACCCCAATCTGGGGAATTCTGAGTATGCACACCCATGTGCCATAGATAGCGGGCGCAGACGAACAATGGGACAGCCTCTACATCCCGCTCATGGATGGAACGGGTTTCCCGGTAGTTTTTCAGGTATGGCGACCAGCGCACGCTAACTGCATCCTCAAGCCGGCAGCACCAAAGGAAAACAGCCAGATCGTAAGCCCGGTAACCAAAACCTCCGCAGTCAAAGTCGAAAAAGGTTAGTGCGCCATCTGGAGAAAGATTGGCGTGGTAGCCCTGCAGGTCACCATGGCAGAAGCCCTGCTCGAGCAACTCAGCGGGCATGGCTAAGATCCGCTGGCGCAGTGTCTCGGCAAACTGCTGGAGGTAATTCCAATCATCCGGTCGATGGGACAGAAATGGCTGGATATTGCGCAGGGGCTGGTCGATAAAGTGTTCGAGATCCAGGTGAAAGCGTGGGTGCGGGCTGTTGAAGTCTTCGAGGGCGTTGTGCATTTGAGCTACAGCCCGTCCGTAGCGTTGGGCATTTCCTACGGGTTCGTGATCGTAGGAAATCTCTGCTCCAGGCGCTTCAGTGAAGAGCGCCAGGAACCGATTGCCCTCCGGGGCAGGGACGGCGCAGAAAGGTAGACCATCTTTGTAAGGAACGGGACTGGCGGCAGGGAAGCCCTTACCCTTCAGATGGTTGAGCACATCCAGCTCAACTTGGATATCAGCCAGGGTGCGCCATTGGATGCGGTAAGCGCGCAAATAATAGATGCTGCCACCGACGGTTTTAACCCGGTAAGTGTGGTTAAAACCGCCTGAGTAGAGCTTACACTCAGCAAATGAACCTACTCCAAAACCCGGTAGGATGTCCCTGATGAGGGCGTGGGGTGATAAGACGGAGGCGATGACGGGAAATGTGTTTGATTGTGGTTTCATCTCAACCCTTGTGGGTGCTAATGGGAATTAAGCAGGAACAAGCCACAACAATATTACCGCATAATTTTAATGCCATGTTAGCGGGGATAAAATTTTTATGTTGCACTTAAAAATAAAAACTGGCGGATTGCACACCGCCAGTTTGCCTTTTCGTAGATCTATTCTTCGCGCGTACGCAGGTGCGGGAACAGGATCACTTCGCGAATATTGGGGTTATCGGTCATAAGCATGATCAGGCGATCGATCCCCATCCCAAAGCCTCCACTGGGGGGCATGCCGTAACGCATCGCACGCAAGTAATCCTCGTCCATGGGGTGGTGTTCCTCGTCTTCAGCTTGATAATCGCGCCCCATTTCAAAGAAGCGTTTCTCCTGGTCGAGCGGGTCATTCAGCTCAGTAAAGGCATTGCATAGCTCAAGTCCGGCTACATAACCTTCGAAACGTTCCACCGTCAGCGGGTCACCGGGTTTGCTCTTGGCAAGCGGTGATAAATCCCGCGGATAGTCATACAGAAAGGTGGGCTGGATTAAAGTTGGCTCAAGGAAGTCGGACAATAACTGGTCGATCAGCTTGCCGCGCGTTTCCCCAGGTTTGGTTTCTATCCCGCGTTCTTTCATCACTGCCTCAAGGCTTTTTGCCGTTGGGTACAAGGCAATATCAATCCCGGAGGTGTTTAGTATTCCCTGGCGCAGCTCCAGGCGCGGCCATGGGATATTAAAGTTGAGCTCGTGACCGTTGTAGTTGACCTTGCGCTTGCCCAGCACTTGATCGCACGCATAAGCAATCATTTGTTCGGTCATCTCCATGACCTTGAGGTAATCCGCATAAGCCCAGTAGAACTCCAGCTGGGTGAACTCGGGATTATGTTTAAACGAAACGCCCTCGTTACGGAAATCGCGCCCAATCTCGTACACGCGTTCAATCCCACCGACCAATAAGCGCTTTAGATACAGCTCAAAAGAGATGCGCAGGTACAGGTCTTGGTGGAGCTGGTTGTGATGGGTGATGAAAGGACGTGCAGCCGCTCCGCCGTAAATCGGTTGCAGCATGGGTGTTTCCACTTCCAGGAAGCCTTGCCCGTCCAGGAAGCTACGTAAAGCGGTCACAATCGCTGCCCGGGTCTGGAAGACCTGGCGAACTTCCGGATTTACTGCCAGGTCAGCATAGCGCTGGCGATAGCGCACTTCCGGGTCAGCCAGGAGGGCGTGGCGGACGAGCTCACCATCCACCAGCTCATCTTTAGCCGCAGGCAAAGGTGTGATGGCTTTTGCCAGCATTTGGAAAGCATCCACCCGCAATGAGATCTCTCCCGAGCGGGTTCGGAACATCTCACCGCTTGCCTGGACGAAATCCCCCAGGTCAAACTCCCGGTTGAAAAAGTCCATCTGCTCCTGCCCGATGTCGTTCGCCCGTAGGAAAAGCTGGATGCGCCCTTCGCCATCCTCGATGTGCGCGAATGTGATCTTACCCATCGGGCGCATAGAACGCAACCTGCCTGCGAGAGCGGCCTTGACAGGCTGTGGTTGCTCATCCTGAGCGGTAGCAGCTTCGGCGACTTCAAACGCCTGGCTGGCTGATTGGCTGGTGTGGGTGCGTATGGTGCGGGTAGGGTACGGCTCGATTCCCTTGGCACGCAGGCGTTCCAATTTCTCTAAACGATTCATTTCCAGGGAGGTGGGTTCATTCATCATGTTATCGCTCCAATACCTTTGTTTTTCTTACAAAGTTGGTCATAAAAAGCAGTTCACTCAAAATGCGGTCTATTTAAGAAAAAAGCCCCGCGCATGGATTCCTTGCGCGGGGTTGAATATTAGCCCCGTTCTTATGCCACCTTTAAAAGACTGACGGTGAAGGTTCCGCCTGGCGCGTCCACACGCACCACATCCCCAGGGTGGTGATCCATTAACGCCCGCCCCAATGGTGACTCATTTGAGATGCGACCATTGCGCGGTTCGGCTTCTGCCGGACCAACGATGGTGTAGACTTCTTCCGGGTTTTCGCCTTCCCGAATTGTAACGGTTGATCCAACCTGGACATGGTCCTCTTTGGCAGTCTCTTCGATTACGCGCGCATTTGCCAGGAGCACTTCCAGTTCCAGGATGCGCCCTTCGACGAAAGCCTGCTCGTTCTTGGCAGCTTCGTATTCGGCGTCTTCAATTAGCTCTCCGCCTTCCATTGCCTCGTGCAACCGTTCGGCAACTTCATGGCGTTTTACTGTTCGCAAGTATTCCAGCTCTTCCTGTAGTTTCTGGTAGCCTTGCTTGGTCAAGAATGAGGGAGGCATCTTCCTATCCTGTCTATAAGATGAAAGAACCACTCCTTTGGAGCGATTCTTTACATTAAATTAGGAGCGATACACCTGGGCTGCCCCTTATGAAAAGTATGCGGCAGGGGAAACATAACTTCCCAGCTACCGCGTCGCAGATTTTAGCACATATCCCATGGAAACGCAAGATGATATTTCCAAGGTTAATTCACGATTCAAACCTTCGCCACAAGCGTATCCCATTATTCCAATGTAGATAACCTGCAACTGCCTGGCGCATCTCAGCTTCACTTGCCCAGAAAGTGCTAATCTGTGAGCCATGGGCAGCAATTGAATCTTGCCATGCAAGCAAGCCATCCTGTGAGATAGGAAAGACCTGGCTAAACCAGTCTTCCTGTTCCAATTTTTCCAACTCCGCCCCACATTGGAGCACATACGGGAAATCAGCATAATACCATGCCGTGAGACCCAACCCTTCGGCCGCAAGACGGGTAAGCTGGTGGTCCACATGGTTGCCCAGCCCCAATGGACACACCAGGATCGAATGGCTGGGAAGGTGTTGTTTTAGATCGGTTTGCAAACCTGTCAGGTTGTGAACATCCCCTGGTTGGATAGGCCCATTTAGGGCTGCACTAGAAGCATACAGGAACTCACCCGTTTGAGGATGACGGCGATAGATGCAATCAGGGAGGCCAAGATAACGGCTGTCAGCTTCTAAGCGCTTGCAGGATTTTAAGTCCTCCGTCCTGCGCCAGGCGGGTGCATTTTGATCTGCCTCCCAACGGGCATGTAACTCATTGGCAAAGGGGGAAAGGACCCCTCCGGGAGGCTCGCCCGCACAAACTGTCCAGACGCCCACGGTACTACCGGCTTGTACCAGCTCCCAAACCAGGCCGCCGCAAGAAAAGGCTACGTCATCGAAGTGGGGTGAGAGAAAAATCCATTGCACCTCAGCATTGTACCGCAGGTTGCACGTGAGATAACCGTGCCTCGGATACCTTGATTGCCATTTTATTGACTTGGTGTTATCATCTCCCGCGTTAGGCCCTAATCATGACTTCTGACCCATTTGCTCGCTCCCGGATGCGCAAGGTACTCATTGCTATCATTCTTGCTACCATCCCTTGTTACTGCGCCGGGCTGGTGGCATCACTTCTGGCACCAAAATCCGGGCAAACGTCCGTCACACCCACCATTACCTCGTCGTGGACCCCGGTAGTTTTTGGCACGCAGACGCTCACCATCACCTTCACACAACCTCCACCCACTGGTTCTGTTACTCCCAGCCAATCACCCACGATCACACCCACTGGAACCACCACCAACACCCCAACAATTACTCAAACACCCACAACCAGCACCACGCCATCACCGACCAATACGCCTTTCCTGCCGCCGACTTCTACCAAGACACTTATTCCTTCCGTCACTTCTACCAAGACGCTTATTCCATCGGCCACATCTACCAAAACACCTCTCCCTTCCGCTACTTTTACCCGTACTCCCCTTCCTTCTGCCACTTCTACGAATATACCTCCACCCACAGAGACTGATACGCCCACTGCCACCAGCACATCGAGATCCTCGCCGAGCTACACGCCTCCACCACCGTTTCCAGGCAACCCGCATCCCTGATCACCGAACACCATGAAGATTGATGCTATCCACCGATAAAAACATGACAGAAATCCTTACATTCCTGAAACAATTAATCTCAGCCCCCGGTATTTCCGGTTATGAATCTGCTGTACGCCCATTGATCGAAAAGAGCTGGGAAGGGGTGACCGACGCGCTGAGCGTTAGCCGGTTGGGCAGCCTGCACGGTTTGCAGCGTGGTACCGGAAGTAAACCACGACCAAGCATTCTTGTCGCTGCCCACATGGATGCGATTGGTTTGATGGTGAATGCCAGCATAGATGGCTTCCTGCGCATCACCTCCATTGGAGGGATTGATGTGCGTGTCTTGCCCGGTCAGATGGTGACTGTCCATGGACGCAGGGATTTGCCAGGCATGATCGTTCCTACGCCAGAGCGATTGCTGCCTTCCGGTGTTCCGGGTGGTGTTGTATCGTTAGAGTACCTGCTGGTGGATGTTGGTCTGCTACCGGATGAAGTGACCAATCTGGTGAGGGTTGGAGATCCCATCTCATTTGCACAGCCGCCCATCGAGACTGCCGGTAAAACACTGGTCGGTCATACATTGGATAACCGTGCGTCGGTTGCTGCCCTCACGTATTGCCTTGAGCTGCTGCGCCTGAGGCCGCATGTGTGGGATGTTTGGGCAGTGGCGACAGTGCAGGAAGAAACTACACTCGGGGGTGCACTCACCTCTGCCTTCCAGCTTCGTCCGAGCCTGGCGGTCGCCATCGATGTGACTTTTGGCAACAGTCTTGGAAGCCCCGAGCATAGGACCTATCCAATAGGAAAAGGACCTACCTTAATTTGGGGACCTATGGTTCACCCGGTGCTGTATAAAAAAATTAAAAAACTGGCTAAAAAGCTCGATATTCCCTTATCTTTGGAACCCGCTCCACGCTACTCTGGAACGGATACTGATGCGATGCAGGTGGTGGCAGAGGGCATTCCCAATATGGTCATAGGCATTCCACTGCGTTATATGCATACACCGGTGGAGATGGTCGCGCTGGAAGACATAACCCGCGCCGGGCGATTGGTGGCAGAGTTTATTGACCGCCTGGATGAAGATTTCATGGATAAACTTACCTGGGGTGATTGACCATGGCGAAAATGATAGAAGAAACGCGAGTTCCACAGATTGGGGATGAGCAACTCAAGCTCCTGGAGAACCTGTCAAATGCCTGTGCCGTCTCAGGAGATGAAGGCGAGGTGCGCAAAATTGTATTGGAAGAAATCCGCCCTCATGCAGACGAAGTAAAAGTAGACACACTGGGAAATGTACTTGCCACCAGGCATGGGACTGGAGAGCATTGTTTACGGGTGATGCTTGCTGCGCATATGGATGAAGTTGGATTAATGATTACCAATGACAGAGGCAAAGGCATCTATCGATTTGAAACCGTTGGGGGGCTGACTGCTGCTGACCTACCCGGCAAGGTGATGTGGATAGGCAAAAAACATATACCCGGAGTGATTGGGATTAAACCTATTCACCTTACCGAGCCTGATGAACGCAAGAGACCGTTTTCTTTAAATGAATTGCGCCTTGACGTTGGCCTTGCGTCCGACATAGTCAAAGTCGGCGACCGGGCTGCGTTTGCGACCTCATTTATTCAATTAGGCCCAAGCCTGAGAGGCAAGGCTTTGGATAATCGCCTGGGGGTGGCGATGTTGATTGAGCTGGTCAAACATGCCCCACCACACATTGACTTGCAGGCTGCGTTTACCGTCCAGGAGGAAATCGGGTTGCGTGGTGCACGCGTGGCTGCTTTTGCTTTCGACCCAGATATGGCCATTGTCTTGGATTCTACACCTGCCTATGATCTGCCAGCCTGGGATGTCGACGAGAACGTTCGCTATAATACACGTCTGGGAGCTGGCCCAGCGATTTATATAGCCGATTCAAGCACCTTGTCTGACCCGCGCCTGGTTCGTTATCTGGTAGAGACTGCTGAGGCTCACAAGATCCCCTACCAAATTCGGCAACCTGGTGGGGGTGGGACAGATGCAGGGGCAGTCCATAAACAGCGCATGGGCATACCAAGCGTTTCTGTCTCGGTGCCGGGGAGATATCATCATAGCCCTGCATCCATTGTGCGCCTGTCCGACTGGCAGAATTGCTTGAGCCTGGTATCCACTGCCTTATTCCATCTTACCCCCGATGTCTTAGCGGGCGAGAGATGAAGAAGGCTGGTTAGATCCAGTGGATTAAATATAGCCAATGAGAACCGCATAAAGATACACCTAGGAGCACGTATGAAACCTTTGATCCAAAAACTGGTCGAAACCCCGGGTCCTTCGGGATATGAAGCCCAAATCCGCTCTGTGGTGCGGGCAGAGATTGAGCCATATGTGGATGAGCTGAGTGTGGATGCCCTGGGCAACCTGATCGCACGTAAGGGGCAGGGTAGCGCAGACGGCATCAAGATCATGCTGGCAGCCCATATTGATGAAATTGGCATCATGGTCACCCAGGTGGATGGGAATGGTTTCGCACGTTTTACCACGCTTGGGGGAGTGCGCCCCTACACATGTATCGGGGGTCGGGTGCGTTTCCTGAAGGGTGTATCAGGGATTATCTTTATGGAACCATTGGAAGATATGTCCAAGGTTCCCACCTTCGAGCAGCTTTATATAGACCTGGGTTTATCCAGCAACCAGGATTCTCCGGTGACGGTCGGGGATGTGGGGGTATTTGACCGTCCATTCCTCGATCTTGGAGAGCGGCTGGTGGCAAAATCGATGGACGACCGGATCGGGGCAGCTGTATTGATTGAAACCTTGCGCCAGATCAAAGATACCCCTCATCAGTTATACTTCGTCTTCAGCGCCCAGGAAGAGGTGGGTGTACGCGGGGCAACCACGGCAGCATTTGGTATTGACCCTGACCTGGGGCTGGCAGTGGATGTTACCGGAACCGGAGATACTCCACGCCGTACAAAGGTGCGCATGGAAGTCAGCCTGGGGAACGGTCCGGCAATTAAAGTGCGCGATGGTGGTATGCTGGCGGACCGGCGGGTGGTGGATTGGATGGTGCATGGGGCTGAGAAGCTGGGCTTACCTTATCAGCTGGAGATCCTGGAAGGAGGTTCCACGGATGCGCGCGCCATGCAGCTTACCCGCGCAGGCGTCCCAGCCGGGTGCCTTTCCATCCCTTGCCGCTATGTACACTCTCCTTCAGAGATGGTCGACTTTGGGGATGTGCAAGAGGCGGTTAAACTTTTGGTTGAGCTGGTCAGCCATCCTGTAAAGTTTTAGAAAGTAGCGTTCATTTGATGGTTCACTGGTATTCTCACGGCATAATAGTACTGCTCCTGCTGACCCTGGTGGGGTGCTCTTCTCTCCCATTTCCACTGGGAAGCCGCACCCAGGTCGGTACAGCCATTCCTGAGACGGCTCTTTCACCCACCACTCCCGCTACCCTTGTAGCAGAAAAGACCCTAGCCCCCAACACGCCTGGGGAGACGGCTGTCATACCTCAACCGACAGGGGGGGCGACTGTGCGCATCTGGCTACCGCCCGAGTTCACCCCTGATGTCAATAGTCCTGCCAGCCGGCTGCTCAAAGCTCGCCTGGATGAATATGCAGCTGAGAACCCCGACATCAGGCTTGAAGTGCGGGTAAAAGCCCTGGATGGTGCAGGTGGAATGCTGGAAGCATTAGTAGCTGCCAACGCGGCTGCCCCACTGGCATTGCCCGACCTGGTGCTGCTTCCACGAGCATTGCTCGAATCTGCAGCCCTAAAGGGATTGCTCTACCCCTATGATGGCTTAACCAGTGCCATGGATGACCAGGGCTGGTTCGATTATGCCAATCAGCTCGCCCATCTTAAAGCAAGTATGTATGGTCTCCCCTTCGCCGGTGATGCCCTGGTTTTAGCCTACCATCCTGCCTTGGTGGAAACTACACCCCATGATCTGAAGACTTCACTCTCACTTGGGGATGTGATGCTCGTCCCGGCATCCGACCCGCAAGCCATCTTTACGCTTTGCATGTACCTGGCAAAAGGTGAAAGTCTGCAAGACGCTGCAGGTCGACCCTGGCTGGACAAAGCCACCCTGATAGATATTCTCGAATTTGACCAACAGGCCAGCCAGGTGGGGGTGATGCCCTATTGGTTATCCCAGTATTCAAACGATACACAGGTTTGGGACACCTTTGTTGGAGACCAATTCCCGATGGCTGTGATGTGGGCATCTACCTATTTGAAGCACAGCCCAGGCACGACAGCTGATCTGGCATTGGTATCCGTACCCACGCCAGATGGCTTACCCTTCACCCTGGCTACCGGCTGGAGCTGGGCTTTGGCAGGGCAAGACCCTCAGCGCCGTTTGCTGAGTGCTCAATTGGCTGAATACCTGGTTGAGACTGAATTTTTGGCGGAGTGGACCTATGAGGCAGGTTATCTGCCACCAAGGATAGAGGCCCTCCAAAGCTGGCAGGACCCTGACCTGCGAAAGATCATCGAGCAAATCTCGTTCTCCGCACATCTCGTGCCCCCGGCGGATATGATATCCAGCCTCGGACCAGCCTTACAGCAGGCTGTGGTTGATGTGATTAAAGCCCAAAGTGACCCACAAACCGCAGCTCAGTCAATTATTGACCAGATTGGTCCACCCTAGCGCATTAATCGACCCTAATCTGGATGGCTTGACGCATATACCCTGGAATGTTATGATGCATAGCCTACCAATGGGTTCGCACTTTTGAGCACAAGTTTCTGGTATTGCTACGGGAGATGTTCTCGGAACGAAAACCATGACAAATGATCCATATCTCGACGAATCACCTACCGCCGAGGACCATGTGAAGGTATCCGATCGGACACCTTCAGGGGGAATTACAACCAAAGAAAGCCGGCTGTCACTGATCTGGGTAAGACTATCTCATGCAGGTTTGGGTGAGACGGTTTATCGCGTAGGGACTGCGTTCCTGACTATCGCCCTGATATTGCTTGCAGTGGTGGGGATGCGCTTGTTTTACCTGCATTTTCAACAAACCGTGAACAGCCAACCACGCGAAGCTGCCCTGGCTGCTGAAGCACCCACACCTACTCCCACGGCAGTCCCGGCAATCATGCCGGTTTACGCAGCTAATATACCCGCGTATGATCATGGCATCTCACGCCTGGCACTGATCCATACTACAATCCCATCCCGCCCACGCACGGAGATCACTACTTATACAATTAAAGAAGGTGATACCATCTTTGGTATTGCCGAGATGTTTGGGCTTAAACCTGAAACCATCCTGTGGGGCAACTATTATACGCTAACGGACGACCCCCACAATATTCGCCCGGGGGTGGAGCTGAATATTATGCCGATGGATGGTACCTACCACCGTTGGTCGGAAGGGGAGGGCTTGAATGGCGTGGCGCATGGCTATGATGTAACGCCGGAAGTTATCGTTAACTACCCTGGGAACCACCTTGACCCGGTCACATTGGGAGATTACTCTCATCCCAATATTGAGCCAGGTACAATGCTGTTTGTCCCTGGGGGCGAGCGTGACTTCGTCACCTGGAGCGCGCCCCGTATCTCGCGCGATGACCCGGCCGTGGCACGTATCCTGGGTCCGGGCTCGTGCGGCACGATCGTGGATGGTGCGGTGGGTACAGGCGCATTTATCTGGCCAACCGTGAACCATTTCCTGTCAGGATACGACTACTCACCCTCCACCAACCACTTCGGGATCGATATTGCTGGCTCGCTGGGTAATGCGATCTATGCCGCTGATAATGGAGTGGTGGTGTATGCTGGTTGGAACGATTGGGGTTATGGTAATGTGGTTGTGATTGACCACGATGGTGGCTGGCAGACATTGTATGCACACTTGGATACATTTAATGTAGGCTGCGGGTATAGCGTGTACCAGGGTGATGTGATTGGTAGTATGGGCAGCACGGGCAACTCCTCCGGACCGCACCTGCACTTTGAAATGTTGAATGAAAGCTACGGTAAGGTAAACCCGTGGAACTTCCTGCCATAAAAGGAAGAAAAGATCACCACTTAGGATACTAAGGACAGCAAGGATTTTCATAAATTAAAATCCAGGAATATTTCTCCTGGATTTTGTTTTTTGTGAGGAATATTTTCGAGTCACATCCCGTGCTCGCGGGCATGCGGGAGGATCGGCAGGGGGTGGTGGGCAGTCACTGGCGGGTTCTACTCGTAGCGGAACCTCCAAACCCCGATCACGAAGAACACCAGCGAGAAACCGAGCAGAACGCCAGCATATGGCAGGATTTGAACCAGGCTGGCATTGTACACAGCCAGCTGAGTCATACCCATCATGGCCCACGTGACCGGTAGGATTTTTACTGCATTGACTACCACGGGAGGAAACATCTCTAGTGGCCACATACAGCCACCCAACAACCCCATCACCATCCCCAAAGCAATACTTAAGCCATTGGCCTGGCTGGGAGTGCGGGTGAAGGTGCCCAGCATGGTGCCCATCGCCACGGCTGCCAGACCAAAGCTGACCAACAACAGAAGCAATGCCAGCGGATCCTGTCCCCAGGGCACCTTGAGCAGCAAAACACCGATGATCACCAACAGGAGCATCTGGAGCAAGCCGGAGCTGAGCTGACCGGTGATTATTCCTAGCAAGAAGGTTGGCTTGCGGGTAGGCGTTGTCACCATGCGGCGTAGCGTCCCCCAGGTGCGCTCATAAGCGATGAGCTCGCTGGTGCCCAGGAGCGGAATAAACACCCAGATAATGAGCTGCCCTGCGGAGGCCTGGGCGGCCTGGTTTACCTGCTGGGTTTTAATATCAGAGGTGTTCTCAGGTTGGGTGATGAGGAGGCGGGAGGGAGCACTGGCAAACTCATGCTGAGCCGCTGCCAGGTTTTGGTCATAATAAGACTGGCGCTGGGAGGCATCGGAGAAGGGTTGGATCAACCCGGCTTCCCGCGTGCTGAGATTGGCTACTGCCAGGCTGCGGCTGATCTGGTTAAGTGCACTCTGTACTTCCTGTTGGACCGCGAGACCATTGTTATTGGATGGATCGAGGCTGAAATCCAATGCCACATTTTGCCCAGCTTTCAGGCTGGCTTCCATCCCAGAGGGAATGAACAGGATGGCAGCTGTATCGCCCTTTTCAATCAATTCTAGGGCATTTTCACCTGCCAGGAGCGAAGGCGCAACAACCTTCGAATACTGCAGCAAGCTGACCACCTCTTGAGAGATATCACTGTTGTCTTCATCGACCACGACCATGCCAATTCTGCTTGTACCACCGCCGAACAGGATGCCAGACAGGAGCAAGGTAAACACCAGGGGCAGGATAAGGAAAAATAATAACTCGGTCTTTCCACTAAAGCGCAGTTTTAAGTCTTTCAATGCAATGGCGATAACTTTAGACATGATGTCACTCCTTCCTTACCTCTGCAGCATGCCTTTTCTGCGGATGATGATGACTGAGATCATGAGCAGGCTGGCAGACATCACCAGTAGCGCAGCGTAAACGGGGAGCAGATCTTGCACATTTCCGCCACGCGCCAGGGTATTAAAGCCGGTCTGTCCCCAATAGTTGGGCGTGAGCATGCCGATATAGCCGATCAGACCGGGGAGGGTGCCGCCGAAAAAACTACCTCCAACCAGACCGAATAGTAGTGTCATGGCCATACCAATCGCAGAGACTTGCCCCGGGGTGCGTGAAAAGGCAGCCAGCAGCATACCCCAACCATCGGCAGCAGCCACGGCGGTGAGCAACAAGAGTACCAAGGCAATGGGGTTCCCCCAGCGCAGCCCCAAGAGAAAGGTACTGGCTGCAATCAGAATTGTCATCTGAGCGAGACCGATCATATAAGTGCCGGTCATCTTACCCACCAGTACCTGACCGGGTTGGATCGGGGTGGTCATTAAGCGGCTCAGTGTGCCCTCCTGGCGCTCAGTGAGCAACGTTTTTCCACCCAGGCTGACGGTATACATCAGGAATAGCAGGGCGAAACCAGGGGCGATATACATCAAGAAGCTCGGGTCCTCTCTCACGGCTGCTTGGCTTGTATTCAAAGTGAGGGTTTGCAGGCTGCCAAGCTCGCTAGCCAGGCGTGTACCGATCTGAGTGCCAACCTGGGCGGCTTGATCAGCTGAGATCCGCCCGCTGGCGATGAGCTGGGTCACAGCCACCTGCCCGCCGATGCGCCCGGTTTCCACACTGCTGACAAAACGCTCTACGATGGACTGCACAATACTAGCACCAATCGGCCGGCTTGGGTTCTTATAAATCTCAATTTGGCTGACTGCGGCTGTCTCCTGCCCACCTTGTGGGATCACACTGGCAGTAAAGCCGGCTGGAATGATCACCACTGCAGAGGTTTCATCGGCATCCACGATAGTGCGGGCGGTGGTGGCGTCGATTTCTTCTTCAACAGCAAGCAACTGGCTGAGATCGGGCAATTTGAGCATCTCAACCAGGGCATTCCCCAGGGTGTTTTGATCCAGGTTGACCACGACCAGTGATACCTGGCTGATCCCATCACCGGTGCTGACCAGTGTGCCGGTCACCAAACCCATCCCGAGCGTCATGGCAAAGGGGGCAAACAGCATCAAGATCAGGGCGGCACGATCCCGAAAAATCACACGAAGGTCTTTCCAGCCAATTTGGAGGATTTTTATCACGAGAGCACCTCATTTTATGATCATCAACGGATGTCCGTTGATGATTGATTATTTAATCACCGGTGAATAGGCTCTTTACTGACGGGAAACCACCCAACGGAAACCTATTCCATGGTGACGGGTTGTCTGGCGAGGCGAGCACGGCCGAGGTCAATCCCTAAGAGCCCTCCCGGTGAGCTTCAGGAAAACCGCCTCCAGGTTGGGCTCCTGGATATCGACAGAGCGGATTTTGTAACCCAGCCGGTCAGCCTTGCCCAGCACCGGCGGTAAAGCGACCTCGGTTTCAGGCACGATAAGCACCACCATGTTATCCGAATCACTCACATGGATCACTTCGGGCAGCTCTTTCAAGGCGGCTAACAAAGGCTGCATGTCTATATTCTCGTCCATGTGCAAGCGGAGAGTTCTCGTTCTCACCGACGAGCTGGGTCAGTTCCTTTTGCGTACCGATGGCAATCATCCTGCCATTATCAACGATCCCCACCCGGTCGGAAAGCTCTTCAGCTTCCTCCATGTAATGGGTGGTATAGAGCACAGTCATACCTGCCTGGTTCAGTTCCTTGACCGAGTCAAGGATGCTGCGCCGGCTTTGTGGGTCGATGCCGACAGTGGGCTCATCCATATATAGCAGACGCGGCTTGTGTAGCAGTCCGACACCGATGTTCACCCGGCGCTTCATACCACCGGAGTATGTCTTGACCTTATCCTTGGCGCGGTCGGTCAGACCGATTTGCTCCAGGACTTCAGTCACACGAGATTTGAGGGCACCACCTGCCAGGCCATACATTTGCCCCCAAAAGGTCAGGTTCTCACGAGCGCTGAGCTCATCGTACAGGGCAATTTCCTGCGGAACGACTCCGATGATGCGTTTTACCTCCAAGGCATCCTGGCTAATTGAATGACCGTCAGTAGTGGCATCACCGCTGGTCGGGACCAGCAAGCAAGAGAGAATGGAGATGATGGTCGTTTTGCCAGCGCCGTTAGGTCCCAGCAGACTGAAGACTTCACCTTCCTGGATGTCGAATGAGACACCATCCACGGCGGTGAAATCGCCGAACTTTTTTACCAGGTTTTGGACTTCAAGGATTGGGGACATGGTCTCTCCACCTTATCGGGATGTTGGTTATTTATACACAAAATATATTTGTTGCACAAGAAATACAAGGAATCAAACCTACTATATAAAGATCACATGCCATGCTCGCGTGCATGCTGGCGGTACTGGCAGTAAGTACACTTCTCACCTGCGGGAGGCGGCTCAGGCAGCTCAAGGAGTGCTATAACCTGATCGAGGAAGCTTAGAAAGCCAGGCTCTGAAAATGGTACTTCCAGCCAGGTAGAGCGAAAATCGAAGGAAATTTCACTGGTTGTGCTGGTCAGGGTTGCATGGGGGGTTTCGACGTACAAGCCTAACATCGATATGGGGCTGCGGCTGATCCTTCCAGGCGCGGGATGTTCCAGGGAAAAGGCGTAGGCATGCAGCTGGCGGCTGTAGAAGGGAATCTGCTCGGGTTTGGGCGTAGAGGTCTTGAAGTCCACCACCGCGTAGGAACCATCTTCGAAATCAATCATGGCATCGAGCCTGCCTCTAAGGAAACACTGCCGCGTATGACCGGGGAGTGTGAATGGTGTCGACTCGATCCACTGCTCGGTTACATTCACAATGCCAGGGGGCAGGGAGAGTTCAAGCTCGGAGGCGGGACGGCCGGCAAACTGTGCTTTCATCAAGCGATCGATTTCTCCAAAGATGGAGGGGAAGGGTGCAGCAGGGCGGGTGATGCCGTGGATATATTTGAGATAAAAGCAGCGTGGGCATTCATCCCAAAGAAAAGTCAGGTCGGATGGGCTTAGCTTAATGGGAGTGGAGTGCATATTTTACCTTTCTTGCCTCATCCAACGGGTTGGGGAGAACTCCATACCCTGGTTGGACTAAAATAACGATGGGTTGCGGAACAGTCGGAAGGTGATCACATCGAGATGGGAGGGAGGATGCTCAATCCCCTGCCAGCGTGCGGGTGTGGTCGTAAGGATGAATGCTTTCGATGACCGGCTGTACGATCTGTTTGGTCGCATACAGATCCCATCGTAATTGCAGGTTCATCCAGAATTCCGGTGTTGTGCCAAAGAATTTTGCCAGGCGCAAGGCTGAGTCAGGGGTCATTCCACGGCGGCGATGGATAAGGTCATTTACGCGCTGGTAAGGCACGTGGATGGCATCTGCCAGCTCACGCTGAGTCAACCTCATCGGGAGTAAAAATTCTTCCATCAGTATTTCACCCGGGTGGGTGGGTGTGCGGTGGGTGGGAACACGAACCATGGTTATACCATCCTATCTAATGATAATCGACGATTTCGACCTGATCGGGACCAGTGATTGTCCATACAAAACAAACACGATATCGATCGTTGATACGGAGGCCGTGTTGACCTTTGCGATTACCAGAGAGCCGTTCCAACCGGTTTCCCGGTAGGATACGCAAGTCGCTCAGCACTTCAACCGAGTCTAATAGATCCAATTTTCGAGCTGCAATTTTCCAAAGCGATTCAGGACAGATGTTACGCGCTGCTTTGGCATTCAGGCCATTGAAGAGATCTACGGTGCCCTGGTCCTTGAAGGATTGGATCATTTATAATATGATATCACGGATAGTATATTATGACAAGTTCTTATTATATAAATAAAACAATCTTCTGGCATAATGTTGCCCCAAAGATTTTAGTACACACCAGCAGTGGTGGGATTCCCCCGCTTGATTACCCTCTCCACCAGGTTGGTGCCGAAGCGATATCCCAGGTGGCGATAATCGGAGACTTTGAGGATAAGCAGGTCTGCTTGTTTGCCGGGTTCGAGTGAGCCAATAGTATCTGCCCGATTGATGGCTGCCGCCGCATTGATCGTAGCGGCAGCAATTGCCTGGGCAGGGGTCAGGTGCATGTAACGGCAGGCAAGGGCAATCGCAAACTGCATATTGCCTCCCCAGGCAGTGCCAGGGTTGAGGTCGGTGGCTAGTGCCAGCAAGGCACCTGCTTTGAGGAGTGCCTGTGCGGGGGTATACTCCCGCTCCGCCAGGCCGAAGGGGGTGCAGGGGAGTGCCACAGCGACGGTATTTGAGGCTGCCAGGGCGGAAATATCAGCCTGGGAGGTTTTCACCAGGTGGTCAGCAGAAATGGCACCCAGTCTGGCTGCCAGGCTGGCTCCACCCAGATTGTCGAACTCGTCCGCGTGGATCTTGAGCGGGAAGCCCATCGTTTGGGCTGCCTGCAGGATTTGCCGGGACTGTTCGAGATTGAAGGCACCTGTCTCACAGAAGACGTCCACGAAGGGCAGCGGCCGGGAGGGCACGTGTGCCTCCCACCATTGGCGCACCGCGGGAAGCATCTCGTGGCACAAATGGTGGGTATAACCATCCGGGTTATCCTTATATTCAGGCGGGATGGCATGCGCACCAAGGAAAGTGGGGGTAATATCGAGCGGACCTTCAGTGTCCAATATCAGCAGAGCCTGCAGCATTTTCAATTCAGTTTCGGTTTGCAATCCGTAACCCGTCTTGGCTTCAGTGGTGGTGGTGCCATAAGCAAACATATCGTGTATGCGTGGGCGGGTTTCGTCCAACAAAGTTTGGAGCTCAGCCTGGCGAGTATGGCGGACCGTGGAAAGAATGCCGCCTCCGGAAGCCAGGATCTCCAGATAGGTCTTGCCTTCCAGGCGCATCTCGAACTCGGCGGCACGGTCACCTACCCACAGCAAGTGGGTATGCGGGTCTATAAAGCCGGGCATGACCACGTGACCGGTGGCATCCAGGGCTTCTTCGTGTGGATATGCCTGGCGTAGCTCGGCAGTGGTGCCAACTGTGACGATCTTCCCCGCACGGATGAGCACCGCGCCATCAGGGATGATGCCCAGGCGACCGAGCTCAAATCCACGCTGGGGTGGACCGGCAAGGGTAAGCAGCTGGGAGGCGGAGTGAATGAGCATGGTCATTTCCAGTTGGTTATCTACTTGATAGGAGGTTTTATTCCCAGGTAATTATAATTGCCTTCTCATGATTAGAACGATGGTGATAAGGATATTTATCCCTGGAGAGACTATTTCAAGGAAAGGTCGGTTGAAACTAGCGGGCAGAGATGTCAGATTAAAGCAAAACCCCCCAAGGAAGGGGGAATTTCTGTGGGCGGAATAGGACTCGAACCTACGACCTTCGCGATGTCAACGCGATGCTCTAACCAACTGAGCTACCCGCCCGCGAGGCTGCCATTATACCATAGCGGGAATAAACTGCAACCTTACCGGGTCCGGTGAATGAAACCGCCCGGGTGAGGCTTAAGGCCATGTTTGCCCGGGCGGGTGGATGAGCTGCGAGAATGTCGTTGTGGCTATCGCTGCATATTCGATAGCAGGCTGTTCACCTTTCGTAGATTCCAGTCTATCGATTAACCATAGATAGGTTACCCAGGTCCTTGGGGACCAGCTCGTAGCGTACTGTTTCAAAAGAGTTACTGGTTGGAATATAGAGCCCATAACCTAAACCGGGATCTGCTTCATACATGATGGATTGGTAGTATTGTGTTTGTTTCAGGCCTGCGTCAAAGTAATCAGCATTCGACACCTACAGCAACCCATCCCCGACGTTGTTATCGATAAGATCATCTTCGTTGTACAGCTCAGTGCCAATATCCCCCCAGTACATGATCAGGGCGATGTTCGGATGTGCTACAGCGGTTGCTATGCGTTCAGGCATATTCGCGTATACTAAACCTGTTGTTCCCTCCTGCACAGCTAGTGTACCAAGTACGTTTCGGAGAATCAAATAAAGCAATTACCAATCGAATAATGCATATGAAAAGGAGTTGGCTGGCGAACAGTACCAGCCAACTCCCTGATCGGGTGGGGGATGAAGAGGGTATTACTTCTGGATGATCGGCAGATGAAAAGTGAGCAAGGGTACATCGGTCAGGATGAAGGTTCCTGCACTGCAAATCGGCACAGCTATATAATTGTCTTCCAGGATCCGAATCACCTGAGTTCCCTGGCAGGTGGCTTCTACCCAGCCTGTGCTTTCAAACCGGTATAGTTTGAGGTTGGCTTCTTGCATTCCCGGAAGTAAGTCGCTGTCCCGGTAGTAGGCGGTAAGCACCGCAGGAATATCGCCGAATACGTGCTCACCTTCCGGTTTTTCCTGCCCGCCGAGGTATGCCAGCACCTGGATTGGGTGGCCGACAAGATGCGTCATTGGGATGGTGGTAGGCAGCAGCTCATATCGAACGGTATTGTCCAAATTCGTGGTGGGCAGGTACAAGCCGAATCCCCTGCCAATCTCATCGTGATACTCCAATGCCTGGTACACCTGAACGATCTCCAGCCCCGGGTCGAGGTAGTCTGACCGGGCGATATTCAATACACCGTACCCGCGGTTGTTATCGATCACATCGTTCTCATCGTGCATCTCTACCAGATTATCTCCAGGATCGATAACGGCAAAGATCTTCTGTGTTCCGTATCCATCATCCACTACCCAATCGGAGGTGCACGATTGCGGCCCGTTGATCCGTGCCAGGTCGCTGTCAGTGATGGTGCAAGAGCCAATCTCGTTAACTCCCGCAGGTTCTCCAAGATAAAACCGGACAGCCACATCGCCGGAGGTGGTTTCTGGCGTAACCGCGCTGAAGTTCCGGACCGTGGCTGAGATGGTCACCGTGTCACCAATTTCGGCGTAAGATGGGATGATCTGGATATCATGAGAGAAGAGCTGACGGTCGAAACCGCAGTCCGGCTTGTCGTCACCGGAGGTTGGGAACTCACCCGTTATTGGGTCTGGGAAGCCGTACCATGGCAGGATAAAGGCAGGATCCGGCTTGTTATACAATTCCCAAATGCCGCCACTGCCGGGTGTGGTTCGATAATCTACCGCCAGGTAGCCTGCCTTCGCCCAATACATGTAGACGCCCATATCGAATGTGCCGTCACTGGGTACGGTGATTTGCACCGAAGACGAGTCCACATATTCATTGGTGAGTGTACACATTGATTCTGTGTTATAGGTGCCTTTGACTGATGCCTTGAAGCTAAATTCGAAAGCTTTGCCAATCAGCGGAATGTTTAATTCGTTTTCGTAGCTGTACTCTACTCCAGCACTGAATTGGTTCTTGTAACCGCTCGAAAGCTCATAGGTATGGCCTTCTTCCATTTCAAGGGTAAAATCGCTTCCCCCTGTCGTCACCTGGTCGGCAATCGGCACACCCATGTCTTCAAATTCGGTTACATTGTAGATATCGTTATAAGACCAGATGTTATAGATCTGGTGGTTGGGCGTGTAAAAGTTTTCGTCACACCACTGGCCCGACTTGGGTTGAGGCAACGCGGTGGTTGCGACCAGTGGAAAGACCACCGAGATGGTATAGGCCTCAACCAGCTCGCTGCCCTGCACGCCATAGACCGGGTATTCCCAGACCTTATAGTCAGTGCTGTTATAGATCACCTGGTCGTATTCAGAAGCTGTTGTTTGGGCGGTTATGACCTTCTTTAAGATTGCAGTGGTCGAATTGGCGAAGTTTTCACCATACGTATTGCTCAAGCTGGTTGTGACTTTATGACCACCGCCGCCTATACTGGTCTCCATCTCTGTAGATATTGCCCAATCCCTCTTCGATTCCGATTTGGAAGTTTCATTGGATGCATTCGTTGTCCTGTGGATGGCTTCAGCGCTATTTGCAGTGGTGACTTCCTCGCCGTTTACAATGTCGCGGTGCATGGGCGGAAGATTGAGTAGCACAACCGGGCTGAGCATCTTTTGCTGGATGCGGACGGAAGGCGGTCCAATCCGCAGGCCCTCCCCGGTGAAGTCACCACTCACCAGGCGCGACATTAAATGCCGACCATCACCGTTGTATTCTATATAATCGAATCCACTTCCATTATAATGGTAGACGACACCTCGGTTCGTAGCATCAGGCTTCGCGATCTGCCAGTAAATTTCTCCTTGAAGATCCCGGTTGAAATCACCTGCTGCCAGCCTCTCTTCATACGAATATTCTGTATTCTCTGGTGTGCCGAAATCAAACCATAGAAGGTCCTCATCGAAAAGTCCACCGGTTGAAGACCAGGCGTTTTCATTAGGATCCTCATTGACAGGCAGTTTAATCGATTGGATTTTACGCACAAATCTGTCGGAAGAGGGTATATCCGCCTGGAAAATGCCGTAACACCAATGCGAGTCCTCATTGAATCCAACTGGATAACTGCGCACGACTTCATCCTGCCCATCTCCATCCACATCCCCAGCCGCGATGGAGAGAGATACACTTTGTGACCAGGCATCATAATCGCCCCAACCGTTCCAATCGTCAGCCATAAAATATTCGTTCAGTGTGTATACGTCTGGATCGGTGTTATCCACGTCAAAGAAGCGGGTCCTGAAATGAAAATCATTACCCTCACAGGATCCCGGACCATCATGCCCTCCCTTTGCCCAGGACATAATCAACGCGGCTTCATCCTGACCATCAAGGTCGAAGTCGCCTGGCGAAATATCAAACGTCCCCGAAAAATACCAGTTCCCATCACCACTCATGGAGATAGAAATACTATCTACCTTCTCCAATGTAGGGTTAACCATATCGCGGTTGAAACGGTAAATTTCCATGGTGTAGGAATTGTCGTTGTCCAGATTGATGTAAGCAATGGCGATTTCGTCGACGCCATCCCGGTCTAAGAAATCACCGGTAGCGATCTTGAAATAATTCGCGTTGGCAACCTGCACATCCGTAATCTTTTGGGGCGTGAATCCTTTATCGCCCGGGCTGTCAGAGATGTCGAATAAAGCCAGCATCACATGGGTTGTATCCGAGTAATATCCCATGACGATCTGGCTGCGACCATCCCCCCAAATGTAACCGGTCTCGAGATCGATGGAAAAATCATGCATATCTGACACGTTAACATTTTCTCCGGTTATACCAGTGTCGACCACCGTGCAGCATGGGGTCAGCCCTGACAGCGTCGTCCAGCTGGGACCGCCGGGGGGATATGCTTGCAAGTCATCATAAATTGTTTGAGAGAACAGGTATGGCTCAACCCCGAGTAAAGCCACTCCAACCGCAGAGGCCACTTCTCCTCCTGCATCGCTCCAATTGCCCCAGGATGTGCCGTTATAATGCACAGTCCACATGTGGTTGTCGGAGCCGCGCACATAGACGTCAATCTGACCAGCTGAAATGGTAACTGCTGCCGGAGTAGAGTTGAGGATCACACTTTCAGGCATGCCATCCATTTTCACTCGCTGCCAGCCGCCCCAACCTGAGTTATACTTCCGGGTCCATAAGGTATCGTCCATACCGCGGGCAAACACCTGCATGCTGGTGGAGCTGTGTGAAAGTGCCGCTGGACCAGAAGCGAATGAACCTCCAAGGTTCTCCCAGGGTTCCCAGGTGCTGCCGTTGTAATGGCGCCAGCGCATGGAGTTATCAGGACCCAGGCGGAATAGGTCGATATTCCCACCACGGGCGATCACTGCCGGAGCGGGTAGTTCTGGCACCGGGATCAACCGCTCTAGTTGTTGCCAGTAAGCTACATCATCGACCAGTGTCCAGCTGCTGGACCAGCCGACCTCATTGCGGGTACGACGGTATACCAGGTTATTGCTCAGGATGGCGTATACATCAAACTGGCCAGGTGATTGTGAAATAACTGCTGGTGCAGACAGTAGCACACCTCCCCCGCCATCGCTATCCCAGATGCAGCTCCCGGTACTCACGTCGTATAGACAGTGCCATAGGGCGTAATCGTAGCCGCGTATCAGCAGGTTGATATCTGCTGTGCCGAAGCCAGCGGCAACCGCATCGGGGGCTGAGGTTGATTTCCCATCTGAGCCAGGCATCTCGCCCGTAGAAATGTTAATGGTGGAATCAGCATCAAGCCAGGCAGCAATCTGTTCCGCCGTTCCGTCAATGTTTAAATCGCCGACGGCGATATCATTGATCCGCTGGGTGCCAAAAATATTTACACTATCGGGCACCAGATTAACCGTGCCCGAAAGGGCAAAAGTCTCAAGGCCGTAATCGTTATCCGGCAAATCTGAGCTGCGCAAGAGTTTATCCATATCTACCATGGTGTAGTTGCCAGCCAGAGGGTCATACCCATCCTGCACCATAGCATCCAGCCCGCTAAGCTCGACTGTCTGCAACACTCCATTTTCGTCCTCCATTTGCGCCTGGGTTGAATAACTGTTCGCAGGGGAGAGATGTCCAGGTTCATGGTGTGGGATTGGTTTATCTGGCATCGGCCAGCCCGGCATATCGGTCGACTCTTCTTCCATTTGAAGTTCTGCATCTGCGAGCGCTGTGCTGGCGACATCCGCTCCCTGCAGCCCGCCAGGTACGATAGATGAGAAAAGCAAAACTACCCCCATAAGGATATAGAAAGACTTGCGCATATTAAACTCCCTCCGCGATGAAAAAGGTGAAACTGCCCCGTTTCACCTGGCTCCGTGGCACGACTTACGCCAGAGCCATTTCCCCTCCGTCTCTGGTAACGCCCCTCAATTATGGACCGTACTTGTGGATAGTTGTCCGTTATTATTATAGAGATTTATTACGGCTGTGTCAACTGACATATATCCCAATTGCGGTCAATCATCGCACGCAAGAACGATCCTGTAACATTGGATGGTGCTTGAGGTTATGCGCCTGCCCTGCCGTGTTGCCTGAAAGGATGGAATGTACCAGAAAGGTCGTGCCCCACGAATGGTCACCCACTGTCGCTTACCCGTGTAATGCAACGAGGAGAAATGCTCCATAAACCAAAGCCTGCATAGGAGGCAATTGGGTGCTTTGCAGGTGAGCGTCTTTGTGGTTAAATTGCCGGATGAATTCTGCGCCGCGTTTACCGCGCTCGTTTTTTTACCGCCCCACCCTCCAGGTGGCGCGCGAGCTGCTCGGGATGCGCCTGGTGCGCCTGGAGAATGGAGAACGCACCGCGGGGATCATCGTAGAGACGGAAGCTTATGTTGGCGAGCGAGACCTTGGCTGTCACGCCAGCGCAGGCTACACCCCCCGCACGAAAGTTATGTACGGGCCTCCAGGGTATGCTTACGTTTATTTCACCTACGGGAATTACTGGATGCTCAATTTTGTGGCTGAGCGGGAGGGTTTCCCTGCCGCAGTGCTCATTCGGGGGATCCTGCCAACCGAAGGCATCGACCGCATTGCTGCTCGCCGGGCTGGACGGCCGCAAAAACAATGGACGGATGGGCCAGGGAAAATCTGCATCGCGCTGGCGATTGACCGGGCGCAAAATGAGGCCGACCTGTGTGCTCCAAATGCCGAGATTTTCGTCGAAATTGGGGAAAATATCTCCGATTCAAGCGTGACTATTGGCCCGCGTGTGGGTTTAAATAATGTGCCTGAGCCATGGAAAAGTATCCCCTGGCGATTCGTCGCCCGGTATGAGACCTAGGATCTCCATTTCCCCTGACTGATTTTCAATAATCAAGGAGCTGTAAATGTCTTTTACTCGAAATTATCATTCGGTGGTACTCGTTAAACAAGTGCCTGACACGCGCCAGGTGCGGGGGGAGGTGATGACTGCAGAGGGGACGATGAACCGCAACGCCCTGCCAGCCATATTCAACCCTGAAGACTTGCATGCACTCGAGATGGCACTGAGCGTCAAGGAACACCATGGGGGCAGAGTGACCGTGCTGACGATGGGACCCATGCAGGCAGCTGAAGTCTTGCGCGAGGCCTTGTTCCGCGGAGCTGACCGTGTGGTCCTGATTTCAGATCGCAAATTTGCAGGGGCGGATACCCAGGCCACCTCCTACACCCTCAAATGTGCGGTGGATAAACTCGGAGGCTATGACCTGGTCTTTTGTGGACGGCAGGCGATTGATGGGGATACCGCCCAGGTGGGACCCCAGGTGGCTGAAAAGCTGGGTATCCCGCAGATTACCTATGCCGAGTCAATCATTGATCTGAAGGACAGCGAGATCGTGGTGCGGCGGGCTTTTGACCTGGGGACTGAGCTGGTCAGGTGCCAGCTGCCGTGCTTGCTAACCGTGGTTGGGTCTGCTAACCGGCCGCGTCCGGCTTCAGCCCGCAGGCGTATCGAATATAAAATGGCAGCCATACCCAGCGAATATCCCAAACTGCTTAAAAAGTGGACCGAATTTGAAGATGAGCCCGCCTTAGCTGAATACCTTCAGCAGCGAAAACTCAATATCGAGCTGTGGACTGCCGCTGACCTTAATGTGGACGAAGCAGATCTGGGATTAGCTGGCTCCCCCACCCAGGTGTATAAAGTCAACTATGTGGTGCTCGAAACCACCGACAGCAAGGAAATCCAGCCCACTGCAGAGGGAATACAAGCACTGATTGCTGAGTTGATCCAGGAATATATCGTTGGATAGAGGCATGCATATGACTGATGAGTTTAAGAATGTTTGGGTTTTTATTGAACAGGTTGATCACCAAATTGCTGAGGTCAGCTTCGAGCTGCTGAGTAAGGGCTGTGAGATAGCCCGGCAGCTTGGCAGTGAAGTGTGGGCGGTATTGTGCGGGGATCAGCCTGGTGAGCTTGCAGAGCAGGCCATCCAGTATGGGGCGGACCAGGTGTTGCTCGCGGATGACCCGGAGCTGGAAATGTACCGCACATTACCCTATTGCCGGGTGATCACGCAATTGGTGCACAAATGGAACCCGTATATTTTCCTGATTGGAGCCACTCCAGTGGGTCGTGACCTGGCACCTCGCATTGCCAGCGCCTTGAAAGTTGGGTTGACCGCAGACTGCACCGACTTGCAGGTTGGGGATTACACCTCGCGGAAGGAAAATAAAACCTATAAAGACCTGCTCTACCAGATACGACCTGCCTTTGGAGGTAACATCATTGCTACAATCGTCAATCCCAAGACACGCCCGCAGATGGCAACCATACGCGAGGGGGTGATGCGCAAGGCTGACCCAGACCAGGGCCGGGTGGGCAGGATTGAAAAGGTGAAGGTTGTCTTTGAGCCAGGCGATTTTGCCCTACAGGTGTTAAGCCGGGAAACGCGCCAGCCTAGCGTAAAGCTAAAAGATGCAGCCGTAATTGTGGCAGCGGGTGCCGGGGTAGATAGCCCGGAAGAATTTGAGCTGGTTCAACAGCTGGCGAATGCTTTGGGCGGAGAAGTGGGTGCCTCACGTGCCGCGGTGGATGCTGGTTTCATTTCTCGCGAGCACCAGATCGGGCAGACAGGCAGCACGGTAAGACCACGCCTGTATATCGCGGCAGGCATCTCGGGCGCTATTCAGCACCGGGCTGGGATGGACCGATCCAGTAAGATCATCGCCATCAACACCGACCCCAATGCGCCTATCTTCCAGATTGCGCACTACAAAATCGTTGGCGATGTGGCGGAGGTGTTGCCGTTGCTGATCAAATCCTTGCGCGAGAAATCTAAATAGACACGGGAGTTCCGATGACCGATAATTTTTTCCTTGATAATTCAGACCTGCAGTTTCGCCTGGAGCAGCTTGAGCTTAAAGATGTATTAGAGATGAAAGAGAAGGGATATCAGTATAGCCAGGAGTATCCGGCTGCCCCGCGCCACTATGCAGATGCCAAGGATAATTACCGCCTGCTGTTGGAAGTGCTGGGTGAGATCTGTGCCAGGGTGATCGCTCCACGCGCCGCCGAAACGGATGAAGAGGGGGCGCACTTACAGGATGGGCAGGTTACTTATGCAACGGCCACCCAGGAAGGGTTATTAGCGCTCAAACAGGCTGATTTAATGGGGGCCATGTTGCCCTGGGAATACGGGGGCTTGAATTTACCCGAGTCTGTCTTTCAGATGATGGTTGAAATCGTCTCGCGAGCAGATGCAAGCCTGATGACGGTCTTTGGGCTGCAGGAGATTTCTGCTGCCATTAACGAATACGGCACGCCAGAGGTGAAGAGCCGGTTGCTTCCCCGTTTCAGCCAGGAGGGTGCTTCGGGTGCGATGATCCTTACCGAGCCGGAAGCTGGCTCTGACCTGGGGGCGGTGCGGACAACAGCCACTTATAACGATGCAGACGAGAAATGGTATATTGACGGTGTCAAGCGCTTTGCCACCAACGGCTGTGCGGATATTCAATTGGTGCTGGCGCGCAGTGAGCCTGGCTCCAGCGATGCGCGCGGGCTGTCACTCTTTGTCGTCGAGCGGGATGATTCCGTTCGCATCCGGCGCATCGAAAATAAGCTGGGTATTCATGCCTCTCCCACCTGCGAGGTGCAGTACCAGCACACACCTGCCGAGCTGCTTGGCAAGCGGCGCTACGGCCTGATGCGCTACGCCATGGCACTGATGAACGGCGCCAGGCTGGCAGTGGGGGCACAGGCAGTTGGGATAGCTGAAGCTGCCTACCGTGAAGCATACACCTATGCCAACCAGCGCATCCAGTTCAACCAACCCATCTGTGACCTGCCACCCGTCTCGCGCATGCTTGCCTCCATGCGAGGGGAAATTGAAGCCGCACGTGCCCTGACCTGCGAAACCGCCGTGTGGGTGGATCGCATGAAGGTCTACGAACAGCTTTCTGAAGCCAATGCCACCCCAGACCCGGTTCTGCGCCAGAAGCTCAAGCAGGTCTCCAGCCTGGCAGAGACCCTGACCCCCCTGACCAAGTATTATGCCTCTGAGATGGGGAACCGCGTGTGTTACCAGGCGATACAAATTCATGGTGGAGTGGGCTATATGCGCGAGTTCAACGTTGAGCGCCACTACCGCGACGTGCGCGTGACCAATATCTATGAAGGCACCAGCCAGCTTCAAATCGTGGCTGCCACGGGCAAACTGCTTGGGCATGCGCTGGACGTTCTGCTCGGCGAGTGGGCCGGGTTGGATTATGGGATGGACCTCTCAGACCTGAAAGCTCTATTGATCGAAGCGACAGAGCAATTCAAAGGCGCTACAGACACATTGAAAGAGAAAGAACGGGAGGTGATCGATTATTATGCCTCCGACCTGGCAGATATGGCGGTGTACCTGGTCAACTCCTGGTTGATGCTCCGGGATGGATGTGTCTCGGAGAGAAAGCGGGACCTGGCCCGATTCTATATCGATGAGCATCTCCCCCTTGTTGAAAACGCTCGGAAGGTGATCTTAGTTGCAGAAAAAACTCCCTTGCCAATGGGAAGCTCGATTTTCAATATAACGTAATGGCAAGGGAGTAAGCTATGAAAGATCAAGCCGCTAATAACCGGTTGCGCTGAAAGATCCGGCTTCCCAACCAAATGAACAATCCAGTCAACAGCCAGATCACCAACCCCATCAATAGCGCCACGATGACATTGAAGTACATCACACCGGCCACTTGCAGATAGAACAGTGCCACGATCGGCAGCACCACCATACTACCCAGCTGGTTGGCATCCTGGAAGCCTTGTCCGCGTGATGATGCCAGCACCATTGCACCCACACCCAGCCCTGCTATTGCCGGCACTACCCAAAGGATCAGCACCAGCCACATAGCGTCTGGGAAGAAGATGCGGTTCAGCTGAGACCAGGCAGCTGCATTGGCCATCACGATGTACAGGATAAATCCGACCCAAGCAACTGCAATGGCTGCCAACCAGCCGGAAAGCAGCTTGGCAACAAACAGCTCCCGGTTGGTGGTCGGCGTGTAGAGCAGCGCTTCCAGTGTCTTGCGCTCTTTTTCTCCGGCAAAACTATCCGCAGCAATCACTGAGGCAACCATAATTGGGAGCATCAGGAACATGGGCGCCAGCATATACTTGAGGGCATATACAGTCATGGCCTGAGTGAGACTCAACCCGGAAAAATCTTGTTGTAAACCACCGGGCATGCGGGAGAGCAGCTTTGCGATATCGTCGAGTGAATCTCCAGCCATATTCTCTACCAAAGGTAATAATCTGGTCAGCCAGGGTAACAAGACAAAGAATACCACGGTAAGGACGATGATTGGCACCATCACGCCTTTATTTTGGCAGGCCACCTTCAGGTCCTTTCGAACAATAGCTAACATAGCGCGGTAGTTCATTACACACCTTCCCTTTCTTCATGTAGCGTAAAGTACACCTGTTCCAGGTTGGCTTCTTGAGGAGCCATACGGTAAACCCGGATATGGTTCTGCACCAGAGAAGCCAACACGTCTGGAATGGATTCATGCTTGTTGATGGTTACCACCAGAGCGCCGTTGGGCTTTGAAGGTTCACCGAGCACCATCTCAGGTAAGCCCCGCAAGATGCCACGTGCAGTAGAAATTTGTTCTTCAGGCACTTCGATTTCCACATCCAACCGGCGCACGTACTGGCGGGTCAGCTCGGCAGGCGTTCCTAAAGCCACCAGCCGCCCGTGCTCCAGGATGGCTACCCGGTCGCATAGTTTTTGAGCTTCCACCAGGTTATGGGTGCACATGAAGACCGTGCAGCCTTCCCGGCGAGCCATGCGTTCGATCAACTCATTCACATGGTGGGCAGATACCGGATCGAGCCCGGAGGT
Organism: uncultured Chloroflexia bacterium; assembly: GCA_963774275.1. Classification (GTDB taxonomy): domain Bacteria; phylum Chloroflexota; class Anaerolineae; order Anaerolineales; family UBA4823; genus FEB-25. The sequence goes on along the minus strand of CAVZEP010000022.1, from coordinate 30,316 downwards.
GGCTTCATCCAGGAAGATCAGCTCAGGCTTGTGCAGCAAAGCGCGTGCCAGAGCCAGGCGCTGCTTCATGCCTTTACTGAAGCCGCCTACTTTCTCACTGGCGCGATCCGCTAAATCGAATTCACCCAGCAGCTCCTGGATACGTGGCTTAATCGCCTTCCTGGGTATACCGTACAGGTCCGCATAGATGCTAAGAATATCCCAGGCAGTCAGGCGGTCATCCAGGGATGGGGTTTCGGTCAGCACACCGGTACTGGCGCGCAGCTTCGGACCATCCACCTGCGGGTCGAGACCGAGCACGTGCATGCTTCCAGAAGTCGGGTCGATCACGCCGTTGAGCAGACGCACCGTGGTGGTTTTGCCAGCACCGTTGTGACCAACTGCACCCCTGTCAATCCTCTCTGTACCAAAGAACGCAGGAATTCCTGCCAGAAAGCCTCCGTTTCGCTGGCTCCCAGCCCAAAACCGAGTATTTTTCGCTCCCCTTTTTCATTCACACCGATCGCAATCACCATCGCCATGCTGACGATACGGTGATTTTGCCGCACTTTCAGATACATCGCATCCAACCAGACGTACGGGTAGCGTCCCTCCAGGGGTCGGTTGCGAAACTCCTACACTACCTCGTCCAACGCCTTGCAAGTTCGAGAGACTGCACTTTTATCAATCCCGCTCAACCCCATCGCCTGCAGCAGGTCATCCACCTTGCGGGTCGAGACCCCTTCCACATACGCTTGCTGCACCACCGTCAACAAGGCTTTCTCCGCATGCCTGCGGGGTTCCAGGAGGCTTGGAAAGTAGGTTCCGACTCTCAGCTTTGGAATACGCAGATTGATCTCGCCTACACGCGTCTCCCAACCTCGCTCCCGATATCCATTCCGGTAATTCGTCCGGTCTGGCGTACGTTCATGCCTTTCCGCACCGGTAAGTTTCTGCGCTTCCAGCTCCATCAGCATTTGACTCATTACTCTTACGCTCTCAGCCAAAAAATCCTTGTCCTGGTCCATTCCCATCTTGCGAAGGTATTCCACCAATGCTATAGTTGGGTTGGTCATCGTGTTTCTCCTTTCTTGTTTTGGTTTCAGATACCTTCAAGAAAGCACACGATGACTATTTTGTCAATTCCTTTTTACACCACTATATGAGACATTATCGATTAATGTCAATAGATCAAGCTTATATTTTTTAACTCGTAACTTGAAATCTAACATATTGGTATTTGTTTCACCCCGCTCGAATAGTAAAACGGTTGTATTTCCGTTAGTTTTCTCCGATATATCAATACCATGATAAATGGTGATAAAAGATATACGCGATAAGTATAGTTAGATGAGCTTTGGAATGATCATCATACTATATGTTGGTCAAGGGCATTATTTGAACATCTTATAATGGAATACGCAGGAAGGATAATTCTTCAATCGTTGAGAAATAGGTTCAAGGCTGATATCGTTGATGCGGAAGATCAGCATGGAAGATGTGGGCAAGGTGACTGAATTTTTGTTTGCAAACCCAGCTCGAAAGATGACCAGTAAAGTGCTCCCGGTAGATTCGGGGTACAATATTGTCGAGTTACGCATTCGACCGGCATGTGTGCAAGGAGGATAAATGTTTCGCAAGAGAGTCGATCCCAACCCTACCGTCCCTGTCCCGGTACCCCCAACTGCCGCCCTGGATCGGATCACATCCGTGCTGAGTGCTGGCATCAATTGGACGGGTAACCTGGGTGGCAGCGGAGGGGTGCGTATTGAAGGCACATTTGAGGGTGACATCGCCATGCGCGGCTTATTGGTAGTGGGTGAAACAGGTCGAGTGACCTGCCAATCCTTGCGCGCCAACACGGTCATCGTCGCAGGTGCGGTCAAGGGCGATATCACTGCCGAGCGGCTGGAGATTCGCTCCACAGGCAAGGTATGGGGGAATGTGGTCACGGTATCATTTTCCACGGAGGATGGGGCTTTCCTACGCGGCCAGATTACCATGGAAGATAAGGTGGATATCGGCATTAGTTCAGTGGTTGAAACCGCTCAGGAAGAAGTGCCTGAAGAGAAGGTTTAACCCACCTGCTTCTCTTGCCGTGACGTAGGTTTAGTATCGTCTTTAAGCTATGATCCCGATCAAAGACACCATCCACTCACGTACGTTTCCACTGGTTACCTGGCTCTTGGTGATCGCGAATGTATTGGTTTTTGTCCTGATTGAGCTACCTCTTGGGCAGAACCAGTTGAACCGTTTGATCTCAACTTATGGCGTTACTCCAAGCTTGTGTGCTGCCCCCATCTTGAACGGGTTATCTTCTGCATCCATCCCTGGGTTAGGTGCGCTGTTCCAGGGATGTACGATTCCACTCTTGACGTCCATGTTTCTGCATGGTGGCTGGCTGCACATCATCGGGAACATGTGGGTCCTGATCATCTTCGGTGATAATGTCGAAGACCGCATGGGCTCAATGCGTTACCTGATCTTTTACCTGATTTGTGGGGTGGCGAGTGGGCTGACCCAGGCATTCATTGCTCCCACGTCTCAAGTACCGGCTATTGGCGCCAGCGGAGCTATCGCCGGGGTGTTGGCTGCTTATGTGGTGTTTTTCCCCAGGGCACGCGTGGTTACCTTGGTCCCAGTGTTCGTCCTGGCGTGGTTTGTCAACATCCCTGCCCTGATTTTTATTGCCATCTGGTTTCTGCTCCAGTTTTTTAGTGGGGTAGCCGCGTTAGGTGGGGCAGCTTCTGGAGGCGTAGCCTATTGGGCGCACATCGGTGGTTTCCTGTGCGGCTTGCTGCTGGTGTGGGTATTCGCTGGGAGGTCGCGCAATCGACCAGGCTCATATCCCGACGAATATTACCCCTGGTAAGGGGTACCCTGGTGAGGGGTATCCTGGTAAGGGGTACCCGGGTAAAGGGTATCCTGGTAAGGGGTACCCGGGTAAAGGGTATCCTGGTAAGGGGTACCCGGGTAAAGGGTATCCTGGTAAAAGCGGCGAGGTTTGATTTGCAGTATTTTGATCGGCCTTTTAGTTCTATAGGAGTTTGGTAATGTCGACCATACTAGATTTATTCCTGATATTTTTCGTCCTGGTGTCACTTCAGCCCATCGTACGGCAGAAAATGCTCGAGGCAGCCCGGGTTCGCTTGCTCAGGACCATCGAGGCTAAACGCGGCACACGCGTGATCGCTTTGATCCACCGCGAGGAGAGGCTGGCACTGTTGGGTTTTCCCCTGGCACGCTATATCGACATTCATGATTCCGAGCAAGTGCTGCGAGCCATCAAGCTGACTGACCCAAACGTGCCTATCGACTTGATCTTACACACCCCAGGGGGGTTGGTTCTGGCTACAGAACAGATCGCCATGGCGCTTTGCCGCCACCCGGGCAAAGTAACCGTATTTGTACCGCACTATGCCATGTCGGGCGGGACGCTGCTGGCTCTGGCTGCCAATGAGATCGTGATGGATGAAAATGCGGTGCTTGGACCCGTGGACCCCCAGCTCGGTCAATGGCCTGCCAATTCCATCCTTAAAGCCGTGGAGCAAAAACAAGCCAATGAAGTGGATGACGAGACCCTGATTATGGCGGATGTAGCCCGTAAGGCAGTCGGTCAAATCCGTAATCTGATCATTAATATCCTCACTCACGGGCAAATGCCCCGCGAGAAGGCAGAGACCCTGGCAGATATGTTATCCAGCGGAATCTGGACGCATGATTATCCGATCAATGTGGAGGATGCCAAAGGTATGGGCTTGCAAGTGAATACTGAGATTCCGCAAGAGGTCTACCAGCTGATGAACCTGTTTCCTCAAGCGGGTCGAGGCCGGCCTTCCGTGCTGTATATTCCCATGCCCTATTCAACCCGCCCAGGTGCCGGGGTGCAGGGGCCAGGCAAAGGCAAAGGCTAAATTTACCCCATATCTATTTTAACTTACAGGCTCATGGCACAGCCATCTGCGCGTGGGTCGCTACCGCCACACAGCACACCAGTGGCGGCGTCCCTGCGGATGATCTGGCCGCGCCCGAAGGCTGAACGCGCGTAGCCACTGACTGAGTATACTCCATGCCCCATCTTCCCAAGCTCAGCCTGGACATCGGGTGGGATACCTTCTTCCAAAGCCACCTGTCCTCCCACCGTACCATCGTTGATGCAAAAACGAGATCGATCTAGGACAGCTTGCGGGTCCAGGCCATCATCAGCCAGGGCTGACACCACTTGCATGTGTCCCTGAGGCTGCATGAAGCCACCCATCACGCCGAAGCTGGCATAGAGTGTATTCGGGATACGGAGATGAGCCGTTGGAGTCCACGGTGATCATCCCCGGGATAATAGTGTGATACGGGCGCTTGCCTGGCGCCAGGGCATTGGGGTGGGAGGGGTCCAGCGAGAAGCCCATCCCGCGATTCTGTAGCGTAAAGCCCCAATCAGGTGGGACAATCCCGGTGCCGAAACCCATGTAATTACTATTAATGAAAGAGCACGCATTACCCTCAGCATCCACCACACTGAGGTAAACGGTGTCGGAGGATGAAGTGGGGGTACCACACAGCTGGTCGAGGGTGGCACGATCTGGACGGATCAGCGTGCGCCGTTCAGCTGCATAATCCTTGGAGAGCAGCCATTCCAGGGGGGCTGGGTTGAAATCAGGATCTGCCACGTACCAGCACGTATCTGCAAACGCCAGACGCATGGTTTCGATCATCAAGTGCAGTCGTTGTGTCGAGAGCGGAGGCATCGAGGCAATGTCGAAACCTTCCAATAGGTTCAGTGCCAACAAGGTGGCCAGGCCCTGCCCGTTGGGTGGGCATTCCCACACTCGCAAATTGCGATAAGTGGTGCTGATGGGTTGTTCCCAGGTGCTGGTATGTGCAGCCAAATCTTCTACGCTCAGGCAGCCACCCGCCTGTTGGACTACGTTGGCAATGGCTTCAGCAATCTCGCCCTGGTAAAAGGCTGTTTTTCCTCCATCAACAATCCTGCGCAGAGTGCGGGCCAACCCTGGGTTATGGAAAATTTCACCTGCTCTGGGAGCGCGTCCATCAATGGTCATCTCGATCCCACCCGGTGCGTTGGTAAGGCGCTTTGCACTCCGGTCCCAATAGTAAGCAATGATTGGGGAGACTGGAAAGCCCTCTTCGGCCAGGCGGATGGCGGGAGCTAAAACCTGGCTGATTGGCAGACGTCCATGGTGAGCCAGCAGGTCACACCAACCTGCACAGGCACCTGGGACAGTGATTGTGTAGGCATGGAATTGGGGAAGATTTTCCGCCAGCCCTTCCTTCCGCAATCGTTCGATTGTCAGGCTGGCCGGGGCACGTCCCGAGCCGTTCAAGGCAGTGATTTGACCGCTGCAGGCTTCATAATATAGGGCAAAACAGTCACCACCCAGGCCTGTGGAGGTGGGTTCGGTGACGTTCAGGGCCGCCGCAATAGCCTACGGCTGCATCGACGGCATTACCGCCCTGTGAAAGTACCTTCAGCCCGGCTGCGACCGCCAGGGGCTGGGAAGTAGCCACCATGCCGCCCAGGCCATAGACAGGTGAGCGGTGGGAGGCAAAATTTAATTCAATACTTGATGGCATTTGGCACCATTTGAATAAAAAGCACACACAAGCCCGGTTAACCCTTGGGCTTTGTGTGCACATGAATGAAATCTAACTCATGGAGTGACTTCTATTCCTTTTCCCTGGATGACTTCACCAATCACCCACACGGATTGATCCATTTCAGCTGCACGGGAAAGGAGTGCAGCCAGTTTTTTTGGAGGCACGACGAGAAGCAAGCCTCCACTGGTTTGTGAATCAAAAAGGAGCATCTGGGATGGCTCATCCAGTGCAGGGTCAAAGTTCACGCTGGAACCGTAATACAGGCGATTATCGTAAGAACCACCAGGGAAAATAAACTGTTCTGCGTACCTGTGTGCACCCGATATGAAGGGAATTTTACCAAAGCTAAAGCGGATGCCTGCTCCCGAGGCTTCGGTCATCTCGTAAGCATGACCGAGCAAGCTGAAGCCGGTGATGTCCGTACCACTGTGCAGATTAAATTCGTTCGCCAGCTCGGCAGCACCCTTGTTCAGCTTTTTCATCCAATCCACGGCTTCAGCAACGTCAGCAGGTTGTGCCTGCTCGCGTTTGAGCGCCGTAGTGGTGGTGCCAAAGCCAAGCGGCTTGGTAAGCACCAGGATATCTCCCGGCTGCAACCCTTTTTTGGTGAGCATATGCTGTGGGTCGACAAAACCTAAAACCACCAGACCGTACTTGGGTTCATTATCTTGCACAGTGTGACCACCCGCGATGACCACTCCAGCCTGGCGGGCAATGTCCGCCCCACCCCGAAGGATATTGGAAGTCACCTCGGTCGGTAAATCGGGTGGCATCGCTGCAATATTGAGGGCTAAAAACGGTTTGCCGCCCATGGCATAGACATCGGAGAGGGCATTGGCAGCCGCAATGGCACCAAAGTCATAGGCATCATCCACCACCGGGGTGAAGAAATCGGTCGTCACCACCAGGGCGCGGTGATCATCCAATTTCCATACTGCCGCGTCATCCGGCTCACCCAATCCAACGAGCAGGTTGGGATAGTCTGCCGGGTTGAAAATGCCTTGCAAGGGGCGCAGTACCTGCGCCAGCGTTTCCGCATTCAGTTTGGACGCTCAGCCCGCACAACTTGAGAGGGTCGTCAGGCGGATTTGCCGTCCAGAGGGAGTGCTTGCAGGTTGGTTCATCATATTGGGTAAGGTTGTTATTCTGTCGATTGCTCTACGGTGTAGTTGTTGGTAAGGGGCTCGGGGCTGGTGTAGGGGCAGCTGTGGTGGCTGCGGGCATGGTGGGCAAGGTCAGCAAATAGGGATTATCGTTCGGGACAAGCATCACCTGGATGCCTGGGGCAATCTGGTTTATATATTGGTACAGCAGCAGGTTCTCATTGTTTTGCAGCGCCCCTGCGATCAGCTGGAGCGCCTGTGACTCAGCCTGTGCCTGGATGATGCGTGCGTCTGCCGCACCTTGTGCGTTGATTACCACCGAGTCAGCCTGTCCCTGCGCAACCTGCCGGGCTTGTTCGGCTTCCTGCCTGCGCTGCTCGACCACAAATTTGGCTTGTTGTGCCAGCTGTTCAGCTACTTGCTTTTGCTCCACCGAGGCGGCATATTCGGGCGAGAAGGTGATATTGCGCAGGATAAAATCGATCAGTTTTAAACCGTTGTTCTCCAGCTTCTGGTTCATATTCTCGGATATTTGCGTTATCATTTCAGTCCGCTTTGAGGTGACCACCTGTTCAACCTGGTATTGCGCCACCATATCACGGATAATACCCCGTGCCAATGGGCGCACCAGCTCATTGTCATAACGCTTCTGCCAGTCAATATGCACCTGTACCACCTTGTCAGGATCAATGGCATAGATCACGGAAGCGTCTACAAAGATCTCCTGCCCATCCGAAGTTCGGGCAGTGATCGAATCATCCCCCGAGATCGCTCCTTCATTGGGAGCGATGGACATGGTGTAAGTCTGGTGTGATATGGGGTAGACAACCACGCTCTCGAAAAATGGGATGATCCAACGCAGCCCCGGTTGTAGAGGCTGCAAGCGGTAACCAGTGGGCTGGATCGCTGAAATAACCACCCCACGTTCTTCCGGTCGGATGAAAACCAACCCGGCACTGACGCTGGATAAGACCAGGGCCGCTGCCAGTACCACAAATAGGATGGTTATCGATCCCTTGATGTTTTTATTACGCGAAGCGCGTAAGACGACGATGACGATCAAACCAAAGAACGCCAGCCAGGCAACAGCAGCAAAAATTTGAACAAAGCTTGCCACATTCATTTGAAGCCTCCCAGGTAGGTACCCTTTCGAATTCCTGATAGATTATACCCGTATTTCTACGGGGGGTTGTGAGCCGGTAATCTCCGGCTACATCATGATAATTTTAACCCTTTAGCGACCTCATCTGCCTATGATTATCTGAGTTACATCATGAGAAAGCTAAAATGTGATACCATGCTGGCATGGCAGGCATGGGGCATTACAGGGGTCGGGTGAGCGAGGTCCGTCTCGAGGTCGGCAGGCACATGGAAGCACTTATAACCTGCCCGGTCGGGGCAATTCCACGTGCCGGGCAGTATCTGCTGGCATCTAGCCTTGATGACCCGTTGGAAGTGCTGGCTGTGCCATTGTTCATCGCAGGAAATTCCGAAGGAGGTTTTTGGGCAGCTCCTCCATTCCCACCTGCATGGGGACCGGGGACAAACCTGGACCTGGTCGGACCCCTCGGGCATGGGTTTGACCTCCCCCGCCAGGTTCAACGCCTGGGTTTGGTTGCATTAGGCGAGACGGTCTCGCGTCTGATGCCCCTGGTTTGGCAAACCACAGCCTCTCATGCTGGCATGACTTTGTTCACCGACCTGGCTCTTCCCCAGGTTCCGGCTTCCTTGGAAGCTTACCCCCTTATCTCTCTGGCGGAGGCACTGGATTGGCCGGATTTTATGGTGTTTGACCTGCCGCTCACGCGCCTGTCGGAGTTAAGGAAGATACTCAGTCTCCCCGACGGAGCAGGGTTACCGTGCCCGGCACAGGTGCTGGTTACCACACCTATGCCATGTGCCGGTTTGGCAGGCTGCGGAGCCTGTGCTGTGCCAGCCCGCAGGAGCTGGAAATTGGCGTGTGAGGATGGACCGGTGTTTGATTTAAGCTTGCTAAAGTGGTGAGGTATGACGACGCCCGCTCTATTCATTGATCCTCCCCTCATGAATGCCGCAGGCAGTCTGGGCTTCTCGCCTGACCTGCACGGTCCGGTGGATTGGACCAGGCTGGGAGCATTTATCACCAACCCAATCAGCCTGATGCCACGCACTCCGGCTCATGGGTTGCGTTTTGTACCCTTTCCGGGTGGCTTTCTCCTTCACACTGGCTTTCCCAACCCTGGCCTGTCTCAGGCACTGCGTCGTTATGCCAGGCATTGGAGTGGTTCTCCGCTACCGGTGATTGTTCACCTTTTGGCACGCAACCCGGGAGAAGTGGCGACGATGGTGCGTCGATTGGAGTCGGTGGAGGGAGTGAGCGGGTTAGAAGTAGGTGTAACCAGCGAAACAAGTGCCGAAATGGTGGTTGCGCTCACCCAATCCGCATCAGGTGAGCTGCCCGTGATCATGCACCTGCCAATGGAACGTTCTGTCGAGCTCGCCCCGAAGGCCATGAATGCCGGAGCGGCTGCCATCAGCCTGGCACCACTGCGGGGAGTTTACCCCACGGCAGATGGAGAAATGGTCACTGGCAGGTTGTATGGACCCGCATTCCTGCCAGTGGCTTTACGGAAGGTGCAGGAGCTAACCAGGATGAGCATTCCAGTTATTGGAGCAGGTGGCGTATACACCCAGGAGCACAAGGATGCCATGCTGGCAGCCGGAGCCCTGGTGGTGCAATTAGACTGCATCTTGTGGCGTTGGGCTGGGTATAACTCAATCATATAAAGGACATTTCTATGGAGATTACCAGGATTGGTTCGCTGGCTACGGCTTTCATCCGCAAGGTTGAAGGTGTAAATGCAGGCTTGATCCACACCCCCGAAGGAATGATTTTGATTGACACCACCTCTTCTCCAGCGCAGGCCAGGTCATTGTTTGAAGCTATTGAGGCGCATTTGGATGGAGTGCGTCTGGTAATCAATACACACTCTCACAGCGACCATACCTGGGGGAACCAGGTTTTCACCTGCCCGATACTGGCGCACCGTCTGTGCCAGGAGCGGATGAAATCTAGCCTCAAAAAAGAATGGAGTACTTCCAGGCTCCGTTCTTATCTATCAGACCTGCTGAAAACAGATCCCCAAAAGGCTGAGGATTTTCGTCAGACGCTGATGGACTTGCACATTACCTTGCCCAACCAGGTTTTTGATGCCCAATTCGTAGGGGAATTGGGTGGATTAAAATATGAAGTTATCCATCTGGGTGGGCATACCCCCGATCTATCCGTGGTCTGGCTGCCTGAACCGGGAGTGCTTTTCGCCTCCGACTTGATCTTTGAAGGTCGCTACCCCTATATCTTCGATTCCGATATCCCTGCCTGGATTGCCCAATTAGATCGGTTGCTGGAATTCGAGGCAAAGGTGATTGTCCCGGGGCACGGTGTGATGTGTGGTGAGGCTCAGATCATCGCTCTACGCGAATATTTACAGGTAACCTGGGAGCTCACTGAGAAGCATATCCGCGCGGGGCATAAGAGTAATAAGACTGCAGGCGATCCGGCATACCCGCGTTTTCCCGGAGAAAAAGCGGGTATGCCGGATCGCTTGCACCAGGCAAATATCCGTTATATGTACAAGCAGTTAATGAGACAGAGTAATCACCAAGAATAAATTTGGGGTCAGGGGTTGGCAGCGGCGAAGTCAATCGCGTATTGAGCATCTTCATAACCAGGACGGTATTCCAGGGCTCTCTGCCAATCTGAAAGTGCCTCAATTTTCTTTCCCAGGCGGTACAAGCCCCAACCATGCCAGAGCAAGGCTTCTTCCGAGTTAGGCGTTCGCTGCAGGGCATATTCTGTCACCGCCATCAGTTCAGTCGTCATGCCGGCATGGAAATAGGCGAAGAACGGGCCGAACTGGTAGCGTAGCATACGCTGGTACAATCCCAGGTTGCGGGCAGTGTCGTAGGCGGTGGCGGCCTCACCATAACGGCCGAAATAAACCTGGTTGCTGCCCAGGTTGAACCAGGTATAGGCATTGTCTGGCTCAGATTGCGTCTCAGCTTGTGCCACTTCCAGGGCATGTTGGCGGTTGAGGTCCGGGTCCCAGTTATCTCCCAGAATGGACTTGAGGGCACCTTCATGCACAGGGAGGTAGACCAGCAGGTAGACCCGGTTGAAAATCTGCCAGTAATCATCCAGGGTTGAATAGGAAATCACCTGGTTTGGGCCGTGGAAACTATCCTGCCCTGTGAAAGCCTGGGTGCTGTCATCATAACCGGTCACCAACAGGTAGTGGGCTGCCCATAGGTCATCATTAGGCCAATAGGGTAGGTCGGAAAAAAAGCTTTCCTCAATCATCACCGGGAACCCACCAGCGATGAGTTGTTTGAGCAGCTGTAGATCGCCACCCACGCGAAACTCGGCGCTTAGCCAGCCGGCATGCGTGCGGACGAAATATACCAGCTCCTCCGGGTTTACATTTCGATCTTCAGCGAGGGGTTTGACCAGCTGAGCAATATTATCCTGGTTGCCTTCCCAGCCGTAATAACGCAGGTAGAGCGCCAGTGTAGCTGGGCCACAATTATTGGGACCTTGAATCTCCCAGAGTGGTGGTGGAAGCTGAAATGCCGCCGGGATGGGTGTTGGACTCGGCTGTGTCGTGGCGGTTGGTGCGATGGTTGCTGTGGGCTGGTCGACGACAAGGGTTGGCAGGCTGGTTGGAGTGTTGGTGGCAGTTTGTGTTGGCAAGACGATGGCCTCTGCCGGTGTGGGGAAAGGTTTGACGGGGTTGATCACACCCCGCAGGTACGTCATGGCCATGTCTACCCGCCAGCTTAGCCTGGATTTGAGCGAAGGGATTTGAAACAAGATCACAACAACCAATGCCAATCCGATGATGGCTAGAATTACAAAAGTCAGGCTCTTTTTAACTTGATTTATAGACATAGGCGCAATTTTACCATCTGATTTTAAGCCTGCGGGATTAGAGCTTAGTGAGCCGCGAGCGTAAGATTAAGACTCATAATTCATTCATCAGGATAAAAAAACCACTCAGTTATAATATCGGACATGAAGTATCACATTTGGACCGAAGGCTGCCAGATGAATGTGGCTGATTCACAGCGTGTGGCCTCTGCACTTGAGCGGATGGGGTTGAGCTTTACGCATCAAGCAGATGAGGCTGATGTAATCGTTTTAAATACATGCGTTGTGCGTCAGAGCGCAGAGGATAAAGCTTACGGGCGCCTCTATTCGCTAAAACCACTCAAGGAGAAACACCCGCATCTGGTGATCAACCTGATGGGATGCCTGGTGGGGGTTAAAGGACACGAGCATTTACATAAACGTTTGCCTTTTGTGGATGTATTTTCCCCACCCTCCGACCCGGGTCCCCTGATTGCATACCTGACTCAGGTAGATAGCCAGCTCATGGAGCGAGAAGAGACTGCACGTCGTTTTGCCTTGATGGACGAGGAATCAACGCTGGAATCTGCATTCCAGCTGCCTGCTGCTGAGCAGGGTAAGCTGGTTTCAGCACACGTTCCGGTGGTGTTGGGCTGCAGCCATGCATGTACTTTTTGCATCATTCCCTATCGGCGCGGGATCGAACGTAGCCGACCGGCCGATATCATCCTGGCAGAGGTGCGGGCATTGGTGGCGCAAGGCGTGCGCGAGGTGACCTTCTTGGGTCAGATTGTTGACCGTTATGGGAAGGATATCCCCGATGGACCAAACCTGGCCGGCCTGCTGCGAATGACTCATGAAATCGAAGGTCTGGAACGCATTCGCTTTCTCACCTCACACCCAGGCTGGATGACTGACGAGTTACTGGATGTGGTTGCTGAGCTGCCCAAAGTTATGCCGCACATTGAAGTGCCGGTGCAGGCTGGAGATGATCAGGTGCTGATGAATATGCGCCGTGGCTACACCTCCGACGATTTTCACCGCCTGGTGGAGAAGATTCGCCTCCGCCTGGACGGTGGCTGGCCGGGTGTCTCCATTGCTACGGATATCATCGTGGGCTTCCCTGGTGAAACGGATGCCCAGTTCCAGCGAACATATGACCTGCTGGAAGAGCTCAAATTGGATGTTGCCCACCTGGCGCGCTACTCCCCCCGCCAGGGCACCGTTGCTGACCGGCGCTTTCCAGATGATGTTCCAGCTGATGAGAAGATGCGACGTTTCCGTTTGCTGGAAGAACAACAGGAACGTATTGCCTCCGAGATAGCTGCCCGTTACCAGGGTGAGCGGGTTGAGGTGCTCTTTGAGGGGAAGGTGAAAGGGCGCTGGAAGGGGCGCACCAGCACCAATAAATTGGTGTTCACCGAGGCCGAGAGCGACTTAACCGGGCAGGTTTTACCCATTCGCATTACCTGGGCAGGACCGTGGTCCATGCAGGGTGTGCCAGTCAAGCAGGGCACCGGGGGAAACAAGAATAAAGACCTTGAATAAGCATCTATAGCTTTAAATAGTGTGGGGTGATTGATAAAGAGGGGATTTTTAGTTTAAACCTGGAACTTTATCCCCCTGATAGACGTCTTATGAAATGAATTAATAAAGGAGGATTATATGTTTACGAAGAGAGTACGTCCATTTTTATTTGTAGTAGGCATGATGCTGTTGCTAACCGCATGCAATTTTCCAGGTGCCTCTACCCAACCAACGATCGGGCCCGAAGTTATCTACACGGCAGCCGCGCAGACCCTTATTGCGCAACAAACTCAGGCTGCTCAAGGAACGCCGATCGTCATTGCCAGTCCGACCTCCGGTAGTGTGATCGTGAGCCCCACTTCGCCAGTGGTGATCGTGCCCACCAACACAGCCCTACCACCGACGAACACGGAGGTCCCAACCAGCGTGCCACTCCCAACCAACACGCCTGTGCCTCCAACTTCCACAGCTATCCCAATTCCTTGTGACCGGGGACAATTCGTTTCGGATTTATCCGCTCCCGATAACACTGAGATTGCTGCTGGGTCGACCTTTGTGAAAACCTGGAGGCTGAAGAATAATGGTTCTTGTACCTGGACGTCTGGTTATGCCCTGGTTTTCTATAATGGTGATGCAATGAGTGGTCCGGCTTCAGCACCGATCACCAACGGAACTGTACCACCCGGAAGCACGATCGATATCTCTGTGACCCTGATCGCTCCGACTGCAACGGGTACCTACAAGGGTAACTGGCGTTTGCGTAATGCCGGTGGGGCAATATTTGGACTTGGCTCAGATGCCGACAATAGCTTCTGGGTGCAGATCAAGTCGGTGGCGCCTACCCCGACTCCCTCGCCAACCTCTTCTTATACGCTTTCGTTTGATTTCGTTGGCAAAGGGCCAGATGCCTCGTGGCGAAACCACACTACCAACCTGCCTTGGGGAGATCCGCCTGAGGACAGCGCTGGCGTGGCGGTAAACCTTGCCAATGTCAAGATGGAAGATGGGAACACTTATTCCAGCCTGCTGGCTACTTACCCTCAGCACATTGCGGATGGCGCCATCGTTGGTCTGTACCCTGAATATACCATCCAGGCGAATGACCACTTGCGCACACGTATTGGCTTCCGATCTAACTGTGGGAACAGCAGCGTTAAATTCCAGCTGCGTTATATTGAAGGTGGATCAGAGGTTATCGTTGGAGAATGGCTGAAGAAGTGCGATGGCACCCTGACGTCCCTGGACATCAATCTCTCCGCATTGGTTGGTCATAAAGTACAGTTCGAGCTGGTAGTGATTGCGGTGGGTTCCCCAGAGGTGTATTCTAGCTTATGGGTAGCACCACGCATCGAAAGATAGTCTGGCGCGAACACATTGCAGTTTGTGAGCCATACATTCGTGGCGGCAGGGTAACCGTGGTATCATTAGCCCGGCGCACCTGCCGCCTCATTGTTTTGATGGTATCGGACTGTTAACTGATTTTATTATCCTTCTTGATAGGATAAGACCAGGGGCAACTCTGATTGTGTGCCCCAAATTGCTCAGGAGAAATGATGAAAAAGAACACTTATATTTTGCTCATTGCCATTATTGCCATTCCCCTTCTGTTGATGGGTTGTGGCTCAAAGACACCCGCTACACCCACAGCCAACCCGAATCTGATTTATACCGCCGCTGCCCAAACTGCAGACGCCCGTATAACGCAAATCTTTCAATCCACCCCATCTGCCACACCCGTTACACCTACCCCGACCTTTGATGCCACCCAGACTGCAGATGCTCAAACCGCTGCTCTTCAAACCGCCTCAGCCATGCTGACCCAGACGGTAGTCCCGACCAGCACGCAACAGGTGACATCTACCTCCATTCCTGTTTCCACCAGCCCCTCCGGTGACCGGGCGGGGTTTGTTAGTGATGTGACCATCCCGGATGGCACGGTCATCTCATCCGGAGCTGCCTTCGTGAAAACATGGAAATTGCAGAATGCTGGCACTACAACTTGGACGACCTCTTATACCTTGGATTTCATCAGTGGCGAACAGATGGGAACCATCACTTCGGTTCCAATTCCCCAATCTGTAGCACCGGGTCAGCAGGTGGATGTATCCGTCAATCTGGTTGCGCCCACCGCTTCTGGTAAATATCAGGGGTATTGGAAGATGAGGAATGCCTCCGGGCAATTCTTCAACGATGCGGTTTATGTCCTGATCAACGTTGGCACTGGCGGGGCAACTCCCACCACAGGGTCTGGTACCCCAGCTGCCACTGCCGCTCCTACCTCTACAGGTGCACCCGGCAACTTGATCACCAACCTGACTATGTCAGTGGACGAGGCGACGTATCTTGGTCAATGCCCCCATACTTTCACCTTTGCTGCCACCTTCACCCTCAGCCAGGGTGCCACGCTCACCTATAACCTGGAAGCGGGTTCAGAAACCCCCGGTTTCCAATTCAACCTGCCCGGTGCTCAAACAGGCACTTTCGGTTCAGGTACCTTCTCCCTTTCCTTCCCCTTGGAATTTACCGATTCTGTAACCGGTTGGGTGCGTTTCCGCGTCACAGCCCCAGTAGATGTGACTTCAAACCAGGCATCGTTCACCCTCACCTGCACTCCGTAGATTTATCACCATTCACGGTCGATTTGTAGCGCAAGAGTGAACTCTTGCGCTACAATTTATTTCAGGAACCAGTAGATTGTGAGCCTCACACAAGCCATAAAAGAGCAAGCCTATCGTTTGGGGTTTTCGCTGGTCGGAGTCACCACCCCTGATCCCTTACCGCATTCAGAAGTCTTCGAAGCCTGGCTGGACCAGGGCCGGCACGCGGAGATGGCCTATTTGAACAGCCCGCGCTCAAGGGCTTGCCGTGCACATCCAGATCGCATCCTTGCTGAATGTCGTTCGGTGATGGTTCTGGCAGTTCGCTACCCTGCCTCACCTGGCTTCAGCACGAATGGAGTACAAAGCCCGTTACCGTATGGCAGGATTGCATCTTATGCCTGGGGAGAGGATTATCACGCCATCCTGCCCATCCGGTTACAAAGCCTGGTAACCTTTATCGAAACACAGCTCGGGCATAGCATTCCAAACCGCTGGTATACCGATACAGGGCCATTGTTGGAGCGCGAGCTGGCGCAAAGAGCCGGGCTGGGATGGATTGGTAAGAATACCTGTCTGATCAATCCCGACAGGGGTTCCTTTTTTTTGCTGGCAGAGATCCTGTTGGGGATTGAACTTGAGCCAGACGACCCCTTTACCTTAGATCGATGCGGCACCTGCACCCGCTGCATCACTGCTTGCCCGACTGGCTGCATCCTTCCTGATCGCACCCTGGATGCCCGCCGCTGCATCTCGTACCTCACGATTGAGCTGAAAGGATCAATCCCGCTTGAGCTCCGACCATTGGTGGGTAGCTGGGTCTTTGGCTGTGACGTGTGCCAGCAGGTATGCCCGTGGAACCGTTTTGCAACCCGGGAGGTTGATCCAGCCTTCGAGCCTAGCATAGCCCAACCTGACCCCAATTTGCTGGATGAGCTGGCTCTGCAGGCAGGTGATTTTAATCGAAAATATCGCCATAGCCCGCTCATGCGCGCCAGGCGTAAAGGTTACCTGCGCAATATCACCGTTGCGCTGGGCAATCTGAACCGTCAGACTGCCGTGCCTGCCCTGGCTTGCTTGCTGCTGCAGGAAGGTGAGTCACTGGTGCGGGCACATGCTGCCTGGGCGCTTGGGCAGATTGACGCTGCACCAGCCAGACAAGCTCTAGAGCGTGCGGTTGGGAGTGAACTGGACCCAATCGTAAAGTCAGAGCTCCAGTCTTCCTTGGCACATTAATCATCGGCACATCCATCCCTTGGAGAAACCCTTGAAATATTTCAAACAAATAATTATGGCAGTGCTGATATCAATCGTGCTCTTGCTTGTCCTTGGTGGGTGTAATCTACCAAGGTTAACCCAGACGCCAATTTCGAGTTACAACGCGCCTCAATTCACTCCAACGCCGGAAAAAGTATCCCTTCCACTAATTTTTCAATCCGCGGTAGAGGTGAGTCCTACACCCGTAATGCAACCCACCGCGACGACCCCCCCAGTGCCTGTCATTCTTCCGACAGAGACTCCCACCGAGCAACCCGCCCCCCATATCACCTTGCTCTTCACCGGGGTGATCGTGCCTGCCCGCTGTGTCCAGGCAGCCATCGACGCCCGCGGGGATGCGAACTACGTTTATGATGAAGTGCGCGAGATTATCTCCAGCGCCGATTTGGCGATAGGAACACTGAATACCACCCTGAGTGATCTGTCCACACATACCGGTTGCATCGAGACCTATGTGTTGGTGAGCGACTCGCGCAGCGCCTCCGCAGCTGCCTCGGCGGGATTTGATATGATGAGTGTAGCTACCAATCACATCAAGAATTGTGCCGGGGCAAGCTGTGAGGATGATTACAACTGGGCATTTATAGACACGCTGGCCAACCTGCGAGCGAATGACATCCTTCCGGTGGGGGCAGGCGAGAATCTGGCGCAGGCCCTGCTGCCGGTGGTGGTTGAGGTACAGGGCATCCGCTTTGGGTTTGTCTCATTGGGGATGGTTGAGCCCTTGGCATTTGCCGGGCACTATACCCCCGGGATTGCCGAGCTGAACGATGAGAATTTACAGGCTGCCATAGATGCTGCCCGCCAGGTTGCGGATGTGGTCATTACCATGCCGCATTGGGGACCGGAGGATTCCTCTGCCCCCAATTCCTACCAGCTTCATTATGCCGAAATGGCAGTGGAGGCCGGGTCGGATGTGGTGGTGGGTAACCATACCCATGTCGTCCAGGCGATCCAGCAGATCAACGGCATCGATGTGTTCTACGGGTTGGGGAACTTCATTTTCGACCAGACCTGGGACCTGGCCCACCAGCAGGGGGTGATGCTCTTGTTACATTTCGCAGGCACGGATTATACGGGCTACGATCTCATCCCCACCCATGTGGATGGAGATGGTACGGTGCATCTTGCAGGTTCGGACGAAGCGACTGAGATTTTACAGCGCATTGAG
This sequence comes from uncultured Chloroflexia bacterium, assembly GCA_963774275.1. Taxonomy (GTDB): domain Bacteria; phylum Chloroflexota; class Anaerolineae; order Anaerolineales; family UBA4823; genus FEB-25. The sequence continues at coordinate 12,163 of CAVZEP010000022.1, read as the reverse complement.
ACTGCCAGTGCGGAATTAAGATAAGTCCATGAGAATTATTCGGTTAAAATGATGCCATTCTTTATGTTTATGACTTTTTCTGTTTATTAGATATTAAGATATATTCAAGGATAGGGATTAAGGGAGGTAAATCTTCTTGAATTGTCTGCCAAATGATTTCTTCATCCATCCGAAAATATTCGTGGATGATGACATTACGAATATCTTTCATTTTTCCCCATGGTATTTCAGGATAGCGGTTCCATACCTCATCAGGAATTGTTCGTGTCGCTTCACCTATTGTAGTTAATTCAAAAGCCACCGCCCGAATTGTCTTGAGATCAGTTGCAAAGGATTCAGAGTTCATTCCTGCCGTAAACATTTGGATGTTATGGATGCAGGCTAAAATATCCTCTATCCTGGATTGCCAGTTTCTAGACGACATAGATTGCTTCTTGGATAACGTGATCCTTCAAACGCGGCTTGAGCGAATTAGGCGTGCCCAGGTCTACTGGACATCCCAAAAGTCCTTCAAGATATTGTTTAAGATCGATGAATTGAAACAGACCTACAGGGCGGGAAAACTCAACCAATAGATCTATATCGCTTTCAGGCCCCGCTTCATCGCGGGCAACTGATCCAAACAATGCCAACGATTTAACCCCATGGTAAGCAATTTCGGTGCGGTGGGCTCGCAACAGTTCCAAAACCTGAGAACATTTCATAATGATTAAAGTATAGCACAAGACAAATGGATAGGAACGATTCTTGTTGAATGCCTCCTCTGCCTATGTAATGCCTTGTTAGGAAAACATGTAGCTCTCAATTTAATGGCCTTAGGAATGCGCATGTGGGGTAAAATTCACCCAAACTTTGGAACGGGATTCAGGGTTACTGCGGGCTCGGTTGTCCTGCGTAACGAGTTCAATGGTCATGTTGGGAAAAGGGATAAAAATGTCCAATGACGAAAAACTAACCACAATTGTTATTTTCGGCGCCTCGGGTGACCTCACCTGGCGCAAGCTGGTGCCAGCGTTATACAACAATTATATTAAAGGGCGCATGGCTGGGTGTGGTGAAATCATTGGTTTTGCCCGCCGCCCCTATACGGAAGAGACCTTTCGGAGCCGCTTGCAGGAAGGGGTGAACACTTTCAGCCCCGAAAGTTATGATCAAAAGCAGTGGGAGGAGTTCTCCTCAAAGCTGATCTACTTTCAGGGCAACCTGGATGTCCCCGATGATTTCAAGCGCCTGGGTGATTTTCTTGCGCAACGTGAAGCCAGGCCATCCAACCGGCTCTATTACCTGGCTACCGCGCCGGAGCATTACATCCCGGTAGTCAACTGTCTGGGGCAGGCCGGTTTGGCGGACCAAAGTGAAGGCTGGCGCCGGATCATTGTAGAGAAGCCCTTTGGCAAAGACCTGACTTCTGCGCGCGAACTGAACAAGGTCCTGCATTCGGTCTTTGATGAAAGTCAGGTCTATCGAATCGATCACTACCTGGGCAAGGAAACCGCCCAAAATATCCTCTTCTTTCGCTTCGCTAACACGATTTTTGAGCCAATCTGGAATCGAAGATATGTAGATAACATCCAAATCACGGTGGCCGAGACGGTGGACATTGAACACCGGGCAGATTATTATGACGGCGTGGGGGTGTTGCGCGATATGTTCCAAAACCACCTGTTGCAGCTGCTCTCATTAGTAGCCATGGAGCCCCCGGCGTCTTTTGAGGCAGATTCGGTCCGAAACGAGACCTTCAAGTCCCTCTCAGCGATCCGTCCGGTCGCACTTACCGATACCGTACGTGCCCAATACGAAGGCTACCGCCAAACCGAGGGCGTTGCTCCCGATACCCAGACCCCAACTTATGCCGCCATCAAGCTTTATATTGATAACTGGCGCTGGAAAGGTGTACCGTTCTACCTGCGCTCGGGCAAGAGTCTGGCGATGAAGACCTCACAGGTCATCGTGGAGTTCCAACGTCCTCCCCACATCATGTTCCATTTGCCGGATGAGTATAAATTTATCCCCAATATTTTATCCCTCTGCATCCAGCCGGATGAAGGCATTCACCTGATGTTTGAAGCCAAAGTGCCAGATTCCGACCAGGAAATGCGCTCAGTAGACATGGATTTCCACTATCGTGACTCTTTTTCCGGAGTGCTGCCGGATGCCTACGAACGGCTGATCCTTGAAGCTTTGCGTGGTGATGCTTCGCTCTTTACTCGCTCCGATGGGATTGAATCTGCCTGGAAACTGATTGATTCAATCGCCAATGGTTGGGAAACGAGCAATATCCCTGACCTCTCCCTTTACCGGCGGGGAAGCTGGGGTCCTTCAGAGGGGAATGCGTTACTGGCTCGCGATGGAAGGTTATGGCGCTTGGGATGCGTTGGCGAATGACTGTCTGGCCTGGGAATAGATTGACCTATACGTTTCAGTCTGATACACTCTAGATATGTCACAGTCTCTCTATCGAAAATGGCGCCCAACCCATTGGGATGGGGTCATTGGTCAGGAACATGTAGTGCAAACCCTGCGCAATGCCGTCACTGCAGAACGCGTGGCGCATGCCTATCTATTTTCCGGACCGCGCGGCACCGGTAAAACCACTACTGCCCGCATCCTGGCAAAAGCAGTCAACTGTCTGGATGAGAATTTGGCCAACCGGCCTTGCAACCAGTGTGCGCACTGCCTGGCGGTTAACCAGGGGCACTTCCTTGATCTGATTGAGATCGACGCGGCCTCCAATACCAGCGTAGATGATGTGCGCGACCTGCGTGACAAGATCAATTTCTCCCCCAACCTTGGTCGCTACAAGGTTTACATCATCGATGAAGTGCACATGTTATCCACCGCAGCCTTCAACGCCTTGCTCAAGACCTTGGAGGAGCCACCTCAGCATGCCATATTCATCCTGGCGACCACAGAAGTGCACAAGATTCCCGCAACAGTTCTTTCGCGTTGTCAGAGGCATGAGTTTCGCCGCATACCGGTGAAGGAAATCGTCGCAAATTTAAATACCCTGGCGGATGAGGAAAAAATCCAGGCAAATCCGGACGCACTCAGCCTGGTTGCCCGCCAGGCTACGGGTTCCATGCGTGATGCCATTTCTTTGCTTGATCAGCTGGCTTCCGCTGGAAAAATCATTACCCTGCAATTGGCGCAGGATGTATTGGGCACAGCCACCAGTCAGACAGTGATTGAGGTGATCGATGCCATGCTAAAACACCAGTCTGCTCAGGGACTGGAGGCAATTCACCGCAGCCTGGATTCTGGATCTGACCCGCGCCAGTTTGCCCGGCAGATTGTGGAATACCTGCGCAGCTTATTATTGGTGGCAATGGGGAACGCCTCCCAGGTGGATGCGACGGCTGAATCACGAACCCAAATGGCACAGCATGCCCAGGCTCTCACGGTCGCCGAGCTGCTGAGAGTCATACAAGCATTTAATCAGGCCGCAACGGAAACGCGCAGCAGCTGGCAGCCCGCCTTACCGCTTGAGATGGCTTTTATCGAAGCGATCTCATTGGAGGGGAAGACCGCACAGAATAGTACTTCCCCGGTTGAACCTGCTGCACCAGCTGCTTCTCCAAGCCCTGCTACGGGAAAGCCTGCCAGCTCAATAAATGCACCGAAAGAAACCCCTCGTGAGCCGTCAGAATCGAGGGAAATGTCGCCAGAGGATGCCATCACCAACCAGCGCCTGGATAAAAGTTGGAATTTGGTATTGGCACAGCTGAGAGGGCAGAACTCCAGCCTTTATGCATTGGTGAATTCCGTCAAAACTCGCAGCTTGAAGGGAAATACACTCACTTTAGGCCTCGGTGGTGAGGCGCTTAAATCACGACTGGAAGACCCCTCCAAACTTGAGCTACTTCAAAGGATACTAAAACAGGTCATGGGAAATGAGATCTATGTGCAGGTGATATTAACCTCCGGCACAAAGAGTAGACCTCCTCAGAGGTTGACAGCGATGGGATGGTGGCCTCTGCCTTGCGTGACCTGGGTGGTGAGATTGTGGATATCCAATAATATCAGGAGTGAATGATGCCAATAAATTATCGACCTAATTTCCCCCAGAAGGGGGGCCAAAAGAGTGGTGGGCAGTCGGGAATGATGCAGCAGATTCAAAAGCTGCAGGAACAGTTGGTGCAAGCCCAGGAAAAGCTAGCCCAAGAGACGGTGAATTACTCGGCTGGTGGTGGCGCGATAAAAGTGGTCATGACTGGCGACCAGCGTTGCCAGTCGGTGGTCATTGACCCCGAGTTGTTGAAAGACATCGATGTAGAGATGTTGCAAGACCTGGTGCTTGCAGCGGTTAATGGAGCGCTGGATGCCTCGCGTGCCATGGCTTCCGAAAGTCTGGGACCCCTTGCGGGAGGGCTGCCTTTTTGAAGAACGGGTCGAATTAGCCCATGATCCTTCCCGCTCCCATTCAAAATCTGATCGATGCATTTTCGCGCCTTCCGGGAATTGGGCCAAAGACCGCTTCACGGCTGACCTTCTTCCTGTTAAATGCTCCACAAGAAGTGGCTGAAGAGCTATCCGAAGCCTTGCACGAGCTGAAATCTAACACGGTAGATTGCCCCATCTGCTATAACGTTACCAGCGCTGGGCGGACGGAGTGTGAGATTTGCGCCAGTACTGAACGGGATCCGGGTATCGTGTGTGTGGTCGAAGAGCCGCTGGACGTTTTGGCCATGGAACGCACGGGCGGTTTCCAGGGAAGGTACCATGTTCTCCGGGGAGCGCTATCTCCGATTGAGGGCATCGGCCCGGAAGACCTGACCATCCGTGAACTGGTTGAGCGGGTTAAGTCGGGCGGCATCCACGAGCTGATCCTGGCAACCAACCCAAGCATGGAGGGGGATGCCACCGCCATGTACATCCAACAACAGATGAATACCCTTACGGTAAAAGTGACGCGCCTGGCGCGTGGGCTGCCAATTGGGGGGGATCTGGAGTATGCCGATCAGACCACACTGCTGCGCGCCCTGATGGGGCGTCAGGATATGGGTTAGGCCTCAGGTTAATTTCAAAGATTGTCTGACAATTACTTTGTATTTCCCTCTTGACAACTAGGTTATTACGCTTATAATTATCCTTCGCTATTGAATATTTTGTTCTCGCCCTAAGAGGCAGAACACTTACAACCGAGCAAAGACGCCCTTGCGTCAGAGACTAAAGTGGTTACACTTCACAGTCTGACGTGCCGATGTAGATTTTATACATCGGCAGTTTAGTCTCAAATAGCCTTGACAGGCTCTGGGGGCGGTGGTAAAATCCCGCCCGCTCGATTGAAGGAACCTTAACAACTGAAAAGTGATAGGAAATCAGCCAGTCGTTATAACGACAAAAACGCAGACTTTACGCATCGAAAGATGCATAAATTTTTTGCGGAGAGTTTGATCCTGGCTCAGGATAAACGCTGGCGGCGTGCCTAATACATGCAAGTCGAACGAGGAGTCCTTGTAGCAATACGGGGACTTCCTAGTGGCGAATGGGTGAGTAACGCGTTGGTGACCTGCCCCGAAGAGAGGAATAACTCCGGGAAACTGGAGCTAATACCTCATGTGGTTGCTAGGGTTAGAGGCCTGGCAACTGAAGGAGCAATCCACTTCGGGAGGGACCTGCGTCCCATCAGCTAGTTGGTAGGGTAACGGCCTACCAAGGCGACGACGGGTAGGGGGCCTGAGAGGGTGGCCCCCCACACTGGCACTGAAACACGGGCCAGACACCTACGGGTGGCAGCAGTAGGGAATATTGCACAATGGGCGAAAGCCTGATGCAGCAACGCCGCGTGCACGATGAAGACCTTCGGGTTGTAAAGTGCTTTTCTGAAGGAAGAGGAAGGACGGTACTTCAAGAATAAGGATCGGCTAACTACGTGCCAGCAGCCGCGGTAATACGTAGGATCCGAGCGTTATCCGAATTTACTGGGCGTAAAGCGTGTGTAGGCGGTTTGGTAAGTTGGATGTGAAAGCTCCCGGCTCAACTGGGAGAGGCCGTTCAAAACTACCAGACTAGAGGACGGTAGAGGGAGGTAGAATTCCCGGTGTAGTAGTGAAATGCGTAGATATCGGGAGGAATACCAGTGGCGAAGGCGGCCTCCTGGACCGTTCCTGACGCTCAGACACGAAAGCTAGGGGAGCGAACGGGATTAGAAACCCCGGTAGTCCTAGCTGTAAACGATGCAAACTTGGTGTTGGTGGGGTAAAATCCGCCGGTGCCGAAGCTAACGCGATAAGTTTGCCGCCTGGGGACTACGGCCGCAAGGTTAAAACTCAAAGGAATTGACGGGGCCCCGCACAAGCAGCGGAGCGTGTGGTTTAATTCGTTGCTACGCGAAAAACCTTACCCGGGTTTGACATATAGGTAGTAGGAATCCGAGAGGTGACCGACCCTTCGGGGAGCCTATACAGGTGCTGCATGGCTGTCGTCAGCTCGTGCCGTGAGGTGTCCGGTTAAGTCCGGTAACGAGCGCAACCCTCGCTGTATGTTACAAGTGTCATACAGGACTGCCGGTATCAAGCCGGAGGAAGGCGGGGATGACGTCAAGTCAGCATGGCCTTTATATCCGGGGCTACACACACGCTACAATGGCCGGTACAATGGGTCGCAAAGCCGCAAGGTAGAGCCAATCCCCAAAACCGGTCTCAGTTCAGATTGCAGGCTGCAACCCGCCTGCATGAAGCCGGAGTTGCTAGTAAACGCGCGTCAGCATTAGTGCGTTGAATACGTTCCCGGGGCTTGTACACACCGCCCGTCACGTCATGGGAGCTGGTAACACCTGAAGCCGGTATCCTAACCCGTAAGGGAGGGAGCTGTCGAAGGTGGGACTGGTGACTGGGACGAAGTCGTAACAAGGTAGGTGTACCGGAAGGTGCGCCTGGATCACCTCCTTTCTAGAGTTCCGAGTATCTTACCTAACGGTAAGATGCTCTACTCAAACCGGAATGGGCCTCAGAAACCTGTTCCGTTGTACCACTCGCATGCGGTTGCGAGACGTTATTACCCGGGAGGGTTTCCTGTCACTTCTCAGTTGTTGAGGCTCCGGCTGACTGGGCCTGTAGCTCAGCTGGTTAGAGCACTGTGCTGATAACGCAGGGGTCACTGGTTCGACTCCAGTCAGGCCCACTACCTTACCAGTAGAATAGACTGGGGATGTAGCTCAGTTGGGAGAGCGCCGCCTTTGCAAGGCGGATGTCAGGGGTTCGAATCCCCTCATCTCCACAGGGCCACCCTAGAATGAGGTGTACTTGCGTTTAGAGTTCGTCATCAAGACATAGCATCCATTTTTAAAGCCATCGTATGGGTAATTTTCACGACCCGGCGATGAGCCGGGTCGCTTTGTCTCTACATAGAACGGTTGACCCTTGAAGGGTGCTCCGGAGGATGGATCGGGATCACCTCTCAGCGATCAACCGCTGAAGGCCAAAAGGCCTTTGTACCTTACCAACTAAATAGTGATTTATATCAAATCATGCGTAATGCGATAGAAAGCGAGAAGCAAAAGCAAAACGAAAAGTTTCGATTTCTCCGCATCACGTGATTAAGCTACTAAGAGCTTACGGTGGATGCCTTGGCGTTAAATGCCGATGAAGGACGTGGGACACTGCGATAAGCCCCGGGGAGCCGTGTACAGGCGCCGATCCGGGGATGTCCGAATAGGGAAACCTGCCGTTGCGAACCAACGGCATCTCCCAGTTGAATATATAGATTGGGAGAAGGGAACCTGGGGAACTGAAACATCTAAGTACCCAGAGGAAAAGAAATAATTCCCCTAGTAGTGGCGAGCGAACGGGGAACAGCCCAAACCGATCTGGCTTGCCGGATCGGGGTTGTAGGGCCTGGCACATAGGAGTTACAAATCGCTCTGCTAACAGAAAGGTGTGGGACAGCCTACCATAGAGGGTAACAGTCCCGTATGTAAAAGCTAAGCGACTCCTGCCGGGTACCTGAGTACCACTGGGCACGCTAATCCAGTGGGAAGCTGGGGAGTCCACTCTCCAAGGCTAAATACATTTGACGACCGATAGTGTACAAGTACCGCGAGGGAAAGGTGAAAAGCACCCCGATAAGGGGAGTGAAATAGATCCTGAAACCGTAAGCTTACAAGCAGTCGAAGGGCTAATGGTGGGTCTGTGCCCCGGCGAAAGCCGGATGCGCGCCACTATGCCTGACGGCGTGCCTTTTGGAGAATGAGCCTGCGAGTTAATCTTTGTGGCAAGGTTAAGGGAGTGACACCCGAAGCCGTAGCGAAAGCGAGTCTGAATAGGGCGTACAGTCGCAAGGATTAGACACGAAACCGGGTGAGCTACCCATGGCCAGGGTGAAGCGAGTCTAATCGCTCGTGGAGGCCCGCACCTACTAATGTTACAAAATTAGGGGATGAGCTGTGGGTAGGGGTGATATGCCAAACGAACTCGGAGATAGCTTGTTCTCCCCGAAATAGCTTTAGGGCTAGCGTCATGTGTTCAGTATCGGAGGTAGAGCACTGGATGGGCTAGGGGGCTTACTGCTTACCAAACCCAACCAAACTCCGAATGCCGATACTCCAGAACATGGCAGTCGGACTCCGGGATATGAGTTTCGGGGTCGAAAGGGAATCAGCCCAGATCAACAGCTAAGGTCCTAAAGTCCAGGCTAAGTGGGAAACGATGTGAGATTACTCGGACAACCAGGAGGTTGGCTCAGAAGCAGCCACCCTTTAAAGAGTGCGTAATAGCTCACTGGTCAAGTGGTCTTGCGCGGAAAATTTAACGGGGCTAAGCCTGGCACCGAAGCTTTGGGTCTCAGTCTCAGACTGGGACGGTAGGGGAGCGTTCTGCCAGCAGTGAAGGTCGACTGTAAGGACGGCTGGAGCGGGCAGAAGTGAGAATGCAGGCATGAGTAGCGTAAAACACGTGAGAACCGTGTTCGCCGTAAATCTAAGGTTTCCGACGCCAGGTCAGTCCGCGTCGGGTTAGTCGGTCCTTAGCTGAGGCCGTGAGGCGTAAGTGATGGACATCCGGTCAACATTCCGGAACCACCTTTGATGAGCGATGAGGGGACGCAGCGAGGTAGACCAGCCTGCGATTGGTTGTGCAGGTGTAAGCGTGTAGGCGTTGAGGCCTAGTGAAAATAGGCTGAGCTGAGGCGCGAATGCGAGCCTTTAAGGCGGAAGTGGTTAAGCCTTGCTGCCGAGAAAAGCCTCTAAGCGTTGATTCAAAGGTGTCCGTACCGCAAACCGACACTGGTAGATGGGTAGAGTATACCAAGGCGAACGGGAGAACCCTCGTTAAGGAACTAGGCAATTTAGCCCCGTAACTTCGGGATAAGGGGTGCCTCCTGATGTGAAATTCATACGATTGGAGCATTGGGAGGTCGCAGTGAAATGGTTCTAGTGACTGGTTAACAAAACCACAGGTCTCTGCAAAGCCGTAAGGCGATGTATAGGGGCTGACACCTGCCCAGTGCTGGAAGGTTAAAGGGAGGGGTTAGGCGCAAGCCGAAGCTCTGAACTGAAGCCCCAGTGAACGGCGGCCGTAACTATAACGGTCCTAAGGTAGCGAAATTCCTTGTCGGGTAAGTTCCGACCCGCACGAACGGTGTAACAACTGGAACAGTGTCTCAACGAGGGACCCGGTGAAATTGAAATACGAGTGAAGATGCTCGTTACCCGCAGCAGGACAAAAAGACCCCGTGGAGCTTTACTGCATCTTGGCATTGAGTTTGGGCATTGTTTGTGTAGCATAGGTGGGAGGCTTTGAAGCTGGGGCGCTAGCCTCGGTGGAGCCATCAATGAAATACCACCCTGACGATGTTTAGACCCTAACCCCATTCCGTAATCCGGATGGGGGACCGTGCCAGGTGGGCAGTTTGACTGGGGCGGTCGCCTCCTAAAAAGTAACGGAGGCGCCCAAAGGTTCCCTCAGGCTGAATGGAAACCAGCCGTAGAGTGTAAAGGCATAAGGGAGCTTGACTGCAAGACCAACGCGTCGAGCAGAGGCGAAAGCCGGGCTTAGTGATCCCACGGTACTGTGTGGAAGGGCCGTGGCTTACCGGATAAAAGCTACCCCGGGGATAACAGGCTGGTGAAGCCCAAGAGTTCATATCGACGGCTTCGCTCGGCACCTCGATGTCGGCTCATCGCATCCTGGGGCTGGATAAGGTCCCAAGGGTTGGGCTGTTCGCCCATTAAAGCGATACGCGAGCTGGGTTCAGACCGTCGTGAGACAGGTCGGTCTCTATCCGCTGTGGGCGCAAGGGATTTGAGAGGATCTGCCCCTAGTACGAGAGGACCGGGGTGGACGGACCTCTGGTGTGCCAGTTGTCGTGCCAACGGCATCGCTGGGTAGCTAAGTCCGGCAAAGATAACCGCTGAAAGCATCTAAGTGGGAAACTTGCCTCAAGATTAGATCCCTCATCCCATTAAGGGAGTAAGGCCGCAGGAAGACTACCTGCTTTGATAGGCAGCATGTGTAAGCGCAGCAATGCGTTCAGCTAAGCTGTACTAATGGCCGAGGGCTTAATCACGTGGTACGGAGAACTCGACACTTTTCGCAGCGAAAATCGTAAGCGTAATTATAGGTCACTATTAGTTTGGTATCTTAACAAGTAAATAGAGTCTCTTGGTGATTGGAGCGACAGGGGTACACACGGTAACATCCCGAACCCGTTCGTTAAGCCTGTCAGCGCCGATGGTACTTGGTGGGTAACTGCCTGGGAGAGTAGGTCATTGCCAAGAGACTTTATTGTTTTAATCAGCACTCCCCACCCATTTCCGGGCAGGGGAGTTTTTGTTTATGCGTTTATGAGTGACACCCCCTGCCTCACTCAAGGGCAGAGGGTGTCTGAGCGACTCATGGGACGTGCATCAGGAACTCGGAGGTGGGCATTTAGCCCTGTGCAACCTGAAACACATCCAGAGCCTTATCACGGAAAATTCTTCATCGCCAATGGCAGCAGCATTCGATACCCGGTGGCCGTAGTAGTCAGCGTGGAACTGGCGCTGACAGACGGGTCACCTGCCGAAGTTGCTGTCAGGTTGAGGGCGTCTGTATCCCCTATCCCTGCATCCATCGGGACGGTCACATACACGACGACCTCCGCACTTTCGCCGATATCCAGGTCGAGGCTGATTACCGGCAGCAGCACCTCCCAGGTATTGCCAGTGTAGGTAAAGCTGATCGTGTCGGCGATATTGCCCAGGTTGCTCACCGTCAGGGTATAGGCAACGGTCTCGCCCCAAGAACCACTGAGCGCCAGGCTGTCTGGCGTGAGGCCCACCGCGTAGCCAATCGCGGTCGTGGTCAGCGTAGCACTATCGCTTGCAGATGGGTCACCAGCCGAAGTTGCAGTCAGGTTGAGCACCGTCTGTATCCCCTATCCCCGCATCCATCGGGACGCTCACGTAGACGACGACGGTTTTACTCTCGCCGATATCCAGGTCGAGGCTCGTCACTGGCAGCAGCACCTCCCAGGTATTACCAGTGTAGGTGAAGCTGACTGTGTCGGCGATATTACCCAGGTTGCTCACTGTCAGGGTATAAGTGATGGTCTCACCACGATAGCCGTTGAGCGCCAGGCTGTTCGGGCTGAGACCCACTTCATAGCCGATTGCAGTTGTGGTCAGCGTAGCGCTATCGCTAATAGACGGGTCACCTGCCGATGTTGCAGTCAGGTTGAGCACATCTGTATCCCCTATCCCCGCATCCATCGGGACGTTCACATAAACAGCGACCGATGCGCTCTCGCCGATATCCAGGTCGAGGCTCGTCACAGGTAGCTGCACCTCCCAAGTATTGCCAGTGTAGGTGAAGCTGACCGTGTCGGCGATGTTACCCAGGTTACTCACCGTCAGGGTATAGGTGATGGTCTCACCACGCAAACCATCGAGCGCCAGGCTGTCTGGGCTGAGGCCCACCTCGTAGCCAATGGCGGTAGTCGTCAGTGTTGCGCTGTCGCTTATAGACGGGTCACCTGCCGAAGTTGCTGTCAATACCAGCGTGTCTGTATCCCCGAGCCCTGCATCTACCGGGACGGTCACATAGACGACAACGGTTTTGTTCTCGCCGATGTCCAGGTCAAGGCTCGTCACCGGTAACAGCACCTCCCAGGTGTTTTCAGTATAGGTGAAGTTGACCGTGTCGGCGATATTACCCAGGTTACTTACCGTCAGGGTATAGGTGATGGT
>CAVZEP010000021.1:0-91720 GCA_963774275.1 uncultured Chloroflexia bacterium | reverse complement strand
AACATTGCCCTGAGCCACCACGAACGTTGGGATGGATCGGGCTATCCGAATAGGTTGCAAGGAGAGGAGATTCCGCTCAGTGCGCGCCTGTGCGCTATCGCGGATGTCTTTGACGCACTCACCACGCCTCGTACCTATAAGAAGGAGATTTCAGTCGAAGATGCTATGCGCCTGATTATTGGAGCCAGTGGATTGTTATTCGATCCTCAGATCGTGCAGGTGTTTACAGATGAGTTTTCAGGTATCCTTAGGGTAAGGAAATCCCTCGCCAAGACTGGTCCCTTAAATTTATAGTTTCTTAAGACCTAATACTTAGGGCGTGGGAGTTTGAGTCGCTTCCCCCGTCGCCCGGCGAGTGACCAGATACCAGTTGGTGACGTGGTTAAATCGGTCCGAAGGGTCAAATATCGGACCAATGCTCACACCTTGCACGTCACTACTCACAGCATAGGTATAAACAGGATAGAACAAAGGTAGGGCGGGTAGCTCCTGGTTCCAGCGCACCTGAAAGTTATTATACAAACGGGTACGCTCTGCCAGATCCGTGGTGACCCGGGCCTGCTCAAGGTATTCACTTGCCTGGCGGTCATCCCATTTGGAATAGTTTTGACCACTGGAGATTTGTGCCTGGTGCCAGAACGGGTATGGGTCGGGGTCGGGGGAACGGGACAGGTTCAGGTCCACCAAGGCTGCCTGGTAATTACGCGTGTCCAAACGTTCAGATATAAGCTGGTCATAGGGTAAGGCAGTCAGTGTCACCTGTACACCCAGAGGCTCCCAATTGCGTTGAATTGCATTTGCCAGAGCAGTATGCTCGCTATCATCTGGATAGAGCAGCTCAATTGAAAGTGCAGTCCCATCTTCATTTGTGCGAACTACTCCACCGGAAGCAGGGATCGTAAACCCAGCCTCACGCAGCAGATCGATTGCCACTTTCGGGTTATACGAGTAATGCTCGATGCCATCATAATATGCCCAAGTGCCGGGGAAGATTGGACCATCTGCCAGGATGGCTTGCCCGCTCCTGAGCGTGTCGATCATCCATTGGCGGTTAAGCCCTTGCATGAGTGCTTTACGTACGTTCACATCCTGAAAGAAAGTCACCTGCGGATCATCCAGGTTCAATAACACCATCGTCATAGTAGGCAGGCGCGTAGTATAGATCTTTAGTCCCTTTTCCGCTAACACCTCGGGTAGAATATCCAATGTCACATTACCAATTCCACCGATATCTCCAGCTTTGTAAGCAGCCAGTGCAGCAGCAGCATCTGGATAATAGCGGAATGCAATTTGGTCAATGATATGCCCCTTGCAAGTAATAATCTTTAAAGGCTGATAGGACCACACCGGTAATTTGACCTTCAGTTGTGAGCAGGTGATCAAACCGGTAAGGACCACTGCCAATAGGTTGCAGGTTGAAAGGATCGTTTACTATATCTGCCAGTGCCAGGTCACCTAATAAATGTGAAGGCAACACACCAAAGGTTAAGCTATCCAGAAATGGAGCAAAGGGTTCGGGTAACTTAAATTGCAGGGTCTTCTCATCCAGGCGAATAATCTCGATTTGTTTCCAGAACTCACGGATATCTGCTGGTAGTGGCGAGTCGTCCGAGCTCATCATTTGAATGGTGAAGATGACATCATCACTGGTGACAGGTTGTGCATCATGCCACATTGCATCCGGATTAAGAGAGAAGTTATAAATCATGCCATCCCGAGAGATACCCCACGAGGTGGCAAGATCGGCTTGGGGTAAGCCACGATCATCAATCCGGAACATCCCGCTGAAGAGCAAACGGTCAACATCCCGGTCTGCATCGTTATAATAATCCAGGATCGGGTTCAGGCGCATAAATGAACCCACCAGCCCTTCAGAGTAGATCCCTCCTTCAGCAGGCTGGATCACTGGCAGAGGGATAGGCTGCAGGCTGTCTGGTTTTTGGCTGATCAGCAGAATCGAAATAGCAGCCAGGGCAATAATCGCAATCAACAACGGCCAGCGTAGCTTTTTCATGGGGTCAATCTTATCATGAATTAAAAACAAAAAGCGCTTCGGAACACCTGCCAACCCTCGCGTGAGTCTGGCTGCGGAGAATGTTCCTCTGCGCTTAAGGTTTGGAATATTACGCTAGTTTGACCGATAGTATTGCCAGGATAAAAAATAATGCAGCCAGTACAATGGTCACGTAAAACAATGTTTTTTCCACACCTCTGCGAGCTGTGAAGATGCCACCTGTATCAGCGCCAGTCAATCCACCTAAACCAGCACCTTTGCTTTGAAGAATGACGCTGGCAATCAGCGCCACAGAAACGACAACCAATGAGATGTCTACTACATTACCCACACCTTGCCTCCATATGAAATAATAAGCCAACCGCAACCATCAGGGAAATTGTGCAATGTTTGCTGCCTAAGCTTGCGGATTATACCTTTGGTTGAGTGAATCGTCAAACCCTGATTATCCACGCTGATGTAGTTCCGCCTGGAAGGATCCATAAATACTGGTCCGAGTTATCAACAGATCTTTGTGGGATTAATTTATACCTCGAACAAGCATGATTGTGTCTAAAAATCCCAGCTATAATAAAGCAGCTTTTTATTGAGAGAGAGTGCATGCACGAAATTACTCTTAAACCCGCACATGCATACCCATTATTCCGATGGTACCGGCTCACACGCTGAAATCGCAGCTGCTGCGATGAAGACGGACCTGGATGCCGTCATCGTTACGGACCATAATGTATGGGTGAATGGACCCGGTCGTTATTACAAAGACGGGAACCGGCGGGTTTTACTTATGATAGGCGAGGAAATCAATGACCAGTTCCGCCAGCCGCCAAAGAACCACTTGCTGGTATTTGGGGCAGGACGTGAACTCGCCACTTATGCCTACGACACACAGCTACTCCTGGATTCGATCGCCAGGGCGGGGGGTCTGGCTTTTATTGCTCATCCTGTGGATCCCGCGGCTCCATCTGTTAATGAAGGAGATTACTCCTGGGTGGACTGGAATGTGCAGGGCTTCACCGGGCTTGAGCTCTGGAATAGTTTCTCGGAATTTAAGCCCCGCATTCGTTCCAGATTGCATGCCATATACTATGCATTTTTCCCGGCTCGGATTGCGCGTGGACCATTACCTGAAACACTTCGCAAATGGGATGAGCTGCTATCTTTGGGGAAAAAAGTGGTTGCCATTGGAGGTTCAGACGCTCACGCATTTAAGCTGCGCCTTGGACCCTTGCACCGAACGGTATTCCCTTACGAGTTTCATTTTAAAACTGTCAATACCCATGTTCTACTCCCTTGTCCGCTAGGGACGGATGCGGCTGCGGATGCCGATCTGATTTTGGATTCCCTCCGCCAGGGGCATTGCTTCATCGGCTATGACTTACCGTATCCAACACGTGGCTTCTCGATGTCCGCTCATGGGATGCAGCAGACTGCCCAAATGGGCGATGAGCTTGTGAGCAAAGGTGGTGTGACGTTCAAGATCCGCCTACCCAGGCGGACCGATTGCGCCTTGTTCAAGGATGGTAAACCAATGCGCACCTGGAGTAACCGTGACCTGTGTACATTCAACACCAGCGAACCAGGTGTCTATC
Source organism: uncultured Chloroflexia bacterium (assembly GCA_963774275.1). Classification (GTDB taxonomy): domain Bacteria; phylum Chloroflexota; class Anaerolineae; order Anaerolineales; family UBA4823; genus FEB-25. Next base: position 88,117 of record CAVZEP010000021.1, on the reverse strand, counting down.
GCCTGGAGGTTTATATCTATTACCTGGGAAGGAAGCGGGGCTGGATTTATAGTAACCCGGTGTATGTTCTCTAGATCCATTTTGTAAATCAAGCGTTACTGGTATTGACGCTCTGAAAAACTAGCATTGGAATGCACAGATGTATTTCACTCCGAGCTGCATCTGGTCTATATTAAGTAGGGGATTTAGGTGAGGTTGGAAGGGGTCAGATTATAATTAACTATGCTTACCACAAAAGCCTCTCCAAAAATCTTCCAACACGCATATAATCTTCGCCATAATCCAACCGAACCAGAAACAAAATTATAGTCATACATATGTGCTCATCAATTAGGAGATGTTCATTTCCGTCGGCAGCATACCATCGGCAAATATATTGTCGATTTCTGTGCCCCAAGGCAAAAACTCATTATTGAAATAGATGGCAGCCAACATCTGGATAGAGAATCTCAGGATCAGGAGCGAACCGCGTTCCTTACATCGAAGGGATACCGAGTATTACGCTTTTGGAATCATGAGGTGACCAATAGTATTAATGGTGTAATCGTGGCCATTCAACAGGGATTAAGCGAAGCCGGCGGTAATCAATAGCCCCCTCCCACATCCCCCATTTAAAAATCAAATGGGGAGGAGTTTTTTGTACTCCTCCCCCAAATTCCAATTTGGGGGAGGCTGGGAGGAGGTTCAGAGCACTTCACCAGTACCTCGTCCCGTGGGATTTAGGCTAGGAAATTGTAGCCACCATCGGTGACGGCGGACCGGGATCAGCAATCCCGGGTACAGGTCACGTTCTGTGGGATTTGGGAAAGGCCGGGAGGTCTATATAAGCGGGGATAAAGGGGGGGGTGAGTAATTATAACATTAGCCTAGAACCCTTGTTCTAATATAATTTTTAAGGTATGATAATAGTTCGTCTTCTCGATGATATCGATACCATTAACCCGAGTACCCACACCTATGGAATTCAAACTTGTAGCTCCCTTTCAGCCCACCGGCGACCAACCGGAAGCCATCCGCCAATTGGTGGATGGGATTAATAAGGGTTTTAAGCACCAGGTTCTGCTGGGTGCCACTGGCACCGGCAAGACCTATAGTATGGCACAGGTCATCACCCAGGTGCAGCGCCCGGCTCTCGTGATGGCACACAATAAAACCCTGGCAGCCCAGCTTTATGCGGAATTCAAGGAATTCTTTCCCGAGAACGCCGTGGAATACTTTGTCAGTTATTATGATTATTACCAGCCTGAAGCATACGTGCCTCGCCACGACCTGTATATCGAGAAAGAGACCGAACGCAATGAGGAAATCGAGCGTTTGCGCCTGTCTGCTACCACTTCACTCATGTCGCGCCAGGATGTGATCATCGTTGCCTCTGTTTCCTGCATCTATGGCCTGGGCAACCCGGCTGAATACGGGCGGGTGGTGATCAATATCGAGAAGGGGAAGATCTTCCGTCGCAATGCCTTGCTGCGCGACCTGATCGAAAGCCAGTATGAGCGCAATGATATGGAGCTCAAGCCAGCCACCTTCCGCGTGCGCGGTGACACGCTGGAGGTCATCCCCGCTTACCAGGATCGCTTTGGTTACCGGGTCACATACTTCGGGGATGAAGTCGAGCGGATTGTAGAGTTTGATGCTCTCACGGGTGAGCTGCGCCATGAGCTGGATAATGTTGCCATTTACCCGGCCAAACACTACATCGCCGCAGAAGATAAGCTCAAGCAAGCCATCCAGGATATCGAAACCGAGCTGCAGGATCGGGTCAAATATTACCGACAGCAGGATAAAATCCTGGAAGCCCAGCGAATCGAGCAGCGCACGATCTATGACCTGGAGATGCTGCGCGAGATTGGCTCCTGTGCGGGTGTTGAGAACTATTCGCGCCACCTCGACCAGCGCCTCGCTGGCACCCCTCCCTGGACGTTGATTGATTATCTCCCGCACGACTATCTGCTTATCATTGATGAATCCCATATGTCCATCCCGCAGATCCGGGGGATGTACAATGGCGACCGCTCGCGCAAGGAAACCCTGGTGGAGTATGGCTTCCGTCTGCCCTCTGCCCTTGATAATCGTCCGCTAAAGTTCAAGGAATTCGAAGCGCACATGGGTATTACCATCTATACATCTGCCACCCCCGGACCTTATGAGATGGAACGGGCTGAGCAGGTGGTTGAGCAGATCATCCGTCCGACCGGTCTGGTGGACCCCGAAGTGGAAGTCCGACCGGTGGAGGGCCAGGTGGATGACCTGATCGGCGAGATCCGTAAACGCATCGAGGTCGGGCAGCGCACGCTGGTCACCACCCTCACCAAACGCATGGCAGAAAAGCTGGCAGATTATTTAATGGAGCTGGGTATCAAGGTGCATTACCTGCACTCTGAGATTGAAACCCTCGAGCGGATCGGCATCTTGCGCGACTTGCGCCTGGGGGTGTTCGACGTGGTGGTGGGCATCAACCTGCTGCGTGAAGGCCTCGACCTGCCGGAAGTGTCTTTGGTGGCAATCCTTGACGCCGATAAGGAAGGCTTCCTGCGTAGCGGAACTGCCCTCATCCAGACCATCGGGCGGGCTGCTCGTCACGTGAACGGCAAGGTCATCATGTACGCCGATAAGATGACTAATTCGATAAACTTTGCCCTGGGTGAAACTAATCGGCGCCGTGCCAAGCAGGTAGCATATAATGTAGAACACGGCATCGAGCCAGTCAGCATTGTTAAGGCTGTGCGCGACCTGACCGACCAGCTGGGTGGCAAAGCTCAGGCTGAAGCTCGCGGTGAGCGCCCTATCAGCCCGGTCCAGATGCCTAAGGATGAGCTCAAGCGCCTGATCTCAGAGCTGGAAACCCAGATGAAACAGGCTGCCAAGGACCTGGAGTTTGAAAAAGCAGCCGTCTTGCGGGATGAGATTTATGAGCTGCGTGGCGTCCTGGCGGAAGAGTCGCATGCCCCTCCCTGGGAGAAAGTGCGTTACCTGGCCGGCGAAGAATAACTGGTTCGAGACGACTTCCCTTAATTCTTTCCTAATTAATATTTACTAATTGCTAATTACTTGTTTTCCAAATCCTTCACAATTCCTTCACAATTTACAGTTATACTATGATTGTTAACCTGGATATACTAACAGGTAAAATATATTCATTGAATTGTTATTGGAGGAGTTACTCATGAAAAAGATCTTGCTTATTGGTTTAATTGCAGCTTTAGCCCTGATCATAGTTGGTGGCACGGGTTTTGCCTTTGCTCGTGGTCAAAACTTTGAAAAGACCGCCATCACCACGTTAAAAGTCACCCAAAACGGGGATAAGATCATTCGCCAATTTGGAATTGGTCCCAGTGGCATGATGGGTGGGGATGAATACGGTTATGTCCCTGGCCCCGGCGGGATGATGGGTGGAGATGAATACGGATATGGTCCTGGCAATATGATGGGTGGGCGTGGCAATAATTTTGGGCCTGGCATGATGGGCAGGCGCGGTGCTGGATTTGCCCGTGGAGAAGGAATCATGCATGATGCTATGATTTCTGCCTTTGCCGATGCGGTTGACCTGACGGTTGAGGATGTGAATACCCGCCTGGCAGACGGTGAGACTCTACGCGAGATCGCCATTGCACAAGGATTCACTGAAGAACAGCTGCCTGATTTAATCACCCAGGTGCGCCAGGCTGCTTTGGACCAGGCTGTTGCAGATGGTGTTATCACCCAGGCTCAAGCTGATTTGATGCTCGAGCACATGAATGAGTATATGGGTCAAGGCTTCGGACCGGGTTCCGGTTCAGGGGCATGCCCCATGTGGGATAATGACGAAGTACCTCAGCCTTAAGTTTACCCATTGATCAGCGAAACCATCAGAGACGCGGTCCCCACCGCGTCTCTGTTTTTAATTTTGCATGATTCCATGGATCTGGCTGATGACCAGGTTCAGATCTTGTTCCTGCAAAAGGCGGATTCCACTTGCTTCAATCTGTTTTAGGACATACATCTCTAGCTCGGAGGAAGCACAGAAGGTTTCCATGAGGCGGTCCGGCCAATCGTCCGCCGCGATGCGGTTGATTGAAAGTTTCCCACACTCGCTGCAACGATGAATAAGCATCAGCTCGCCATAGCCGCCGTTAGCATATTTATTACGGCCCTGTTTTACTGTTAATCCAATCGGTTGCATGATGGCCTTGCAGGGCGACATGCGATCCCCAGGTTGGGTATGGTCCACATGACGCGACCGCAGGCAGAATGGGCAGTGATTGCGGTTCTGCACCCCCGAGAAGGTCGGCAGGGCGTAAACGTAAGCCTGGCAGTGCCGGCACTGGAATCCGTGCATGCTTTCACGGGTATTATTCTCCCGCTGGCGCCACTGCCCTCGGTCAAAATGACTCTGCTGAGGCTTAAGCTTTCGCCAATATTCGGTGAGCGGATGCTCATAGGTTTCTTCGAACATGGATCGCTTCATTTTTCAAACCTATATAACTCTGATAACGGCGCGGATGGATCTGCCCGGCCATTACTGCTGTGCGAATGGCACAACCCGGCTCCTCGTCATGCATGCAATCCACTCCAAAACGGCATTTACCCACCAACGGGCGCATCTCAGGGAAGAACAGTGCCAGATCATCTTCGAATTCCCACAATCCGAATTCACGCGTCCCAGGGGTGTCTACGATAGCACCGCCACCTTCCAATGGGAACATCTCCAGGTTGGTGGTGGTATGCCTTCCTTTGCCGGTCACCTGGTTGACCTCCTTCACCCGCAAGCCAAGGCCAGGTTGCAGGGCATTTAGGAGAGCCGTCTTGCCCACGCCCGATTTACCCACGAACACAGAGATGCGCCCTCGGAGTGCCTCGCGTAATGCGTCAATTCCCTCACCGTTGAACGAGCTGGTGAATATGTATGGGTAACCGATGCGGGTGTATTCATTCATGGCAATCTGAAGCTCTTCATTTGTTCCTTTCACCAGGTCGAGTTTGGTGATACAGATCAGGGATTCAATCTCACCCTCCTCAGCCGAAGCCAGGTAGCGGTCGAGCAGGTTCCACTTGGGTGCTGGCTGGGCTGCTGCGATGACCGGCACCACCTGGTCCACATTGGTTACGATGATCTGCTCGAAGGGGTGTGCACCGTGATGGATTGGCTTGGGCACTGCGCTCCTACGTGTTAGCTTATTGCGCCGTGGTAGCAGCTCGACGATCAATCCTTTGCCACCCTCTGCCAGGATGTAGCGCACTGCATCACCCACCGCAATGGGGTCCATATGCTCGAGTTCTATCACTTTTTGCACCCGGTGATGCACGTTGCCCGGGTCGGCAGTCGGATAGATCAGCTGCTTGCGTATGCGGTTGGAAAGCTCGCATGGCAAAGCCCGCCCATCAGTGTGGACGGTGTAATTTCCGATTGTTTTCTTGTAAACCACACCGGTGAAGGTGGGTCTTCCGTCGTACATTTCATTATTACTAGCGTGCATTGTAGTTAATCCTGAATAAAACAAAACCAGCCACGTTGGTTACCCGTGGCTGGCATAGATCTGATAAACAATTGTGCAATGCTGATCATCCAGGGGTGAGCCGGCCATACCGGTTGGCAGGTCGGGTCACCTTCTGGGAGCAGCTTAAACAAAAGCCACGGGGCATGGAGGCTCCCGTGGCAGGTAGACTTTAGTTTGAAATCAGTCTAATCCTGGCAGCAGGCGCGCGTCCATGTGATATGTAAGGAAACGACCGAGATATTATTGAACATAAAACGCGCTCCTTTCTGTAGGTTATTAGACATGCGCTGAAAGTTTATCATCGGGTATTTCTGCTGTCAAGAGGAAACCCGTTTTTGTTAGTGCAAAGTAGAAATGTCCCCTTTTACTACAAAATTGAGATGTTCCCTTTGCCAGGATTGAATCAGCTGAAGGCGATATACTCGCCTGCCTGGTCAAATCAAGCTGCACCATCGATAAAATAATTCTTTAATGGTTTGCCGTTGACTTGTTGGCAATAGTTGTGCTTGAGGTCGGGGTTCCCCCCGGTGTTACACTTCTTGTCTAAAGGTTCATTTCCCCATTTCTTCCATGCTCTCACTGGCTGTGTGTCGCGTAAACGACGATGTGGTGATCGAACTGTCCGTTGACAATATTTCCCGCGCAGGTAATCAGCGTCAGGTGGGAGAGGCCGTCGAGGGATGGCTGTGGTTTTGTGCCGTTAACCGGTCCGGCACCGAAAATCTGTGTGAGCACCGCCGGGTCGGAAGACTCCTGGAGGGAGTAGACCTTAACCTGGTCAACATTGAAGGCAAATGTCAATGTTTGCAGTGGTATAGCGGATAATGATCAAGTCGCCAGGAACGAGATCCTGGAGGTTAGCGAATATCTCCGGTCGCCCAAGCGGATCGTTCACATGCCCGGCGATCGTGGCTGTGCCTGGCTCGCCTGGCAGACCACTGCCCCGATACCAGAATGCCGTATGCCAGATCGGATCGTCAATTGGACCTTTTGGAGCATCCATCTCATTTCCTGCTGTGAGTCCAACTCCAAGCATGGGGGCATTGACATCGAGAGAAGGAATCTGAAGCTCGAGCGGCACTTCCACCGGTCCAGCCTTTATGTCGAGACCTGCTTCAAAGAGTGGTCCAAGCACAAGTAGTGTGGGTGTCGGTTGAGCTGTTGGTGGAGCTGTCGGTTGAGCTGTCGGTTGAGTTGTCGGTTGATCTGCTCGCTGGATCGATGGCAGTAATATAAGAGACGGGGTAGGCTCAGTCAGCGCTTCTCCCGTCTCCTTGATTCCGCATCCCCCAAGCACCGCCGCAATGACCAGAACGGTCACCAGGCAACCGATCACATTGCGGTGGGTAAGCATACTGGCAGTATAGTCGATAATAACGTTATTGCTTCGGTCGTGAGGTCTTGCGGTATGCTTGAATGCCTAAGACCAATGCAATAGCGCTGAAGCCACCAGCGATCACCAGGCTCCAGGGGAAAACATCGTTTCGGATGGGTGCTCCACCTGTGCCCGGCAGTGCAGTGACAGCCGGCAAAAGTGTTTCGGTGGGTGCCTCCGCTGTGGCTGTTGGTGCCTCACCCGTGGCTGTCGGCGCTCCTGTCGTAGCTGTTGGTGCCCCTGTCGTGGCTGTTTCGGTTGGTTGACCGCCGCAGATCGGGCCGGTAATGATGTTGGAATCCAATACTACTTGACCAGTTTGCGCCAGGGCTCGACCGTTCAAACTTGCGCCGGTTTGCAGGGTGATGTCAGTGAGGGCGAGAATATTTCCGATGAACGAAGTGCCTGTACCGATAGTCCCGGATGAAACCAGCCTCCACCACACATTGCACGGGTCGCCACCCGTAACTGATGAATTGGACGATGTCGTGAGCGTCGCTGCAGATTTGAAAATCCAAACGCCTGATCCACTGAGTGTTAAGTTTCCTGTTAGTATGAAAGCGTCAGCGCAGTAGGTACCTGGACCGAGAGGTGAGGCCAGGCTTAGGTCCGTCACGCCCGCATAAGTTACATCGCAACCCTGGTCGAGAAAGGTGAATGCAGCGGTAGCATCAGCCTGAGCTGCAGCCGCGTCCGTATCTGCGTCGTGTATTGTTCCTCCCACATTACCAGGTGGAAAGCCTGTGTAATGCGGTGGTACCCCGATACTAGGGCTGATACCCAGATTTCCTGACAAGGTGGTGGGACCGGTATTGGTCACTATCGAGCCAGCCAAAACCGAGTAACTCCCCGCTGCGCCTAATGTAGGCGCAATTGCCGCGAGCGGGCGGGCAGATACACCGAATGATGGACCTACCAATGAAAGGGACATCATAATCAGGATGATTGCTATTGATAGATACCTTAGTTTGCCCATTTTATCTGTTCTCCTCCGCAAGCATTTTAAATAAAGATCGAATATTCATCAATAAATCCTCTGGAGTCGGCGTAACTCCGCAGATCAGTACCGGATAAGTTAATGATTTAAGACAATTGTATCAGCAATTCGGAACCAAACCGAAAGCTGAACCTTAATATAGAAGATAGAATCTGCTAAAGTCGTTATTGCCGATCAGTAATATGATTGTAGCATAAATTTTAATTCCGAATCAATAAGATAATTGTAGCCCTCTGGGCATTCCTGCCGGACTCACTTTTCACCTCTTACCCAAAATACCCGGTAGCAAATATAAATACCTGCGCTTGTACGGTCTGCTTATGCTCACTGCTCGTATCGATGAAATTAATCAGCTCATCAAGCTGGAGTTAGGCGTGGATGACTGCATCCACAAACCCTTCTCGCCGCGCATGGTTGTTGCTCATATGCGTGCTTTGTTACGCTGCTGCGGGGGCTGCCAAACCAGCTCATTTCCGTTTACCTATGTGTTCACCGGTGATTATCCTTCATAATTTCTTCACCACCTTTTCGTCACCAGCGGTATACTCTCCACCATGCCTCATACTCTCCTGATCATCGAAGACGAGCCTGAGCTGGTGCGCGTGTTGCGCTCCTACCTGGAGCAGGCCGGCTTTAGCGTACTCACCGCCATGCGTGGGGATACCGGCCTCACTACCTGGGAGGATAAGCATCCCGACCTGGTCATCCTCGACCTGAACCTGCCCGGCATGGATGGGCTGGAGGTGGCGCGGCGTATTCGCCGAACCGAGTCACGGCGTACGCCCATCATCATGCTAACCGCTCGTGCCGATGAGATAGACCAGCTGATTGGGCTCGAGCTAGGTGCGGATGACTACATCCCAAAGCCTTTTTCTCCACGTATCGTCGTCGCCCGGGTGAATGCCTTATTACGTCGCTCTGAGGCTACCCAACAACCCGTTCAGCTCCTGCAAATCGCAGGCCTGGAGATCGATCAGGGTGCTCATACCCTCACTCGCGAAGGCGAAGTCATTGAGCTGACCCCCACTGAGTTCAACCTGCTCCTGACGCTCGCCGGGCAACCCGGGCGGGTATTCAGCCGCCTGCAATTGCTGGAGGCTGCCCAGGGTGTCGCTTATGAGGGATACGAACGTACCATCGACGCCCACATCAAGAACCTGCGCGCCAAGATTGAAGCCAACTCGAAGAAGCCGAAATACATCGAAACCGTTTTCGGAATTGGTTATCGCTTCTCCCGAGATTGAAATGAACATCACTGATCGTGTGATCTTATGCGTTTAAAACTATTCCTCTCATTTACGCTGATCGTGCTGGTCTCAGTTTCGCTGGTAGCTGTCATAGCCCGACGCGGTGCAGTCAATGAAGTGCGCACTTTTATGCTCCGTGGTGGGATGTACGGTCTGAGTGATCTGGCCACCAGCCTGGAAAACTATTACCAACGTCACGGTTCCTGGTCAAACGTTCAATCCGTAGTCGACATCTCCCCAGGAGGGATGGGCAGGATGATGGGCCAACGCTTGCTCGTGGCGGATGCTACCGGCACCATCATTGTCGATACCAATGGCTCCTCCGTGGGGAAAAAGTTGGATCAGTCAAGTTTGGCTGGCTCCATCCAGCTTCAGGTGGATGGAGCAACTGTTGGATACCTGGGAGCGATTGGTGGGATGGGGCTTAACGCGGGGAATGAGCAGCAGCTATTAAATCGGCTCAACCGTGGTGTGATCATAGCCGGGCTGTTGGCGGGAGGTTTGGGGCTGGTGCTGGCAATGGTCCTGGCATATACGCTACTGCGCCCGGTACGTGAGCTGACTTTTGCGGCTCAAAAGCTTGCCCAGGGTGATTTAACCCAACATGTGACCATCCAGGGTAATGATGAGCTGGCAACACTGGGACACACTTTCAACCACATGGCCGATTCGCTTCAACAAGTGCAGGAATCCCGCCGCCTCATGACGGCTGATATTGCCCACGAGCTGCGTACCCCGCTGGCGGTGCAGCGCGCCAACCTCGAAGCCTTACAGGATGGTGTTTACCCGCTTACGATAGAGAACCTGGCCCCAGTGATCGAGCAAAATCATATGCTCACCCACCTGGTGGAGGATTTGCGCACCCTGGCGCTGGCAGATGCCGGGCAGATCGAGCTGGTGCTGACACCCACCGATCTCGCTTCTTTGGTGGAACGCGTGGTGGAGCAATTCAAGCTGCAAGCCGCTTCACAGCAAGTCACGCTGACCCTCACTCCGCCTGCTGCACCTATACCTCTTCTCCCGCTTGACCCGATCCGCCTGGAACAGATGCTCACCAATCTGCTCTCCAATGCCCTGCGCTATACCCCAGCAGGCGGGCAGATCGAAGTTGCTATCACATCCATGCCAAAAGTAGCCCGCCTAACCGTGCATGACACAGGTCCGGGCATCCCACCAGAGGCATTGCCATTCATTTTTGAGCGCTTCTATCGTGCGGATAAATCCCGCTCCCGCATAGAGGGCGGAAGTGGGCTGGGTTTAGCCATCGCCCGTAACCTTGCTCGCGCTCATGGAGGTGACCTGACCGCCACCAATCACGCTTCAGGTGGGGCACTTTTCACCTTGACCTTGCCATTGGATGTGAAAACTCTCTAGATAACCAGGAAAATCATTTTTATACGTTCCCCCGCCACCAGGTGGATCCGGTGGCTATGCTTACCAATCCAGCAGGACGGATTTTCTAGTAATACCGAAGGTTTCTAACCATTGGTGCATCAATCACTGGTGAATCCTTTATCCCTTATTCGCCGTCGGATAAATCCGACGGCTAAGCTTTTTAAACCCGCAAAGCGGGTTTAAAAATAAGCCGGTGGTTTCCAACCACCGGCGCAATATCCATATATGAATTATTTCCTTCACCTGTGTTTGGCTGGAATACGGTGGACACCTTATTAAACCTGCTCTTCGGTTATCACTACGGATATATCTTGATCTTCACTAAAATTAATCGGCATCAAAATATTACTCTTCCGATCTTTCAAAAACTCCCAATATCTCTCTATTATTATGATGTTTCTTTTGATGTTTGATATATTTTACAACCTTGGGTATTTCTGTTTCGCGTATAGTGACAACACCATATCCATCCTGCCAGTACAAAATCTCGCCAAGGTTTGTTTTCTTATTTATGTAATGTGACGACGCACCTTTCAGGTTTTTAGCAACATCTTGTACCAATATTGATGGAGTCAGTGAAATTAACAGATGGACATGATCTTCTGTTCCATTAACAGCATGAAGAAAATATCCCAATTCTTTACACTTGTGACCAATATATGGGAATAATCGTTCTTCAACAGTCGGAGTTATTAATGGCAGGTTGTTTTTTGTTCCCCACGTAAAGTGATAAACCAAGCGATAATAAGTACTACTTTGCGTCATTTTTATTCAATATTAACCCACTTTACGGGTTTCCTATTAATAGTCGGCATTGTCCGGTTTGTTAATATACCAAAGGTTTCTAACCACCGGCGTACTCCACTTTTGTCGTTCTGTCCATCAGCATATCACCATCCACCAGTGACCAATGCATCCACCTACCCACCTCAGATGGTTTTCCCTCCTACCTCTTTCATCACCCTCAATGCCCTTAACGTGACCCATTTATTGGGGTGTTTCTTCATCCCAAAATCCACCCAGGTCTTACCCGTGTAATCGTACTCCAGCAACCACCTGCCCAGGTTATCCTGCTTATTTCGAATAAGCTCGAGAGCATTTGTAAGGCGCGGGTCGCGTGCATAACCCAGGCCAACCAGTGCTTCCACCACCTGCAAGATATCGGTGATGTAGAACACCGGGAAGCCGAATTTCCACCAGTTCGAGCTGGGTTTATCCGCTCCACCTGAAGGCCAATCTGCTTTTGCCGGGTCAGTGCTGAAAAGAAAATCCACTCCTTGCTGGATAGCATTTTTGATCAAGGGCGTGTGGTAATCCTCTGGAAGCTTCCCGAATGCAAGCATGACCTTGACCGCACCCCAGGCACAGGGTTGGTTGTAGTTTGCACCACAAGCAAACATCGGTCCGCACTTGGCGGCATAATACCTGCGCTCAGCGTTTTTGTCGGTTTTCGGTGCCATGCCTTCACCGGTGACGGTGCGAGCCATCCACTCAAAAGCTAAAGCCAGCCTGGGGTCGTCATAGCCTATCGTGAGCAGTGCCCAGCACAAGTTGCCCTGAAGGCAGTCGATTGTACCCGATGGGGTGCCATTAATGGTGAATTGGCCGCCTGGTGTCATGGATTGGTCCAAAAGGTAAGCACAGGCACGCCTGATGCGCTCATCTTCACTTGCCCGCGCTCCTAATTGGGCCAGCAAGGTGATGGACCAGACCGATGATCGGTATTTTGGCAGGTAGCCCGGGCCGCGTTCAGCCCAATTACCTTCCGGTTGTATTTGGTCCAGGACCGCCGCGATGGGTCCCTGGGTGTGAGCAGCATGCAATGCGGAGATCATATCCGGGTCATCCGAGGCCTTATCCAGCAGGTCGCGCATAGCCATGTAACGCACGCCCGGGTTTTCAGGCTCCAACAGCCAGCTGACTGAATCATCGTTGAGTTGTTCTTGCCAGTTCATATGATTCTCCTATAGCAAGAGTTCGAATTAATGTGCTTGACCAGGGACGGATTTAATATCTCAAACACAGGCATTGATCTTCGCCAGGGGTCGAGACTTCTTCCTGCCATCCCATTATCTCTCTCATCCATAATCATGTTATCTAATACCAAGTTTAATGATCCGAACCTGGTATCAAATCCATTGCCAGGATGCTCTCTGAGCCTTGTTGCTAACCAACCTTACTTCTTCCTGCCAAGTGCTGAGTATAGCCCGATGAATACGAATAACCCTGCCAGGATGCCCATGAGAGGGCTGGTGATTCTGAACAGGCTTGCGATAGGACCCGAAAACAGGGCTACGGTCAGGAGCGAGATGCCCAGGATGGTCAGGATGGACAATCCCCCCTTGCGTGCACTTGGGTCACCTCCAATACGCTGCCCATACTGTGGCTTGGTATGGGTCTCCAGCACTTTTTGGGCATCCTTGCCTGCCCCTCCCTCGGGGTCGAGCTCGATCACCCGCTGGAAATGTAATTTGGGTTTCTCAACAGAGTTGGGGAGATACAAGGTATATAAAGAACCGAGCTGGTAGTGTGCCTCCAGGAAATCCGGAGCTTGCTCGACAGCCTGAGTGAGGTATCCCTCAGCTGCCTGCACCTGGTTCATCTGTAGTGAAAATATGCCCAACAGGTAGTAACAGGCCGGAAACTCAGGTTTGTCCTTCAGTGCCAGCTTGAGTTTTTCGATGGCTGTGTTCCGGTTTCGCAGAGAAATTGCCTGCAGGAATAACAGCACAGAATTAGTTGGATGCTCCTGGAGAGCTGCTTCAATGCTATCTTTCTTTTTGGATGCAGGCTGGAGGATGAAATCCAGGGATTGATAATAGGGATTGTGCCTGTCAGTCTCAGACTGGAATTCTTTGAACCAGCTTATCACGGTTTTCCAGTCTTTATTAATCACAGTTTCTAGATAGCGTTTATTGCGGATAATGTCAGGTGGGTTGGTGAACAAACAAGCGATGTTCTGGATGAAAGTCGCTGCAGGCTGGTACGGCACTGCTTGTAGCCACTCCGTCGTGATCTGGTGAAGCGCGACCCAGTCGCCGCGGGATAATTCGGTGCGTATCTGAGAATTGTAATAGCTTGCCTGGGTAGGGGAGGCGTTTGTCATCTGTACCACGAATTATGTCCTTTCCAACAATCTAGCAGATAGATATTCCCTTTATACAGTATTTCATCGGCCGCGTCAAACCCGGATTTCATACCGTGATCTCAACCTGGTTTCCATCGGGATCCAACACCACGCTCTCATAATATCCATCACCTGTGTGGCGCGGGCCAGCCATCACATGGTAGCCATCCCGTCGTAATTGGTTGGTCAGCTCATCCACGCTACGCTCGCTCCCTGTGGCAAAAGAGATGTGCGTATAGCCGATAATTACCTCACTTGGATTCACCAATCTATCTTGGATGCCGGGCATCGTCATCAGCTCCAGGCGCATCCCTGAAGAGAAGCTCAGGAAGTACGATTCTAAACCTTTGGTGCTATTGTGGTATTTATTCCCTGCCTGTGCCTGGAAATAGGTCTCATAGAAATCCTTCAACCGTTCAAGCTGGTACGTCCAAACGGCTATGTGTTCAATCTGCATGAACATTCTCCTTTTATTTATATGGTGATCAATCCCACTGCCATCAAGCACAGGCTGGCGCCAGTCCATTGCGCCAGCGACACTTTCTCTTTCAGGAGGATCGTAGCCAGGATCACCGTCCCGGCAGGGTAGAGCGAGGATAGCACTGCCGCTACGTCCAGGCGGGTATATTGGGTGGCGAGAAGGTAAAAGATGTTACCCCCCGTATCCAATACCCCCGCTAGAATGGCAATCGGGTTGGAAGTGAGGGCTGGCAGGGGGATGTGTTTCAATCTCAGCATGAACACTGCGATGCAAAGCGTAATGGTGCGGGCGATAAATATCGGTCCGAAGACCTGCCCTTTATCCACCTGGGCAATGAATAGAAAGAATCCCCCAAACCCTATTCCCGAGAGAAAGGCCAGCAGCATCCCCTCTCGGAATGACTTTTCACCTGCTGTGGGGCTTTTGCTCACCAGCCAAATACCCAGGAATGCCAGCACAAACCCACCCAGCTGGGTGAGCTTGGGTAAACCGGATGTAAGCGTTCCGAAGATCACGGGCAAGGCTGCGCAGGTGATGGCGGATGTAGGTGCGACGCTGGCAGTATGACCCATCGATAGGGCACGATATAAGGCAGCCATCCCCAGTGCACCTGCTGAGCCAGCCATGGCTCCCCAGAAGATGCTTCTTCGGGAGGGCAAGCCCTCGCCCCACAGCAACGCACATGCCAACAACATGACCATTCCAGAGAGGGCTGCCAGCATAAGCACCTGGTACTGGTTGCTTTTGCGCGTTGCCAGACCACCGCTGAAGTCTCCACTCCCCCACACCGCAGCCGAGGTGAGGGCAAATATTACGCCCAGGAGATTAGCAGGAATCATGAGAAATCCGGGATTTTATGTTTGATTGGATGGAATACCACCATTGGATAAGTTTATCATGGGCGGAAGGGTATAAATTGAAAAAAGGCACAATCCTCGTTGGGGAGGATTGTGCCTCATGGATTCACTCGTCTGGTTCAGCTTACAGCTCGCCAGATTCTTGCTGCCGCACCAGCTCACGCCGTAGCACTTTACCCACCATAGTCTTCGGCAACGAATCGCGAAACTCGATATGCTTGGGTACTTTGTACCCGGTCAATTTGGAGTGGCAGAACTGCCGCAACTCATCTTCACTAAGTTGTTGACCTTCCCGCAGTACCACCCAGGCTTTGACGGCTTCACCAGAGTAAGTGTCTGGGATGCCTGCCACGCCCACTTCTGCCACTGCCGGGTGTGAAGCGATCACTTCCTCCACATCGCGCGGCCACACCTGAAATCCACTCGGTTTGATCACATCCTTCTTGCGGTCCACGATGAACAGGTATCCATCTTCATCTAAATAGCCAAGGTCACCCGTGAATAGCCAGCCGTCCCGGATGGTATTGGCTGTCTCTGTGGGATGCTGGTAATATCCCAGCATCAGCTGTGGGCAGCGCATGGTGATCTCGCCAACCTGCCCGATTGGTATCTCCGCCAAGCCTGTCTCAGTATCCACAATGCGGATTTCAATATCCGTCACTGGCAGGCCCGTGGAGCCAGGTTTATAGGTTCCCCCGACCGGGGTGATTACGGTTGCCATCATATTCTCGGTCATCGCGTAACCTTCAACGATGTTTCCTCCGGTCAATGCCTCGAAGCGTTGCTTGGTTTCGTACAATAAGGGCGCAGCACCGGAAATGCAATTCTTAATCGACTTTAGGCTCACCTTGCCCGATTGGACATCCGGATGGTTGATCAGGGCGATGAACAAGGTCGGTACACCTGGAAGGAAACTCGGCTTTGCCTTGTGAATGGTCTCGAGCAGATCCTTCATGTCGCGCGGATTGGGTACCAGGATCAGGGTATTGTGTCCAACAAGTTCCTGTGGGCATAACGCCAGCCAGGCCATAGACGTGGAAGAGCGGCATGTTCTGCATTATTGAACCTTGCCACTCATTCGTATTGAGCCTAAACCAGTTACTGATCTGCATGCCCGACATGACCAGTGCCTGGTGCGAGCCAATCGCACATTTGGGTGTTCCAGTTGTACCTCCCGAGAACAGGAAAATGGAGGGATCGCTGGGTTTTACTTCCACAGCTGGCCTGGGTGCCGATTCATATTTTCTCAAGAGCTCACCCAACCATACATCCCCTGCCTGTGGTGTGATGCGATACCCTTCCTTCTTTTCTTTAACCAGGGTGAACAAGAAGCGCAGCACGGGTGGCAGGTATTCCTTGATGTTCGTGGCAATCACAGTTTCTACATTCGTATGCGATTGGACCGATTTGAACTTGTCGTAGAACGAGGAAAGCACAATGGCTGCTGTCGCACCGCATTCCTTAAGGGCGAATTCCAGCTCACTCTCCGTGTACAAGGGATTGATGGGCACGGCAATCCCACCGGCTTTCCAGATGCCGAACAACCCGATGAAACTCTGGGGACTGTTTGGAAGCAGTAACGCCACTCGATCACCTTTCTTTACTCCTTTGGCGATCAATGCTGCACCCATGGCATTGCTTAATCGCTCCAGCTCCGCAGCGGTCATCGGAGTGCCTTTGAAAAGCAGCACCGGGAATTCCGGTTTAAGCTGGACGGTTTCTCGCAGCGTTTCAATCAGTGTGATTTCAGGGTAAGGCTGCAATGTTTTCGGTACACCTTGATCGTAATGATCTAACCATGGCTTTTCTGACATCATATTCTCCTGATTACCTTGGTATGAAATCCGTTTACTTGCCTTATCGTAGGCTGATGACGGTTGATGGATGTGGGGCGGTGAGCACGATTAGAATGCAAATCACAGCTTAACCAACCTGGCGAGATGGGATAGCAACGATAATAATCATTTTTACAGTAAAATCTATTGATAAAATTGGGATGTGCGCTGAACTTCGATTTCACACCCATAAATTGGTCAGCGCTACGAATAATATACAGGATTAACGACTGAAAGTCAACCTTGTGATCACCAACAACCTCACTCGCTTGCTGGATGCGAAGAAAATCTCATATACGGCCTTTGAGTTGCCTCCCGAGAAACTGGGCGCACTCGAGACATCCCGCCTGCTCAACGTACCCCTCGAGCAGGTGTTCAAGACCATCGTGGTAAAGCGGGAGGGTAAAGGCAAACCCATCCTGGCTGTCGTGCCCGGATCAACTGAGGTGGACCTGAGGTTATTGGCCAAAGCCCTGGGTGAGAAAAAGCTGCACCTGGCTACCGAGCACGAGGCTGAGCAGCTCACGGGCCTGCAGGCAGGTGGAATTTCTCCCCTGGCATTGATCAACAAGGGTTTCGAGGTGGTGCTGGATTCAAGCGCACGAAAGTATCAGGAAATCCACGTTTCGGGTGGTCAGCGGGGGCTGAACATCCACCTGCCAGTGGATGCATTGGAAAAACTAACCCATGCGCGCCTGGAAACTATCACCCGTACTGGTTAGATAACTCTTCCGTTCGATAGTTCAGTTACATATACCCGTGCTCCTGCATCCAGAGCAGGGATGGCTCAATATCACTCACCAGGGTCTCAATGTTCCAGACTGAATTGGGGGAATGTTTTGACAGCAGGTCCAACACTTCACCGATATTGATCTTACCCTTATCCAGTCTCCAGTGGTCATCCAGGATGCCATCGTTATTATGCAGGTGCACGTAACGAATTCTATCCCCCAGCCCCATGATCCATTCCGGCAGTGTTTTTGACGAATTGGCATTGACATGCCCGATATCCAGGCATACCGACAAGATCTCAGCCTGTAGTGATTGGTTTACCCGCTCGATCAGCTGCTGCAAGGGAGCGAAATCATCTTCATAGACGTTCTCCACATGGATCATGTTGGAAGCAGGTTTATCAACCAGAAAATCGACCCAGAATTCGAACGAGTTTTGGATCCATTGGTCACGGGGGTAGGTTTTCGGAACATATCCGGAATGCAGGATAAGGTGCTGTGCACCGATTATTTGCGCCAGATCGTACCCCTGCTGGAAGCGGGTGCGAGCCACCTGGCGCACGAGCGGGTCTCGGCTGGCGGGCACCAGCTCTGAAAATGGTCCATGCATCCCCAGCAATGGGATGGCACTTACTTTCTGCCGGATATCATTCACCAGAGTATTGGCTAGGTCCAGGTTAGCGGGAAGGGAAAACTCCAACACTTCCAAACCGACCTGGTACTTTTGTGCCAGGGGCAGCACCTGATCCAATTCGACCCAATCGGTGATCAGAATTCTCATGATTGACCTCACATGCACAACGTAATGGATTTGCCTGCTGATTATCTTGTGTATTCTGCTGACTCAAGCGTTATTATTTTATTCAAGCATTGCGATGACACTTTTGTGTTCACCTTTTTGAGCCATATCTAGTGGAGTAATGCCGTCCTCATTATGCACTCGCTTCTGCGCGCCATACTGGAGAAGCAATTTGACCATGTCGATATCTCCGCGCGATGCGGCTTCATGAAGTGGGGTCCATCCACCAGTTTGAGATGCATTTACGTCTGCACCATGTTTCAACAACACAGCTGCCATTTGCAATGACACGGTGAAATTGTGATGAGCGACTGCACTATGCAACGGGAATACTCTCATGGAATTGTTGGAGGCAATATTCACGTCCGCTCCTCGAGCGACGAGTGCCTCCAGTATCGCCATTCTTCCAAAAAAGGCTGCTAATCCTAAAGGAGTGAAGCCATCCGGTGAGTGGTGGTCGAGCAAGGATGCATCCTGATCCAGGATTTTATTCACCCTCGCTAGCTGACCCGCGGCTGAGGCTTCCCAGATATCCAAGATAGGCTTGTGTGCCAGCAGCTCATCCAGAACGGCTTCCCGACCGTAATAAATGGCTGTCAGGATTGTTGAGACACCCTGCTCATCGCGTATTGCCAGGAGCGATGGGTCACCTGCGAGCATTAACCTGACCTCGGAGAGTTGTCCTGTTTTTATTGCACCGAAGAATTGTAACTTGCTGTTCATGTCTATTTCCTCCGTTACATCCAATCGAACCGATAAAAAGCAATTTTACACCCCGTAGATAGTATTTATGGTAGCTGTGTGGCAAGTTTAGCATCGAGAGTACATGCCGGTTCTAATCTTCATGACCTCCATCCGGATGCATCAATAGATATTCACCTCGAACCTCAGACGTGAAAAGTTTTAGGCACTGACCCTGCCGTTTTCGGCACCAACGAGCTGCCGGGTGGTGGATAAAACGGACCCGGCGATAACGGTCGAACGGTGATACCAATTCCTGTCATAACCCAATGAAGACTTAAACCTCTTCAGCTTCTTCACGGACTATTTTTACCCTGATCTATTTCTCTTTAGAACATCATCTAAACAGCAGAGGTAGATGATCACTTATGACTACAGCCATAATCCGTCGATCAATAGTCAAATGGGCAATCGGAAACCCAACTCAATGAAAAACCCTGCTTGGTAGAATACCTAGCAGGGTTTCCCGATTAGCAATACCTGCTTTTACAAATATGCGGTGATCGCCCTCCATGCCAGCATGCCCTCACCGAAGTTCGGGTCTAGCAGGTGAGGTAGCAGGGAGCTGACGTCGCTTTTTTGGGTCATTAAGGCATGCAGAACACCTGCGGCGCGGATATCTCCCGCCAGCTGGAACCCTACCAGCTGGTTTTCAAGCAGATAGATGGTCCGTAAACTACCGTCATGTTGCTCACGCAGGATGGTATCTCCCTTTTTTTCACCCGCCGCCATGATGGGCAACCCCAGGTGTTTCAGGCTGTTCATCTTTTCTGCACCTTCGTATTCCACCGGGTAACCAGCCAGGTTCATGCCCGCCACTCTGCCCTGCTCGATAGCATTCGGGAAGATGGCATGTACGTAACGTTCGCCAGTAAACCGATTGGGTGATTCCACGCAATCACCGGCGGCATAAATATCGGGTGCATTGGTTTGGAGATGGCTATCCACGATGATACCCCGGTTGGTGGCAATTGTGCTGCCTTCCAGCAGGTCCAGGTTGGGCTTGACCCCCGTAGCTACGATCAACAGGTCAGCTTGAAAACCCTCACCTGACTCGAGCCTGACACCACTCGCCTTCCCATTCCCAACGAAGGCTGCGGCTTTGGTCTTCAAGCGCACATCCACGCCCTTGGTGCGCATCAGGTTGAGGGCAATCCCTGCTGTCTCAGCATCCAACATGGTTGCCATCACCTGGTCGAGCATTTCGATCTGGGTCACCTGAACACCCAGCTCACGCAACAGCAAGGCAATCTCCATACCGATAAAGCCTGCACCAACGATGATCGCTGAGCTGGCTTGCCCAGATCTTACTTTGCCTACCAGGTTTTCAGCTGCGCTGAGCGACTTGAAGTTATATATCCCGGGCATGCCTGCCCCTTCCAATGGGGCATATAAGCGCGCTCCAGTGGCAATCAATAACCGGTCATATTTAAGTCGCTCACCATTTGCCAAAAGTATGCGATGGTTCTCAGGCTCGATGGCGGCCACACGCACCCCACTGCGGAAATCCAGACCCACCTGCTCTGGCCAGTCGGACGAGCGCCACAGGTGAAGGTCATTTCCATGGATAAAGTGGTCTGCCATCGCCGGAGGAGAGTAAGGCAGATAGGGCTCGTCTGTGAGCATGGTTAGCTCAACCTGACGGTCAAAAGTACGCACCGTTTCCGCGGCTGTCACACCCGCGGGTCCGGCACCGATGATGATGATTTTCATAAAGCCCTCCAGTACGGCTCACGAGCCGCACCTACTAAGCGAGCTGCAGCTCAGCTTCTGGCATGGCAATGGTCGCCGGGTCAATGGCGGGTATACCCAATCCCTGGCGCTTCTTCTCGATGTGCCTGCGAATGAGCACCGCAGCCCGGTTCGGGTCTGGTTCGACGGCGAAAGTGGCCCCAAACACGCCTTCCAAACCTTCCGTGAGCAGCTTGACGATATTTGGGCTGCCAAAGACAGGTGGCGCAATCCCCAGCACAGTGTAGATTCCCGATGCGACCACGTACACACCGATGGCAACCGCCTTCTCGGAATACCATTCCGGCGCAGCTCCTGCCAGGGGTAGTGCACTGATATCCACACCCAAAGTGTTTGCCAAGGCGGCTCCCAGGGCAATGATACGGCTGTTATCCACGCAGCTACCTACATGCAGCACAGGCGGGATGCCCAGTGCCTTGCACACGGCTTTCAAACCCGGCCCAGCCAGCTCAGCTGCCTCGGGTACCATCAATCCGGCTTTACCGTCTGCCACGGTGGCGCATCCAGTGACCAGCACCAGGATGTCATTCTCGATCAAGCGCCTGGTCAGCTCGGTGTGACCCAAATCCTGTTTGATCTTGGGGTTATTGCAACCCACTACGCCCACTGCCCCGCGGATGCTGCCTGCTACGATGGCATCAATCAACGGTTTGGGTGTGCCTCCCAGAGCAGATAGAATGGCTTCAATGGAAAAACCGGTCATCACCGGCACCGGCTTGACCGGGATACGCACCCGGCTTCGGACGCGGTTGGTATAATTTTCGACTGCCATTCTCACAATTTGCTTGCCGATGGCGAGCCCTCGCTGTGGGTCAAAGCTGATATGCTCCACACTAGGGAATTTGGCTTTATCAAAAGTGCTGATGACCTTCGTATGGAAGCACCTGGCTGTTTCGGCTACAGAGGGCATGATGCATTGGTAATCCACGACCATCATTTCGACCGCACCGGTGATGATGGACAGCTCCTGCATCAGGTGATTGCCTGCCATAGGGATACCTTTGCGCATCAGCACTTCATTCCCGGTGCAGCACAACCCGGCCAGGTTGATGCCCTGTGCACCCTTGGATTTTGCCAGCTCGAGCAGCTCAGGGTCCTGTGAAGCCGTAACGATGACTTCAGAGAGCATTGGATTGTGCCCATGCAGGATGATGTTGACCTGGTCGGCTTTGAGCACACCCAGGTTCATCTGTGACATCTTTGGCGTAGGAACACCGAACAACACGTCGGAGAGCTCGGTGGCCAGCATCGAACCACCCCAGCCATCGCTGAGAGCGGTGCGGACCGCCTGAAGCAGGATGTTGACCCAATCGTTATCCACACCCATATGGGTGCGGTGCAGCATCTCAACGTTCTCGCGGTCAATACCGCGTGGGTAAGTGGCAGTCTTGTGCCACAGGTCCTGCCGGGCTTGTGGAGCACGTTTCGCCATCGGCAAGCCTTCACGGCGCATGCCGTAATCTTCCATCATCTGCCAGGCAAGCGCTTTGGCAACCTCCTGGTCGCTCTTGCCATCGGCAACGATCCCATACTCGGCTGCCAACCTGCGCAGCTTGGCAGGATCACTGATCTTGTAAACGTCCGTTTTTCCTTCACCCACCAGGTGCAGCGCTTCGAGGATATCCCGCCCGTGGTCGCCATGGGAGGATGCGCCGGCTGCAACCATACGGGCAAGGTTGCGTGCCACGATGATATCTGCATCGGCACCACACACGCCCTTCTGCGGACCGTCCCCGAAGGGATCCACCCGGCAAGGTCCCATGGTGCAGATACGACAGCTGGTGCCTAACTGGCAGTAGCCACACTGGGGTTCCTGCCTGGCAAGACGGTCCCAGACCGTCTCGATACCTTCACGGTGGGCAATATCCATCATTGCCCAGGTGTCTTCATTGACACTATATTTCTTATATCCGTTTCCACTGAACGGTGTCATGGCTCATGCTCCTTTCTCACCACTGGTATTCAGATGGCTGACTTCAGCTCCATAGGCTTGCCAGGCTTCCACATTAGCGGGGACTGGAATCAGATCTCCACTTACCCGCCCGACCGCCACCGAAACGGCCTCGGAATAGCGCGTGCGGGCACTTCTCACCATATCATTTAGCTCACCCCACTCGAGAGCCCCCACCTTGCAGGCTTCCACACAAGCAGGGACCGCACCCAGGCGTTGACGCTCGATGCAATGATCGCACTTGGTCGCCACAGCCGGGCGGCCGGGTGCGGAATTCGATGCATAGTATGTAATCACATCGAATGGGCATACGATAGCGCACATGCCACAGGCGATACATTTATGCGGGCTGAGGTAAACGATCTCGGGGTAATCCGCTGGGCGAGTGATGGCTGCCGTCGGGCAGGCCATCTGGCATGGTGCCGGGTTGCAGTGCCGGCATTTATTGGGAAAGGCGGAGTTGAGCACCAGGCCAGGCTCGGCGTGAATGCGTGGCTTTGGAGATGGTGATTTGAACACGGCCAGGAACAGGTTTTTAGTCTGCGAGTGAGCCACTGCACAGGCGACTTCACATTGCTTACAACCTATGCAGCGCTCAGGATGGATAAAGACAGTTTTCATATCCTGCCGACCTCCTTGGTTATCGGGTTGTATGAGGCAAAGGGTTACTCCCATTGCTTTTAACTAACGGAGTGTGATTGCGAGGAATTTTTATAACGATAAAAGTGGCGAGGTACAGCCTCCTTTCTCAACTTTAAGCGTCATACAGATACGCACCCCCTCTGACTTGTGTGATTTGACCAACGGGCAACCGCAATGCCCGAAGCGGTGTTGCTGGATTGCATTTCCTTCACACATATATGGTAGTACCAAATGAGTGGAAAATCAAGCCTAAATGGTTGAAATTTGATGAACAGGCTAATGCTGCTAATAGTATGGGAAGCTCGGATATAAGAACACCACATAGGACACAACGGACACAAAGGGGAGAAAAGAAATATGCTGTCAGCTGCGAGGTGTGAGCTAAATAAAATAAGCAGATCTTCGTTGATATGGGGTGGAATAAAAAGACGAAGATTGATAATTTACTAAAAAAAAACGAAGAGGACCGACCCTGGTGTGATGAGTGGATGAAGATAGGACCGGACACAAAGAGGTGAGTGGTGAGGAGAAAGGGGATCACAGTTCTAATAGCCACTGAAATCGAAGGTGAATGATTGGTATTGAATTGGAATAAATTCAAATGCATTCAATTCGTTCGTGACTGGGGGATAGTCGATGCATAACCCCCTCCCGCCTCCCCCAAAAACCTGGATTTGGGGGATTGTGAGGGTACTAATTTTCGTGATTCTTAGCGTGCACAATAAAGTCTACGGCCTCACGGTGAGCACCAGCATGGTCCATTTTGAGCCGCCGTCCTATGTTTTCACCAGTGCCACCTGGTTACCTTCACGGGCGATGCCCCAACTGATCTGCTCGCTGATGAAGTCTATGCTACACTCCAGTTAACGTCAGAAATGGCCATCCAGGTTTTATCACCATCGATGGTGCTTCCGTTTTCCAATCCCTAATTATTATTCTCATTTGACATTCATTTAAAAATACCGTATAGTATTATGAGAAATTGGATGAATAATTAATAATCAATAACGTATAAATCTGTAAAATGGGTGGAGATTGAAAGGAGGGCATCTTGGGAACCGAAAAAAGTCACGGGTCAATAAATTTATAATCCATACATTATAAGTCTCACGTCACCTAAACAACCTAAATGGTAGGAGGATTGAAATGGATAAAAAGAATTCTAAATGGTTGTTTACTGGTATATTGGTTGTGGTTTTATCGATTGGTATTGTGGGGGCAGCGCTGGCGCAGGATATTAGTTACGTGCAAGCTAATTCAAGCCATTTCACTGACAAAATTGAGACCGAATTAATTACCTCACTATCTGCTGGTTCAGCGGATTTTATCGTGCGCTTTAATGAACAAGCAGACCTGTCTCTGGCTTACCAGATGGCGTGGAAGGAACGCGGTGCCTATGTTTATAACTCGCTCCGCGACACTGCCCAGCAAAGCCAGCTACAGGCAAAAAACATCCTGGACAGCATGAGCATTCGCTACCAAACATTCATCGCCGGGGATGAATTATACGTCTGGGGAGGTAGTTTGGGTGCAGCCCAATCTCTCGCAGCATTACCTGAAGTCGAGAACATTCGCGCTACCCAGGTTTATCATATCGAGCCGATCGTTCAGGTAAATTTGCTAAAAAATATCACCTGGGCGGGTGACTACCTGCTTTACCCACACGGTCCCGAATCCCCAAACCCTGACGCTGACTATGACTGGGGCATCCTGGATACTCAGGCTAATCAATTCTGGAGCACCTTTGGATTCCAAGGCGAAGGGATCGTGGTGTCAAACATCGATACCGGTGTGCAGTGGGATCACGAAGCATTGATTAATCAATACAGGTGTAAAGATAATCCAACCGATCCTTCCTGTTGGTATGATCCTTCAGATATCTGCCTGGGAAGTGTCTGCGATAACGTAGGGCATGGTACGCATACGATGGGTACCATGGTCGCTGATGATAATCCCGACTTACCCTACATTGCAGGCATGGCTCCTAATGCGCAATGGATCGCTTGCAAGGGGTGCGAGTACAACTCGTGCTCAGATTACGCCCTGAATACCTGTGCAGATTGGATCCTTGCTCCAGGTGGCGACCCTGCCAACCGGCCGAATATCGTTAATAACTCGTGGGGCGGTGGGGGTTGTAATACCTGGTATCTGGATAAGGTGAATGCCTGGCGGGCAGCTGGAACGTTCCCAGCCTTCTCAGCCGGTAATAATTATGACTGCAACAGCCTTGGTTCACCCGGTGATTACCAGGAGTCGTTTGGCAGCACTTCGCACAATGTTTACCGGGATATTTCATACTTCTCAAGCAAGGGACCTTCGTGCTTCGGGCATGATCCCTACACCAAGCCCAATCTAAGCGCCCCGGGTGAGAATATCTGTTCCACGGTGCCCTATGGTTGGGATTGCGGCTATAGCGGAACTTCGATGGCGAGCCCGCATTCTGCGGGTGCGGTCGCCCTGCTCTGGTCTTGCAACCCCAGTTTGGTGGGGCAGATCGATCAGACCTTCCAGATCCTGCAGGATAACGCCGATACACCTCCTGAGGGATACTGTGGTGCTCCCGAAGATGGAGAAGGCAATTACACTTTTGGATATGGTTACCTGGATATCTTCGCCGCGGGCATGCTATGGTGCGGTGGCACCGGCACCCTGGAAGGGATTGTGACAGATCTCAACACATCCAACCCAATCCCGTACGCACATGTGTTCACGGCATCTGGACCTTATGAAACAACAACCGACGAGAATGGCTTCTATCACTTGACCATGATGGTGGATACTTATGACGTCACAGCAGAAGCGTACGGATATTTCTCGACCTCAGCGATCGTCGAGATTGTTACCGACACAGTAACCATCCAGGATTTCTACCTGGAGCCAAAACCATCCTGGACTATTTCTGGTATTGTGACTGATTCCCTCACCGGTTGGCCCTTGTATGCATACGTTGCCATTGCCGGTTACCCGCCCGGTGGTGTGTGGAGCGATCCTGTCACTGGTTACTACAGCGTCTCTTTACCGGAAGGCGACATTTATGATTTCACCGTCAGCGCCATAGGACCAGGCTATCTATCCAGTTTTCGCACGGTGGGTCCGTTATTTGGGAATCTCATCGAAAACTTCACCCTGGAGGCTGACCTTGTATCCTGCAATGCTCTGGGCTATAAATTCCTCCCTTATAGAGAAGACTTCGAAGCCGATAACGGAAATTTTTCCACATATGGCTTCGGTTATGGTGCTGATTCCTGGGAATGGGGCAACCCATCCTCACCTTATCCGGGTCCAGCCCCTTCGGGAGTTAACGTTTGGGGGACCAACCTGGATGGCAACTATAATGATTCTGAAGACAGTTACCTCGAATCACCAGATATCGACCTGAGCTCGCTGGTTGATCAATGGTTCGATTTCTCCTGGTGGCAGTGGTTGCAGACCGAATGGTGGAACGACTTCGTTGAAATCCAGGTCAGTAATGATGGTGGTCAGAACTGGACCATAGTTTATGGTCCCACCAGCGGCGATGTTGATTTTCAATGGACAAAGCATTCATTCATGTTGGATCCGACTTTTGCTGTTGGCAACTTCCGCCTTCGCTTCCATATATATTCTAATGATTGGTATACCTACCCAGGGTGGTATCTGGATGATTTGTCCATCGGGACATGTCAGCCAGAGGAAGGTGGCCTGGTGGTCGGCAACGTCTACGATACCAACCTGGGCATGCCCCTCACCGGCGCACAGGTCAGTAATGATATTGGTGACACCACGCTGACGGCTGCTACAAGTGATCCCGCGGTGAGTGATTCGTTCTATATGCTGTTTTCTCCCCTTGGATGGCATGATTTCACTGCCTCCTTTCCTGGCTATAACACCATTACAGAACCAGTGAGTGTCACGCATGGCACAGTCGGGCATGACTTCTACCTGCCGGCAGGCATGCTGGTGACAGATCCGACCTCATTGGAGGCGGAACTGCTCCTGGGCGAAACCCAGACAGCCCCGCTCAACCTGAGCAATATCGGCGATGGCTCGGCATTCTTCCAGTTTAAGGAAATAGACAAAGGATTTATACCCACCATTGCTTCGATGCCCGCACCTGAGCCAAACGGGGAAGCTAAGTCGAGTAATAATCCAGAAACTTTCTCACCTAAGCCAAGCACTCCTCACCGGCAAAATGGTGCCGATGTGCTCCTGATCCAGGATTATGATCCGTGGGGTTATCCATCCATCACTACCATCCTTAACAATAATGCCATCCCCTACGACCTGATCAACTCTTATCAAATATGGGAATGGGATTTCTCACCTTATGTCATGATCATTATCCCAAGTGTGCAGGGTTGGGATTACTATAATAATTTCAACAGCTACGTTTACAAGTTCGAAGAATATATCGATTCCGGCGGGCTGCTGCTGATGAGCTTCTGCACTTACGGGGAATCAGTAAATATCCCCTTCGGCGGTACCAACCCATGGGATCCTCAGGATTATGATACCATCCTGGAACCCGATTACCCAATCTTCGCAGGCGTGCCCAATCCCATATTTGGCACCAGTGCCAGCCACAACTCGTTCTCGGGTGTCTTACCGGATGACCGCCTCCTGATGACCACGGGCAGCTACCCGGGAGGTAATCCGCTTTTAATCGAGCGTGAGCATGGCGAAGGAATGGTGGTCGCCGGTGGGCTCACCTACGAATTTGGATGGTGGAACGGTCAGGATGCAGGAATGATCCTGAACAACATGATCTCCTACTACTACTTCGTGTGGGTAGACCGCGATGTACCCTGGATCAGCGAAGTCCCGATCAGTGGCACAATACCCGCAGAAAGCTCACAGCTCATCGAGGTTACGTTCGATGCTTCCTTGCTCGCTCAACCGGGGACTTACCTGGCGGATCTGGAAGTTCAGAATGACACTCCCTATGGCTCTTTGATGATCCCGGTGACCATGACCGTTACACCGCCTCCGGATTGGGGCAAGCTGCAAGGCACTGTGGTCAGCCTGGGTTATTGTGATCAAGCCTGGGATCCTCTTGCAGAGGCGCAGGTGGTGATCCAAAGCAGCCTCGGCGAAAGCTGGACGTTGGAGACTGATGCAGGCGGCTACTTCTCCTGGTGGCTGGCTGAAGGTGGCAATCCGTATTCAGTTAGCGTGACCTACCCTGATCATGAACCAGGTATGGTGACGGATGTGATCATCGTTGGTCAACAGACCATCACACAGGATTTCGCCCTGCGCTGGCTGCAACCATGTGTCCAATCTGCTCCACCTTCTTTGGAGACTACTTTAGAGCTGGGGCTGAATGATACTCTGCCGATGACCCTCACCAATACGGGTGCAGCGGGAACAGACTTTACATTGTCTGAAAGAGATGGTGGTTGGGTTCCAACGAGCTTCAATTCTGTGGTCGTACCTGCTTATCAGCTTTCAGGTAATGGAGTGGATACCTACGCTGGTCAACAGCTGACTACCCGGGATGCCTTCACTTACCAACTGCCAGCCGGTGTCCGTCTGGCTGCTAATGATATCCGGGTCTTATTGGTTGCTGCTGCGGATGTTTATCAGCTACAGGCTATGCTGCAAGCATATCCTGACCTGATCGTTGTAGATTACTATGACGCCAGAAATGGTACTCCCACCCTGGATGAGCTGTTGGCGTATGATAATGTCGTCCTGAGCTCCAATAACTATTTCTATGATCCGTACGCCATGGGGAATGTCCTGGCTGATTATGTGGATGCAGGTGGCACGGTCGTACAGACTGTTCCCACCTTCTATGGAGGTGGTTGGTCATTATCCGGACGATTTGTCGATGAAGGATACAGCCCATTCATTGCCAGTGGAGATTGGTGGACCTGGGCAGATTTGGATGACTTCGACCCAGCTCACCCAATCATGGAAGGGGTCAGCTATGCCGGGGATACTGCTCGTCAGGTGATGGACATGGCAGCGGATGCTGAATGGGTCGCCGACTGGACGGATGACGAGTTTATCGCCACCAAGGGTAAGGTGGTAGCCTTGAATACAGCCTTGTTTGATGGTTATTACTGGTCAGGAGATATCCCGCTGATCGTACATAACAGCATTGCATGGCTGATGAGTGGTGGAGACGTGCTATGGCTCACAGAGGTACCCATTACAGGCACGCTACCCGCAGATGTGGGTTTACAACCAATCACGGTTAGTTTTGATTCTGCCATGGTCAGCCAACCGGGAACATATAACGCTACCCTGAGTGTTAAGACAGATGATCCGGTAAATCCGAAGCTGCCTGTGGCAGTCACCATGAATGTCAGTGCTCCGGCTGATTGGGGCAAGTTAACCGGCATCGTAGAAAGCCTGGGTGCTTGTGACCTCAATCCTGCACCGCTGTCAGAATATACGGTGGTTGTGGACATCAGTGGCACACCACTTACCGCCACCCTATCTGAAGACGGGAGCTACACCATCTGGCTGGAGCAAGGCACTTACACGGTGACTGCTTCGGCGGATGGACATGTATCCGCCAGCTCAACCGCGGAGATCATTGGTGGTGAGGTTACCCCATTGGACTTTGGTCTGCGCTGGATTGCACCCTGCATCAGCGGCACACCGACCTCCTACAATGTGGAAGTGCCACAGGGTTTCAGTTTTAATTTCCCATTCGATGTCGTGAATACTGGAGCTGGGGAGGGGTCTTTCAAGCTGAGAGACCGCTCAGTGACCGAGATCTACATATCGAGTGGTACGTTTGCCAGCCCTCAAACCTTGGTACCCATCGAGCAACAACAAGCTCGCTCAACAGAGGGGATAAACTTGCCTGCTCAACCGACGGCACCCATTCTGGAGGCGGGTGACCTCTTGCAATCCTGGTCGCCCAGCTCGAATTCAAGCCCATGGGGGATTAGTTATGATGGCGCAGATGAGACGACCTGGGTTGGAGAAGGATGGGGCTCTCCTTACATTTACGAATACCAACCGAATGGCACACCCACAGGTCGTTCGTAGCATTACTCCTGGGATCCATACAATGGTCCTGCCGATGATGCTTTCAACTGGAACACCGGCATGATTTGGACCTTGGATGTCGTAGGTGATGTGACTGTATCCACGAGATGGATCCAATTCAGGTTACACCGGTAATACCATCTGTGATCCATGCCCACATATCGCATTCCGCGGTGTAGCGTATGATCCTTCCACAGACACCTGGTTCGTTGGTGGCTGGAATGACTACACGATTTACCACTTCACTGCGGTGGCACGTACTAGACTCAGCCTACGTCGGACTGGCAATTTCCGGTCTGGCTTACAACCCGGATACGTTACATCTGTTCGTGATGGTAAACTATGACAATGAGCACGTATATGTACTGGATGCTGCCAACAACTACCAGCTCATCGGGCAGTTTTACATTGATGGCTGGCCCAAGTTACTATAATGGGGCTGGTTTGGAAATCGACTGCGATGGCAACCTGTGGGCTGTAGCGCAGAGCGAGCGTAAAGTGTACCAGTTCGAATCGGGTGAAGCTGCCAACCTGTGTGAAGCCGGAAAGGATGCCCCCTGGCTAACCGAAGATCCGCAAGAAGGGATTGTGGCTGCTGATAACACCTATCCTATCGAGCTGACCTTCACCGCCTTCCCAACCATGACCATTGACAGCTTCTATACAGGCACGTTGATCATCAAGAGCGACGACCCGGTAAGCGACACTTTCCGAGTACCTGTCACCATGACGGTTATCGCCCCCGTGATCGAAGTTGGAGTGCTTCCTACAGACATCACACAGACCGGCCTGCCGGGGACGGTGGTTTATTACGAGGTAACGGTAAGTAACCTTGGCAACGTCCCAGATAGCTATGAGATATCACTGGCAGGACAGTTTTGGCCAATATTGTTAGTAGACGACCAGGTTTCCTTGGGCATCGGTGAGTCCGCACAAGTCTCACTCTTTGTTTTCATCCCGACCACGGCAGAGGATGGTGACCAGGATGTGATGACATTAAAAGCTACATCGCACTTGCGTGCTGGGGTCTCAGCAAGCTCGCAGCTAACGACAATTGCCCAATTACCACCCATCGCACGCATCCCTCGCCTCTATCCCTCTGAAGTTAGCTTAATCGGCGCTCTCGGTGAGATGGTTGAGTATGAGCTGACGTTATGGAATTACAGCATGGTCACCGACACGATAATCTTATCAGCTGACTCGATATGGTCCGTAAACCTTCCGGAAACGAGCTTCACCCTTGGCTCATTCGAGTATGCTGACCTGATTGTTCAAGTCTTCGTCCCGTTTGATGCAGATATTGGCGCCATGGATGTGGCGGTGATTACCGCTACTTCACAAGGTGATCCCACAGCCATGGATACGACCAGGTTGTTTACGAATGCTGCCATAGGTCACTTCTACATGCCTATGATCAGCAGGTAATTGCAAACGAAGGTTCAATCATAATTCGATGGCGGGTATGATTTCAGTACCCGCCATCGAATGTCTTATAGTAGTATTTCCATACTTTAGATAGATTGCAATGATGGGCTTTCATCTACACACCCATCACAATAGATTATTCCCTGAAGCTTAGGGAATCCAACCTCCCCCGATCATTACTACATTCGAGGGAGGGTTTATTATTGATATATTCGTTGATGTTTAAGCTACTGCCCCACAGTGGGTACCAGCATGGTCCACTTTGTGCCGCCGTCCTCTGTTTTCACCAGTGCCACCTGGTTATCTTCCCGGGCAATACCCCAGCCAGCCCGCTCGTTGATGAAGTCCATTTGGGCAGACCAGGTGACATCCGAGATGGCTTTCCAGGTGGATCCACCATCCAGGCTTATATTGATTACTTTGGACAGTGCCCAGCCAGTATCCGGAGTGATGAAATACAGCGCTTCACCCGGGTATGTGGTCATCGTCCAGGTGGATCCACCGTCTAGGGTGGTGTAGACGTAATAGGAATAGGTAATCTGCGTACCCTGGTAATCCTGGCATTTCACGCTCAGGTGTCCTACGTCATTACCGAAGAAGAAGGGGTCATAGGAGCCACACGCGACCATGGCGTCGTTGCTGAATAAGCCGGGGTAGGTGACTGGTTCAGGAAGTGAAACTTCCTGCCAGGTGGATCCAGCATCTGTGGACTTGTACAGCAATGCACCAGCCTTCACTCCGTTACAGTCTCCCGTCAGCCAGCCATGGGTGGCATCCGTGAACAGCATGGAGGTCTTGGAGCAGGATTGAATGCCGCCATCATTGTACGGGTCGAGGATGCGCGACCAGCTCGTTCCACTGTCGTTGGTGCGGTACAGGACGACGTAATCGTGGTTCATGCCCACTCCCACGTGTACCAACAACCACCCATCCTGCCCGGCAACGAATTGCAAGACGGATGGCACGTAGAACTCTGAGAGCCCACTCAGGTCCAGGGGCTGGCTGGATTGCCAGGAAAGGCCGGCATCCGAGGTGTGCCAGACAACAACCTGGGGGGGGACAGAAGAGTCACCATTGATGGCATAGGTCACCCAGGCAGTCTGGCTATCCTGGAAAAAACCCGTCGCAGCTTGCAGATCACCGCTGGCAGCCTCCGGTTCGGGCGGGGTAACGTCCTTCCAGGCTGACCCGCCATCGGTGGTGTAGAGCACATGGTCCCCTGCACCCACCAGCCCACCGATCGCCCAACCCATACTGGCATCGATCATATGGATGGCCGTGACCGTGAATTCCTGCCCGGAGGTGAAATGTTGGATAGGATTTACCGGTAATATGGTTGGAATGGCAGTGGGAAGTACTGCTGTGGGTATCTCCGTTGGCGGTACAGGTCGTGTTAGAGGGGAGTACTTTCGGTGTTGGCGGTATGGATGTGGGTACACTGGTCTCGATAATGGGGATGCCAGTGGTAACGCAGCCGGCGAGCAATAAAAGCGTGAGGCTCAATAAAATGGGTAAGGTACATCTCTTGATCATAATTTTCTCCTTCGATCCAACACCAATAATTATAGACGTATTGGTTATTTACAAGGTTCCTGGTCGAATAGGCTCAGATAAATTAGCTGGTTAACCAATCAGGAGCGGGATGGTATCAGCCATCCCGCTCCTGGGTTGTATCTTTGATCTGGTGGGGTTAATAGGTGATGGTGGGTGCTTTTATCTCAAATTTGGCAAAAGACAGTCCATTTATATTCACTGTATAAATCCCAGCGGTAAAGTTTCCCAGGACGATGGTCGCAGTAAAAGGCTGGATGACTGTGATGCAGGCTTTAGTGGGATCAAATACCGAGTAAACTTCCATATTAACCTGGTTCTGAGCATCAGCATTTTTGATTACCACACGCAATTGGTGACATGGGTCAGGCATGCTGCCCTTCAAGGTGATGGTCACCTTGGTTGGGTAGCTTTCGCTCAGGGCCAAACTGCTGTTTTTTAGATCCAGGGTTACCTTGTCACGCTTCAGGTAGATATCGCCTGGTCTGGGGCTATAGCTTGTGGATGATGATATTGGTACGATTGTCGTGGATGTGCTCGATGACAAAGAGAGTGAAGTGCTGGTAACAGATTTATCCACCGCCGATAGCAGAGTAGAACTGGCTGAAACAGGACGGGCAAATGCTGTGAGCAGCATGGCAACGGTCAATAACATTAAGGTGCTTTTGATTTTCATTGTAAACCTCCATTTGATATATTCATACGTGTATATGATGGGAATGGATCTCTTTATTTTGGTGAAAGCCAAAGACAGTCAATAGCACTATCCACCAAACTTCCATCCCTAGATTGATTATTTATGTGCTTGGAAACCGTCTAAAGCCACCCTAGCTATCCAACCTGTAAAAGAATACGTTCTGTAAACTGACATAATTCTTCTCTACGTATGTATCCCTGAATTTGACAGGGGCTCAACAAGTACGCCGACTGCGAGATCCAAGTTTGTAAGAAAGACGATCTTACGCATGTCACAACCATGTCGTATTGTTTAAATAGTATACATTACTATTCTGCCTTATGTCATGAATATATTATGAGTATTTAGGTAAATATTATCGTTATATATTTAACAACCCAATGATTCATGACCAAGATATTTTGGCGAATAAAAGACCTATGTCAGGTTGAACTCATACTCCCCCAGGTGTAAGCTAGCCTGTGTATTTATTCGATGCTGATTCTATCGTTAGAGGAATTCCGCTCCTGGAATCTATCCATCCATGGTCAAGAAGATTACTTTAGATCATGCGTCGAACTCGCCTAAGAGCTCTCCATTCACGAAAACCGTAAAATGACCATTGGCATAACTGCCGAGTGGGATGGTGGCAGTGAAGGGTTGGATGACCGTGATGCAAGCTTTCGA
This sequence comes from uncultured Chloroflexia bacterium, assembly GCA_963774275.1. Lineage (GTDB taxonomy): Bacteria > Chloroflexota > Anaerolineae > Anaerolineales > UBA4823 > FEB-25. Next base: position 53,384 of record CAVZEP010000021.1, on the reverse strand, counting down.
AGAGTCAACCATCGAATACAATTCAATGTTGATCTGCTTCTCTGCATCGGCAGGAATGACCACCGCACGCAGCTGGTGACATGGATCCGACAAGCTGCCATTGAGCAATACACTTACCTGGATGGGATAGCTTTCCATGATCAACATCGTGCTGTTCTCCATATCCAGGAACACCTGGTCACGTTTAAGCAGGGCGTCACCGGGTTGTGGCGCATAGCTCGAAGGCGGGATGGCGGGGGTCGTTGGCGTTGGGGTGGATTGTGCCCCAAGTGGGAGCAAGCTGCATCCAGTAACAAAAAGGATAAGCAGACTTTTCGTGATGGGTAGGTATAATGTTTTCATAGAATCCTCATAGAAAGAACAATCTTGATCACTGCCTTGCATCATCGCACTTCATGTTCTCCCAAGATTATCAAGGAGTTACTTGAACAGCAGGAGCAATTCCGGACCCGTAGCTAAACAAGCCCAGCCTCTCACCGTTCACCATCACTGTGTATTCACTATCCGGATAACTTCCCAGGGGAATAGTTGCAGCGAAAGACTTGAGCGATGTGCTGCAGGCAACAGCCGGGTCTACCACGGAATAAGCATCGAGATTGAATACATTTTTTGCATCGGGTGGTGTGACCACTACGCGCAATTGGTGGCAAGGATCGGATAAATCCCCTAGCAAGACGATTTGCACCTGACTAGTGGGGGTGTCGGGGAAGATGAACCGGCTATTGAGAAGGTCAAGGGATACCTGGTCGCGTCTCAACATATCGTCACCGGGCTGTGGCTCATAGCTCGAGGGAGGGATGGCGGGGGTCGTCAGCGTTGGTGTGGATTGCGCCCCAAGTGGGAGCAGGCTGCATCCAGTAACAAAAAGGATGAGCAGACTTATCGTGAGGAGTAGAATTTTCTCTTTCATCTTTATTTTCCATTGAGAGCACATATTTTTCCGTATTCGGTGACCATTAAGCCAGTGAAACCATAATAACCAACCCAACCTCTGCATGCTTAGCCGTCAAAGTCTCCCAGGATCTGCCCGTTCACGTACACAGTAAAATGCCCGCTGGAGACACTACCCAGCGGTATGGTAGCTTCAAATGGTTTCAGGACGGTGATGCAGGCGACGCTACTATCAACCAGGGAATAAACCTCCAGGCTGATCGCATTGTTCTCATCTGGCCCGGTTACCGAGGCGCGTAATTGGTGGCATGGGTCAGGCAGTGTGCCCTTGATAATGGCACTGAGTTGGACAGGTTGGGTTTCGGAAGTTACTAATTTGCTGCTGTTTATATCCAGAGAGACTTCAGCGCGGGTCAATTGGTTATCTCCAGGTTGAGGCTCATAACTGATGCCAAATTCACCCAATACTTCATCGTTAACATATACAAGAATATGCCCACCTGAAAAGCTTCCCAACGGTATGCTGACTTCAAAGGGTTTCAGGACCGTGATGCAAGCCTTACCTGATTCTGCCAGGGAGTAGACCTCCAGGTTGATGGAGTTATTTTCATTCGCTCCCATCACTACCACGCGCAGCTGGTGACATGGATCAGGTAAGTTACCGTTCAGGATGACACTCACCTCGAGAGGTCCGGTTCCATTCACCACGAGCTTGCTGCTGGCGAGATCCAGGAATACCTGGCTACGCTTCAAGTTTTCATCACCAGGCTGGGGCTCATATCCGGAGGGGGGAATGAGTGGCGTGCTGGGAACGGGTGTGCTGGGTTCAGGGTAAGCGGATGTGGTGGGCACTGAGATAATCACGGCGGGTTCCGGGTACGGGGTCAACACGTTGGACGGCGGAGCGGAAATAGCCGGGCCATCCGTGATGATTACCGTGGCAACCGGACCGACACACGCTACAAGCAGCAGAGTGAGGGCTAAAATTGACACAACGTTTTTCAAGGACATGCATGCCTCCGTATATCGTAATCCCTATCTTATTAACGTTCCTAAACTGCAACCAGTTCCCTAGCCTTTGATCACCGCCAGGGGACGCAACCGGGCGACCTTGCGGGCGATACCTGCACCTACCACAGCATCCACCACCTGGTTTACGTCTTTATAGGCTTGGGGAGCTTCCTCAGCCAGCCCCGCCATCGACCCAGCGCGGATGCGGATGCCATCAGCTTCCAAATCCTGGCGCAATTTTTCACCGCGTACATTGCGTTTGGCTTCGTGCCGGCTCATCAGCCGTCCAGCCCCATGGCAGGACGAACCGAAGGATTGAGTCATGCTGGCTTCCGTGCCTACCAATACCCACGACGCCGTTCCCATGCTGCCAGGGACAAGCACGGGTTGCCCGATGGCTTTGTATTCTTCCGGCAGCTCTGGGGCACCAGGTCCAAATGCACGCGTAGCGCCTTTACGATGGACGCACACTTTCATGCGCTCACCATCGATAAAATGCATCTCGATCTTACCCATGTTGTGGCAAATGTCGTAAACCTGGTGTAGATGCCAATCCTTTACCTTGCCAGCCAGTACCTGCTCAAAAGCCTTGCGAGCGCTATTGGCCAATATCTGACGGTTGGCAAAAGCATAATTGGCGGCACATCGCATCGCTGCCAGGTAACTCTGCCCTTCTGGGGAGCTGAGCGGAGCGCATACCAGCTCACGATCCACCAGGTGGATGTCAAACCTTCGCACCGCACCCTGGAATTCTTCAACGTAATCGGTGCATATTTGGTGTCCGAAGCCGCGCGAACCGCAATGGATTTGGACTGCCAGATTGCCCTGTTCCAAACCCATCACTGAGGCCGCGGTAGTGTCGAAGACTTGCTCGACCAGATCTACCTCGATGAAATGGTTTCCAGCGCCTAACGATCCGAGCTGCGGTCGTCCCCGCTCGCGGGCGCGTTTCGACACTTTGGATGGATCTGCGTCCTTCTACACAGCCCGATTCTTCCGTCCGGCGCAGGTCTGCTTCACTGGCAAACCCATGTTTGAGTGCCCAGCGTGACCCCTGGCGGCATACACTTTCCAGCTCGGCATCAGTAACATGCACCGAACCTTTCTCACCCACACCACTTGGGCAATGCTGGTTGAGGGCTGTGGCGAGGGCATCCAGGTGTGGCCTGGCTGCATCGAGACTGATTTGTGACCCCAGCAAGCGTACACCGCAGTTGATGTCATAGCCGATCCCCCCGGGCGAGATGACGCCATCCGGCAGGCGGGTGGCAGCCACTCCACCGATGGGAAAGCCATACCCCTGGTGCATGTCGGGCATGACGATCACGTGCCCCACCAACCCTGGAAGCGTGGCAGCATTGACTGCCTGCTCAAGCGATTTGTCCTTCATCACCACCTCCAGCATGCGCCGGGTGGCGAACAGGCGGACCGGGACGCGCATATCCTCACGGAAGCTTTTGGGTATCTCCCATTCAAAATCACTGATGCGCTTCAGGTCTTCTAGTGTGACCATGGCTCACCTCCATCCCTAGACATCAAATACGATATTCACACGCAGCCCTTGTGGGGTGCGTACGATTGCCAAATTGTGATAGGTGACGGCCTTGATTTCTTTATCTAATTGCGCGATTGGGTACCCGCGCAAGGTTGCCTGCAGGTTGAACAGGTCATCCATCACAATCGAGAAGTGCTCGAAGCCTAAGCCGTACTCTTGTGCGTGCCAGAGCAGCTCTGTCAAGAAGCGCACCAGCAAGCTCTCTGCATCCTGCCCATGCAGCGCAATTGTGCGTATGTGTGCCGACCCGGCCTGTAAGCGCAACCCAGATAAGGCATACATACCACGGGCAGCTTGCTCCAACAGGCTGGGGAGATCAGGTGCCCAGACCTCGAGCTCCCAATCTGCAGTGTGTGCACGTTCACGGAAACCAAATGCAGGCATCATACGTCTAGAGAGTATACCGTAAATTTCTTTGCCGGTCAGTCGATGAAAATATGAGCAACGTTGGCTTAATTCTAATCTTGTGTGCCCGGTTATGCTTTGAGTTTTGGGGTTCTTTATGGGTAAAATATGGATATGTCCAGGATTGAATCTTCACTAACCCGTCTGGAGGCGCGCCTGCAGGCAATCATCGAGGGTGAATCAGCCAAAGATGGCATCCCTCGGAAATTCCACAACCAGCTACTGCGTGGCCTGGTTCGAGCCATGCATGCAGAAGTAAACAAGGAACAGGGAGAAGTTGATCTGGATGGCGTGACTCCTACGGCACCTGACCAGTACACCCTGGTATTGCCGTCAACACAGGCACAGATGCTTCTCTCTCATCCAGAAGAGCTGGACCGGTTAGCCCGCCAGTTGGAAAGCTCAGCCGCACAATCCGGTTTCCTGCTTCACGCTTCACCCATCCTGCGAATTGTGGCAGACCCATCAGCGCAGGAGCTGCATGTGCTTTGTGAACACGGCCAGGCTGGTGTGGAAGATTCTTTCACGATTAATCTGGGTCAAATGCCTGACGAAAATGGCAGCCCACCAGCAGAGATACCCCCCAATGCATTTTTGATCGTCAATGGATTGGATACTTTTCCGCTTGCTTTGCCAGTGATCAACATAGGTAGCGATGCAGCTAACCAGCTGGTTCTCGAAAACCCAAGCGTCTCGCGCATGCATGCTCAGCTCCGCCTCACTTCAGGCCGCTACGTCATTTTTGACCTGGATTCCACCAACGGTACTTTTATCAATGGGGTGGCAGTGTCGAGCCATGTGCTCAATCCTGGTGATGTCATCCTGATCGCCGGTGTGCCATTGGTATACGGGCAGGAAACCATTAAATTAGGTGGATATACCCGGGAGCTACCCGTTGATCCTCAGCCACCGCCGTTGGAGATATTGTGAGGGTATAATCCAACACTGTGAGTGCCATCATTTTATTGGCTTTACGTGTACTCCTGGCTGCGTTGCTGTATGCTTTCCTGGGATGGGCGGTTTACATCCTGTGGCGAGATATTAAGCGGCAAGGTGAATTATTAGCCACCCGCCAGCCACCCCCGCTTACCCTGACCACTGAGCTGGATAGCCAAATCATTACCCGCCAGTATTCCTGCCCGGAAATTATCCTTGGCCGTGACGTAAGCAGTGACTTCCCGATCAGTGATCAGACGGTTTCGTCCCAGCACGCCCGATTGTCGTACCACCAAAATCAGTGGTGGTTGGAAGACATGGCATCGACCAATGGCAGCTTCCTGAATGGTGAAGCGGTGACTGCCCCGGTGGTCATCACCCAGGGAGATAGGCTCCGTCTTGGTCAGGTGGGGGTGATGATTCAAATTGGATCAGAAAATAATCAGCGCTGATAGATCGGTAATTTGGCTTCAAAATTGAATGATGTTACGAGGGGAACTGTCAGGGCGGCGAAACAAAATCCACCAGCTCCAGCGTGTCGGTGAACTCAACCCCTGGGATATGGCTTACTCCCTCGCTTCTAACTATACCCACGTCAGGAACCAGCCAGAAAGAAGAGGTATAGGTTCCTGCTAAGATCCTGAAAGCAGTGACTTCGATGCGGATGGTGGCATTTACCTTCATGGCGTTGAACGTCCCGAGCGGAACGGTGATACTTTCATTCCCCACAGCGTTGTAATCCAGTACCGCCCTGCCACTGGTGGAAGTATTATTGATTGAGCCTTCCCAACCCGCAACCTGTTGCCAGCTATCTCCCGTGTTGATCTTCGCTGGCAGGCTGATGCCTGAGTTGGAGGTTAATCTCACTTTCACCGGGGCATTCGGGCCTGTGACCAGGGCGCCAAGATATTGCTGGATTGGATTCACCGAAGTGAGGCCAGCATCCGAGCAGCTGTAATCCACAGAATAAGTCACATTAGAAACTTTGCTTTCCACTGTGAAGCCTTTATCACTGGATGCGGTGATATTATCGGACCGGGTATAAGCACCTGTCGCTGATGTACTGCCGGAATATTCCCAGCTATCCCCCACCTGGTGTGGCTGGTAAAGGTTATCACACAGAGAGGGGACAGGCGTAGGTGAGCGTGCGGGTGTGACGGCGGTCGGTGAAGGAAGCGGGGTGGGTGAAATCCTGGGGGTGATGGCGGCTGGTGAGTGGGTTGGGGTAAGTGAGGTTTTGGGTGTGATGGAACCTATTGAAGGGATGGGGTTTTGCGATTGAGCTGGTTGTTTGCGGAACGCCTTACAGGACGACAAAACCAGTGTAAACAGGAAGAATGCGGTAACAATAATGGCGGATTTTCGTTTCATGATCATCTCCAAACAATAAATCGAGCGCATTATACTCCTTATAATGCAAATAAGGTAAAATCTAGAAGATATTATCCGGATTTTATCTGCCCTCAACCTGGTCAATGCGTGGAGTATTGAGGATGGGTTATCTCGCTCACGAAGGACATCCGTTAGGCTTGCTGCTCCGTTTCAGCAGATGGGTGGGGTGGGCACTCATTGCGCTATCTCTGAGCAGTTGTACAGGAGGGTTTCAAGACATGTCTACAATGGATCCTACGCGCTCTTACCCAAATTTAGGCACCGGGTTCCGCTACTCGCCGTATGGCCCTGCAACCAACCCTGGAGCAGAGTACTGGGCAGGCGTGGGGCAGGAGATGGCGAAGCGTTTTCCCGCCTCGACGCCTGAGGTAATCTGGATCGTCAGCGAATTGAAGCAGGGTGTCACTCGCCTGACCTTCCCTGGAACCCAGGCTGACCCGTATATCCAGTTCTCCAGCCAGGATGAAAATGAAACCGCCCTCGCATTGTTCGACCAGCTTGGCTTTCGTGTTTGGCTACAGGTTGAGCCAGGGGAGGCTCCGGTGGAGAAGCTGTTTGACTTGATTTTATCCCGTTATCGGAGCCACCCCTGTGTGGTGGGAGTGGGGGTGGATGTGGAGTGGCACCATTCAGTAGTCGCAGCCGGAAGGTGAGCCAGTTGGTGATGAGGAAGCCGCGATGTGGCTGGCCGCTGCCCGGGCACATGGGGAGCAATATCGCCTGTTCCTCAAGCATTGGGAGCCATCCTTGCTGCCCCCAACGCTGCGGGAGGGGCTCCTGTTCGTGGATGATAGCCAGGAGTTCAGCTCGCTCGACCAGATGGTGGCAGAATTCGCTGATTGGGGCAGGTATTTTTACCCTTCTCCCGTGGCTTTCCAGGTCGGTTATCCGGCAGATAAACAATGGTGGGATAAGTTGACAGATCCTGCCAGGATTATCGGAGATGCCATCCTGGCGGAAGTTCCCAATACCGCTGGCTTGTATTGGGTGGACTTCACTGCCCTTGAAGTGTTCCCGCCGTAATCAAGATTAAAATCATGGTATGATGTATTTCCCCAGGCTGGTCGGATGACCGCGGCAGCGTCTCGTTGTCGAGGAAAGTCCGCACTCCACGGAGCATGGCGCCGGGTAACACCCGGGACGGGGCAACCTGACGGATTGGGCCACAGAAACAGACCGCCCACTACCCCCTCCCACCTCCCCCAAATTCTTGAATTTAGGGGAGGGTGGAGGTAGGTGGGTAAGGGTGAAAAGGTGGTGTAAAAGACCACCGGCGCGGGCGGCAACGCACGCGGCCAGGTAACCCCCACCAGGAGCAAGGTCAAGCAGAAGCAATCCCCTCGGGGAGGTGGCTGCTCGTCACCTGGATCGCAAGATCCGCAGTTTCGGGTAGACTGCATGAGGCGCGAGGTAACTCTCGCCCTAGAGAGATGGTCATCGGCGCAGGGAGACCTGCGTGCACAGAATGCGGCTTACAGGCTGGCCTGGGGAAATGGTGATACTGCAAACATCGATAATAATAATGATTGTGGATACCCACGCCTGGATATGGTTAATAAGGCGGCTATTCTTATATTCAAGTGAAAATCATCGGGGTAAATAAAACAGGTCCAATCGCTCAATCCAAGTGTGAATTTCATGAATATCTCTTTAGATTCGATCAATTCATCTTTTGATGCAGCAACTCGGGGTTCCTGGGAGGAGATGCTCCATAACAGGCAGTTGATCATTGCTTCCAATCATGGACCGGTGACTTTCCATAAAGACGAAAATGGAATCGTCCTGCCCCAACGCAGTGGTGGAGGCGGACTGGTGACTGCCCTGTCGGGAATTGCCCAACACGTGGATGCATGCTGGATCGCCAGTGCACTGTCGGAGGAAGATAAGGCCTGGTCGGGTGGAATGGTTCCAATCGGTGAAGCGGGCGGTTCTATTTATGTGCGCTTCGTCACCGCTGAAGAAGCTGCCTACGATGGTTATTACAAGGTCATTGCCAACCCGCTATTGTGGTTTCTGCAGCATTCCATGTGGGACATCTTCCGTTCGCCGACCATTGACCGAACAACCTGGCAGAATTGGAAAAATGGCTATATGGTTGTCAACCGGCTGTTTGCTGAAGCGGTGACAAAACAAATCCTGGCTGACTCGCGACCAGCCCTGGTGATGCTCCAGGATTACCACCTGTACCTGGCACCTTATTTCATCCGCAGGGTCTTACGCCCGCGTGTCCAATATACCCTGATGCATTTTGTTCATATCCCCTGGCCTGGGGCTGAAGATTGGGGATTCCTGCCTCTCCGCATGAGGCAAAGCATCCTGGAAGGTTTGTGCGCGGTAGACCTGCTTGGATTTCAAACGCGGGAAGATGGATTGAACTTCATTCGCACCTGTGAATCTCATTTACCGCATGCCCATGTGAACTTCAAGCAGGGTCGCATCTGGTATCGCAACCATGCCACACATGTGCGCGATTTTCCCATCTCCATTGATGTGAACGCCTTGAAGCATTTGGCGGAGTCTGAGGAAGTTGCTGAACAAAAAAAGGCTTTGTTGGAGCAGTATGGTGGGAACCCGTTGATCGTGCGTATCGACCGGATCGAGCCCAGCAAAAATATTGTACGTGGTTTTCAAGCCTTCGATGAGCTGCTCGAGCTTCACCCTGAATATCGGGGGAAAGTCCAATTCCTGGCTTTAATGGTGCCCTCCCGCATGGATGTGGAAGAATACCAGAGTTACCTCAATGAATTAATGGGTGCAGCCGGGCAGGTGAATGCCAAATATGGGGATAGTGTTTGGGAACCTGTACGGGTGCTGGTGGGTGAAAACTACCCGCGTGCAGTGGCTGCTTTGCAGCTTTACGATGTACTGCTGGTTAACTCCATCGCGGATGGGATGAACCTGGTTGCCAAGGAGGGCCCGGTGGTCAACCAGCAGCAAGGGGTATTGGTCCTTTCCGAGCGCACGGGTGCCCGCCAACAGCTAGAGTCGGGCGCGTTGATCATTCCGCCTCTGGATATATCTGCCACTGCGGATGCCCTGCATCAGGCGTTGATCATGCCGGCGAATGAGCGAAAAGGAAGAGCCGATCGACTACGCAACCTGGTCGAAGCTGAAGATATCGTCAATTGGCTGTGCCAGCAGCTGGAGACCATCGTCAAGCTGAAATTATGAAGACTGCCATCTTGCACTACTCAGCGCCTTCCGTGGTGGGTGGGGTGGAAGCTGTGATCCAACATTGGGCCAAGGCAAGCCCGACCCAAACATTACGCCAGCGCATTCGTCAGAATTTGACCTGGCAGGCAATTTTCCATCTCGATATCCTTCCGCTGTCGAAAAGGAGACAGATTTCTTGAAGTTTTCTTCTGAGAGTGAGCTCAATACGTGGGTATCTGAAGCAGAGCGCTTGTGGCTGTTCCTCGATTATGATGGAACACTGGTGGAATTTGCCCGCACGCCCGATATTATCACTCCCAATCCCAAAGTCATCGACTTGCTCAAACGTTTGGCAGATAAGAACAGGATCCGCTTAGCCATCGTCAGTGGGCGGCGCTTGACGGGATATCCAGTCCCTACTGCCAGTTCCTGGGATTTATGAGGCTGGCACTTATGGGATTGAGCTGCAAACTCCGGAAGGGGAACGCATCCAGCGGGAAGATTATGCTCTCATCCGCCCATATCTGGACAGGCTGAAACCGCATTGGGAGGAGATCCTCACCGGACGCAAAGGCTTTTTTCTGGAAGACAAGGGCTGGTCATTGGCACTGCATGCGCGCTTCGCCTCTACCAAGGAAGCTACCCAGGTAATCTCATCCGTACAACAAACCCTGGACCAGGACTTGATTACGGATGAATTTCGACTGATCAAACATAATAAATTCCTGGAGGTCAGCTCCTCTAGAGCACACAAAGGAAAAACAGTGTCTTTCTTGCTCAACAGCTTCCCATTGCATGGAGCACGTCTTTTATACATTGGGGATGATGATAACGATGCTGAAGCTTTTGAGACCATCCATGCTTATGGGGGGATGGCTATCTCCGTAGCCCAGTATTTTGGTTATGTCCGCTCAACGGGCGGTGATTATGTGCTGAAATCCCCCAAAGCTGTGCGCGAGTGGCTAGAAAATCTGACTCGATGGTTTTAATCAGTCCTTGCTCCGTATTATTCCTCCTTTTTTCTAGCTCCATCATTCCCACTTTACGCTCTCAATAGGTTCTATTAATCCATCATCTTGTGCGTCATGGCAGTAATTTCAGCCATCATCTTGGCGCTCGAATGGATGACAAAAGTCGTTAATCTAAGCTTATCTAGCAAAGTACAGGATCACAATCCCTAATTATAGCATAGGCAATTATGCCTATAAGGTCATCCGCCATTTGGCGCTGAGCATCCCTTATGGTCGTCTGTATAATGTCACGACATCCCGAAAATAGGAGCATGGTGTTATTTTGAGACTTCTCAGGAAAGTTTTCCCGATCTTGCTGATTTTCTCCATTGGTTTCCTGGCAACTGGCTGCGGAGGGGGAACATCATCATCCAGCAGCGATGACCTGGCGATGGCATCCATGGATGGCATGCCGGCGCAGGTGCAATCTGCACCTACCACGGTCCAGCAAGCGTATCAATTTGCAGCAGCCAACCCTGATGTTATGAAGCATATCCCCTGTTATTGTGGGTGTGGTGCCATGGGGCATAGCTCGAATTACTCGTGTTACGTATCAGGCGTGGATGCAAACGGATCCATCACTTATGATACCCACGCACTGGGCTGCTCAATCTGTGTGGATATCACCCAGGATACCATGCGCCTCTTACGGCAGAGTAAATCGGTTTCAGAGATCAAAGCTTACATCGACCAAACCTATTCTGAGTACGGCCAATCCAATATTCCGTGACAATTCAGAATCCGCAGAATAATCATTCGAACCGCGGGTGGCATTGGGCAATCCTGTTGGCCTTGGGTTTGATGGTAATGCTTGTGCCGCTCCCTGCTGGAGCAGCAACCCCCACCGAACGTACATTCCAAATTAATGCCAAACGCTTCGAATACAGCCCTGCCATCCTCAAAGTGAATCCCGGTGATCGGGTGACGATTGAATTAATCGCCACAGATGTGGTGCATGGATTGGCCCTGGATGGGTACAACCTCGAGACGACTGCAGACCCTGGCAAGACGGCCTCCCTTTCCTTTATAGCCGACCAGCAGGGAACGTTCCGCTTTCATTGCACAGTGACCTGTGGCAATATGCATCCGTTCATGACTGGCAAGCTGGAAGTAGGGAGGAATTCCTTATTGTGGCGAGCGATTGCCCTTACCGGGCTGGTCCTGTTTGCCGGGATCTGGAAGGTTCGTAAATGAGGCGCATGCAGGAAATCCCCTGGGTGGAAAAAATCCCATTAGATGTGCAGTCTGCTCAATCCCACAAGTTCATTGGCTTCCCAGAGAGATTGAATATTTATCGCCTTCCCTGGCTGCGACCTTTGATCGAGAGTAAATGGCCGCAGCTGATGATGCGTCTCCTGACCCTGTCAGGCTTCGTATTTATCATCGCGGCCGGGTTATTTGGCTCGCTGGTTGGCAGCCACAACTTTGCCATTATTTTCGTCTGGATCGCCTGGTGGACCGCACTCAAGCTCCTGTTCATCCCAATCGGAGGGCGTTCCTGGTGCAGTGTGTGTCCCATTCCAATGCCAGGTGACTGGTTACAGCAGGGTGGGATATTGGAACCAGGTAAGCGACGCTTCGGGCTAAATCTACGTTGGCCGAGGCGGCTCAAGGGTTCCTGGATTCAATCAGGAAGCTTTCTTATGATCGGCTTATTCAGTGCCCTCACGCTGACCGCTCCGCAGGTCACCGGTTGGGTGCTGCTGGCGCTTTTTGGTCTGGCAATTGGGTTGAGCCTGGTGTTTGAGCACCGCGCTTTTTGCTCCTACATTTGCCCGATTGGTGGTTTCAGCGGGATGTATGCTCAAACCTCCCCGGTGGAATTACGCGTCATAGAAAAAGAACTATGTGCAAAACATGAAGTCAAATCGTGTTATCAGGCCTGCCCGTGGGGTTTGTACCCGGTGGCATTCCGCGATAGCTCTGCCTGTGGTCTTTGCATGGAATGCCTGCGAGCCTGCCCCAGCGATAACCTGGCACTGAATGTCCGTCCATTTGGTACCGACCTTGGCAGGCAGAAGACATCCTCCCGGCTGGATGAGACCTTCCTGGCCCTGGTCATGTTAGGGTCGGTGATGTCATTTGCCGCTGTTTTCACCGGTCCCTGGGGCTGGCTAAAAACTGCTGCATTCGAGATTGGCTCATTAAGTTGGCTTGGTTATGTCTCGGGTTATCTAGCCCTCAACCTGTTGCTTCTGCCCGGAGTCTTTAGCCTGGCGGTATGGGTCGGGCAGAAATTCACGGGTACAAAACTTTCACTCAAACCGGCGATTGCCACCCAGGCTCAGGTGTTGCTCCCATTGGGACTGATGGCCTGGATTGCCTTCACGGTATCATTTGCTTTTCCCAAGCTCAATTTTGTCCTGGGTGTTTTGAACGATCCCTTCGGTTGGGGCTGGAATTTATTAGGAGCGATGGACACCACCCGGATGGTAGCGGTGGCTGGTTTCAGCGCGTTGATCCAGGTAGCTCTCCTTCTGGCAGGCTTGTTTTGGGCAGCCAGGGTGTCTCAGAAATTAACCAACTCCACGAAAGGTTCCACTTCCCGTCCGAATATCCCCATCCTGGCATTCAGCCTGCTATTCACGCTGGTCATGCTCTGGCTATTGGTAGGGTAACCCATGAAGAAGGAGTGGCTTGCACGCACAATCATCATGCTCGGTGTGGCAATTGCAGTCGGCATTCCGGCTGTGGGTTGGTGGCAACAGTCGCAAGGGATCGTCATTCATGCCCACATGGCTGAAACAGGCGGCTGGATCCCCGAGAACCTTAGCGTGGCTGTGGGTGAACCCCTGCACCTTCGCCTGACTTCGGATGATGTGACCCATGGTTTTGCAGTCGGCCAGCTGGACCAACCCGCAGTGGATGTAATACCCGGGGAGATGACCGACGTCAGCCTGGTTTTCGATAAGCCGGGAAAATATACATTTTATTGCACCCGTTGGTGCAGTGTGAACCACTGGCGCATGCGTGGCACGATCGAGGTAACAGGTACACAGCCTGAGACTGAGCCAGCCAAACCGCCCCTATACGTCTCGCTTGGGTTGGATATTGATGGCGAGCACCACGCCTCCGTGACACCCGCTCAAATTCCAGCGGCCTGGCGCGGAGCATTGCTCAAGCAAACGATACCCGATAGCTACAAGAACCGCCAATATTATCTCACCCACACGCCGGTTGACCTTTGGATCGCACTTAGGTCAGAACCTACTCTCATAGCTCTGACCGATCAGGATGTGTGGGACCTGGTGGCATGGGTCTGGCAATCCAATACCACTCCAGATGAGCTGCAGGTGGGTAGGGATCTATACACTGCCAATTGTGCCGCCTGCCATGGTGAGACTGGGGCAGGCGATGGGGTGTTTGCCGACCAGCTTGCAGGAAGCACTACCATGGATGGTGGAGGCCAAACGGAGGGAACGCAAACCCAGCGCCCGGTCAATTTCACCGATCCCAGCCATATGCTGGCAGCCAGCCCTGCTCACCTGCAGGGCAAGATCATCCGGGGAGGGATGGGTACGGGAATGCCGTATTGGGGACCGATTTTTACCGAAGATCAAACCTGGGCGTTGATCGCCTATTTATGGACATTTCAATTTCAGTTGGAGGTAAATCCATGAGTCAATCCAAAAACAAGAAAAACCTCAGGCAACATAAACGTCAAAAGCCCTGGCCACTGTTATTACTGATGGGTGGCGGGCTGGTTCTCATCATCATGGCTGTGACTGCGTTGAACAAGCCCCCAGAACCAAAAGCAGCTATTGAGGTCAGCGGGTCGCCGAGTCTAAAAGTGGACCAGGAAAAAGTGGATCTGGGTAATGTCAAGCTGGGGAAAACCGTCGAGGTTTCTTTCCAATTGTTAAATGTGGGCGACGAAACCCTTCGATTCTCCAAAACCCCGTATATTGAAGTGTTGGAGGGGTGCTGACCCCCCACTCCTGCCATCGGTTCGATGGTACTCAAACCTGGACAAACCACCACCCTCACCATGCAGTTCATGATGCACGAGGGCATGGACGGGATGCATGATTTCAGGGTGCATCTTCCCAGCAACGACACAACCTGGGGAGATAAGACCCTGACCGTTTTGTCGAATTGGGTTCCATAAAGGTTCACTCAGGTGATTGGAGAGTGGATATTCTGTCGGATAGTTCCATATCTGGCAGCCCTGAGAGAAAATTCATGGTATTGTGCGCAGGTTGGCGTTTGGATACTATCCAGCTGGCCTGATAAAGTATGTTCGTAAAACACTTGTAAAACCTTCAGCCTCACCAAGATGAGTGGAAATTCACCATTCCTGACGTTGGACATGCCCTGCAATGAGGCGGTTGACTGGGTAGCTCACCAGTTGAGCCAGGCAGGCTTGGAGGTCTTGCGAACATTCGACCTCCAGGTTGCTCGCCCTGTCGTGAACGATTGCCCTTGCCCCCACCATGGCACCGACCAATGTGATTGCCAGATGGTGGTGTTGTTGGTCTATCCAGCTGACCGGCAGCCCGTCAGCATGATTGCGCATGGAACTAACGGTCAAACCTCGTTTTCTGTGGTGGATACCCCCCAGCAGCGAGCTGACCCAGGCTTTGAAGCCATCATCCAGCGTGTGTTGACATCGGCGGTTTTTCCTCCCCTGAATGTTGAAAACCAGGCGCATGCTGTTTAATCCATTCGTGAACACTCTTTTGTGGAAATCATTAAGCAACTCCATCCCATATCATGACCGCGGGTCAATTGGAAATCCCGTAGCGATAGCTATTATCCAACCGCGCACCTTTAGTTGGGATGCAACCACATGTGTGGCATAAAATCTGGCTTGAAGGAGAATGAAAATGTCAATCGAACCCCAAGTTTCACCGGTCAAACTTGAAACAGACGAAGGTACGAAAGCTTCTAATCAATCAGGTCATTGGAAGCGCGATCTGGCGCTCAAATCGTTGTTGCTCCTGCTTGTGTTCGCCGTTGGTATCGGCAGCGGATACCTGATGGGGCGCAGGTCAATGCTTCAAGCATCTGGCACTGAAACCCCTTCCAGTCAAGACCAGTCGATGGCGCTGATGCATCAGGTCAACCCACCTGAGGGTTACAAAATCCCTGCAGCTTTTGGAGATATCGGCCCACAGATGGTAGCTGCTGGCGCGATCAGTATGCCCATGTTTATCTCGATTTACGAGCAGCAAAATAAACCGCTGACGGATGAGCAAATGAAAATCCTGATCGATGGATCCAACACTGATATTGAAATTAATCCCGAGAATGCCTATTTTTTGCTCAATTTCTTGTGGGCGTTTGGGCTAACCAACCAAAATCCCATCCTCACCGATGGTCCGATGATGTCTGGTGGGGTGGATAAAGTGGGTGGATTTGCCTCCACGGGCGGTTGGACCCTTGGATCCAAGCAGCCTACCGAGCTATACGCCAGCCGCAAGATGGTGACATTGACAGAAGAACAACAAGCCAGGTTGTTGGAGGTAGCTTCGGGCGTGTATCGACCTTGTTGTAATAACCCGACCCATTTTCCGGACTGCAACCACGGAATGGCAATGTTGGGATTGCTCGAGCTCATGGCCTCCCAAAATGCTTCAGCGGATGATATGTTCGAGACAGCAAAATATGTGACTGCTTTCTGGTACCCGCAGCAAATGCTGGAGGTAGCCACCGTCTTCAAAGCCACCCAAAATGTGGATTACGCTTCGGCGGATGCGCGTGAAGTGGTCAGCAGCCAATACTCGTCCGGCACAGGTTTTCAAGGTGTGCACCAATGGCTATCTCAAAATGGCCTGCTTGAGCAGGCTCCTAGCAGTGGTGGCAGCTGTGGGGTTCAGTAGCCTTTTCTAGTAGTTGCATAAGGAGTAGGTCAAGCATGTTAAAATCCCAAACCTTTGGTCTAAGCTAGCATGGTTAAGTACTTGCAGCGCTATTGGATCATCCCGTTGAGCATCCTCCTGGGGTTATATGCCGGAACGCCATTCCTGGCACCCGTTTTTATGCACATTGGTTGGACCAGTGCCGCCAAAGTGATCTATTTTATATACTCCTGGTTATGCCACCAGCTGCCGGAGCGCTCGTTTTTTCTGTTTGGCTCCAGGTTCACATACTCACTGGCTGAAGTCCAAAATGCCTGGCAAAATACCATTAGTCCGGTCATCCTGCGCCAGTTCATCGGCAACCCCGAGCTGGGTTGGAAAGTTGCCTGGTCAGACCGCATGGTATCCATGGTCACCAGCTTGTGGTTCTTCGGCCTGGTATGGTGGATGGTCCGGCGTAGAGTGAAACCGCTGCCCTGGTGGGGACTGGTATTGTTCCTGCTGCCGATGGCCGTGGATGGCACGAGCCATTTCTTCAGTGACCTGGCAGGCATCGGGCGGGGCTTTCGGGATGTGAACATCTGGCTGGCAGTGCTTACCCGGCATAGTTTCCAGGCTTCATTTTATGCCGGTGATGCATGGGGCTCGTTTAATTCATTAATCAGGTTGTTAACTGGCATCCTGTTTGGAGTGGGAATCGTCTGGTACACTTATCCTTATATGGATAAGATTTTTATCCCACGTAACCAACCCAGGGTGATTAATTCTGAGTCTGATTCAGCCAAAATCCCCGAGATTTACATAATATGAGCCGCGAAGGTGAGCCAATCCGGGTGCTGCTGGCGGATGACCATGCCATCGTTCGGGCAGGTATTCGCCAATTCCTCGAGCGAGCCGGCGATATCCAGGTGGTTGCTGAAGCCGATGATGGGGATACGGCCAAGGTTTTGATCCAGCAAAAACAGCCAGATGTGGCGGTGCTCGATATCCAAATGCCTAATTCCAGTGGAATCGATGTGACCCGCTGGGTGCGGGCTAATCTACCGGCAGTGGGTGTGCTGATCCTCACGGCTTTTGACGATGACCCGTACGTCATGGCGGTTTTACAGGCAGGGGCGAACGGATACGTCTTGAAAACAGCCTCCCCGGCAGATTTGATCCAGGCTGTGCGGGATGTGCATGCTGGCAAATCGGTGCTGGATGCAGGCGTGACCCACAAGCTGTTGTCTCAGCTCAGTCATCCCAATGGTGCATCGCTGGTGGAAGCGCTTACCAGCCGGGAAATGGAAGTGCTTGAATGCGTGGCGAAGGGATTTACCAATAAAGCCATTGGAATGCAGCTGGGGATCAGTGACCGCACTGTCCAGGGTCACCTGGCGCATATCTTCAACAAACTCCAGGCGGGAAGTCGTACAGAGGCAGTGATGCGCGCCGTCTCATTAGGTTGGATCTCGCAATCCGTCGGGAATATCAGCGAAGAATGACTGCCATATGACCCAGGCTGATCCCCCAAAAGGACGTATTCGCCTGCCGCCCCAGGGGTTGCTGATGCAGTTAGTCACCATTATCCTCCTTCCCCTGACGCTGTTGCTGGTGGTGATCACCTTCGGGAGCGTTTCGGTACACCAGGAGGCCATGCGAACGCTGGTCGGTGAACGGGACCAACGCCTGGTGAGCACTGCTGCCAGGGCTGTGAGCGCTCAGATCGAACTTCGGGCAAAGGAGCTTAATGGGCTGGCTCTGTTGCTTTCTTCAATATCCAATCAACCCATCTCATCCACCCTTTCAGACGCTGCGTACCTCGCAAGTGATTTTGATCTCGGTCTGGCAGTCTTTGACGCACAAGGCAAACGATTGGCCAGCCAGGGAGATAGCCAATTATGGGACGCCTTATCAGCAGACCCTTCTAGCTGGCAGTCGATTTATTCCCAGCTTCTCTATAGCGCGCGAAGAGTCAACGTGCTTGCCTCTCCACTTGATAGCGTTTGGACCGGTTTGATACTTACGGTAGGTGAAGGAAACCAGGTGATCGCCGGTGCATTTTCGATCCCTGCTCTGGTTGAAAACACGCTGGTGGAAATCCTGCCCTCCGGAAGCCAATTGTCCATCTACCTGGTGGACTCTAGCCAGCAGATTTTATACAAAGCTGGAGACACACAAGATTATTCGATCAATCATCCCGGGTTTGCTGAAGCGCTGAAAGGTCAAAGCGGGACGATTTATGTCAAAGTGAGCGGGGACGAGCATGTGACTGCCTACAGCCCGGTTGAATCAGCCGGGTGGGCGCTGATCACAGAAGAATCGTGGGAAGCCGTATCCACGCCCACGCTCCGGATGACCCAGGTGGCTCCGTTAGCTTTGGTACCGGCGCTGCTGATCATGCTGCTGGCTTTGTGGCTCGGGACGCGCCAGATCGTCCAACCATTGCGAACATTGGAAGCGAAGGCAGCCACATTGGCATCGGGTGATTTTGTATCCATCCAGGAACCCGTGGGAGGGATTGCAGAAATCCAACACCTTCAAAAAGAGCTGGTTGAGATGGCGCATAAAGTGCAGGAGGCCCAGCGCAGCCTGCATGGTTATATTGGATCCATCACCGCCGCCCAGGAGGAGGAGCGGAAGCGCCTGGCGCGCGAGCTGCATGATGACACCCTGCAAGCCTTGATCGCGCTTAAACAGCGTGTTCAGCTGGCCCAGCTCGAGCTTCAACCAGCTGCCCCATCTTCTACACCCCAATCGGCAGAGCTGCAGGAGGTGGCTGCACTCACCGAGCAAACCATCGAAAACTTACGCCGCCTGACACGCGCTTTGCGCCCAATTTACCTGGAAGACCTTGGATTGGTGCCCGCGCTTGAAATGCTGGCGCGTGAAGCAGGGCAGGGGATGGGGCTGGCGGTGGAATTTCAGCGCCAGGGGATCGAAAAACGATTGGACCCTGCCGTCGAGCTGGCACTTTATCGGATAGCCCAGGAAGCCCTGAACAATATAGCCCGGCATGCCGATGCGAAAAATGCATCCTTAAGCATTGCTTATATCCCTGAATCTGTCACCATGCGGGTGGCGGATGATGGCGTGGGTTTTGATGTGCCTGAAAATCCGTCTGAATTTGCTCCAAGGGGTCACTACGGGTTACTGGGTATCAAGGAACGGGCTGATTTGATCGGCGCTTCCCTGGATATCCGCTCTTCACCCGGCAAAGGTGCTACATTAAGCATCAGCTTGCCTATTGCGAGGTAACTTATGAGAAAAACCCTGTTTCTCACTCTACTCTTTTGCGCCGTGATACTTTCAGCATGCCAGAGCACAGCTACTGCACTACCCAGCGTCGAAGTTGTTGGGCAGAATGTCAGTGTGGATGGTGGCTCGTACACGGATGTGAATCCAGCAGAGCTGCAAACCATGCTGGCAAACAAGGATTTTATCTTTGTCAATGTGCACATCCCATTCGAGGGAAATATCGCTGCAACAGATCTATCCATTCCATATGACCAGGTTACGCAAAACCTGGATAGCTTACCGGCGGATAAAAATGCCAAGATCGTTTTGTACTGCCGCAGCGGGCGGATGAGTGATATCGCAGCCAGAGAGCTTGTCGGGCTGGGCTACACCAATATCTGGAACCTGGCTGGGGGCATGGTCGACTGGGAGGCAGCTGGCTACCCGATCGATCGATAACCCCTAGGACCTGGCATCTTACTTTGGAAATTTTCCATGACCCTGAACCAAGTGGATCCTGCCGAACCCAGTTCCAGGATTCGTCCTACACGAGGTAAGTATTCGTGTGTAAAATAACTCTTAAGATTGAAAGGATAATTAATATGAAAGATCCAGTTTGTGGTATGGATGTTGACCCCAAGACCGCTGCCGGTAAATCCGAGTATCAGGGGCAAACGTATTATTTCTGCTCACTTGGGTTGTAAAAAGGATTTCGACAAAGAACCGCAGCGTTATGTCAAACCTCAAGAACACGGCAGTGAACCTATGCATCATCATGCGTAAAATGCCTGTGAGATAAGCTTTTCCATTTACGTGATCACGCAGGGGGTTAAACTCATTGAGGTAGGAGTGAATTATGAACAAAATATCACCGAAGATATTCGTTTTGATCCTTGTGGTAATTCCTCTGTTACTCGCCGGGTGCTCTCTCACCAGACGATTTACCAATCCCGGAGGAACTGCCTGGGGAGTGGGAGCTTTCACCTCGAACGGGGAACGCATCTACTTTACCGCTACCAGCGACCGCGATACTGAGATCTCCTACAGCAGTGGGCCGTCTTCTGGTGGGTGGATGATGATGCAAGGTCAGCTCGCCTGCGCCTCATGCCACCGTCCGGATGGGCGGGGAGGGGTGCACAGCATGGGGATGATGCAGACGATGGATGCCAAGGATATTCGCTGGTCTGCCCTGGAAGGCGAGTTTGATGCCGATAAATTCAAGGCGGCAATTTTGGAAGGTAAGGATCCTGATGGATCCGAGCTGTCCAACGACATGCCGCGCTGGAAGATGAGCGACGAGGATATCGCCGACCTGATAGACTTCCTCAAGACGCTTCCCTGATTGTGCATAGATTATGTGGGAATTGATGTAACCATTTGCTGTTTCTTGACTCTAAAGAAACGGTAAAACAGGTCTTTAATATAATTTAATGCCAGTCTATGGCTTATTGAGGAGAAATTGGTATGTCAACAAATATTGGTATTCAGACAAAACTTAACCTTACCTACGAGCAGGCGATCCAAAAGACTACCGAAGCGCTTAAAGTGGAAGGCTTTGGTGTGCTGACGCAGATTGATGTGCAATCCACGTTTAAGGAAAAAATCAACGCAGATTTCCGCCGATATATGATCCTCGGAGCCTGCAACCCGCACCTGGCGAACCGTTCACTCACTGCCAACCTGGATGTGGGCTTGCTTCTGCCGTGCAATGTGACTGTTTATGAGGATGGTGACCAGACGATTGTGACCGCAGTGGACCCGATGGCAATGCTCGGCGTTATTGGAGGTGAGCCAGCCGTATTAGAAGTGGCTGCAGAAGCAAAAGCAAAATTGGTGAGGGTAATTGCCAGTCTAAACAATTAGAGAGGTCGATCCCAATACTGTCAGCCAAACCCTGTCCAGTTTGCCTCTTCCGGATTATTTTGGGAATCGATTTGTTTCATTTGATCTGGTTGCGATAGGTGGGAGTTTTCATGGTAGCCAAATGGCGCATATCCCAATGCGCAGATTGGCGCTCCCAAAATGAAATTTCACCTTGTACAATTATCCTGTCAGTAAGGAGGTTTCGTATGATGTTTGGATTTGGATGGCTTATGATGCTGGTGGTGATTGGATTACCAATCTTGCTGGTCGTTATTCTCCTGGTCGTGGCAGCTGGCTTCTTCCAGAACCGCCCACTTAGCATGCCCTATAACCAAAATCGGCCACAGGTTTACCAACCGTCTAAAGATATCAAAGATTCCATAACCACAGCAGCCCGTTTTTGCTCTCATTGTGGTGCAGGCATTCAGCCAGATTGGTCTCACTGCCCGCAATGTGGTGCTCCGGTCTAATAAATGTCTCTGGTCTCAATATGAATCATCTATAGCAACAACTCTTCCCCGTTGTGCCTGATACACAGCGGGGAAGTTTTTTTCAATTCCAGGATAATTTTCCGCTCAGCTAAAACAAGCTTGAAATCATGAGATCCGCCTAAATATGTTCAACTGAAAACGCAGTCGGATAGTAAGCGTATCTTTAACTTGTAGTCTGCTTGAACTCCGTCCAGGCAGCTTCACGGAAAGAAGCATTCACCAATACGTCATAACCGGTCAACGCCAATGCTTTGCCCGCCCGCAAGATGGTCGCATCCGCATAGGGGGTGGCTGCTGCTGCTGCAAAATCGGGGGTATGCGGGAAGATTTCCCTTCCATCGGCAATATCCACCAGTACGTGCACCGCCGGGACAACATGGGAAACATTTCCCATATCAATCGAGCCAAAGTGTTCAGGAGTGCGGTCAACCTTGGATACCCCGCAAACCCCAGTCAAATAATCGCGCATACGCTCAGCCAGCACCAGGTTATTCAGCATATCGTCGAAGGGATTTTCATACATCCGGGTTTCGAAGCGCGTGCCTGTAGCCAGAGCGGCTCCCTTGACACAATCGAGAAATTTTTGATTCAGCTCGTTGAGATAGGAACGCTGCTTTGCCCGCAGGTAAAATCGTGCCATGGTGTGGTCTGGAATGATGTTGGGAGCAGCTCCACCGTTCGAAATGATCCCATGGAGGCGTGCATCCGGACGTATTTGCTGGCGCAGGGCATTCAAAGAAGCAAACGTCGTCAGGATGGCGTCGAGTGCGTTGACACCTTCCCAGGGTGCTGCCGCAGCATGAGCTGGCTTGCCAAAGAACTCAACTTCGAGGGCATCCAGGGCAAGTGATTCAGTGGTGTAATAGTAACCCGAGTGGGGATGGATCATCAGGGCGGCATCGATTTGATTAAACGCGCCTTTCTGTACCATGATCACCTTTGCGCCATCGGTTTCCTCCGCCGGGGTTCCAATTACCCACACCTCACCACCCGTCTCATCAACCACCTCGCCAAGTCCAATGCCTGCCGACAGGGCAGAAGTTGAGATAATATTATGACCACATCCATGCCCCATACCAGGCAGGGCATCATACTCAGCCAGGAAAGCTACACGCGGTCCCTTACCATTGCCCCTTCGGGCACAGAAGGCGGTTTGAATGCCCACATACTCCCGTTCCACCTCGAAGCCGTGCTGTTCTAGAGCGTCACATAGCAATCCTGAAGCGAATTTTTCTTGATAACCCAACTCAGGGTTATCGTGGATCCGATGTGAGGCGGAAAATAGACTGGTTGATGCAGAATCAATTGCCTGTAGGATTCTCTTTTGCTGTTGGTTGATTTCCATATTAGTTAAGGCTCATCTCCATGTTCTCTACACTCAGTATCTCATACCGCATTCTCCCCCCACAAAACTCACTTACCAATCCCATCACCTGGCTGGCAATGATATGTATTTCCTCCACTTCCACCGGGGGCAATCTGTCGATATTAATCTCAAGACTGCGTGTTTGCGGCAGGGTCAGGGTATGGTTGGCTTGCCGCCAGGTGAAGCGCCGGGTGAGTACGGTGTTGCCCTCGGTGAAAATTACTTCTCCGGGAAGTGGATGCTCTGTTTCGTTCGATCCAAACGGGATGAAGTTTTCTGCTCCGCTTGCCAGGCGCAATGATATGTCTTGGGTAAGCTCATCCATGGAATGCCCACCCAGCGGTACCAGGTGCTGCAAAGAGATGATATTGCCAATATCCACCAGGGTGTTGATGCTGGGCAAAGCATCGCCGCGCAGTGCCCGCCGGGCCATGGCTTCAATCGAAGATCTAAATTCACTGGGCCTGGCACCAAAGGCTTTGTAAGCCTCCCGCCAGGGCTTGATGCGCGGGTGTTCGGCAATATTCTCGATGTTGGCTTGTTTGCGCACCGATTCTTCAGCCTGGCGCAACATTTCAACCAGCCGGTCAGGGGATGGTCCGTTGAGCACATCGAATGCCAGCACAACACCCCGGCAGTAGCCGGGATATTTAGCGAAAATATCTTCGGAAATCGAATAATTTAACCCACCCAAGGTATGCACCTACGCATTACAGCCCACCCAGGCTGGTGCCCAATGGTATGGGGATGCCTTTCTGGCGCAGGAATTCCTCCATGGCAAACAGGAAGTCCACCAGGTACTCACGCGTGGCGGCTTTACCCAGATGACCTACCCGGAAGATCTTGCCTGAAAGCTCTCCCAAGCCGCCCCCGATGGCTATCCCGCGTTGATCCACCAGCCACTTGCTCATCTCACCCAGCTCGAATTCCGGGCGTTTGCACACCCCAGTGACGATGGGGGAGGCACAATCATCCTGCTACAAACATATCAAAACCCAGGCTGCGTAATCCCTGGCGCACCGCCTGGCTGGCTTGACGATATTTCTCAAAATGCGCCTCCAGTCCCATACCCGACGATCTTCAACAAGCTGGTGCGCGCGGCCAGGATAATGTTGGTCGGCAGGGTCACTGGCGTCGGGTGCCATGAACCCCACTCGGTGGCATACTGCCGCCAGGTACGCAGATTGAGATACCAGCCGTGATTGGGTTGGGTGTGGCTATCCACCAGCTCCCAGGCACGCTTGGAGACGCTGACGAAACCTATCCCTGGTAAAGCTTCAAGACATTTATTGGGGGTGGTGACGCACACATCAATACCCCATTCGTCCACCTGCACATCTGCCCCACCCAGTGAAGAGACTGCATCCACGATCACTGCTTTCCCAGCTTCATTCGCCACAATTGCAAGTTCACGCAGAGGGTTCATGACAGTCGTACCTGTCTCGTGATGCACCAACGCCACTGCTTTTGCGTCAGGGTGCTCCTTGAGCAGCCTGCGTAATCCATGCGGGTCAAGCGCTTTGCCAGGTGGGGCGCTTAGCAGAATGGCCTGCATACCGTAAGCCTCGGCTATCTGAGCCAACCGGTCACCAAAGAAACCGTTGTTCCCAACGATGATCTTCTCACCCGTTGCTATCAGGCTTCCGATGGCCATATCTAATAATGATGAGGCTGCTCCGGGTACAAAGAAAATCTCGTTCTTTGTCTTGAACACCTGTTTGAGCAGGTTTTGAGTCTCGTTATAAATCTCCATCCATTCGGGGCCGTAATGGCGAATGACCGGGGATGCCAGGCTTGCCAGCACATCCTCATCCACGTCACCAGGCCCGGGGGTAAAAAGCTTAAGGTGTTTAGTCATCCCTTTCTTCCCCCTTCACGCGCACCAGCTCCACCTCCGCCAGGCGCAGGAACTCGAGCGTGTTCTCGTCGATGCGGTATTCCTGGTCATAGACGATACGCACCACACCTGCATTGATCAGCATCTTGGCGCACTGGATGCAGGGGAAATGGGTGACATAGCAAGTGGAGCCCTTGGTGCTCACCCCATGCAGGGCAGCCTGGATGATGGCATTGGCTTCCGCATGGATGGTGCGCACGCAGTGTCCATCCACGATCAGATGGCCGGCTTCATCACAATGGGGTAAACCCGCTGGTGAGCCGTTGAAGCCGGTGGTCAGGATGCGCTTATCCAACACCATCACGGTTCCCACGAAAGCCCGGTCACACGTGCTGCGAAGCGCTACCACATGCGCGATTTTCATAAAGTAACTATCCCATTCTGGTCGCATACCCTTCCCTTTCCATCAATAGATTGGATGATACTTGCACGGTAATTGTAAGATGGCATGCCTTGAATTGCAAGAGGGGCTGGAGGACATTATAATTATGCCTTCAGACCTCCATGCCCATCCCCTTCCGTCCGATCGCTCGCCTGCTCACTCGCACCCTGCATCCACCTCCGCAGGTGGACTTCACAGCGGTGGAAAAGCTCCAGCCCAACCTGGAACGGATGGATATCGATCGGGGGCTGCTGGTCACCGTCAACCACTATTCTTCCCCTGATTTCCGAGCCTGGTGGCTTGCGATCCTCATCAGTGCGAACATACCAGCCAATATTCATTGGGTAGTCACCTCAGGTTGGACCAATTCGGGCTGGCTCACAGGTTTCACGCATTGGCTTTTTCCACTAGGAGCAAGGCTATTGGGTTTTACGTCCATGCCCGCCATGCCGCCTGACCCCACAGAAACTGAGCAGAGGGCTGCAGCTGTGCGCCATGCGCTTCAATATACCAGGCAGACCACGCGGCCGGTGATTGGGATGGCACCCGAGGGCAATGATTCTCCAGGCGGTGTGCTGGGCACACTCCCCGCAGGTGTGGGGCGGTTTATGCTTTTGCTTAGCCAGCACTGCCCGCAGATTTTACCCGTGGGTGTGTGGACAGAGGGTGGCATCATCCACCTGAAGTTTGGCAAGCCATATCCTCTGGAACTGCCTGAAGGGCTTTCAACCGGTGGGCGCGACAGGCTGGCGGGGGACACCATCATGCAGCATATTGCCTTGTGCCTGCCTGAGCAATTGCGTGGAATCTATGGATAAAAAAAGATAACCACCAAAGACACAAAGTGCACAAAATCCTCTGAGTATCAAAATACCCTCTGTCGGTAGGCGCGCTTTTAGAACACCCAAGTAACCTATGTGCTAAGTTTATTCCTTGTGGATATCCCGCATATGCTAGGGATAATATTCTTGAGATCTTACAGATCTACTGCGATATTCCTGCCCTAATAAGATGCCAGAAAAGTGCTCGGGATAATGCTCATAAGTATTGCTGGCGATAACCTCCCAGGGCTTCCAGTCGGATGGCATCTCCTGGAAAAACCTGGCATCTTCGAGCTCCTCATCTCGCAAAGTCTGTAGCTTTTCCACCAGCTCAGAATATTCCTGCTGCTCCATTCTCCACGATTGTAGCAATGAGAAAGCCTGTCCTTCGGTGTTGATGTGAGCGTTTCGCTCATCTACCGGTAACTCCCACCAGGGAGAACCAACCAAGGAGCGCAGCCGGATCATCTCCACCATCTCGCGCTCATACCAGGCGACGTGGTAGAGAATATCGCGCAGGCTCATCTCTCCGGGTGTACGCGGTCTGGAGGTGCCGAAAAGGTCAATACTTTTCCAAACCAGATGCCATTGGCGACGTGCGTCTTGCAGGTTAAGTAAGAATTCATTCTTGGTCATGGGTTTATTTTACTACGGTATGCAGCCGAAATGAGGGCTTTCTTGTGGTAAGTGAAATTTTTTACGATAAGAAATCCTGGTAAGATTCCAGACTTTCTAGCCTTATGTTTCCTTCTGGATGGACCGGAGATATAAGAAGCTGGTGATAATGCCCCACAGGAAAAATGCCAGGAACAGTCCCAGGCAGCTTAGAGCGTAAATATCCACATTCGGTGGGGAAGTAAAGTAGAGGATAATCGCACCTACCGCAGTACCCAGTCCCACCACCAGGAAACGCCTGCCTGCATAGGCGTTGACCTTATACCACAGATCAGGATTGTTAATCGTGGCGGGTATTCGAAAACCGTATAGACCGTTGGGCGGGACTTTTTGCAGGATTAACGGGACAGACAACCCCGCCAGAAGCAGCCCACTAAAAGTATAAAGCGCCAATAGGATTTCCATGATGGATCCAATAATATCTCACTTTCTTATGTTAAGCTATATTTCATAACTTTCTCGCTGTCACCACTTCCACTGGCAATAGTATATGCCTCTTTATCAGGTGCTTCTCCAATGAGAATCCTGTTTCCTGGAGGGCTCCATCTGCATCGATCGATCATCAGGTCCTGTTGTTTTCCCGATCATTTGAATCCTGGTCCCGATGACCCTGCTTGATTCTTTCTCCGTAAAAAATAATTAATATACACTCATATATTCAGATATATTAGGTTAATATGATAGTAATAGGTATATAATTCTATATCTTTATACCCAATGGAGGATATTCAAGGGAAACTAATGAATCAATTTCTGCGTAGAATCATGTTCGGCTTTATTATTTTCCTGGCACTTGGTGGGTTGGTATTCACGTGGTCAGTTGTGCTGGCTGCCAATCCAAATTCATCAAGAGTTTACCCAGACCAGCCTGAGGGTGGTTTCGTGGTTGGTTACTCGTCACGGAATGATACCTCACCGAAGTTAGTCGATATTCCGCCCGTCCCCATGCAGCAGGTGAAAGAGTACCAGGTAATACCGATGTTGCCCTTACCCGGCACAGGAATGAATGCCCCCGATACTGCTGTCCAGGGTATTCTTGGCGTCAATGCCATGCCGAGTCCCATTCTCAGCTTTGATGGGATTCCATTCCCTGGTGTCAGCTGCAACTGTGCCCCGCCGGATCCCAATGGGGAGGTCGGTGACACCCAATATGTTCAGATGGTGAACCAGGGGTTACAGGTTTTTGATAAAAGCACCGGTTCATCCTTACTTGGTCCCGTCAATATCGCTACCCTTTGGTCTGGTTTTGGTGGTGTTTGTGAACTTAACGGTGCTGGCGACCCGATCGTGCTCTTTGATCAAATCGCCCATCGCTGGATTATCAGCCAGTTTGCTGGTGCGGGAGTACCAACAGATGAATGTATTGCCGTCTCGACCACGAGTGATGCTACCGGTACTTATTTTCGCTACGATTTTCATCTGGGTTCGAATTTTTATGATTATCCCAAGCTGGCCGTCTGGACGGATGCATACTACATGGGTGAGAATGTTTTTAATCCTGCAGGCACTGTGTATCTCGGACCGCAGCCGTTCGCTTTCGACCGCGCGGCCATGCTGGCTGGCGCTCCAGCCACCTTCGTGACTACCGCAGCTCCGCTTTCCCCGGACCTGGGTCTCTTGTTGCCTGCTGACCTGGACGGTTCCAACCTGCCTCCTGCGGGAGCACCCAACCCCTGGATGGGGGCAGCAGGCGCAACATGGCCGGTCTACCGCTTCCATGTCGACTTCGCCACCCCGGCTGCCAGCACCTTCACGCTCGCCACCACATTAACTCCTGCGGTTTACTCCGATCTCTGCCCAGGAACGAACAACTGTGTGCCACAAGCAGGCACAGCCGACAGGCTGGATGGTATCGGTGAGCGACCGATGTTCAGATTGGCTTACCGGCGTTTCCTAGATGGCCATGAAGCCCTGGTGGGCAACCGTTCTGTTGCCTCAGGTGGGGTAAGTGGAATCCGCTGGTGGGAAGTGAACAATGCCACCAACGGCACTCCCAGCTTCGTACAGGAAAGCACCTACCAGCCCGACACAGACTGGCGTTGGATGGGCAGCATCGCCATGGACATTCAGGGCAATATTGCTCTCGGTTTCAGCGCCTCCAACCCCATCATCTTTCCACAGCTACGTTATGCCGGTCGCCTGTCGACGGACCCTTTGAACATCCTGGCGCAAGGAGAAGCCATATTATTTGCTGGCACGGGCAGCCAGACAGGTACCAGCCACCGCTGGGGCGATTACAGCGACCTGACGGTGGACCCGGTGGACGACTGCACCTTCTGGTATACAAACGAGTATTACTCAACCACCTCTTCCTTTAATTGGAAAACACGAATAGGGAGTTTCAAATTCCCCTCGTGCGTCATAATACCTGATTTCGGTCTGTCTACGTTACCCACCGCTCAGGGTATCTGTACGCCGTCAGACGCAGTGTATACGACCACGCTCAGCACAATGGCAGGTTTCACCGGCACCGTTACATTAACCGCCAGTGGTTTCCCGACCGGCACAATCTCCAGCTTCAGTGTCAACCCGGTCACACCACCTGGTTCCACCAACCTGACCATTGGCAACACCGGAGTAGCCCCCGCTGGCGATTATGATGTTAATATCGTGGGTGTATCTGCCAGTCTGGTTCATACAAACACGGTGGGTCTATCAATCTTTACTGGGATGCCGGGTACACCGAGCCTCATCGCACCTGCCGATGGAGCCGCCAGCGAACCTCTTCAGCCAACCTTTCAATGGTCACCTGCAGACCAGGCAGGAAGCTATACCCTGGAAATTGCAACCGATGCCGGCTTTACCAACATCGTCCATACTGCCTCGGATCTGGTAGGAACAACCTATAACGGCGCAACTCTAAATTCGAGCGCAGCTTATTATTGGCGTGTATCCGCCAGCAATGCATGCAGTTCAGGTGCTAATTCCGCGCCTTTCTCATTCACAACCTTGGCACTACCGGGTGACTGTTCTATCGGCACCACGCCTAAGGACCTTTATAGCAACGACTTCGAGACAGGTGCCTTAGACTGGACGCATTCCTCGGGCACTGGGCCTGACACCTGGGTGATATCCACAACCAATCCTCATAGCGGTATACAATCCTGGCTTGGTTTAGATGTTGCTACAGTATCCGACCAGCGACTTGTCTCACCTGCCATCGTTTTACCCACGGGGCAAGACCCGATACTGCTCAATTTTTGGCCCTCCAGGTCAATTGAGTCTTCTGGCACCGGCTGTTTTGATGGTGGCATCCTTGAAGTCAGTGCTGATAGTGGAACGACATGGACGCAGGTGGTATCACCTACGTTATTAACTGACCCATATAATGGGGTAGTCCCAACCACTTACGGCAACCCACTCGCAGGCTTAAGTGCCTGGTGTGGCGATAAAGCATATCTTCAATCAAGCGTCGATTTATCCGCATACGCTGGTCAGACGGTGCAGCTGCGATTTCGCCTGGGTACCGACAGCTCGGTCAGCAGGCCAGGCTGGAATATCGATGATGTTTCGGTACGGTCGTGTGTTCCAAACGTAGCCCCAGCCTTTGAGCTTGTGCAAGCTGCTCCTGGGTCCATCAACGAGAATGGCACGATCACTCTCACCGGCAGCATTACTGATACAGATCCGATTGACACGCACGATCTGCTGGTTAATTGGGGGGATGGCACGTTGACGCAGACAATCCCAACGCTGGGCGTGGGTGTTTTCAGCTTTAGCGTGGCGCATCAATATCTGGATGACAATCCAACCGGTACGCCTACGGATCTGAACCTGATCCAATTGCAGCTGAGTGATAATTTCGCTCACACGGTGGTCACGACAACCCAGGTGACTGTGAACAATGTTGCACCAATTGTGACAGTCGGACCAGACCAACAAACCATACTGAATGGGTTGGTGCAGTTCAATGGTACCTTTAATGATCCGGGTACGCAAGACACGCACACTATCGGGTGGGATTTTGGTGATGGCACGACCGCGACTGGTGACCTGACACCGCAACACGCTTTCTCATCTGCCGGTCTATACACTGTTACGCTGACCGTACCAGATGATGATACCGGCGCTGGAAGTGACTCGTTGCTAGTCCTGGTGAATCCATTAAGAACCTATTTGCCACTGGTGGTAAAACAGCATTTGGGTGTCGCAGGTATGGAGGCTGCCCCAATCAATGCAAGTGGATTGCAGCCTGAAAATACCATTTCAGCCCGGGGAACCAGGAACAACCTGAATACCCTCATGAGTATTCTTCCAATTTCTCTGATCTTTGGATCAATCATGATGCGAAAGAAGGATAAACTGAATGGTCAGGATGCCTGAGGCAGTTTAAATCGGTTGCCTTTATGGACGTCGCCTGTAGATTTGGTCTCACTGAACTTTGTCGCTGTCTACGGTTGAAGTATTGATAATTTATAAAACCTCTCGCAGATTATCAAAGCTGCGGGAGGTTTACGAATTAAGGCTCGATTCTGAGCGAAGTGAACGAAGTGAACCGAGCGAACGAAGTGAACGAAGTGAACCGAGCGAACGGGGTGAATAGATAGAATAGGCCAAGCGATCTGAGTCTCAACCTTTCCTCGCCATCAACACCTCTACTGGCAGTGCCCACATGCTTCGCAATTGTCTTTTCTCCAGCCTGAAACCTGCCGCCTGGATCATCCCTCCCGCGTCGATCGGGCGGCAATCCACGTAGGCTGGCATTGTCTCGTGAAACCATTCGTATAGCCGAACGATCCATCCTGGTTGCCTGGTCTTCAACATCGAGACCACACCCAATCGACCACCTGGCTGGAGCACTCGCTTGCATTCCGCTAAAACGAGCGGGATCTCCGGTGTATCGAAGAGCTCCAGGGTGAAGCTTATAAAAACCGCCGAAACGCTATCGCTTATAAAAGGCAATCGGACTCCATCTCCTTCAAGCAGGTTGGCACGTCTCAGCATGCCCGCACTTGCCAGCCGGATGTGCGCCACCTGGAGCATACCCCGGGATAGGTCCATTCCGTAAACCCTGCCTGAGTCTCCCACCTGTGTAGAAAGCTCCAGCAGGGCTTTACCCGTGCCTGAGCCTATATCCAGGACCGACTCTCCCATTTGTACTGCCAGCATTTCCAATCCAAGGCGCATCAACGGCGTCTCGCTCGAGCCTGACAGCCAGTCATAAATATGGCTCAGGCGGTTATAAGCACGCCTGGCTGTACTTTTTGAACGTGTTACCCGGATGATCTGCATGGATACGGTTTATCCTGTATAACTATTTTAACCGCAGATGCACATTGTTAAACGTGGAAAAAATAGCCACAGATAAACGCAAATAAATAAATATACCGCTGATAAAAGTGGATAACGAAAATAGCCATAGATAAACACAGATAAACACCGATAAAAAAAAACTGCAGATGCACGTTGATTAACGAAGATAATAAAAATAACCCCAGATAGACTCTGATAAACACGGATAAAAAAATATATCGCAGATGCTCGCTGAAAAACGTAGAAAAAAATAGCCACAGATAAACACGGATAAAAAAACGCAAAACACGTGTATGACCGGGGAATGTTGACTGAATAAATACTAACTGCTAACGGCTAATTTCTTTTCCCCCTCGATCTCCACACGGTTCCGTCCGAGATGCTTGGCGTCGTACAAGGCACGATCTGCCCGTCCGATAAACTCCACCAGGGTATCCTGCCCTTGATATTCGCTCACTCCCAGGCTGATGGTCAGAGGTCTGTGATGGGGGAAGGTATGATGACTCACCAGGTGATGTAGTTTCTGGGCTACATAGGCTGCACCCTGCAGATTGGTGTCGGTGAGAAGCAGGAGCAGCTCATCTCCACCCCACCTACCCAGGTAGTCGGTGGAACGCTTGCTGCTCTCCAACAACTTTGCCAGGTGGGTTAAAACCTCATCCCCGGTGTTGTGCCCAAATGTGTCGTTGATCTGCTTGAAGAAGTCCACATCGATCATCAAGAGCGCAAGGGAATTTTTGGACCGTTTCGAGCGGTTGATGGCATCTCCGATCAGCTGTTCCATGAAAGTGTGATTGAACAGACCGGTCATGCCATCCCTGATCGCCATTCTTTGTAGTTTTTCGTTAGACTGGCGCACCAGGTTCTCATGTTGCATGGTATAGCCTTGCATGTAAAACACGCAGGCAGATAGCCCCACCAACTGCACGACCGAGAGTACTGCAAACACCCCGTGGCTCATCCCGGTTAAATTCCTTACCAGCGTCTCTCCCCAATGCATGCTCCCAACGTCAAAACCCAAGAAGATCAGCACGCATACTCCCAGAACCAGCCCGCGACGGGATCGCTCGAAGCCATAGATAATGATCGGAATCAGCAGGGATAGACATAAACCCTGGCGAGCCAGGATATAGGTCAGGGGATCATCCAAACTTCCGCTAGCCAGCTCGAGCAATGTATAGCTCAGCAGGGTGGCAGCCGGGGAAAAGGCGAATAACGCTTGCGCCCACTCCACACGGTTAGCCCCATTCAGGGAGAGGATTGAGCATAGTGCCATCAATCCACTGACCAGCAGGCTGAGTGGGTGATCAAACCCCACCAGTAACAACAGAAATGAGCCCGGCAACATCAAAAACAGGCTGATGAAGGAAACCCGGTTGATCAGGGCAAGGTTTTTCTTCAGGTAGAACGGCATATCAGGCCTGATGCCCAGCTCGAAAATCCAACCGGCAGTCGAACGGAATACATTCAAGGTGGAAGCAAGCTGAAGCGAAGCCTGTTCTACTGCCAGCAGGTGGGGCAGTTGTTCGGTGGGGAGAGTATGGGTGATGCTGTTTCTTGTTTCCATTGCGCCGGCAACCATCCTCGAATTGATCCGACCACAGGATGCCCCGAAGATCCCCTGAATCCCGGGGCACTCCCGTGATCCTAAACTGAGGATGCAAGTTGTATGCTAAAAAACAGCCATTAGCTGTTAGCAATTAGCTCTGAAATTTGTGAACAATTATTCGTGATTGGGGAAATCCAGAGATAGATATATTATATATTGAGGTAAGGCTATCTGTATGCACACGCAGCGTGACCTTCTACTCACCGTCGATAAGCGCCTTGTGTCGACGACGGTATTCGATCACTTCTCTTTCAATAAAGCCAATCCAAGATCCGGTGCCACAGACCGATCAACGGCAAGAACCACGGTTTCCCGGTGTACAATCCCAACGGCGCTTTGGGAAACTTATATGTGTTATAAGGCAGCTCTTTAACGGTGCCATCCAGGATGGCATCTGCCAATCTCATTCCCAGGTGGGTGCCAAGTGCCACCCCATGACCTGCAAAGCCGAGCGCATAGTAGATACCTTCCAGCTGACCTGCATGCGGCATCTGGTCGAAGGCGAAATCAAGGGTGCCGCCCCAGGCGTACTGTACTTCGATATCCTTTAGCTGGGGAAAAACATGCACCATCTCACGACGCAGGATCCTGGCACTCCTGCGAATGGTCGAGCCTGTTTCGGGGAAGAACGCTGCCCGACCACCGAAGATCATGCGGTTATCGGCAGAGAGGCGATAATAGTTGAGGAAGTGCTTGTAATCGAAGACCATCCGGTTGTGCGGAATCAGCTCGCGCGCCAGGTCTTCAGGCAGGGCTTGCGTGGCAATGATATAGGACCCAATGGGGATGATGCGGCGCTGCAACTTGGGTGTAGCTACCCCAGTGTAGCCGCCCGTCGTTACCAGCACCTGACCCGCCTGCATCTCGCCGCGTTGGGTAATCAGCTTATAACCTCCCGAGAGTTTCTCGATTTGTGTTAGACGGGCGCGGGGGTAAAGCATGACTCCAGCGCTTTCAGCGGCTTTTGCCAACCCAACCACATATTGGGCAGGGTTCAAACCAGCGCCAGACTCATCCACCAGGCCACCGTAGTACACCTCTGAACCAAGCTCAGCGCTGAGCTCATCCTTGGGAATTGGGAGTGTCGCATGATTGAAATGTTGCGCGTACCATTCAGCCTGAAGCTGTAAAGCCTCATAGTGCGCAGGTTTATTAGCAAGCAGTAGAGAACCTGTGCGGGCGAACCCGCAGTCAATGTTTTCCTGGCTGACGATTTGCTCCACGGTGGTGAGTGAAGCGAGTAAATCCTCGAATAGCTGCCGGGTGAGGTCGCGACCATACCTGGCTTCGACTACTTCCGCGTCCAGTTTAAGACCAGTGAGCGCCATGCCTCCGTTGCGTGAGCTCGCCCCCCATCCGATCGTCTCCGCTTCGAGTACGGCCACGCTCTTGCCTCGCACAGCCAGCTGGCGGGCAGCCGCCAACCCAGGGATGCCTGCGCCAATCACGGCCAGGTCCACTTTTAGCGGCAGACCATTCAGGTCTTTGTCCGAAGGCATTTTCACAGTATCATGCCAGAAAACCTTTTCTTTAAGTTCCATACGCATTACTCCTACACCCGCTGAGCCGATTCCCACAATTTATCTGCAAAGTCGATGATCATATCCGCCTTAGCCAGCTTCGCACGCCACACGGCAGGAATTTTATCGGCACCATAATATGCCCCTGCCAGTTGACCATAGATAGCAGCGGTAGTATCTGCATCATCACCCAGATTGGCAGCCAGCAGGCAACCCTCCCGAAAGGAGGTCGAATTATAGAAAGCCCACAGAGCGGCCTCCATGCAACGCACTACATATCCACTACCTTCGATGGCAGGCGGTTGTTTGAGTTTATACGATCCCCGAGCGACCTCGGCAATTTCTGGTTCGAGGTTGAAGAGCAGTTCAGTAATATTTTCCGATTGCACATCCGCCTGATGGATATCCACCAGAGACGGGGGTGAAAGCAGTTCTTCTTTGGTACACCCGTACAAGGCCTCCAAAAGCAGGGCACCATAGTAACGGCAGGCATCCAAAGTTTTCGGATTGGCATGCGTGGTGCGAGATGAATCCGCACATTTTTCGAGTGCAAGCTGTGGATGGAGGGCATAGAACATGGGTACGGGTGCCAGGCGCATTAAAGAACCACTGCCGGCGGTATTTGGAGCCGTAGGACCTGGATAGGGCTCGTTGTTGCGCTCAAAGCGCTCCAACGAGTTGCAGGTGGTGATGCCGATATCAAAACAACGACCATTGGAAGAGAGATATCCAGTGCGGTACCAGCGCAGGTAGCGCTCAAGCTGGTCGACGGGATCGAAATCCTGCTTTTCAATCAGACTTTCTGCCAGGCAGAGGGCCATCGAGGTGTCATCGGTCCACTCGCCGGAGGCCAGGTTGAACTTGCCACCCCCGCTCATGCCGGTCAATTTTTTGAAGCTACCGGGGGGCATGAACTCCACGGAGGAGCCCAGGGCATCCCCCACAGCTAAACCAAGCAAACAGCCACGAAAGCGTGTTTGGGATAACGAAGAGTGTGGATTTTCAGACAAATTGCATGCAACCTTTCAGAGAAAACTGCGTTAATAATAAAGTAGGTTTAAGGAGATAGATCATGACACCTGAATCAAGAAAACTTTACCGCAGTGTCAATAACCGCATGATCGCGGGTGTGTGCGCAGGGCTGGCAGAGTTCTTTGGGGTAGATCCCACAGTGATACGCCTGTTATTCGCAGCAGGGGCTTTGCTCGGATTCGGCTCGTTCATACTCATATATATCATCATGTTCATCGTGGTACCCGAAGAACCCGTGGGATAACTCTCATCTGTTTTTGCGCAGCATGCGCATGCCATTAAGCGTCACCAATAACGACGCTCCCATATCCGCGAAAACTGCCATCCAGAGTGTGGCCCATCCAGGTAGGGTCAGCAGTAAGAATACTGCCTTGAGTGCCAGGCTAAAAGCGATATTTTGCTTGATGATACTGCTGGCTTTGCGGGCTGTACGCACAGCATCTGGCAGGTGTGTCAGGTCGTCCTGCATCAAGACCACATCCGCGGTCTCCATCGCCTGGGCACTCCCGGCCCCGCCCATGGCGATGCCCACATTCGCTGCAGCCAGTGCTGGGGCATCATTCACACCATCTCCCACCATGACTACCAACCCATGCTTGGTTTGCAAGGAGCGGACCGCCTCGAGTTTTTCTTCGGGCATCAAACCTGCCCGCACCTCATCCAGGCTGCCCAGGGAGGCAGCCATCTTGTTAGCTACGGCTATATTATCACCGGTGAGCATTACAGTTTGGATGTGGGGATCAATCATTTTAAGCTGGCGTAATGCTTCGTGGCTTGTCGGGCGGGGGGCATCTGCCACGCTCACGTAACCAAGCAGGCTATCATCCTTCCCCACCAGCATCACAGTCTGACCTTCATCAACCGCGGTTTGTATATCGACGTGTAAATCCCTGTCCAGGTCATCATCACGGGCGTGGAACAGGTCGTGGCTGCCCACCAGGATACGGCTGCCATTGGAAATCCCTTGCACACCCTGACCAGCCAGGGACATGACCGCTTCAGCTGCCGGATAGGTGTGAGCAAGCTGGCGGGCTTCAACCTCTGCCATGATGGCTTGAGCCAGGGGATGCTCAGAACGGCGCTCCACGGTGGCTGCCAGTGCCAGCATATCATCACAAGCGGCGCAACGCCAGGCATCCGGCTCGCAATCCACCGACCTGGCTAGAGTAACGGAAGGATGGCCGCGGGTGAGCGTCCCGGTTTTATCGAATGCGAACAGATGCGCCCTTGCCAACACATCCAGGAAAGCGCCGCCCTTGACCAGGACTCCCTGGTGTGCCAGCGAGGTGAGCGAGCTGACCAGGGTGACCGGGGTGCTGATGACCAGGGCACACGGGCAGGCGATGATGAGCAAGGCCAGAGCCCGGTAAAGCCAGCCATGAATACCATTGGTATCCAGTAATGGGGCGTGGAATAGAAGCGGAGGTAGGATTGCCACCAACATCGCCAAAATGACTACTGCCGGGGTGTACCAGGCTGCAAATCGATCAATAAAGCGCTCGATGGGAGCGCGCTCTGCCTGGGCTTGCTCTACCAGGCGAACAATGCGGCTGATGGTTGAATGGGTAGCCAGGTTGGTAACGGACACTTCGAGCACAGTATCGCCATTCAATGTGCCTGCGTACACTTTGTCACCCGGTGATTTGCGCACTGGGACCGATTCACCCGTAACAGGTGCCTGGTTGACTGACGAGACACCACTGGTGATGTGACCATCCACGGGGATGAGCTCGCCCGGCCGCACAATAACACGCTCACCCACGGCCACCTGGTCCACCGGTACGGTGATCTCATGCTCACCACAAATTGGGCATGGACCGCTGGTATAACCTGCTTGCCCCATATGCTCGCTGCAATCGATGCATGGGTGCAACACGTGAGCTACATCCGGTTTCAGCGCCAGCAGGCTGCGGAGTGATTTGCGTGCCCGCTCAGCAGTATATCCTTCCAATGCTTCACCAATAGCAAAAAGCATCACCACGGTTGCACCTTCGCCCGTCTCACCGATGAGTATGGCACCCAACGTGGCGATACTCATTAAAAGGTCGATGGTCATTTGCCTGCCAATGAAGAGGGCTCGCACCCCCCGGTTGGCGATTGGGAAGCCAGCAATGACAGCCGCCAACACATGCAAGGCTGTGATCACCCAGGCGATCTGGGGAGACTTATCCGGGAATAAGGATAATGGAAGCGAGACGAGCAGCAGTAATCCACCCAGCATAGCCAGGCGGGTTTGGGGCGCGGAGTACATGTAGCCTAGAAACCCCGGCAGATGTGGGAGAATCCTACTGGCTGGGGCACCAGCTGCTCCTGGTCCACTTTCTAAGGATTTATTTGGCGTCACTGCCCGATAGCCCATGGCTTCCACACGCCGGAGGATATCTTGTGAGTTAAAATTTCCGCTGGCATCCAACAAACCCGTGGTGTAGCTTATGCTTATTTTTTCGACCCCCTCGATTTGTGCCAGGCTGCGCTCAAGACTGAGAGCACAATCAGCACAGTCCATCCCCTGGATGGAATATTGCACTTCTTTTGAATCTGTGGTCATTAATAATATACTTTCCAACCGGCAATCGCCAGTAATATGGCGCGCATCAGCCAGGTATCTTCTCGTGCCCGGCGATAAGCAATGATCTCTATATCTAATCCCAGTAAATGTGCAGCTTCCTCGAGGGTGTAGGAACACAGCGCACCGCTGCGTGGGTCACGCTCGTTCTTGTAGCGTGAAAACAAATCCATCAAGCTGAAGAAATCATTATCATCCAGGATCCAGCGATTATGGTCATTTTGATATGAATTTTTGATCGCCCGCAGCTCGCTTTCCCGGTCATAAACGCACACCTTCTTGCCAACCAGGGTGTCTTCAAACTTTTGGAGGATTTCGGACCATTTGGGGGCAGATAGCACATTCTCGTCGGTGATGCCATGTTCGATTGTGGCAGCCGGGCGGATGTGACGTTTGGGTTTCACCAGCTCATCCACCAGAGGCGCACCTGCGCTGTTCAGGATAGCAAACTCAACCACCTCGGATAGTTCTGCTGCTCCGGTGGTCTTGCTATGCAGAAACAGCGGGCGAAGGTGGAGTAAATTTTGAGCTTCAAGTTGCGTCTCGAGTAAGGTCATAGGGTTGCAATTCGTAATTAGGGCTTAGAAATTAGCAATTAGCCATTGATGTCAGGCACTTTCGGCCATGTGGTGGAGTAGAGCACGCGTCAGCAGGCAATCATCCACCGCACGGTGGGCATTGGGCAACCGGATCCCGCATTGCCTGCCTGCCAGCTCCAGAGACTGGTAGCGGTAGGAGCGATGGATGGGATCCCAATCACCAAAAAACCGGGCATATAGGATCATGATGTCGAAAAAGTTGCTTTCCGGTAGTGCCCAACGCAGCATCGAAAAGCGATGGGTCTGCTTCATCAGCCGCAAGTCGAACTCCACATTATACACCCCAACCCTGCGGTCCAGGAGCACTGCCTCGGCT
Source organism: uncultured Chloroflexia bacterium (assembly GCA_963774275.1). Lineage (GTDB taxonomy): Bacteria > Chloroflexota > Anaerolineae > Anaerolineales > UBA4823 > FEB-25. The sequence continues at coordinate 13,624 of CAVZEP010000021.1, read as the reverse complement.
TGAGGCCAGGCTATGTCCCAGGTGGGGGCATCTGCAAGCATCTCGAGGGTGATGCCATGCACGCGCGCCGCCGCCGGGTCGATCTTTCCGCGCGACCGGATGAGTGAATCAAAGAGCACATTCGCCTCATCGTCTATTATGCCAATCTCGATCACCTCAGCCGAGTTGTGCATCCCGGTAGTCTCCGTGTCCAGGTAGAGCGGGTTGTTTTCAAGCAGCATGCGGGCTTCCTGAGAGACAATTTTGCGGCGGTTGGCGTCCATGGATAATCCCTTCAACCCAGTGGGGTTCATCCGAGCACCAGGGGAGGTTGGATTGGTCGAGTAGCTTTGACAGCCAGCAGCTCATGCAGGCGGGGATGATCCGCATAGATGCCGTGTTGCGCTTCGGGTAGCTCAGCCGCGATGCGGCACATAATCTCTTCTGTGTAACCAGCCAGTTGCTCATCGCGCGTTTTATTATCCAGGGGTGGCAGGGTGAAGGTTGGACCGATATGCAGCTCAACTTGAAGGCGTCTGAAGTGTTTAAGGCGTGTGACTACCTCTTTATCTCCGCTACCACTGACTCCAACCGGTATGATGGGTAAGCTTGATTTGGCTGCGATGTAGCTGGCGCCATCCCATCCCTGAATGAGGGCTGTGTTCGGGCTACGCGTACCTTCAGGAGCCAGTACCACCACTCCACCTTGTTTTATGCGGCGCAGCACCTCGCGCATGGCATTCACATCTGCTTTATAACGGTCCACGAAGATACCATTGACCGACTCCGCCAGGAGGCGCGACCAGGTGTGTTCCTTGTATTTTTCAGCCACCAGCATGATGATGTCCTTACGCCTGAGCAGGTAATACACAAAAGCCGGGTCCAGCCTGCCGATGTGGTTGGAAACGGCCACATAGCTGGTGGTGCTGGGTGGCACATACTGCATCCCGTACACAGTGACGCGGGCGATGAGGCGAAGGAGTGATCGCAGGAACAGCATGGCCAGGGAATAACGCATAGGTTAATTTTACCCCATGCAGAGGGGGTGAGGGTCTGAATTTGCAAATATGTGAAGGAATGCTAATCTGGGATTGATATACCGCCTGGGTATGGAACCGATGAAGATTGGTAATAAACCCTTGATGCAGTTTTCGTACTATCAGCTGGCTTGTTTTGTAGCTGGGATTGTTTTGTAGTTGGGATCGTTGATCCCGGTAAATTGATATCATCCGCCATCAGCGATGGCGGCTACAAGTGCTTGTCGGTTTTCCCGCCGGATGGTTTTGTAGCTGGGATCGTTGATCCCGGCAGATCGAGATTGACCGCCATCAGCGATGGCGGCTACAAGTGCTGTTGTGGTTTTACAACCGACGGATGGTTATGTAGCTGGGATCGTTGATCCCGGCAGATCGAGATTGACCGCCATCAACAATGGCGGCTACAAGTGTTGTCGGTTTACCGCCGGATGGTTTTGTGGCTGGGATCGTTGATCCCGGCAGATCGAGATTGACCGCGATCAGCGATGGCGGCTACAAGTGCTGTTGTGGTTTTACAACCGACGGATGGTTATGTAGCTGGGATCGTTGATCCCGGCAGATCGAGATTAACTGCCATCAGCGATAGCGGCTACAAGTGTTGTCGGTTTACAACCACCGGATGGTTTTGTAGCTGGGATCGTTGATCCCGGCAGATCGAGATTAACCGCCATCAGCGATGGCGGCTACAAGTGCTGTTGTGGTTTTACAACCGACGGATGGTTATGTAGCTGGGATCGTTAATCCCGGCAGATCGAGATTGACCGCCATCAACAATGGCGGCTACAAGTGGTTGTCGGTCAGTCCTCCACCCTGCAATTATTGATGATTGCATGGTGCAACATTTGGGTATATGATTTAGATATCTTAAAGAAGATATACGCCAAAATGAACGGATCCTACCATGAATATTGACAGCAATGTGAATCATTGGGACGAAGAAACCTCCAAACGCTACCTTGACTATGGAAAGTACTTCATCCCTGCCCGAGAGCAGCAGATGCGCATCATGCTGGACCTGCTCAGGGGATTACCCCAACCCTGCACCATCCTGGAGCTGTGCTGTGGTGAGGGCTTGCTGGCTGAACTAATTTTATCTGAGCTCCCTGGGGCAAACTACCTGGGCATGGATGGCTCGCGAGTTATGCTGGAGAAGGCGAACGAAAGGCTGGCAAGCTTCGCAGAACGTTACCAGCTGCGCCAATTCGAGCTGGCTGACCGTTCCTGGCGCAAACTGGAGCACCCGGTTCAGGCAGTGGTTTCGTCGCTCGCCATCCACCACCTCGACGGAGCTGGCAAGCAGATGCTGTTCGAAGATGTGTATAGTTTGCTAGCGGCGGGAGGTGTCTTCATTACCGCAGATATGATCGAGCCAGCTACACCGGTTGGCAGGAGTGTGGCTGCAGACGCCTGGGATGAGGTGGTGCGCCAGCGATCCATTGAGCTGGACAGCAGCACAGCCGGCCTGGATTTCTTCCTGGGGGAGGGCTGGAATACCTATCGATACCTGGACCCGGACGATATCGACCATCCCAGCCGCCTGTACGACCAGCTCAAGTGGCTGGATTCGGCGGGTTTTGGGGATCTTGACGTGCACTTCTTTCAAGCCGGGCATGCCCTGTTCAGCGGGTGGAAGCCAACTGGGTGGAAATAGGGGTGGTAGGATGAAAACGGAATGCCTGATCAGGTAAAATCCCACCATAACCGTTTGATAGCAGCCATTGCCGGTGTTGTCGTGCTCATCGTGCTGGCAATCGTTGGATTGCGATCGGTAATAAAGGATGGAACGATCAAGGGTGGTTTTGAGGGCACACCCATCCCCGATATAGGGGTGACTCAGGATGGGCTAACGGATATTCCAGACGCTGAGGCTACTCCGGGGCTGATGGTTTTTGGAACTGTACGAAATAAAAGTGGTTCTGGTTTAGAAAGTGTCGATATCTATCGCAGATATGCCAGTTATCCAGGTGTTTTGATCGCAACCACCGACGCAAACGGTTTTTACCAATCGGAATTCTATGCCATCCCGGGTGATGAGATGATTACGATTTATGCAAGTCGCTCAGGGGTGGAATTTGAGCCTGAATACTATTATTGGCGGCATTATTATGGGTATGAACGCGCTGAATGTAACTTTGAGGTGCAATCCCCCTGATTATTCTGCACAACCATGGTAAACAAGATAATTCATTTACGGATGATCTCACCACTGTGAATGACCATCTTCACCTGGGTGAGGGCTGGTTAGGTCTATCAACGGGTTAGCGCTGAGGACGAATGTTTCGATAGGCTTGATTAAGGGACAAGCTTTGATGACTAACCGAATGGGCGAATATGACCTTTGTTACTTGTGAAAAAAGGGGCAATCCGGTAATCTCTTATATATCTGAGCCAATGGCGATCATTAACCGTGTAGCATCCGTTTCAACTGTATCCATTTCAGGCGACCTAAATAGGAGATAATTGATGAACACTAGAAAAGCACGGCGCATAATAATTACCTTGATCACCCTGTTCATTTTGTCATTGTTCATTTTTTCCAGCGATCCAACCTCAACACGCGCCGCACCCAATTCGCCCAATTATTATGGTTACCTCGACCGCAATAATGCGTTAACCGATACATACCGGGTGACTTTGACGATTAGTGATCTGGGTGGTGTCGCTCCGCCTTCGTCGAAGTGGTATGGACCGGATAGCACTCAACTGGAGGCAGGGTGTGTAGGCGGGATGGTGCTCCGAGAATATGTGTACTCTTACGGTTCCCTGATACAGGTCAAGGATTACTTCTATATCAGGGCTTGTAACCGGGAACCAGGTCAATACCGCGTGACGGTGGGGAATACGGTGATCGACTTGAATTTCACCATCAGCGTGCGAACCTATGACACTTATTTACCCCTTATCCTGACCCCATCCACGGAGTCGCCAGGCGCGTTCGCCAAGCTCAACCCCATCGATGGGGTAGCCGAGCAGCAGACCAGCCTGACCCTGGATTGGGGCACCAGCAGCGGTGTAAAGTCTTATGAATACTGCTATGACACCTCCGATGACGATGGCTGCACCAACTGGATCAGTGTAGGTGGCACCAGCCAGGCAGATATCAGTGGATTGACCCCGTCCACCACATACTACTGGCAGGTACGTGCCATCAACAACCTGGGTACTACTTATGCGGACGATGATGCCCTGGCGTATTGGTCCTTCACTACGATTGGTGTCGAATTTAATAAACTCAATCCCAGCGATGGAGCGTCAGGACAGTCATTTGCCCTCACCCTCGATTGGGATAACAGCGGTGGGGCAGAAAGTTACGAATACTGCAACGACACTTCCGATGACAACGCCTGCACAAATTGGGTCAGTGTGGGTGCAACAAGCCAGGCAGACATTAGCGGGTTGAGCACGGAGACAACCTACTACTGGCAGGTACGCGCCATCAACAGCCAGGGGACCGTCTACGCGGATGGCGACACCCTGGCGTATTGGTCTTTTACTACGGGTAGTGTAGTCTCCAGCGAGATGGTTATGATCCCGGCTGGGGATTTTGGGATGGGCTGCGATCCGGCGCATAACGACGGTTGGCAATGTGATGGATATCCTCAATGGCCTCCGGATGAGATACCACTTCACACCGTGTACCTGGACGCTTATAAAATTGATAAGTACGAAGTGACCAATGCACAGTATAGTCAGTGTGTGGATTCAGGGGTCTGCACACCGCCCAGCCAGACAAAGTCGCATGCTCATGATGCTTATTACGGCAACCCGGAATACGATGATTATCCCGTGATCTGGGTGGACTGGGACCAGGCAACAGGCTATTGTGGGTGGGTGGGAAAACGCCTTCCGACGGAAGCGGAGTGGGAGAAGGCAGCTGAGGGGACCACTGCACGCGCTTTTCCGTGGGGTGACGCAAGTGCAACCTGTTCGTTGGCAAATCATAGCCTGTATGTTGGCGGTGATTACCAGGATTGTATTGGCGATACCAGTCTCGTAGGCAGCTATCTGGCTGGCGCCAGCCCGTACGGGGTGCTGGATATGGCCGGTAACGTGTATGAGTGGGTGAACGACTGGTTTGATAAGGATTATTATGCAGTTTCCCCTTATGAGAATCCGCAAGGCCCTGAAACTGGAGACGTAAAGGCGCGACGGGGTGGCGCGTTTGATAGCTTCCGAAAGTACATCCGTACTGCCAACCGGGATTGGCTTGGTCCGGTTATGCATAGCGATAATACCGGGATCCGGTGCGCCGATTCACCATGAGATTTGAGGAGCACTTTAGTAGTTCTACAGGTAGAAGTCATGTCCGTTGAGTAATTAAAAATCATTTACGGATGATCTCACCACTGTGAATGACCATCTTCACCTGGGTGAGGGTGGTTAGGTCTTGGAGCGGGGCCAGCCCTGGCGACAAGGATATCCGCCAGCTTGCCGGTTTTCAACGAACCCAGCTCCTGCTCGAGCCAACACACCCCGCGTGGGAGGTTCACCTGAGAAGCAGGTCCAACAGCCTGGATGCATTCGCCTGGGCTGGCTTGGGGGCGAGTGAGTGTATCTATATCCTATTCTGCCAGGTCGGGCTGAAGGTTTTATTGGATTTGAGGGGATATCTGACCAATCCGGACATTGACACAATATGATAAATAAGGGTAAAATAATCCACATCAAAAGATGGAAATCCTTAGCAATTCTATTTGAAGATTTCTCTGGGCATTGGAGGAAGCCTTCTAGATATTTGAAATTGAAGACGAAACCGAGCCCGGATTTATTTAAAGGAGGAAATAATGACAGCACATTTTCAGCATTCGCAGGTGATTGACCGGCCGGTGGCTAAGGTGTTCGACTTCTTTGCGCGTGATCACGTTCGCAACCATCCCCGCTGGGATTCGGACATAGAACTCTGGCTGGACACCGACGCTCCCATTGGCGTTGGGACGGTAATCCGCAGGCGTAACAAACGAAGTGGCACCCCCGTCGAAGGGACGATGGAAGTGGTGGAATTTGAACCGAATCGAGCAATGGGTATGATCATTCACGATGGTCCAACCATCATGAATGGGAGGGTTACATTTGAAGCGCTGGACGAGACTCACACCACCTTGACGACGCTTATTGAGATTCCCGGCATGGATGAGTCGATGGACAAGAGTTTCCTGCTCAGCCGCCTGGAGCGCAGTGGTCAAATAAGGAAGCAGCTGATGGAGTCTGAAATCCAGGTAAAGGCATGACTGACCCAATCCTATTTATCAGCCACAATCGAATCAAGGAAGGCATGTTTGAGAATATCAGCTTGCATTACCAGGCCAGTGTCGCAGCGGTGGAGGCGAACAAGCCCGGCACGCTTGTCCAGCTCGCCTATTCCAATGAAGATGGTACCGAGATGACCATTGTCCGCTTATTTCCCAATGCAAACGCCCTGGACCAACAATTGCAGGGTGCTGACGAACGGTCAAAAACAACCTATCAATTCATTGAACCCACCAGTTTTGAGATCTACGGTACGCCTAACAGTTATGCCCTGGAGATGTTCAAGAAGGTCGCAGGATCAGGAATCGCGGTCAGTGTCCACCCTCAGTACATGGGGGGTTTCATTCGTCCCAAAGCTGGGTGAGCCCATGCCTGCTTAAATTGTAGAGGCGACTGTTCCAGCGGAGGAATCCGGATCCTTTTTCCTTGTAAGCAGGCTGGCGTGAAAGAGCTGGGTCAGAGGTACCGCATGGGGATCTGGACGGTTAAACCAGGTAAGGACGAGGCGTTCATTAAGGCGTGGCAAGCTTCGGTCGAATGGCTGGTTGAGAATCACCCGGTTGGCTGGGATGGAGAGGCCTTGCTTCTCCAGGATATACGGAGTTCGCACCAGTTCATCTCATTTGCCTGGTCGACTGACCTTGAGAAAACGGAAGATTTGCTTACTGGAGCTGAGTTTCAAGCCATCATGGTAGGTATCCAGGAACTCTGTGAAGAGATACAACCTCATGGAATGAGAGTCGTCGGGTATTTGGCCTCTCGGTAATCCTCCACTTGTAGAGCCATCCCAGTACAGTAAATCCATTCTATTTATGGGGTGCTGTAAATCAATCCGTCAACATGAATGATGTTAATCCGCATACTGGAGCCCAGCTTGTTACCCAGGGATATCTTTATAGCTTACAGGTTCCTGGCAGAAGAGTATTTGTAACTTCGAAACCATTCGATTGGGCAGAAAGTTCAACCAGGAGAAAGCGTATGGTAAATTTTGCCGATGTATAATGATGGGGTCAGGATGTTTGGAAAGGTTTTCTTTACAAATTCGGATGGAGGGATTTTCATGGCTACCCAGCCGGAAGTTGTCATCGATGCGATCACTCAGGCAGACATCATTCATCGCCTCTCAGAGAAATTGACGGCATGCTACATCTACCCCGATATCGCAGGGGAAATTGCTTCACAGCTTCAAAAGCACCTGGAGGAGGGTGATTACACCGGTATTTTCGAAGGCGAGTTTTTTGCCCTGGCTCTCACCATGCACATGCAGGAAGTCAATCACGATGAACACTTGTGGGTCAGGTGGCACGCTGAAGCCCTGCCTGAAGATGATGGTCCGTTACGCCTGAATCAAAAGTGGCAAGAGGATCGGCAGCTGGAGGCCAGGCTCGATAATTATGGGGTGCATAAACTGGAAAGGTTGCCAGGTAATGTGGGATATATGGATATCCATTATTTTCATCGCCCTTCCTGGGGAGGCGATACTGCCGCGGCGGCGATGAATTTTTTAGCCCACACGCAGGCGTTGATCATCGACCTGCGACAATGTACGGGGGGTTTTCCTGGCATGATCTCCCTGGTCTGCAGCTATATCTTCGGGGAGGAACCTGTGCACCTGGTCAGTATTTACTGGCGGGACGAGGATATTACCCAGCAATATTGGACCCTACCTTATGTGCCCGGCACGCATTTTGTGGATAAGCCGGTTTATGTACTCACCAGTAAGGTCACCTTCTCTGGTGGGGAGATGTTTGCTAATGTCCTTCAAACCCGCCAGCGCGCCACCGTGATTGGTGAGAAGACGGAAGGGGGTGCCCATGCAGGAGCTTCCTACCGGTTGCACCCGCACTTTGAAGTGTTCATCCCCATTGGACGAACAATCAACCAGCTTACTGGAACCGATTGGGAGGGCAGTGGCGTCACACCTGATATTTCTGTTCCTCAGCATCAGGCATTCAAGGTCGCTTACGAACTGGCGCTTAAATCTATCCTGGCTGGGTTGGGTGAATCGCCATCTGGACCGGATATGGCTTTGGCGGATGAAGCACGAAAGGCGCCCAAAAGTGCTGAGAGTCTATGATGTATTTCGCCACCAACGATTGAACGATAAATCAGATCCTGCTGACAGTGAACTTCCAAGCAAGGACAAGTCGCTTATTTTCACCAGCAACAGATAAGACCCGCTCGATGGTGGTTTAGTGATCCGATTTTAAAACCACTGTTTACATGGCAAGTAGTAGTGTTTCATCCGAAGGCAGGTTAATGAAAATTCTGGAGACCAACAGGTTAATTTTCCGGCACTTAATCATCGACGATCTCGATGAGCTGTATGCGATCTATTGTGATCCGGAAGTGATTAAATACATTCCCGATGCCCCTCGATCATATAAAGAGACCCGGCAGGAGCTGGAATGGCATATGAACGGGCATCCCAGGCACCCGGAATTGGGCCTGTGGGCGACCATCCATAAAGCATCCAACCAATTCATTGGGCGATGTGGTTTATTGCCCTGGACGATTGACCAGCGTGAAGAAGTGGAAGTGGCTTATTTGCTGGCAAAGCATTATTGGGGACAGGGGTTGGGTACAGAAGCTGCCCGGGCGATTGCTCAATATGGCTTTGAACAGCTACATTTACACCGATTAATTTGCTTGATTGATCAAGAAAACCAAGCATCCATCAGGGTAGCCAGGAATATTGGCATGACTTTTGAAAAAGAAGGCCGGGATGATGTAGGACCGTTTCAGATCTATTCAATCCAAGCTCCACACAGCGAAAATCTTCAGCGTTAAGCATCAGTTAATTTCAATCCAGCCTATTTCAATTACAATCTCATTTTCAATCAAGTGTATATGACCGAGAATGAATTAATGTTGAATTATTGGAGGAGATTGCCCATGACCTGGAGCTTGAAATTCAATCTCTCACAGTTACTCTGCAGGTGCTTGTAAATTCTATATTTTTGACTATAATTCGGGCATATTTAACCAGTCAACCAGCCAACTCTTCCGGGAGGAACTGCAATGCAGACAATTCGCAAAATCTTGAGTGAAAAGGGGAATGATATCTGGAGTACATCGCCAGGCGCAACTGTTTACGAGGCCCTACAAATCATGGCCGATAAAGATGTTGGAGCGCTGCCGGTGCTGGATCATGATAAGCTGGTAGGGATCTTCTCGGAACGAGACTATGCACGCAAAGTCATCCTAGTAGGGAAATCTTCAAAGAAAACCCTGGTTAAAGAGATCATGACCCCGCATGTGGTCTATGCCACCCCCGATATGACTAATGAACAAGGGTTAACCCTGATGACTGCCAAGCACATCCGTCATTTGCCGGTGATTGAAGAGGATGATTTAACGGGTATGGTTTCCATCGGAGACCTGGTTCGCTCGATCATCTCTGAGCAGAAGGAGATGATCACTCAGCTTGAGCAGTATATTCTCCATTACACCAGTATAACCTAGGGCTTCCAGCTCATATAATTATACAGACAGGGGCATGAACATCCTTGCGGATTTTTGATTTCGTGCCCCTACCTGTGTCGCTTTTATTTCGGTTGGATGAATAGAAACAGCCTTCTGGGTAATGTCCATCAGAAGGCTGTTATTATATTCTGTGCAGAAAAGATTCTGCCCCTCTACGGCTCTCTATGGGATAGGTTACTTGCCGATAATTTCCCCGTCTGGAGAGAGCACGTACCATACACTTCCAACGCCCTGTCCAGTGGTATCGCCCGGCTTGGTATCCTTAATCCATAAGTACAAAGGCATATGGTTGTAGGTGACGATCTTGGTGCCGTCTGCTAGTAAGGCGGAACCGACCTTCGAATCGTCCACACCAACACCTAATATCGGGTTGCCCTGGGTCAGCAGGGGTGGCCAGCTTACCAGGCAGTCGCCACTACAATTGCTCACGTCTGGTAGATCCCTGGTGAATATATACAGGGTCATACCCTTCCCATCCACCAGGATCTGGCCCAGTGTGGGATCTGTTGCCACATTAAGGGTGGGCTCAGTTGCGGATGGTACTGGATCAGGGGATGGATCCGGGACAGCTTGGGGTGAATCGTCAATTTCCTGCCCGGTGGGTGAAATCACATACCAGACACTTCCAACGCCTTGGCCTGAGGTGTCACCAGGCTTGGTATCCTTGATCCAATAATACAGGGGTCGATGGTCGTAGGTAACGATCAGGGTGCCATCTGCCAGCGTGGCAGATCCGACCTTGGATGCGTCCACACCTGAACCTAGGGATGGATTACCCTTGGTTAGCAGGGGTGGCCACTTTGCCAGGCAGTCGGCATCACAATTAGATTGATCACGTCCATCTTTGGTGAATATATACAGGGTCATACCTTTGCCATCCACCAGGATCTGTCCCAGCTTGGGATCTGTCGCCACATTGATACTGGGTTCAGTGAAAGTAGCCGCGGGGGCTTGGGTGGGAATACTCTCGGGAGGTGGGGTGATCTCCAGTCCGCTTGGGGAGACCACATACCAGACGCCACCAACGCCCTGCCCGGTGGTATCACCTGGCTTGGTATCTTTTACCCAGTAATACAAGGGTTTATGGTCGTAGGTGATGACTTTATTGCCATCGGTTAGTGTACCTGTTCCGATCAAAGACGCATCGACACCAGGACCGACTTTTGGGGTGCCTGAGGTCATCAGGGGTGGCCATTTTGCCATGCAGGCAGCATCACAGTTGCTTTTGTCAGGTTCATCTTTAGTGAAGATATATAAGGTCATTCCCTTGTCATCCACCAGGATTTTTCCAAGTGTAGGATCTGTGGCTACATCGATGCTGACGGTGCTGCCAGATGACACGGATTGGGTGTTGGCTGGCTGGGCTCCAGAAGGGTTACTGGCGGGAGTGGCGCTTGTTGCGCAGGCTGCCAGGAGCATGGACATAGCAACCAGGACCCCAATCAGTGAGAGTGGTTTGTTGCTTATTTTGGAACTATTTTTAGTGTTCATTATCTATTTTCCTCCGATTATTATCGAAACATCTATATAAACATACGTAATAAGATGAAATTTGGATGTATTACCCATAAAAAAACCGCGAAGGTGATCTTCGCGGCAGGTTCCTTCCTTATTTATCTGGCTTTCTCTTAATGGGGTAAATCACCACCCAGTACTTTAGTTCCCGTTGGTCCGGGGCTGCCTCCTGAAGGCTCAACCGTGATGCCGATGGTACCGTAATCGATCAGCGGTAGGGGGGCGTGAAGCTCAAGAGAAGCATATCCTTCATGATTGACCGAAAATAAACCCGCACTGATGCGTTCTCCATCCTGGTTTAGCCATACCTGGTATTGATGCCCTGAATCCAGGGCTGCAAGATGATCCACAACCAAGGTACCATAATGTCCGTCCTGATCCATGATCAGCGTTCCGATAGCCTGGGGTAAATCATTGGTACCCGCCAGGGCAAACACCCGCATGGGTGTGTTTGTTTGTTGGTTAGTCAGGCTAAGCTGGCGCCAGAGCAGTAAATTGCCAAGGGCCAACAGGGCGATGAGTGCCATTCCAAAAGCCGGTAGACGAGGGCTAAATATGCCTGCCAATCGCTGCCAGAGAGATGTGGGTTGACTGGAGGGTGCTGTTTTCACCAGGCGTGAATGGACTGAGCGCATCAGCTGCTCTTTAACCCTGGCAGGAGGCGTGGTTTGTACCAAGGCCAGGGGGATTTCATCCGCGACTATCTGCAGGTCGTGGTATTCAGCCTGGCAACTTCGACAGCTCACCAGGTGTTCAGCTACACGGCTCGTTTCTTCATCCGTCAAAGCCTCCAGCACATACCCTGGTAGCAAATCTATGACGTGATTTTCAACGTCCATCGACATTATCCATTACTCCTGTAATACAATACGCAGAATCCACTCATACAGATGTTAAGATCCCTGTTCTTCCCGTAAAAGCGAGCGTAATTTTTGCATTCCCAGGCGGATGCGTGTTTTGACAGTCCCGAGCGGCTCACCAAGAGCTTCGTGCGATCTCGGGGTGGGAAAGCCCCTGGAAAAATGCCATCCCGACCGCCTGTTTCTGATCGGTAGGGAGCTGCGCGACAGCCCAACGGATCCTTTTTTGGCGCTGAGCCAGGTCCACCTCCCACTCAACGTTCTGGCCACCAGGAAGGTCCATGATTTCTGCTTCCTGCCAGTCGACCTGAAGGTTTTCACGGTGAGAACGTGCCTGGCGGAAAAGGTCAATGGAACGATGGCGGGCAATGCTGGCAAGCCAGTTAACCACCCGGCCTTGCTCAACACTATACGTGCGGGCTTTCTCCCACACGCGTACAAATACATCCTGGGTCACTTCCTCAGCCCGCCCGGGGTCTGACAATGCATTCAACGCCACACTATACACCAGCCTACCGTAACGGTCGTAAAGCTCGCTGAGTGCGGTTTCCTGAGAGCCGGCGATCAGCTGGAGCAAGGTTTCGTCGTTATAATGCGTGTAATCCATAGCATCCCAAGGTGCAAGTGTAGTTTGGGGAGGTTGAAAAGTCAAGAGGTGGGAGAAGGAGAGGTGGGGGAAGGCGGGTACGGTGCTGCTTGCGGAAAGTATTAAAAAACTCATCAGATTAACGATGCATTGCTCAACTATAAGCTGATACCTGTACGCTATAATTCATCCGATGCAATCCCCCATTTCTCTCGATGCACACGCCCACATCGACCCGCGCCGCACCTCAGAAGAGCTGGCGGAGGCGGGAGCGGTGTTTGCCATGACCCTCTCTCTTGATGAGGCCAATAAAGTGGTGCAGCGGGATGAGCCGCTCATCGCCTGGGGGGTGGGCTGCCACCCACGCAAGCTTCACGCCCACCAAGCCTTCGACCCTGACCGTTTCAATGAATTAGCTACGCACAGTGCCATCATCGGGGAGATTGGGCTGGATGTAGCCTACCAGGTTCCGCTGGAGCTGCAGCTGCGTACCTTGCGCCATGCACTGTCCTTTGCCGCCAGAAACCCACGCATCGTCAGCCTGCACAGTTTCGGAAACAATAAAACTTTAAAGACGACATCCACTACCCTGATGCTGGAGGAACTGCGCCGCACACCTGTGATTGCCCCGATCCTGCACTGGTGGACCGGTACTGCCGTGGAGACCCGCCAGGCGGTGGATTTGGGTTGCTATTTCTCCGTCCATTCGGCGGTTGCCAGGCGCTCACTGTTCCGCACCCAGGTGCCGCTGGATCGCCTTTTGGTGGAGAGCGATCATGGCTGGGCTGACCCTCCGGGGGCTATCCCGCACCGGGTGATTTGGGTAGAGTACCTGCTCGCGGCTCAGCTTGGCATGGATGTGGGCGAAGTACGCCAGCTCGTCTGGCAGAATATGGCTCAGGTGGTGCGCCTGA
>CAVZEP010000020.1:0-17622 GCA_963774275.1 uncultured Chloroflexia bacterium | reverse complement strand
ACCCGTTTTTGTGTTAGTGCAAAGTAGTAGAGTCCCCTTTGTGCAAAGTTAAAATGTCCCCTTGAAAGGGACACAAAGTGGACCAACTACTTACCATGAGCAACCGCGAAATAACCAGATTAGAAGTCATGCAACGACTACAAGGCAAAGGTCTCAAGCAACACGAAGCTTCTCGAATGTTAGGGATCAGCGTCAGGCAAGTCAAGCGCTTGTTCCGGGCATATAAGGCTCGCGGTCCGTCAGGTTTGGTGAGCCGACGACGCGGCAAGCCAAGCAACCACCAGCTGGATCCAAATACCGTGCAGAAAGCCATCGACTTGATCTGCGCGCACTACCGGGACTTTGGTCCAACCTTAGCCCATGAGAAGCTGACCGAGAAGCACGAGCTGTGGCTGTCACGTGAAAGTGTGCGCCGGATCATGATCGCCGAAGGGTGGTGGAAGCCGAAGCGAGCTAAGAAACCGTCTGTGCATCAAATGCGGGAACGGCGGGCTTGTTTTGGCGAGTTGGTGCAGATCGATGGTTCTGACCATGAATGGTTCGAAGGGCGCGCCCCGCGCTGTACCTTGCTGGTATACATCGACGATGCCACCGGGCAGCTTTTGGAATTGTGGTTTGTGCCTGAAGAGACCTTCATCGGCTACTGCGAAGCTTCCCGACACTACTTCGAACGGTATGGCAAGCCAGTCGCCTTCTACAGTGACAAACATGGCATCTTTCGGGTCAATCAGCCCCGTCCCCTGGGAACCACGAGTGGCTTGACCCAGTTTGGCCGGGCGATGCAGGAATTGGACATCCAAATCATCTGTGCCAACACCCCCCAGGCCAAAGGACGCATCGAACGCGCCAACCAGACACTGCAGGATCGCCTGGTCAAGGAGCTACGCCTGCGAGGCATCTCAGATATCGCCAGCGCCAATGCCTTTTTACCCGAGTTCCGCACTGACTACAACCGCCGTTTTGCCGTGCTGCCGCGCAGCACTCACGACGCCCATCGCCCCCTGCTCAAAAGCGAAAACCTGGACCTCATCTTGACCCATCAAAAGACTGGCACGCTTTCCAAGAACCTGACTGTGCAATCCAAAAATGTGGTCTATCAAATCCAATCCAACCGCCCAGACTATGCCCTGCGCAATGCGCAAGTCACGGTGTGTGAAAATGCCAAAGGAGAAGTCATCATCCTCTACAAAAACAAACCATTAACCTACACTATCTATCACAAGTCCCCTCGCCAGGCTGAAGTCGTGGATATCAAGACCCTCGATCACCATCCCAAGCTGACTAAGCCACCTGCTCCTAACCACCCCTGGCGTCATTATGGCAGTCATCTCAATGGCGAACCTATTCAAGAGGCACTTACCCCTGCTATCGATGGATAAAGGCTACCTGATGAGTTTATTCAATCCCATTCAAAAGGGGACATCTCTACTTTGCAGAAAAAGGGACATTTCTACTTTGCCTTGACAGAGGAAACCCGTTTTTGTTAGTGCAAAGTAGAAATGTCACCTTTTACTACAAAATTGAGATGTTCCCTTTGCCAGGATTGAATCAGCTGAAGGCGATATACTCGCCTGCCTGGTCAAATCAAGTCTGCACCATCGATAAAATAATTCTTTAATGGTTTGCCGTTGACTTGTTGGCAATAGTTGTGCTTGAGGTCGGGGTTCCCCCCGGTGTTACACTTCTTGTCTAAAGGTTCATTTCCCCATTTCTTCCATGCTCTCACTGGCTGTGTGTCGCGTAAACGACGATGTGGTGATCGAACTGTCCGTTGACAATATTTCCCGCGCAGGTAATCAGCGTCAGGTGGGAGAGGCCGTCGAGGGATGGCTGTGGTTTTGTGCCGTTAACCGGTCCGGCACCGAAAATCTGTGTGAGCACCGCCGGGTCGGAAGACTCCTGGAGGGAGTAGAGCTTAACCTGGTCAACATTGAAGGCAAATCTCAATGTTTGAAGTGGTATAGCGGATAATGATCAAGTCGCCAGGAACGAGATCCTGGAGGTTAGCGAATATCTCTGGTCGCCCAAGCGGGTCGTTCACATGCCCGGCGATCGTGGCTGTGCCTGGCTCGCCTGGCAAACCACTGCCCCGATACCAGAATGCCGTATGCCAGATCGGATCGTCAATTGGACCTTTTGGACCATCCATCTCATTTCCCGCTGTGAGTCCGACTCCAAGCATGGGGGCATTGACATCGAGGGAAGGAATCTGAAGCTCGAGCGGCACTTCCACCGGTCCAGCCTTTATGTCAAGACCTGCTTCAAAGAGTGGTCCAAGCACAAGTTGGGTGGGTGTCGGTTGAGCGGTTGGTGGAAACGTGGGTTGAGCTATAGGTTGTGCAATCGGTTGAGCTGTGGGTTGATCTGCTCGTTGGATCGATGGCAGTAATATAAGAGACGGGGTTGGCTCAGTCAGTGCCTCTCCCGTCTCCTTGATTTCGCATCCCCCAACCACCGCCGCAATGACCACAACGGCCACCAGGCAACCGATCACATTGCGGCGCGTAAGCATACTGGAAGTATTGTCGATAATAACGTTATTGCTTCGGTCGTGAGGTCTTGCGGTATGCTTGAATACCTAAGACCAAAGCTATAGCGCTGAAGCCACCCGCGATCACCAGGCTCCAGGGGAAAACATCGTTTCGGATAGGTGCACCACCCGTACCCGGCAGTGCAGTGACAGCCGGCAAAAGCGTTTCGGTGGGTGCTTCCACTGTGGCTGTTGGTGCCTCACCCGTGGCTGTCGGTGCTCCTGTCGTAGCTGTAGGTGCTCCTGTCGTGGCTGTTTCGGTTGGTTGACCACCGCAGATCGGGCCGGTAATGATGTTGGAATCCAATACTACTTGACCAGTTTGCGCAAGGGCTCGACCGTTCAAACTTGCGCCGGTTTGCAGGGTGATGTCAGTGAGGGCGAGAATATTTCCGATGAACGTAGTGCCTGTACCGATAGTCCCGGACGAAACCAGCCTCCACCACACATTGCACGGGTCGCCACCCGTAACTGATGAATTGGACGATGTCGTGAGCGTCGCTGCAGATTTAAAAATCCAAACGCCTGATCCACTGAGGGTTAAGTTTCCTGTTAATATGAAAGCGTCAGCGCAGTAGGTACCTGGACCGAGAGGTGAGGCCAGGCTTAGGTCCGTCACGCCGGCATAAGTTACATCGCAACCCTGGTCGAGAAAGGCGAATGCCGCGGTGGCATCAGCCTGAGCTGCAGCTGCGTCCGTATCTGCGTCGTGTATTGTTCCTCCCACATTACCCGGTGGAAAGCCTGTGTAATGCGGTGGTACCCCGATACTTGGGCTGATACCCAGATTTCCAGACAAGGTGGTAGGACCGGTATTGGTCACTATCGAGCCAGCCAAAACCGAGTAACTCCCAGCTGCTCCTAGCGTAGGTGCAAGTGCCGCTAGCGGGCGGGCAGATACACCGAATGATGGGCCTGCCAATGCAAGGGACATCATAATTAGGATGATTGCTATTGATAGAACCTTTAGTTTGCCCATTTTATCTGTTCTCCTCCACAAGCATTTTATAATAAAGATGGAATATTCAGCAATAAATCCTCTGGAGTTGGCATAACCTCGCAGATCGGTGCCGAATAAGTGAATGATTTAAGGCAGTAGGATCAGCAATTCGGAACCAATCCGAAAGCTGAACCTTAAATAGCAAATAGAATCTGCTAAAGTCATTATTGCCGATCAGTAATATGATTGTAGCATAAATTTTAATTCCGAGTCAATAAGATAATTGTAACCCTCTGGGCTTTCCTGCCGGACTCACTTTTCACCTCTTTACCAAAATATCCGCTAGCAAATATAAATACCTGCGCTTGTGCGGTCTGCTTATGCTCACTGCTCGTATCGATGAAATCAATCAGCTCATCAAGCTGGAGTTAGGTGCGGATGAATGCATCCACATACCCTTCTCGCCGCGCATGGTTGTTGCCCATGTGCGTGCTTTGTTGCGCTGCTGCGGGGGCTGCCAAACCAGCTCATTTCCGTTTACCACTGTGTTCACCGGTGATTTTCCTTCATAATTTCTTCACCACCTTTTCGTCACCAGCGGTATACTCTCCACCATGCCTCATACTCTCCTGATCATCGAAGACGAGCCTGAGCTGGTGCGCGTGTTGCGCTCCTACCTGGAGCAGGCCGGCTTTAGCGTACTCACCGCCATGCGTGGGGATACCGGCCTCACCACCTGGGAGGATAAGCACCCCGACCTGGTCATCCTCGACCTGAACCTGCCCGGCATGGATGGGCTGGACGTGGCGCGGCGCATTCGCCGAACCGAGTCACGGCGTACACCCATCATCATGCTCACCGCCCGTGCCGATGAGATCGACCAGCTCATTGGGCTCGAGCTGGGTGCAGACGACTACATCCCAAAGCCTTTTTCTCCACGCATCGTTGTAGCCCGGGTGAATGCCTTATTGCGTCGCTCTGAGGCTACCCAACAACCCGTTCAGCTCCTGCAAATCGCAGACCTGGAGATCGATCAGGGTGCTCATACCCTCACTCGCGAAGGCGAAGTCATTGAGCTGACCCCCACTGAGTTCAACCTGCTCCTGACGCTCGCCGGGCAACCCGGACGGGTATTCAGCCGCCTGCAATTGCTCGAGGCTGCCCAGGGTGTCGCTTATGAGGGATACGAACGAACCATCGACGCCCACATCAAGAACCTGCGCGCCAAAATTGAAACCAACTCGAAGAAGCCGAAATACATCGAAACCGTTTTCGGAATTGGTTATCGCTTCGCCCGAGATTGAAATGAACATCACTGATCGTGTGATCTTATGCGTTTAAAACTATTCCTCTCATTTACCCTGATCGTGCTGGTCTCAGTTTCGCTGGTAGCTGTCATCGCTCGATATGGTGCAGTCAATGAAGTGCGTACTTTTATGTTTCGCGGCGGGATGTATGGGCTGGAGCGAATTGGCCACCAGCCTGGAAAACTATTACCACGCACTGGTTCCTGGGATGGCGTTCAATCCATATTCACGGCTGGTCATGGCAGGATTTGGTATGGGCGGGATGATGAACCAGCGCTTGACTCTTGGCAGATGCTTCTGGCATCCGTGGTTGCGGATACACAGGATTTAGAGATCGGGAATAAGCTGAACCAGCTTCACAACTTGCTGCATCTATCCCTCTGGAGGTGGATGGACAAACGGTGGGCTACCTGTTGCCGTTGGAGGGATGTGGTTTATACAGCCGGGGAATGAGCAGATGCTGTTGACCCGTTTGAACCGTGGTGTACTCTATGGCTGGGCTTATTGGCTGGAGCGCTTGGGTTGGTCCTGGCATTGGTGCTGGCGTATACCCTGCTACGCCCGGTGCGCGACGCTGACCATTGCCGCTCGAAAAGCTTGCCGAGGGTGACCTCTCCCAACGCGTGCCCGTTCGCGGTAGTGATGAGATGGCAACACTGGGACACACTTTCAACCACATGGCCGATTCACTTCAACAAGTGCAGGAATCCCGCCGCCTCATGACGGCTGATATTGCCCACGAGCTGCGTACCCCGCTGGCGGTGCAGCGCGCCAACCTCGAAGCCTTACAGGATGGTGTTTACCCGCTTACGATAGAGAACCTGGCACCAGTGATCGAGCAAAATCATATGCTCACCCACCTGGTGGAGGATTTGCGCACCCTGGCGCTGGCAGATGCCGGGCAGATCGAGCTGGTGCTGACACCCACCGATCTCACTTCTTTGGTGGAACGCGTGGTGGAGCATTTCAAGCCGCAAGCCGCTTCACAGCAGGTCACGCTGACCCTCACTCCGCCTGCCACACCTATACCTCTTCTCTCGCTTGACCCGATCCGCCTGGAACAGATGCTCACCAATCTGCTTTCCAATGCCCTGCGCTATACCCCAGCAGGCGGGCAGATCGAAGTTACTATCACATCCATGCCAAAAGTAGCCCGCCTAACCGTGCATGACACAGGTCCGGGCATCCCACCAGAGGCATTGCCATACATTTTTGAGCGCTTCTATCGTGCGGATAAATCCCGCTCCCGCATAGAAGGTGGCAGTGGGCTGGGTTTAGCCATCGCCCGTAACCTGGCTCGCGCTCATGGAGGTGACCTGACCGCCACCAATCACGCTTCAGGTGGGGCACTTTTCACCTTGACCTTGCCATTGAATGTGAAAACTCTCTAGATAACCAGGAAAATCGTTTTTATATATTCCCCTCACCATCGCATGAATCCAGTGGCTATGATGACCCAACATGCAAAGTGGGATTTCTATTAACCGCCATTATTTGGTCACTTTTACACTGGATGTATTTTCCCGGCTGGCACAACAATCGCTGATGTACCACCATCCACCTACCCACCTCAGATGGTTTTCCCTCCTACCTCTTTCATCACCTTCAATGCCCTTAACGTGACCCATTTATTGGGGTGTTTCTTCATCCCAAAATCCACCCAGGTCTTGCCGGTGTAATCGTACTCCAGCAACCACCTGCCCAGGTCATCCTGCTTATTTCGAATAAGCTCGAGAGCATTTGTAAGGCGCGGGTCGCGTGCATAACCCAGGCCAACCAGTGCTTCCACCACTTGCAAGATATCGGTGATGTAGAACACCGGGAAGCCGAATTTCCACCAGTTCGAGCTGGGTTTATCCGCTCCACCTGAAGGCCAATCTGCTTTTGCCGGGTTAGTGCTGAAAAGAAAATTCACTCCTTGCTGGATGGCATTTTTGATCAAGGGCGTGTGGTAATCCTCCGGAAGCTTCTCGAATGCAAGCATGACCTTGACCGCACCCCAGGCACAGGGTTGGTTGTAGTTTGCTCCACAAGCAAACATCGAACCGCACTTGGCGGCATAATACCTGCACTCAGCGTTTTTGTCGGTTTTCGGTGCCATGCCTTCACCGGTGACTGTGCGAGCCATCCACTCAAAAGCTAAAGCCAACCTGGGGTCGTCATAGCCAAGGGTGAGCAGTGCCCAGCACAAGTTGCCCTGCAGGCAGTCGATCGTGCCCGATGGGGTGCCATTAATGGTGAATTGACCGCCTGGTGCCATGGATTGGTCCAAAAGGTAAGCACAGGCACGCCTGATGCGCTCATCTTCACTTGCCCGTGCTCCTAATTGGGCCAGCAAGGTGATGGACCAGACCGATGAACGGTATTTTGGCAGGTAGCCCGGGCCGCGTTCAGCCCAATTACCTTCCGGTTGTATTTGGTCCAGGATAGCCGCGATGGGTCCCTGGGTGTGAGCAGTATGCTGTGCGGAGATCATATCCGGGTCATCCGAGGTCTTATCCAGCAGGTCGCGCATAGCCATGTAACGCACGCCTGGGTCTTCAGGCTCCAACAGCCAGCTGACTGAATCATCGTTGAGTTGTTCTTGCCAGTTCATATGATTCTCCTATGACATGTGTCAAGGTTGACGCGCTTCATATGGGACGGATTTGACATCTCAAACACAGGCCTTGATCTTCGCCAGGGGTCGAGACTTCTTCCTGCCATTCCGTAAATTCTCGCATATATATTCATGTTGTCTACTACCAGGTTTACTGATCCGAACCTGTTATCAAATCCATTGCCAGGATGCTTTCTGAGCCTTGTAGCTAACCAACCTTACTTCTTCCTGCCCAGTGCTGAGTATAACCCGATGAATACGAATAACCCTGCCAGGATGCCCATGAGAGGGCTTGTGATCCTGAACAGGCTGGCGATAGGACCTGAAAACAGGGCTACGGTCAAGAGCGAGATGCCCAGGATGGTCAGGATGGACAATCCCCCCTTGCGTGCACTTGGGTCACCTCCAATACGCTGCCCATACTGTGGCTTGGTATGGGTCTCCAGCACTTTTTGGGCATCCTTGCCTGCCCCTCCCTCGGGGTCGAGCTCGATCACCCGCTGGAAATGTAATTTGGATTTCTCACCAGAGTTGGGGAGATACAAGGTATATAATGAACCGAGCTGGTAGTGTGCCTCCAGGAAATCCGGAGCTTGCTCGACAGCCTGAGTTAGGTATCCCTCAGCTGCCTGCACCTGGTTCATCTGTAGTGAAAATATGCCCAACAGGTAGTAACAGGCCGGAAACTCAGGTTTGTCCTTCAGTGCCAGCCTGAGTTTTTCGATGGCTGTGTTCCGGTTTCGCAGAGAAATTGCCTGCAGGAATAACATCACAGAATTAGTTGGATGCTCCTGGAGAGCTGCTTCAATGCTATCTTTCTTTTTGGATGCAGGCTGGAGGATGAAATCCAGGGATTGATAATAGGGATTGTGCCTGTCAGTCTCAGACTGGAATTCTTTGAACCAGCTTATCACGGTTTTCCAGTCTTTATTAATCACAGTTTCTAGATAGCGTTTATTGCGGATAATGTCAGGTGGGTTGGTGAACAAACAAGCGATGTTCTGGATGAAAGTCGCTACCGGCTGGTTCGGCTCTGCTTGCAGCCACTGCGTCGTGATCTGGTGAAGCGCGACCCAGTCGCCGCGGGATAATTCGGTGCGTATCTGAGAATTGTAATAGCTTGCCTGGGTAGGGGAGGCGTTTGTCATCTGTACCACGAATTATGTCCTTTCCAACAATCAATCAAATAGATTTAACCTTTATACAGTATTTCATCGGCCGCGTCAAACCCGGATTTCATACCGTGATCTCCACCTGGTTTCCATCGGGATCCAATACCGCGCTCTCATAATAACCATCACCGGTGTGGCGCGGGCCAGCCATCACATGGTAGCCATCCCGTCGTAATCGGTTGGTCAGCTCATCCACGCTGCGCTCGCTCCCTGTGGCAAAAGAGATGTGCGTATAGCCGATAATTGCCGCACTTGAATTCACCGATCTATCTTGGATGCCGGGCATCGTCATCAGCTCCAGGCGTATCCCTGAAGAGAAGCTGAGGAAGTACGATTCTAAACCTTTGGTGGTATTGTTATATTTATTCCCCGCCTGTGCCTGGAAATAGGTCTCATAGAAGTCTTTCAACCGTTCTAGCTGGTACGTCCAAATGGCTATGTGTTCAATCTGCATGAACATACTCCTTTATATGGTGATCAATCCCACTGCCAGCAGGCACAGGCTGGCACCAGTCCATTGCGCCAGCGACACTTTCTCTTTCAGGATGATCGTTGCCAGGATCACCGTCCCGGCAGGGTAGAGCGAGGATAGCACTGCCGCGACGTCCAGGCGGGTATATTGGGTGGCTAGAAGGTAAAAGATATTACCCCCCGTATCCAATACCCCCGCCAGAATTGCAATCGGGTTAGAAGTGAGGGCTGGCAGGGGGATGTGTTTCAATCTCAGCATAAACACTGCGATGCAAAGCGTAATGGTGCGGGCGATAAATATCGGTCCGAAGACCTGCCCTTTATCCACCTGGGCAATGAATAGAAAGAATCCCCCAAACCCTATTCCCGAGAGAAAGGCCAGCAGCATCCCCTCTCGAAATGACTTTTCACCTGCCGTGGGGCTTTTGCTCACCAGCCAAATACCCAGGAATGCCAGCACAAACCCACCCAGCTGGGTGAGCTTGGGTAAACCGGATGTAAGCGTTCCGAAGATCACGGGCAAGGCTGCACAGGTGATGGCGGATGTAGGTGCGACGCTGGCAGTATGACCCATCGATAGGGCACGGTATAAGGCAGCCATCCCCAGTGCACCTGCTGAGCCAGCCATGGCTCCCCAGAAGATGCTTCTTCGGGAGGGCAAGCCCTCGCCCCACAGAAACGCACATGCCAACAACATGACCATTCCAGAGAGGGCTGCCAGCATAAGCACCTGGTACTGGTTGCTTTTGCGCGTTGCCAGACCACCGCTGAAGTCTCCACTCCCCCACACCGCAGCCGAGGTGAGGGCAAATATTACTCCCAGGAGATTAGCAGGAATCATGAGAAATCCGGGATTTTATGTTTGATTGGATGGAATACCACCATTGGATAAGTTTATCATGGGCGGAAGGGTATAAATTGAAAAAGGCACAATCCTCGTTGGGGAGGATTGTGCCTCATGGATTTTTCCGATTTGCCAAGCCTACAACTCGCCGGACTCTTGTTGCCTCACCAGCTCACGCCGTAACACCTTACCCACCATGGATTTCGGCAGCGAATCGCGAAACTCGATATGCTTGGGTACTTTGTACCCGGTCAATTTGGAGTGGCAGAACTGCCGCAACTCATCTTCACTAAGTTGTTGACCTTCCCGCAGTACCACCCAGGCTTTGACGGCTTCACCAGAGTAAGTGTCTGGGATGCCTGCCACGCCCACTTCTGCCACTGCCGGGTGTGAAGCGATCACTTCCTCCACATCGCGCGGCCACACCTGAAATCCACTCGGTTTGATCACATCCTTCTTGCGGTCCACGATGAACAGGTATCCATCTTCATCTAAATAGCCAAGGTCACCCGTGAATAGCCAGCCGTCCCGGATGGTATTGGCTGTCTCTGTGGGATGCTGGTAATATCCCAGCATCAGCTGTGGGCAGCGCATGGTGATCTCGCCAACCTGGCCTATCGGTATCTCCGCCAAGCCTGTCTCAGTATCCACAATGCGGATTTCAATATCCGTCACTGGCAGGCCCGTGGAGCCAGGTTTATAGGTTCCCCCGACCGGGGTGATTACGGTTGCCATCATATTCTCGGTCATGGCGTAACCTTCAACGATGTTTCCTCCGGTCAATGCCTCGAAGCGTTGCTTGGTTTCGTACAATAAGGGTGCAGCACCGGAAATGCAATTCTTAATCGACTTTAGGCTCACCTTGCCCGATTGGACATCCGGATGGTTGATCAGGGCGATGAACAAGGTCGGTACACCTGGAAGGAAACTCGGCTTTGCCTTGTGAATGGTCTCGAGCAGATCCTTCATGTCGCGCGGATTGGGTACCAGGATCAGGGTATTGTGTCCAACGAGTCCTGTGGGCATAACGCCAGCCAGGCCATAGACATGGAAGAGCGGCATGTTCTGCATAATCGAACCTTGCCACTCATTCGTATTGAGCCCGAACCAGTTACTGATCTGCATGCCCGACATGACCAGTGCCTGGTGCGAGCCAATCGCACATTTGGGTGTTCCAGTCGTACCTCCCGAGAACAGGAAAATGGAGGGGTCGCTGGGTTTTACTTCCACAGCTGGCCTGGGTGCCGATTCATATTTTCTCAAGAGCTCACCCAACCATACATCCCCTGCCTGTGGTGTGATGCGATACCCTTCCTTCTTTTCTTTAACCAGGGTGAACAAGAAGCGCAGCACGGGGGGCAGGTATTCCTTGATGTTCGTGGCAATCACAGTTTCTACATTCGTATGAGCTTGGACCGATTTGAACTTGTCGTAGAACGAGGAAAGCACAATGGCTGCTGTCGCACCGCATTCCTTAAGTGCAAATTCCAGTTCGCTCTCCGTGTACAAGGGATTGATGGGCACGGCAATCCCACCGGCTTTCCAGATGCCGAATAACCCGATGAAACTCTGGGGACTGTTTGGAAGCAGTAACGCCACTCGATCACCTTTCTTTACTCCTTTGGCGATCAATGCTGCACCCATGGCATTGCTTAATCGCTCCAGCTCCGCAGCGCTCATCGGAGAGCCTTTGAAAAGCAGCACCGGGAATTCCGGTTTTTGCTGGACGGTTTCTCGCAGCGTTTCAATCAGTGTGATTTCAGGGTAAGGCTGTAATGTTTTCGGTACACCTTGATCGTAATGATCTAACCATGGCTTTTCTGACATCATATTCTCCTAATTACCTTAGAATGAATCCGTTTACTTGCCTTATGGTAGGCTGATGACGGTTGATGGATGTGCGGCGGTGAGCACGATCAGAATGCAAATCACAGCTTAACCAGCCTGGCGAGATGGGATAGCAACGATAATCATTTTTACAGTAAAATCTATTGATAAAATTGGGATGTGCGCTGATCTTCGATTTCACACCCATAAATTGGTCAGCGCTACGAATAATATACAGGATTAACGACTGAAAGTCAACCTTGTGATCACCAATAACCTCACTCGCTTGCTGGATGCGAAGAAAATCTCATATACGGCCTTTGAGTTACCCGCCGAGAAACTGGGCGCGCTCGAGACATCCCGCCTGCTTAACGTACCCCTCGAGCAGGTGTTCAAGACCATCGTGGTAAAGCGGGAGGGTAAAGGCAAACCCATCCTGGCTGTCGTGCCCGGATCAACTGAGGTGGACCTGAGGTTATTGGCCAAAGCCCTGGGTGAGAAAAAGCTGCACCTGGCTACCGAGCACGAGGCTGAGCAGCTCACAGGCCTGCTGGCAGGTGGAATTTCTCCCCTGGCATTGATCAACAAGGGTTTCGAGGTGGTGCTGGATTCAAGCGCACGAAAGCACCAGGAAATCCACGTTTCGGGCGGTCAGCGGGGGCTGAACATCCGTCTGCCCTCGGATGCATTGGAAAAACTAACCCATGCGCGCCTGGAAACTATCACCCGTACGGGTTAGATAACTCTTCCGTTCGATAGTTCGGTTACATATACCCGTGCTCCTGCATCCAGAGCAGGGATGGCTCAATATCACTCACCAGGGTCTCAATGTTCCAGACTGAATTGGGGGAATGTTTTGACAGCAAGTCCAACACCTCACC
Source organism: uncultured Chloroflexia bacterium (assembly GCA_963774275.1). Classification (GTDB taxonomy): domain Bacteria; phylum Chloroflexota; class Anaerolineae; order Anaerolineales; family UBA4823; genus FEB-25. The sequence goes on along the minus strand of CAVZEP010000020.1, from coordinate 5,051 downwards.
GATATTGATCTTACCCTTATCCAATCTCCAGTGGTCATCCAGGATGCCATCGTTATTATGCAGGTGCACGTAACGAATTCTATCCCCCAGCCCCATGATCCATTCCGGCAATGTTTTTGACGAATTGGCATTGACATGCCCGATATCCAGGCATACCGACAAGATCTCAGCCTGCAGTGATTGGTTTACCCGCTCGATCAGCTGCTGCAAGGGAGCGAAATCATCTTCATAGACGTTCTCCACATGGATCATGTTGGAAACAGGTTTATCAGCCAGAAAATCGACCCAGAATTCGAACGAGTTTTGGATCCATTGGTCACGGGGGTAGGTTTTCGGAACATACCCGGAATGCAGGATGAGGTGCTGTGCACCGATTATTTGCGCCAGATCGTACCCCTGCTGGAAGCGGGTGCGAGCCACCTGGCGCACGAGCGGGTCTCGGCTGGCGGGCACCAGCTCGGAAAATGGTCCATGCATCCCCAGCAACGGGATGGCACTCACTTTCTGCCGGATATCATTCACCAGGGTAGTGGCTATGTCCAGGTTAGCGGGAAGGGAAAACTCCAACACTTCCAAACCGACCTGGTACTTTTGTGCCAGGGGCAGCACCTGATCCAATTCGACCCAATCGGTGATCAGAATTCTCATGATTGACCTCACATGCACAACGTAATGGATTTGCCTGCTGATTATCTTGTGTATTCTGCTGAACTCAAGCGTTATTATTTTATTCAAGCATTGCGATGACACTTTTGTGTTGACCTTTTTGAGCCATATCTAGTGGAGTAATGCCGTCCTCATTATGCACTCGCTTATCCGCGCCATACTGGAGAAGCAATTTGACCATGTCGATATCTCCGCGAGAGGCGGCTTCATGAAGTGGGGTCCAGCCACCAGTTTGAGATGCATTTACTTCTGCACCATGTTTCAACAATACAGCTGCCATTTGCAACGACATGGCGAAATTGTGATGAGCGACTGCACTATGCAGCGGGCATACTCTCATAGAATTATTGGAGGCAATATTCACATCCGCACCTCGAGCGACGAGTGCCTCCAGTATCGCCATACTTCCAAAAAACGCTGCCAATCCTAAAGGAGTGAAACCATCCGGTGAGTGGGAGTCGAGCAAGGATGCATCCTGATCCAGGATTTTATTCACCCTCGCTAGCTGACCCACGGCTGAGGCTTCCCAGATATCCAAGGTTGGCTTGTGTGCCAGCAGCTCATCCAGAACGGCTTCCCGACCGTAATAAATGGCTGTCAGGATTGCTGAGACACCCTGCTCATCGCGTATTGCCAGGAGCGATGGGTCGCTTGCGAGCATTAACCTGACCTCGGAGAGTTGTCCTGTTTTTATTGCGTCGAAGAAGTGTAACTTGCTGTTCATGTCTATTTCCTCCGTTACATCCAATCGAACCGATAAAAAGCAATTTTACACCCCGTAGATAGTATTTATGGTAGCTGTGTGGCAAGTTTAGCATCGAGAGTACATGCCGGTTCTAATCTTCATGACCTCCATCCGGATGCATCAATAGATTTTCACCTCGAACCTCAGACGTGAAAAGTTTTAGGCACTGACCCTGCCGTTTTCAGCACCAACGAGCTGCTGGGCGGTGGATAAAACAGACCCGGCGATGATCAGCCCCATAAGCAGCCCACTACTTGGCAGGTTGGGAAAAGAGCCAATGGGCATTTCAATGGATTATTGGACCAATTGCAGGTAAATCTGGAAGCCTGGGGTGAAAATGCTAACCAAAGTCGTCTTGCTCAGCGTGGTGACGGAGTTCATGGCAGTGTACTCACCCATTGTAGAATATGTATGGGTATTATACTGTCCAGATCCTTCTTCTCCATCGCCAAAATTCCAAGTGAAGAGCACATTCGTGCCACTGGTGATGGTGGCAGTGAAGGTTGGGCATTTCCCAGCATGGTTGAGCTGTTATTGCTGGCAGTCAGGAAGCCGATGGGTTCATCGGTGATGCTGACCAAATGATTGGTCGATATGTGCCAGAATCATTGCTGGCAGTAACGGTAATTTTCATTAAACCGATCATCTCCGAGGTGAACCTGACCGTGTCCATTATCCCATCGCTATGGGAGACAGGCAGCTGTCCACCCATCAGCCCTGCAGCTTTAGGCATTCTCAAGACTGATTGAATTATGGGATTAAAAAGGGAACGCCCCCGGGGAACCGGAGGCGTCGTGGCGAGTAGGATGGGATATTACGGGAGAGGCGAGTCTTCAAACTCGGGTGCTTCCACGCCGGTATCCTGGGTGTTTTGATCCCCCACCTGTTCTTCAAGTTGGACATTATCAGTATCTTCCGCGTCGATGGTTTCTCCGGTGTCTACACCATTCTGGTCGCCGCATTGCAGTTCAACGTTATCGGTGTCGGTAGCAGACTTCACTTCTGTTTCGTTTTCTTGATCCTGTGAGCAATCCACGGCCTGGACAGAGACCTGCGCGGTAGGAACGGTAACACCCTTGGCAAAGACCTTCAAGCTGATTGCCCCCATTGCACCCACAACCAGCAAGGCGATGGCTATGAGAACAAAAAATCGGTTAATCTTCATGTGTAAATTTCCTTTCTAAATTCAGCGTTATGTGCGCCGTAATGATAATAATAAAGGATGAAGATGAAGTAGCCATGAAGTAAAATCACTAATTATTTCATTTTGGAAGGTGCACAGTGATGATGGTTCCTTTGCCTAATATACTTGTGGCAGTTATTTCTCCTCCATGCACCTGGGCGATTTGCCGGGCGATGGCTAGCCCCAAGCCAAATCCAGCGGTGGAACGGTCGGTTTCAACCCTGTAGAAGCGGTCGAAGATATGAGCTAGGTGTCCGGTGGGAATGCCAGCGCCGGTGTCGGTAATATTCACATAAAGTGAATCCGGCTCGCTTTTGCCGGTCACCACCACCTTACCATGTTCAGTGAACTTGATCGCATTATCCAGCAGGTTGATGAATAAGCGGATCAAACCATCGCTATCACCCATCAGGGCCATGCCTGGTGGTACATCACAATTCAAGTTCAGTCCTTTTGTCTCAGCCAAAAGGCGCAGCGAGTCGGTTACGTCATATAATAATGTGGATAGGTTCACCCACTCACGCACCTCGGAACCTCGCCGATCACCCCGCGCCAGTTTCAACAGGTCCTCCACCAACCCACGCAGCCGATCAGTCTCCCCAGCTAGGTCATCCAGCGCCTGGCGGTATTCCTGCACCGGGCGCTCGCCTTCACGGATGAAGCTCAGAATGGCTTGCATGGCGGTTAGGGGTGTGCGCAATTCATGGGAAGCGTCGGAGGTGAACTGGCGTTCGCGCTTGAAGCCTGATTCGAGACGATCCAGCATCTCGTTAAAGGTGCCTGCCAGGCGGCTGACTTCGTCGCGGTATCGGGCAGGCTTAAACGGGACGAGAGATCAGCCGTGGAGATGCGCCTGGCAGCGTTAGTAGTGTCGTCAATGGGAGCCAGTGCTCGCGAAGCAAGAAAATAACCCACAAATCCCGCCATAAGTGAGAGCGTGCTCCCGCCCAACAGCAATGCAGTTAGCAAACGCCGAAGTGAGTCGTCCACTGTCGCCAGGCTTTGCATTGCCTGCACCCATCCAACCACCTGAGTGTCATCCAACACTGGTAAAACGTAGGCACGAATGGGAGCTGATTGACCGTTTTCGGTCAAGTTAACGAAAACACCTTGTGTGCCTGTCGACAGTATGGAGGCGTGTTGCGTAAGTAGTGGTCCTGTGGCTTGTAAAATTGTATTATTTTTAGATAATACAATCAACGTAAACCCGCCGGTTGTAAATGCTTCAGAGCCGGATTCTTCCCCTGCGATTTGTTCAGAGATGATGATTTGACCATTATCGATGTTCAAACTGGCAGCAGTCTGTTCTGCGCTAAATAAGAGCGTCTTGTCAATGGCTGTATGCAAGTTATGACTGAGATTGCCATAGACGAATCCCCCAAAGGCAGCCAGCATGGCCAACAGGAGCACCATCGACCACAGTGCTATACGGACGCGGATGGTTTTATTCCATTTCATCGAGCGACAGGCAATAGCCTGCTCTGCGTACGGTGTGAATAATTTTCTGTTCTCTGGGGTCGTCTATTTTTCGGCGCAGGTTGCGGATGTAGACATCCACAACATTGGATTGGTTGTAGGTATCATAGTTCCAGACATGTTCAGCAATCTGGGTACGGCTGAGCACGCGCTCCGGCTCGCGCAGAAGACATTCCAAAACTGCGTATTCTTTGGCAGTCAGCTCAATGCGCTTGCCACCACGCCGCACCTGGCGGGTGCGGGTGTCGAGGGTAAGGTCAATAAATTGCAGGACGGGTGATTTTGGTATTTCACCAATTCGACGGGTGAGTGCTCTCATGCGAGCCAACAGTTCTTTAAGGGCAAAGGGTTTGATCAGGTAATCATCGGCGCCTGCATCCAGGCCTGCTACGCGATCATCGATGTCATCGCGCGCAGTTAGCATAAGCACGGGGGTGCGAAGCCCCCGTCGGCGTAGCTCGCGGCAAACGGAGAGTCCGTCCATTTCAGGTAACAGAATATCAAGGATGATCAGATCATATGGAGCTGATTCAACCCAATCGAGGGCTTCTCGTCCGGTATAGACAGGGTCTACCGCGTACCCCGATTCTTCAAGCCCTCGTTTGACATAGGCTGAGATTTTGCGTTCGTCTTCAACAAATAAGATGCGCATGGGTATATTTTAGCTATTGAAGATGAAGGGAAGATGAAGAAACCGGGAAATCACCTGTTTGGGAAAAGGCAAATAGGCTTTGTTATTAAAAACGACCTGAGTTCGGGTCCATTATTCGTGTAAATGTTGTCTTATACGTTGACAATATCTCACTTCCCCAAATCCATCGATGTTGGATTTAGGGGAGTGTAGGGAACTGATATTCGTGATTCTTAGCGTGAACAATAAAGTCTACGGTCCCACGGTGGGTACCAGCGTGGTCCACTTTGTGCCGCCATCCTCTGTTTTCACCAGCGCCACCTGGTTATCTTCACGGGTGATGCCCCCAC
>CAVZEP010000019.1:0-21797 GCA_963774275.1 uncultured Chloroflexia bacterium | reverse complement strand
GCTGTCAAGAGGAAACCCTGTTTTGTCAGTGCAAAGGAGAAACTTCCCTTATACTACAAAATTGAGATGTTCCCTTTGCCAGGGTTGAATCAGCTGAAGGCGATATACTCGCCTGCCCGTTCAAATCAATCTGCACCATCGATAAAATCATCCTTTAATGGTTTACCGTTGACTTGTCGGCAATAGCGGTGCTTTAGGTCGGGATTCCCCCCTGTGTTTCACATCTCATTTATGGGTTCATTTCCCCATTTCTTCCATGCTCTCACTTGCTGCGTGTCGCGTAAACGACGATGTGGTGATCGAACTGTCCATTGACGATGTTTCCCGCGCAAGTAATCAGCGTCAGGTGGGAGAGGCCGTCGAGGGATGGCTGTGGTTTTGTGCCGTTAACCGGTCCGGCACCGAAAATCTGTGTGAGCACCGCCGGGTCGGAAAACTCCTGGAGGGAGTAGTCCTTAACCTGGTCAACATTGAAGGCTATGTCAATGTTTGAAGTGGTATAGCGGATAATGATCAAGTCGCCAGGAACGAGATCCTGGAGCTTAGCGAATATCTCCGGTCGCCCAAGCGGTTCGTTGACGTGACCGGCAATCGTAGCAATGCCTGGCTCGCCTGGCAGGCCACTGCCCCGATACCAGAATGCCGTATGCCAGATCGGATCGTCAATCGGACCTTTTGGTGCATCCATCTCATTTCCCGAGGTGAGTCCAACTCCAAGCACGGGGGCATTGACATCGAGGGAAGGAATCTGCAGCTCGAGCGGCACTTCCACCGGACCAGCCTTTATGCTGAGACCTGCATCAAAGAGTGGTCCAAGCACAAGTTGTGTGGGTGTCGGTTGATCTGTTGGTGGAGCTGTCGGTTGAGCTATCGGTTGAGTTGTCGGTTCAGCTGCGTTATGGATCGATGGCAGTAATATAAGAGACGGGGTAGGCTCAGTCAGCGCCTCTCCCGTCTCCTTGATTCCGCATCCCCCAAGCACCGCCGCAAGGACCAGAACGGTCACCAGGCAACCGATCACATTGCGGCGGGTAAGCATACTGACAGTATAGTCGATAATAACGTTATTGCTTCGGTCGTGAGGTCTTGCGGAATGCTTGAATGCCTAAGACCAAAGCTATGGCGCTGAAGCCACCCGCGATCACCAGGCTCCAGGGGAAAACATCGTTTCGGATAGGTGCACCACCCGTACCCGGCAGTGCAGTGACAGCCGGCAGAAGTGTTTCGGTAGGTGCCTCCGCTGTGGCTGTTGGTGCCTCACCCGTAGCTGTAGGCGCTCCTGACGTAGCTGTAGGCGCTCCTGACGTAGCTGTAGGCGCCCCTGTCGTAGCTGTAGGTGCCCCTGTCGTCGCCGTTTCGGTTGGTTGACCGCCGCAGATCGGGCCGGTAATGATGTTGGAATCCAAAACTACTTGGCCAGTTTGTGCCAGGGCTCGACCGTTCAAACTTGCGCCGGTTTGCAGAGTGATATCAGTGAGGGCGAGAATATTTCCGATGAACGTAGTCCCTGTACCGATAGTCCCGGATGAAACCAGCCTCCACCACACATTGCACGGATCGCCACCTGTAACGGATGAATTGGACGATGTCGTAAGCGTCGCTGCAGATTTAAAAATCCAAACGCCTGATCCACTGAGTGTTAAGTTTCCTGTTAGTATGAAAGCGTCAGCGCAGTAGGTACCTGGACCGAGAGGTGAGGCCAGGCTTAGGTCCGTCACGCCCGCATAAGTTACATCGCAACCCTGGTCGAGAAAGGTGAATGCAGCGGTAGCATCAGCCTGAGCTGCAGCCGCGTCCGTATCTGCGTCGTGTATTGTTCCTCCCACATTACCAGGTGGAAAGCCTGTGTAATGCGGTGGTACCCCGATACTAGGGCTGATACCCAGATTTCCTGACAAGGTGGTGGGACCGGTATTGGTCACTATCGAGCCAGCCAAAACCGAGTAACTCCCCGCTGCGCCTAATGTAGGCGCAATTGCCGCGAGCGGGCGGGCAGATACACCGAATGATGGACCTACCAATGAAAGGGACATCATAATCAGGATGATTGCTATTGATAGAACCCTTAGTTTGCCCATTTTATCTGTTCTCCTCCGCAAGCATTTTAAATAAAGATCGAATATTCATCAATAAATCCTCTGGAGTCGGCGTAACTCCGCAGATCAGTACCGGATAAGTTAATGATTTAAGACAATTGTATCAGCAATTCGGAACCAAACCGAAAGCTGAACCTTAATATAGAAGATAGAATCTGCTAAAGTCGTTATTGCCGATCAGTAATATGATTGTAGCATAAATTTCAATTCCGAGTCAATACGATAATTTTAAGGGAGAAAATGACAGGGAGAAAATGACAGGGAGAAAATGACAGGAAAGCAGAGAAAAATGACCCGAAATATTTATATAGATTAAGAAATCAACTGAATATGGGAATTGTAGGTGATCATTGATAAGTATCACGTCAAAATCGAGGGTTTTAGATCTTCGCAGTGAAATAACCACTGATGTGTAATCTCAAATATCTTATTGATTCATCATCCAATATATAAATAAGTCGCTTGACGCTGTACCTTGTTGGTGATATAAAAAACAAGCCACATCAGACTGAGCCTCTGGCCGGTTTCATGCCCGAGGGGAGGCCGAATAAGAACCGGCTGCGTCATCATACTGCCAACACCATAACCCGCTCGCCGGTATATCCGGTGAAGCGGGTTTCGCTTTACCAACAAACATTGCATCTATCAGGGTAAGGATTTCTTGCCGAAAAAGCACAATCATAGGAGGAGAAATATGAACAGTAAAAAGGTATTGGATATTGGATTAACCACAGCGCTTATGTTGATCCTTGTTGGGGGGCTGGCTGTGGCTCAGGAATCAGCTAGTTCACCACTGATCACCGCCTTCACCTACCAGGGACGGTTGAATAGTGACGGCGTCCCTTACTCCGGTTCCTGCGACTTTCAGTTTAGCCTGTGGGATGCTCTCTCCGGCGGTACCGAGGTCGGTAGCACCCAGACTGTGACCAACGTCAGCCTAGTGGATGGCAATTTCACTGTGCAACTGGATTATGGTGAGGACAAGTTCCAGGGTGAGGCACGTTGGCTGGAGATCTATGTAGGCTGTCCAGTTGGAATTGGGACGTACACACAGCTTTTACCGCGACAGCCCTTGACTGCCTCGCCTTACGCTTTCTATTCCAAAGCGGCACCCTGGTCAGGTTTAGTGGACGTACCAGCGGGTTTTGCTGACTCCGTGGACAATGACACTACCTATAGTGTTGGTACTGGCTTGACCCTCTCTGGCACAACCCTCTCCGCTGATACCTCCTACCTGCAACAACGGGTGAGCGGGACATGCAGCACCGGTAATGCCATTAGGGTGGTTGCATCTGATGGACATGTAACTTGCCAGCCAGTGGATGCCAACTCCTGGCTGCTGACCGGTAATGACGGAACTATGCCCAGCACCAACTTCCTGGGAACCATTGACAATCAATCATTAGAAGTGCGGGTGAACAGCGAGCGTGCACTTCGCTTGGAGCCAGCTGTCGGTTGGACTGGAGACTCTAGCCCCAACCTGATTGGTGGCTACAGTGGAAATTGGATCACTGATGGGGCTTTTGGTGCGACCATCGGGGGTGGGGGAGAAGCTGGTTATGTCAACCGGGTGACAGACGTCTTTGGCACAGTGGGCGGAGGCTCTGAAAACCAAGCAGGAAACGGCGGTGACATCGATGACGCGCCGTATGCGACTGTTAGCGGTGGTCTTTCTAACACTGCGAGCGGTCTCAATTCCACTATTTGCGGAGGAGCCTTCAATATCGCCTCCGGCCAAGCCGCCAGTGTCACTGCGGGCAGCAACAACACCGCTGGGGGCGAAAACGCCACTGTTGGCGGGGGTATCTTGAACTACGCCAGCGGGCTTAGGACTACCATCGCAGGAGGAGAAACCAACCTCGCTAGTGGCTCGCGCGCCAGCATCCTTGGGGGTGCTTTCAACATTGCCAGCGGCGATGCCGCAACCGTATGTGGGGGCCACTGGAACACCGCCAGCGGTGGTGATACAACCATTGGTGGGGGATACTATAACCTCGCCAGCGCCTGGGGAAGCACCATCGCCGGAGGCAGGTACAACAATGCCAGTGCTATCTTTGCCACCATCAGTGGTGGAGGACCTTTGGATCAGGAAAATCCGGGCACTACGAGCAACCGCGTCACCGACGATTATGGCACAGTAGGTGGTGGCGGGAACAATCAGGCGGGGAACAATGCTGGTAATCCAAATGACAGGCTTTATGCAACCGTTGGTGGAGGTGCGTCCAATACGGCCAGCGGTGAGATGGCCACCATAAGTGGTGGCGCTTATAACAGCGCTAGTGCAATAAGAACGACTGTTGGTGGGGGTGCTTTTAACCTCGCTATTGGTGATTGGGCTACCGTAGGAGGTGGTAACAACAACGAGGCTAGCGGTTTTGCATCCACAGTTAGCGGTGGGGGACCCACTGATCCCAATGATCCGGAAACCACACGCAATCGTGCCATCGGCAACTATGCCACCATTGGTGGAGGTGGGTACAATTTTGCCAATGGCACCGGGTCAACAATCAGCGGAGGCCTTATGAATAATACTAGTGCTGAAAATGCTTCCGTCGGTGGGGGTTCGTCCAACACGGCCTACGGAAACGCTTCCACGATCGGTGGGGGCATTGGTAATACTGCCAGTGGTGAGGGTGCCACCGTCGCTGGTGGTTTCTCCAATACAGCTAGTGGTATCCAGGCAACCGTTGGTGGAGGCTGGAGCAACATTGCTAGCAACGACCATGCCACCGTGGGTGGTGGCAACGGCAACCTCGCTGGTGGCCACATGTCGACCGTTGCTGGGGGTACCTGGAATACTGCCGGAGGTTGGGAAGCCACCGTCGGTGGAGGTAATGGTAATACTGCCAACGGCGCGACTACCACCATCAGCGGTGGTGGGGGTAACTCCGCTGACGGGGATTATGCCACCATTGGCGGAGGATGGAGCAACACAGCAAGTGGCGCTTATGCCACTATCTCAGGCGGTTACAACAACCTAGCGCAGGGTGACTACAGTTTTGCCGCTGGTCATCGTACCAGGGCATTCAACAATGGCTGCTTTGTCTGGGCTGACTCAGTTGAGAATGATGTGGTATGTGACATAGATAACCGATGGGTGGCACGCGCCAGCGGCGGGGTTACCTTCTTGACCAGTGCTGACAACAGCACTGGCGTTTTCGTTAGCCCTGGTGGTAACTCCTGGAACAGCATCAGCGACCGCGCCACCAAGGAGAACTTCTCCCCGGCTGATGAACAGACCATCCTCAAGACGCTCGCCTCATTACCGGTGCAGGAATATAACTTAAAGAGCCAGGATGACTCAATCCGGCACGTTGGTCTGGTGGCTCAGGATTTTGCTACCTTTGGCTTCGGTGAGAGCGACACAGCGATTAACATGGAGGATGCCGATGGCGTGGCGTTAGCTGCCATCCAGGCACTATATGCCGAGAATCAGACCTTGAGGGCTGAGAACGACTCCCAGCAGAGTCAGATCGATGCATTCGAAGCGCGGCTTGCAGCGCTGGAGACGACCTCCCACAATGGCGGCAGCTCTCGCACCTGGCAGATGGGTCTGCTGTCTGGTCTCGGATTGCTGGTCGCCGGTCTTGTGTGGGTCACGCGCCGGGGAGGGAGGGCACAATGAAAACCGTAATAGGTAAGATCATTGCCACCAACGGGTGCATAAGGCTCATACGGAAACCGTGCCTCCTCTTTGTTGCCGCCTGCCTCCTCCTTCTTCTTTCTTCCGTCGTGCTTGCCCAATCAGGAGGTGGCTATGACCTGAGCTGGAGCACGGTCGATGGCGGTGGGGGCACCTTCAGCACTGGCGGGGATTACTCTTTGGGGGGTACTATCGGCCAGCCTGACGTAGGGGTCTTGTCGGGTGGGGACTATACCTTGACCGGCGGATTCTGGTACGGCGGGGAACTGGAAACGACTCAGCATAATATCTCCTTGCCGTTGGTCATGCGTAGTCACTGAGACGTAAAGCTTCTCTTCGGATATGACAGCGCTACACAAGCTGAGTGCACAGAGATGTAAACGAGCCTCTGTGCAGCTCTTCATTCATGCAATCGAGCGCTTGATTGCTGATTACCTCTTTACATGAGTGCCTTCCACTAAGCTAATTGCAAATTCCTTACTTTCCTCTCCATTCCAATTGCGATGTACTCTCCCTATGCCTCATACCTTGCTTATCATCGAAGACGAACCCGAGCTCGTCCGTATGCTGCGCTTCTACCTGGAACAAGCTGGTTTTAGCGTGCTCACCGCCATGCGTGGCGGTACCGGCCTCACCACCTGTGAGGATAAGCACCCCGACCTGATCATCCTCGATATGAACCTTCCCGGCATGGATGGCTTGGAGGTGGCGCGTCGCATTCGCCGAACCGAGACCCGGCGCACGCCTATCATCATACTCACCGCCCGTGCCGTCGAGATAGACCAGCTCATCAAGCTGGAGTTAGGTGCGGATGACTGCATCCCCAAACCCTTCTCGCCGCGCATGGTTGTTGCTCATATGCGTGCTTTGTTACGCTGCTGCGGGGGCTGCCAAACCAGCTCATTTCCGTTTACTTATGTGTTCACCGGTGATTATCCTTCATAATTTCTTCACCACCTTTTCGTCACCAGCGGTATACTCTCCACCATGCCTCATACTCTCCTGATCATCGAAGACGAGCCTGAGCTGGTGCGCGTGTTGCGCTCCTACCTGGAGCAGGCCGGCTTTAGCGTACTCACCGCCATGCGTGGGGATACCGGCCTCACTACCTGGGAGGATAAGCATCCCGACCTGGTCATCCTCGACCTGAACCTGCCCGGCATGGATGGGCTGGAGGTGGCGCGGCGTATTCGCCGAACCGAGTCACGGCGTACGCCCATCATTATGCTCACCGCCCGTGCCGATGAGATCGACCAGCTCATTGGACTTGAGCTGGGTGCAGACGACTATATCCCAAAGCCTTTTTCTCCACGCATCGTTGTAGCCCGGGTGAATGCCTTATTGCGTCGCTCTGAGGCTACCCAACAACCCGTTCAGCTCCTGCAAATCGCAGGTCTGGAGATCGATCAGGGTGCTCATACCCTCACTCGCGAAGGCGAAGTCATTGAGCTGACCCCCACTGAGTTCAACCTGCTCCTGACGCTCGCCGGGCAACCCGGGCGGGTATTCAGCCGCTTGCAATTGCTCGAGGCTGCCCAGGGTGTCGCTTATGAGGGATACGAACGAACCATCGACGCCCACATCAAGAACCTGCGCGCCAAAATTGAAACCAACTCGAAGAAGCCGAAATACATCGAAACCGTTTTCGGAATTGGTTATCGCTTCGCCCGAGATTGAAATGAACATCACTGATCGTGTGATCTTATGCGTTTAAAACTATTCCTCTCATTTACCCTGATCGTGCTGGTCTCAGTTTCGCTGGTAGCTGTCATCGCTCGATTTGGTGCAGTCAATGAAGTGCGTACTTTTATGCTTCGGGGTGGAATGTATGGTTTGAGTGATCTGGCCACCAGCCTGGAAGACTATTACCAACGTCATGGTTCCTGGTCAAACGTTCAATCCGTAGTCGACATCTCTCCAGGAGGGATGGGCAGGATGATGGGCCAACGCTTGCTCGTGGCGGATGCTACCGGCACCATCATTGTCGATACCAATGGATCCTCCGTGGGGAAAAAGTTGGATCAGTCAAGTTTGGCTGGCTCCATCCAGCTTCAGGTGGATGGAGCAACTGTTGGATACCTGGGAGCGATTGGTGGGATGGGGCTTAACGCGGGGAATGAGCAGCAGCTATTAAATCGGCTCAACCGTGGTGTGATCATAGCCGGGCTGTTGGCGGGAGGTTTGGGGCTGGTGCTGGCAATGGTCTTGGCATATACGCTACTGCGCCCGGTACGTGAGCTGACTTTTGCGGCTCAAAAGCTTGCCCAGGGTGATTTAACCCAACATGTGACCATCCAGGGTAATGATGAGATGGCAACACTGGGACACACTTTCAACCACATGGCCGATTCACTTCAACAAGTGCAGGAATCCCGCCGCCTCATGACGGCTGATATTGCCCACGAGCTGCGTACCCCGCTGGCGGTGCAGCGCGCCAACCTCGAAGCCTTACAGGATGGTGTTTACCCGCTTACGATAGAGAACCTGGCCCCAGTGATCGAGCAAAATCATATGCTTACCCACCTGGTGGAGGATTTGCGCACCCTGGCGCTGGCAGATGCCGGGCAGATCGAGCTGGTGCTGACACCCACTGACCTCACTTCTTTGGTGGAACGCGTGGTGGAGCATTTCAAGCCGCAAGCTGCCACACAGCAGGTCGCGCTGACCCTCACTCCGCCTGCCACAACTATACCTCTTCTCTCGCTTGACCCGATGCGCCTGGAACAGATGCTCACCAATCTGCTTTCCAATGCCCTGCGCTATACCCCAGCAGGCGGGCAGATCGAAGTTACTATCACATCCATGCCAAAAGTAGCCCGCCTAACCGTGCATGACACAGGTCCGGGCATCCCACCAGAGGCATTGCCATTCATTTTTGAGCGCTTCTATCGTGCGGATAAATCCCGCTCCCGCATAGAAGGTGGCAGTGGGCTGGGTTTAGCCATCGCCCGTAACCTGGCTCGCGCTCATGGAGGTGACCTGACCGCCACCAATCACGCTTCAGGTGGGGCGCTTTTCACCTTGACCTTGCCATTGAATGTGAAAACTCTCTAGATAACCAGGAAAATCGTTTTTATATATTCCCCTCACCATCGCATGAATCCAGTGGCTATGATGACCCAACATGCAAAGTGGGATTTCTATTAACCGAAGGTTTCTAACCATTGGTGCATCAATCACTGATGAATCCTCTATCCCTTATTCGCCGTCGGATAAATCCGACGGCTAAGCTTATTAAACCCGCAAAGCGGGTTTAATAATATAAGCCGGTGGTTTCTAACCACTGGCGCAATATCCATATATGAATTATATCCTTCACCTGTGTTTGGCTGGAATACGATGGACACCTTATTAAACCTGCTCTTCGGTTATCACTACGGATATATCTTGATCTTCACTAAAATTACCTGGCATCAAAATATTACTCTTCCGATCTTTCAAAAACTCCCAATATCTCTCCATTATTTGGTCACTTTTACGCTGGATGTATTTTCCACCTTGGGTATTTCTGCTTCCGTAAAGTGACAACACCATATCCATCTTGCCAGTATAAAATCTCGCCAAGGTTTGTTTCCTTATTTATGTAATGTGACGACGCACCTTTCAGGTTTTTAGCAACATCTTGTACCAATATTGATGGAGTCAGTGAAATTAACAGATGGACATGATCTTCTGTTCCATTAACAGCATGAAGAAAATATCCCAATTCTTTACACTTATAACCAATATATGGGAATAATCGTTCTTCAACAGTCGGAGTTATTAATGGCAGGTTGTTTTTTGTTCCCCACGTAAAGTGATAAACCAAGCGATAATAAGTACTACTTTGCGTCATTTTTATTCATTATTAACCCACTTTACGGGTTTCCTATTAATAGCCGGCATTGTCCGGTTTGTTTATATACCGAATGTTTCTAACCACCGGCGTACTCCACTTTTGTCGTCTGGCACAACAATCGCTGATCCACCGTACCACCATCCACCTACCCACCTCAGATGGTTTTCCCTCCTACCTCTTTCATCACCTTCAATGCCCTTAACGTGACCCATTTATTGGGGTGTTTCTTCATCCCAAAATCCACCCAGGTCTTGCCGGTGTAATCGTACTCCAGCAACCACCTGCCCAGGTCATCCTGCTTATTTCGAATAAGCTCGAGAGCATTTGTAAGGCGCGGGTCGCGTGCATAACCCAGGCCAACCAGTGCTTCCACCACTTGCAAGATATCGGTGATGTAGAACACCGGGAAGCCGAATTTCCACCAGTTCGAGCTGGGTTTATCCGCTCCACCTGAAGGCCAATCTGCTTTTGCCGGGTTAGTGCTGAAAAGAAAATTCACTCCTTGCTGGATGGCATTTTTGATCAAGGGCGTGTGGTAATCCTCCGGAAGCTTCTCGAATGCAAGCATGACCTTGACCGCACCCCAGGCACAGGGTTGGTTGTAGTTTGCTCCACAAGCAAACATCGAACCGCACTTGGCGGCATAATACCTGCACTCAGCGTTTTTGTCGGTTTTCGGTGCCATGCCTTCACCGGTGACTGTGCGAGCCATCCACTCAAAAGCTAAAGCCAACCTGGGGTCGTCATAGCCAAGGGTGAGCAGTGCCCAGCACAAGTTGCCCTGCAGGCAGTCGATCGTGCCCGATGGGGTGCCATTAATGGTGAATTGACCGCCTGGTGCCATGGATTGGTCCAAAAGGTAAGCACAGGCACGCCTGATGCGCTCATCTTCACTTGCCCGTGCTCCTAATTGGGCCAGCAAGGTGATGGACCAGACCGATGAACGGTATTTTGGCAGGTAGCCCGGGCCGCGTTCAGCCCAATTACCTTCCGGTTGTATTTGGTCCAGGATAGCCGCGATGGGTCCCTGGGTGTGAGCAGTATGCTGTGCGGAGATCATATCCGGGTCATCCGAGGTCTTATCCAGCAGGTCGCGCATAGCCATGTAACGCACGCCTGGGTCTTCAGGCTCCAACAGCCAGCTGACTGAAATCATCGTTGAGTTGTTCTTGCCAGTTCATATGATTCTCCTATGACATGTGTCAAGGTTGACGCGCTTCACATGGGACGGATTTGACATCTCAAACACAGGCCTTGATCTTCGCCAGGGGTCGAGACTTCTTCCTGCCATTCCGTAAATTCTCGCATATATATTCATGTTGTCTACTACCAGGTTTACTGATCCGAACCTGTTATCAAATCCATTGCCAGGATGCTTTCTGAGCCTTGTAGCTAACCAACCTTACTTCTTCCTGCCCAGTGCTGAGTATAACCCGATGAATACGAATAACCCTGCCAGGATGCCCATGAGAGGGCTTGTGATCCTGAACAGGCTGGCGATAGGACCTGAAAACAGGGCTACGGTCAAGAGCGAGATGCCCAGGATGGTCAGGATGGACAATCCCCCCTTGCGTGCACTTGGGTCACCTCCAATACGCTGCCCATACTGTGGCTTGGTATGGGTCTCCAGCACTTTTTGGGCATCCTTGCCTGCCCCTCCCTCGGGGTCGAGCTCGATCACCCGCTGGAAATGTAATTTGGATTTCTCACCAGAGTTGGGGAGATACAAGGTATATAATGAACCGAGCTGGTAGTGTGCCTCCAGGAAATCCGGAGCTTGCTCGACAGCCTGAGTGAGGTATCCCTCAGCTGCCTGCACCTGGTTCATCTGTAGTGAAAATATGCCCAACAGGTAGTAACAGGCCGGAAACTCAGGTTTGTCCTTCAGTGCCAGCTTGAGTTTTTCGATGGCTGTGTTCCGGTTTCGCAGAGAAATTGCCTGCAGGAATAACAGCACAGAATTAGTTGGATGCTCCTGGAGAGCTGCTTCAATGCTATCTTTCTTTTTGGATGCAGGCTGGAGGATGAAATCCAGGGATTGATAATAGGGATTGTGCCTGTCAGTCTCAGACTGGAATTCTTTGAACCAGCTTATCACGGTTTTCCAGTCTTTATTAATCACAGTTTCTAGATAGCGTTTATTGCGGATAATGTCAGGTGGGTTGGTGAACAAACAAGCGATGTTCTGGATGAAAGTCGCTGCAGGCTGGTACGGCACTGCTTGTAGCCACTCCGTCGTGATCTGGTGAAGCGCGACCCAGTCGCCGCGGGATAATTCGGTGCGTATCTGAGAATTGTAATAGCTTGCCTGGGTAGGGGAGGCGTTTGTCATCTGTACCACGAATTATGTCCTTTCCAACAATCTAGCAGATAGATATTCCCTTTATACAGTATTTCATCGGCCGCGTCAAACCCGGATTTCATACCGTGATCTCAACCTGGTTTCCATCGGGATCCAACACCACGCTCTCATAATATCCATCACCTGTGTGGCGCGGGCCAGCCATCACATGGTAGCCATCCCGTCGTAATTGGTTGGTCAGCTCATCCACGCTACGCTCGCTCCCTGTGGCAAAAGAGATGTGCGTATAGCCGATAATTACCTCACTTGGATTCACCAATCTATCTTGGATGCCGGGCATCGTCATCAGCTCCAGGCGCATCCCTGAAGAGAAGCTCAGGAAGTACGATTCTAAACCTTTGGTGCTATTGTGGTATTTATTCCCTGCCTGTGCCTGGAAATAGGTCTCATAGAAATCCTTCAACCGTTCAAGCTGGTACGTCCAAACGGCTATGTGTTCAATCTGCATGAACATTCTCCTTTTATTTATATGGTGATCAATCCCACTGCCATCAAGCACAGGCTGGCGCCAGTCCATTGCGCCAGCGACACTTTCTCTTTCAGGAGGATCGTAGCCAGGATCACCGTCCCGGCAGGGTAGAGCGAGGATAGCACTGCCGCTACGTCCAGGCGGGTATATTGGGTGGCGAGAAGGTAAAAGATGTTACCCCCCGTATCCAATACCCCCGCCAGAATGGCAATCGGGTTGGAAGTGAGGGCTGGCAGGGGGATGTGTTTCAATCTCAGCATGAACACTGCGATGCAAAGCGTAATGGTGCGGGCGATAAATATCGGTCCGAAGACCTGCCCTTTATCCACCTGGGCAATGAATAGAAAGAATCCCCCAAACCCTATTCCCGAGAGAAAGGCCAGCAGCATCCCCTCTCGGAATGACTTTTCACCTGCTGTGGGGCTTTTGCTCACCAGCCAAATACCCAGGAATGCCAGCACAAACCCACCCAGCTGGGTGAGCTTGGGTAAACCGGATGTAAGCGTTCCGAAGATCACGGGCAAGGCTGCGCAGGTGATGGCGGATGTAGGTGCGACGCTGGCAGTATGACCCATCGATAGGGCACGATATAAGGCAGCCATCCCCAGTGCACCTGCTGAGCCAGCCATGGCTCCCCAGAAGATGCTTCTTCGGGAGGGCAAGCCCTCGCCCCACAGCAACGCACATGCCAACAACATGACCATTCCAGAGAGGGCTGCCAGCATAAGCACCTGGTACTGGTTGCTTTTGCGCGTTGCCAGACCACCGCTGAAGTCTCCACTCCCCCACACCGCAGCCGAGGTGAGGGCAAATATTACGCCCAGGAGATTAGCAGGAATCATGAGAAATCCGGGATTTTATGTTTGATTGGATGGAATACCACCATTGGATAAGTTTATCATGGGCGGAAGGGTATAAATTGAAAAAAGGCACAATCCTCGTTGGGGAGGATTGTGCCTCATGGATTTACTCGTCTGGTTCAGCTTACAGCTCGCCAGATTCTTGCTGCCGCACCAGCTCACGCCGTAGCACTTTACCCACCATAGTCTTCGGCAACGAATCGCGAAACTCGATATGCTTGGGTACTTTGTACCCGGTCAATTTGGAGTGGCAGAACTGCCGCAACTCATCTTCACTAAGTTGTTGACCTTCCCGCAGTACCACCCAGGCTTTGACGGCTTCACCAGAGTAAGTGTCTGGGATGCCTGCCACGCCCACTTCTGCCACTGCCGGGTGTGAAGCGATCACTTCCTCCACATCGCGTGGCCACACCTGAAATCCACTCGGTTTGATCACATCCTTCTTGCGGTCCACGATGAACAGGTATCCATCTTCATCTAAATAGCCAAGGTCACCCGTGAATAGCCAGCCGTCCCGGATGGTATTGGCTGTCTCTGTGGGATGCTGGTAATATCCCAGCATCAGCTGTGGGCAGCGCATGGTGATCTCGCCAACCTGCCCGATTGGTATCTCCGCCAAGCCTGTCTCAGTATCCACAATGCGGATTTCAATATCCGTCACTGGCAGGCCCGTGGAGCCAGGTTTATAGGTTCCCCCGACCGGGGTGATTACGGTTGCCATCATATTCTCGGTCATCGCGTAACCTTCAACGATGTTTCCTCCGGTCAATGCCTCGAAGCGTTGCTTGGTTTCGTACAATAAGGGCGCAGCACCGGAAATGCAATTCTTAATCGACTTTAGGCTCACCTTGCCCGATTGGACATCCGGATGGTTGATCAGGGCGATGAACAAGGTCGGTACACCTGGAAGGAAACTCGGCTTTGCCTTGTGAATGGTCTCGAGCAGATCCTTCATGTCGCGTGGATTGGGTACCAGGATCAGGGTATTGTGTCCAACGAGTCCTGTGGGCATAACGCCAGCCAGGCCATAGACGTGGAAGAGCGGCATGTTCTGCATTATTGAACCTTGCCACTCATTCGTATTGAGCCTAAACCAGTTACTGATCTGCATGCCCGACATGACCAGTGCCTGGTGCGAGCCAATCGCACATTTGGGTGTTCCAGTTGTACCTCCCGAGAACAGGAAAATGGAGGGATCGCTGGGTTTTACTTCCACAGCTGGCCTGGGTGCCGATTTATATTTTCTCAAGAGCTCACCCAACCATACATCCCCTGCCTGTGGTGTGATGCGATACCCTTCCTTCTTTTCTTTAACCAGGGTGAACAAGAAGCGCAGCACGGGTGGCAGGTATTCCTTGATGTTCGTGGCAATCACAGTTTCTACATTCGTATGCGATTGGACCGATTTGAACTTGTCGTAGAACGAGGAAAGCACAATGGCTGCTGTCGCACCGCATTCCTTAAGGGCGAATTCCAGCTCACTCTCCGTGTACAAGGGATTGATGGGCACGGCAATCCCACCGGCTTTCCAGATGCCGAACAACCCGATGAAACTCTGGGGACTGTTTGGAAGCAGTAACGCCACTCGATCACCTTTCTTTACTCCTTTGGCGATCAATGCTGCACCCATGGCATTGCTTAATCGCTCCAGCTCCGCAGCGGTCATCGGAGTGCCTTTGAAAAGCAGCACCGGGAATTCCGGTTTAAGCTGGACGGTTTCTCGCAGCGTTTCAATCAGTGTGATTTCAGGGTAAGGCTGCAATGTTTTCGGTACACCTTGATCGTAATGATCTAACCATGGCTTTTCTGACATCATATTCTCCTGATTACCTTGGTATGAATCCGTTTACTTGCCTTATCGTAGGCTGATGACGGTTGATGGATGTGGGGCGGTGAGCACGATTAGAATGCAAATCACAGCTTAACCAACCTGGCGAGATGGGATAGCAACGATAATAATCATTTTTACAGTAAAATCTATTGATAAAATTGGGATGTGCGCTGAACTTCGATTTCACACCCATAAATTGGTCAGCGCTACGAATAATATACAGGATTAACGACTGAAAGTCAACCTTGTGATCACCAACAACCTCACTCGCTTGCTGGATGCGAAGAAAATCTCATATACGGCCTTTGAGTTGCCTCCCGAGAAACTGGGCGCACTCGAGACATCCCGCCTGCTCAACGTACCCCTCGAGCAGGTGTTCAAGACCATCGTGGTAAAGCGGGAGGGTAAAGGCAAACCCATCCTGGCTGTCGTGCCCGGATCAACTGAGGTGGACCTGAGGTTATCGGCCAAAGCCCTGGGTGAGAAAAAGCTGCACCTGGCTACCGAGCACGAGGCTGAGCAGCTCACGGGCCTGCAGGCAGGTGGAATTTCTCCCCTGGCATTGATCAACAAGGGTTTCGAGGTGGTGCTGGATTCAAGCGCACGAAAGTATCAGGAAATCCACGTTTCGGGTGGTCAGCGGGGGCTGAACATCCACCTGCCAGTGGATGCATTGGAAAAACTAACCCATGCGCGCCTGGAAACTATCACCCGTACTGGTTAGATAACTCTTCCGTTCGATAGTTCAGTTACATATACCCGTGCTCCTGCATCCAGAGCAGGGATGGCTCAATATCACTCACCAGGGTCTCAATGTTCCAGACTGAATTGGGGGAATGTTTTGACAGCAGGTCCAACACTTCACCGATATTGATCTTACCCTTATCCAGTCTCCAGTGGTCATCCAGGATGCCATCGTTATTATGCAGGTGCACGTAACGAATTCTATCCCCCAGCCCCATGATCCATTCCGGCAGTGTTTTTGACGAATTGGCATTGACATGCCCGATATCCAGGCATACCGACAAGATCTCAGCCTGTAGTGATTGGTTTACCCGCTCGATCAGCTGCTGCAAGGGAGCGAAATCATCTTCATAGACGTTCTCCACATGGATCATGTTGGAAGCAGGTTTATCAACCAGAAAATCGACCCAGAATTCGAACGAGTTTTGGATCCATTGGTCACGGGGGTAGGTTTTCGGAACATATCCGGAATGCAGGATAAGGTGCTGTGCACCGATTATTTGCGCCAGATCGTACCCCTGCTGGAAGCGGGTGCGAGCCACCTGGCGCACGAGCGGGTCTCGGCTGGCGGGCACCAGCTCTGAAAATGGTCCATGCATCCCCAGCAATGGGATGGCACTTACTTTCTGCCGGATATCATTCACCAGAGTATTGGCTAGGTCCAGGTTAGCGGGAAGGGAAAACTCCAACACTTCCAAACCGACCTGGTACTTTTGTGCCAGGGGCAGCACCTGATCCAATTCGACCCAATCGGTGATCAGAATTCTCATGATTGACCTCACATGCACAACGTAATGGATTTGCCTGCTGATTATCTTGTGTATTCTGCTGACTCAAGCGTTATTATTTTATTCAAGCATTGCGATGACACTTTTGTGTTCACCTTTTTGAGCCATATCTAGTGGAGTAATGCCGTCCTCATTATGCACTCGCTTCTGCGCGCCATACTGGAGAAGCAATTTGACCATGTCGATATCTCCGCGCGATGCGGCTTCATGAAGTGGGGTCCATCCACCAGTTTGAGATGCATTTACGTCTGCACCATGTTTCAACAACACAGCTGCCATTTGCAATGACACGGTGAAATTGTGATGAGCGACTGCACTATGCAACGGGAATACTCTCATGGAATTGTTGGAGGCAATATTCACGTCCGCTCCTCGAGCGACGAGTGCCTCCAGTATCGCCATTCTTCCAAAAAAGGCTGCTAATCCTAAAGGAGTGAAGCCATCCGGTGAGTGGTGGTCGAGCAAGGATGCATCCTGATCCAGGATTTTATTCACCCTCGCTAGCTGACCCGCGGCCGAGGCTTCCCAGATATCCAAGATAGGCTTGTGTGCCAGCAGCTCATCCAGAACGGCTTCCCGACCGTAATAAATGGCTGTCAGGATTGTTGAGACACCCTGCTCATCGCGTATTGCCAGGAGCGATGGGTCACCTGCGAGCATTAACCTGACCTCGGAGAGTTGTCCTGTTTTTATTGCACCGAAGAATTGTAACTTGCTGTTCATGTCTATTTCCTCCGTTACATCCAATCGAACCGATAAAAAGCAATTTTACACCCCGTAGATAGTATTTATGGTAGCTGTGTGGCAAGTTTAGCATCGAGAGTACATGCCGGTTCTAATCTTCATGACCTCCATCCGGATGCATCAATAGATATTCACCTCGAACCTCAGACGTGAAAAGTTTTAGGCACTGACCCTGCCGTTTTCGGCACCAACGAGCTGCCGGGTGGTGGATAAAACGGACCCGGCGATAACGGTCGAACGGTGATACCAATTCCTGTCATAACCCAATGAAGACTTAAACCTCTTCAGCTTCTTCACGGACTATTTTTACCCTGATCTATTTCTCTTTAGAACATCATCTAAACAGCAGAGGTAGATGATCACTTATGACTACAGCCATAATCCGTCGATCAATAGTCAAATGGGCAATCGGAAACCCAACTCAATGAAAAACCCTGCTTGGTAGAATACCTAGCAGGGTTTCCCGATTAGCAATACCTGCTTTTACAAATATGCGGTGATCGCCCTCCATGCCAGCATGCCCTCACCGAAGTTCGGGTCTAGCAGGTGAGGTAGCAGGGAGCTGACGTCGCTTTTTTGGGTCATTAAGGCATGCAGAACACCTGCGGCGCGGATATCTCCCGCCAGCTGGAACCCTACCAGCTGGTTTTCAAGCAGATAGATGGTCCGTAAACTACCGTCATGTTGCTCACGCAGGATGGTATCTCCCTTTTTTTCACCCGCCGCCATGATGGGCAACCCCAGGTGTTTCAGGCTGTTCATCTTTTCTGCACCTTCGTATTCCACCGGGTAACCAGCCAGGTTCATGCCCGCCACTCTGCCCTGCTCGATAGCATTCGGGAAGATGGCATGTACGTAACGTTCGCCAGTAAACCGATTGGGTGATTCCACGCAATCACCGGCGGCATAAATATCGGGTGCATTGGTTTGGAGATGGCTATCCACGATGATACCCCGGTTGGTGGCAATTGTGCTGCCTTCCAGCAGGTCCAGGTTGGGCTTGACCCCCGTAGCTACGATCAACAGGTCAGCTTGAAAACCCTCACCTGACTCGAGCCTGACACCACTCGCCTTCCCATTCCCAACGAAGGCTGCGGCTTTGGTCTTCAAGCGCACATCCACGCCCTTGGTGCGCATCAGGTTGAGGGCAATCCCTGCTGTCTCAGCATCCAACATGGTTGCCATCACCTGGTCGAGCATTTCGATCTGGGTCACCTGAACACCCAGCTCACGCAACAGCAAGGCAATCTCCATACCGATAAAGCCTGCACCAACGATGATCGCTGAGCTGGCTTGCCCAGATCTTACTTTGCCTACCAGGTTTTCAGCTGCGCTGAGCGACTTGAAGTTATATATCCCGGGCATGCCTGCCCCTTCCAATGGGGCATATAAGCGCGCTCCAGTGGCAATCAATAACCGGTCATATTTAAGTCGCTCACCATTTGCCAAAAGTATGCGATGGTTCTCAGGCTCGATGGCGGCCACACGCACCCCACTGCGGAAATCCAGACCCACCTGCTCTGGCCAGTCGGACGAGCGCCACAGGTGAAGGTCATTTCCATGGATAAAGTGGTCTGCCATCGCCGGAGGAGAGTAAGGCAGATAGGGCTCGTCTGTGAGCATGGTTAGCTCAACCTGACGGTCAAAAGTACGCACCGTTTCCGCGGCTGTCACACCCGCGGGTCCGGCACCGATGATGATGATTTTCATAAAGCCCTCCAGTACGGCTCACGAGCCGCACCTACTAAGCGAGCTGCAGCTCAGCTTCTGGCATGGCAATGGTCGCCGGGTCAATGGCGGGTATACCCAATCCCTGGCGCTTCTTCTCGATGTGCCTGCGAATGAGCACCGCAGCCCGGTTCGGGTCTGGTTCGACGGCGAAAGTGGCCCCAAACACGCCTTCCAAACCTTCCGTGAGCAGCTTGACGATATTTGGGCTGCCAAAGACAGGTGGCGCAATCCCCAGCACAGTGTAGATTCCCGATGCGACCACGTACACACCGATGGCAACCGCCTTCTCGGAATACCATTCCGGCGCAGCTCCTGCCAGGGGTAGTGCACTGATATCCACACCCAAAGTGTTTGCCAAGGCGGCTCCCAGGGCAATGATACGGCTGTTATCCACGCAGCTACCTACATGCAGCACAGGCGGGATGCCCAGTGCCTTGCACACGGCTTTCAAACCCGGCCCAGCCAGCTCAGCTGCCTCGGGTACCATCAATCCGGCTTTACCGTCTGCCACGGTGGCGCATCCAGTGACCAGCACCAGGATGTCATTCTCGATCAAGCGCCTGGTCAGCTCGGTGTGACCCAAATCCTGTTCGATCTTGGGGTTATTGCAACCCACTACGCCCACTGCCCCGCGGATGCTGCCTGCTACGATGGCATCAATCAACGGTTTGGGTGTGCCTCCCAGAGCAGATAGAATGGCTTCAATGGAAAAACCGGTCATCACCGGCACCGGCTTGACCGGGATACGCACCCGGCTTCGGACGCGGTTGGTATAATTTTCGACTGCCATTCTCACAATTTGCTTGCCGATGGCGAGCCCTCGCTGTGGGTCAAAGCTGATATGCTCCACACTAGGGAATTTGGCTTTATCAAAAGTGCTGATGACCTTCGTATGGAAGCACCTGGCTGTTTCGGCTACAGAGGGCATGATGCATTGGTAATCCACGACCATCATTTCGACCGCACCGGTGATGATGGACAGCTCCTGCATCAGGTGATTGCCTGCCATAGGGATACCTTTGCGCATCAGCACTTCATTCCCGGTGCAGCACAACCCGGCCAGGTTGATGCCCTGTGCACCCTTGGATTTTGCCAGCTCGAGCAGCTCAGGGTCCTGTGAAGCCGTAACGATGACTTCAGAGAGCATTGGATTGTGCCCATGCAGGATGATGTTGACCTGGTCGGCTTTGAGCACACCCAGGTTCATCTGTGACATCTTTGGCGTAGGAACACCGAACAACACGTCGGAGAGCTCGGTGGCCAGCATCGAACCACCCCAGCCATCGCTGAGAGCGGTGCGGACCGCCTGAAGCAGGATGTTGACCCAATCGTTATCCACACCCATATGGGTGCGGTGCAGCATCTCAACGTTCTCGCGGTCGATACCGCGTGGGTAAGTGGCAGTCTTGTGCCACAGGTCCTGCCGGGCTTGTGGAGCACGTTTCGCCATCGGCAAGCCTTCACGGCGCATGCCGTAATCTTCCATCATCTGCCAGGCAAGCGCTTTGGCAACCTCCTGGTCGCTCTTGCCATCGGCAACGATCCCATACTCGGCTGCCAACCTGCGCAGCTTGGCAGGATCACTGATCTTGTAAACGTCCGTTTTTCCTTCACCCACCAGGTGCAGCGCTTCGAGGATATCCCGCCCGTGGTCGCCATGGGAGGATGCGCCGGCTGCAACCATACGGGCAAGGTTGCGTGCCACGATGATATCTGCATCGGCACCACACACGCCCTTCTGCGGACCGTCCCCGAAGGGATCCACCCGGCAAGGTCCCATGGTGCAGATACGACAGCTGGTGCCTAACTGGCAGTAGCCACACTGGGGTTCCTGCCTGGCAAGACGGTCCCAGACCGTCTCGATACCTTCACGGTGGGCAATATCCATCATTGCCCAGGTGTCTTCATTGACACTATATTTCTTATATCCGTTTCCACTGAACGGTGTCATGGCTCATGCTCCTTTCTCACCACTGGTATTCAGATGGCTGACTTCAGCTCCATAGGCTTGCCAGGCTTCCACATTAGCGGGGACTGGAATCAGATCTCCACTTACCCGCCCGACCGCCACCGAAACGGCCTCGAATCACGCGTGCGGGCACTTCTCACCATATCATTTAGCTCACCCCACTCGAGAGCCCCCACCTTGCAGGCTTCCACACAAGCAGGGACCGCACCCAGGCGTTGACGCTCGATGCAATGATCGCACTTGGTCGCCACAGCCGGGCGGCCGGGTGCGGAATTCGATGCATAGTATGTAATCACATCGAATGGGCATACGATAGCGCACATGCCACAGGCGATACATTTATGCGGGCTGAGGTAAACGATCTCGGGGTAATCCGCTGGGCGAGTGATGGCTGCCGTCGGGCAGGCCATCTGGCATGGTGCCAGGTTGCAGTGCCGGCATTTATTGGGAAAGGCGGAGTTGAGCACCAGGCCAGGCTCGGCGTGAATGCGTGGCTTTGGAGATGGTAATTCGAACACCTGGCCAGGAACAGGTTTTTAGTCTGCGAGTGAGCCACTGCACAGGCGACTTCACATTGCTTACAACCTATGCAGCGCTCAGGATGGATAAAGACAGTTTTCATATCCTGCCGACCTCGCTTGGTTATCGGGTTGTATGAGGCAAAGGGTTACTCCCATTGCTTTTTAACTAACGGAGTGTGATTGCGAGGAATTTTTATAACG